>JBAYBZ010000009.1:0-86846 GCA_041669045.1 Sulfuricurvum sp. | reverse complement strand
TTTTGATCTTCTCTCATAGTTTGATCCTCTAAAGATTTGCAAAATCTTAGCACAAAAAGGTGTGAAAGGTGTGAAAATATGGCAGATTGCAATAATTGTAGTGCGGGAGGTTAGGCTGCCACGGCTTTTGCAAAGCCTCACAGTGACGGGTGGTAGGCAAAGTATTGACAAAAACAACCTCTCCCATTTGCCACACTCTGCACCTCGTTATGCTATAATAGTCCACCAATAAAAGGGGTAAATCATGAACATAACTATCACAGCACGCAAACTAGAACTAAGCGACGCTCTGCGAGAATACATCGCCAAATCACTCGAAGCACTAAGCCTCTACCAACTAGAGATCATCTCCGCTGGCGTGGTGGCTTCCACAGAGACCAAAAAGTCCAAAGAGTCCCACTCCATCGAGCTAGTACTTCACATAGCAGGCAAAAACTCCATCGTCATCTCACAAGCAGATCTAGATATGTACGCTGCCATCGACAAAGCAACAGATCGTGCCAAAAAAGCACTCAGACGCATACATGACAAAGAAAACTACCACTACAAAGATGGACTCAACGAAGCCAAAGCCTCATCACTCCAAAGCACCAACTTAAGCGAAGCTAGCGAAGCACTAGAAGATGAGATCGTCCCTGTTAGACTAGAGCTATACAAGCCACGCGAGCCAGAAGATGTGCTAAATGATCTAAAGGAGAGCGGGAAACTATTTGAGATATTTTTGGACAATGATGGTAAAACAAGGGTACTCTACAAACGCAATGATGGGCGTTTTGGGCTTTACTAAGCACTAGCAAGAAAAAATCTTGCTAGTCAAACAGGCTAAATATGGAAATAAAACTCTCCAACATTCATAATAGGCTAAACTACTTTACAGAAGCAGGGTTTGGTATTTGCAATATAACTTGGGCTGAACCAATCGCGGTCTCGATGATAAAAGCATACCAAACAGATAAAAATATATCAGATGTTGCCAAAACCTAAATGACTATACAAGAGTAATACTCAGTGGTAATATAGAGCAAAACGGAAGATACAGCTCAATAGAGCAAGTAAAACATAGAGGAGATGTAGAAAATATAACCACACATCTAACCTCAACAATCCTAACAAACTTTAAAGATCTAGATCTAGCAGACCAAAAAGATCTAAAAAAGTATCTTCAGTATCTTATAGCGGAGATACTCAACAATGTAGCCGATCACTCAGGAAGCCCAAATGGTGGCTTTACTATGGCTCAATACTATCCTCAAAAAAGAAAGGTTCAAGTTGCCGTAGCTGACTCTGGTGTTGGTTTTTTAGAGCACATAGGCAACAAATTTTCAGAGATAAAAACCGATGAAGAGGCGATCAAAAAAGCCATAGAAATGGGAGTAACAGCATCATCTAATAGTATGTATGGACATGAAAGAAATGCTGGGTATGGTCTATACGCTCTAATGGAGATCATTAAAGCAATAAAAGGTCAAGTAGTTATAATCTCAAACAGAGGGATACTAAGATACAAAAACAATCAAATAACAACAAACACACTACAAGATAGCTGGGGTGGGACAGTTGTAGCCTTTGAGTTTATAGAACAAAATACAGAGTATGAGTTCGATCAGCTAATAAAAAAATGTATGTACATAGATGATGAAGAGGGCTTTTTTAGTTAAGCCATCTTCCTTTTGCTATATGAGATCACAAAATTTAGTGTATGTTTAATTGACTCATTTGCATTATTTAAACGAAGAAAATCTTTTATATACTCTATGCCAAAAGCACGGACAAAAATGCCTACTATCTCATCTGCAAAGGATTGTGTAATGCTATCAATACCGCCAAAATCTAGTGTTAAACTCTCTTTTCTATCTAGCACAGGTTTCATCTTTTCGCGGATCTTCTCGCCACTTCCTCTAGAACCAGCAAAATCCAAACTGTTAAGCTCTTGTTTAATATTAATAACAACACTCATAACTAGCCTCTTTCTTTTCTCCTATTATTATGAAATTTTATCATAAATATATAACTTTAAACGATCAAACTCTAAATAACCCTGATCGTATCTTCCTTGTTTGGTACTAGACACAAAAAGCTATATGCTTCATCGCCGATCACCTCATAACTATGCTCCAGTCCAGCAGGGATCAGTAGCACATCACCCGCACTAGCTTCTACAAACTCGCTACCCACCTGAACCTTAGCTCGCCCACTTAGCACATACTGCTCATGCTCCACGCTGTTAGTATGCAGCGGCATAAACCCGCCCGCTTCGATGATGAAGTTTCGCATCGCAAAGTTTGGTGCCTCATCGCTAGATAGTAGCATTCGCATACTCACGCCTCTTCCCGCCTTTTGTGGCACTGCCTCAACATTTTTTAACTCTTTTTGTATAAACATATTTGACTCCATAGTAAATTATAAATAACCGATCCTACCAATAAGATAACCTAGACTGCTTCATCTTAGATCGCCACGGCAACAAGTTGCCTCGCGATGACTATGACCCGTCGTCATTCTCGTGCTTGACACGGGGATCCAGACTTATTTGATGAAAGTGGATCCCCGCTTACGCGAGGATGACTCTTCACTTTGTTCCTCGCAGTGACAATCCACAATCGCAACAAAGCAATCTCTAATATGCCACGCTCCTCATTCGCCCTATCACATAACTAGCCTCTTGCCCAAAGTGCTGATCTGCAAGCGTAAAGATGTTACTCTCCTCTTTTAAGTTGTGTTGTTGCATAAGTATGAGCAGAGTCTCAGAGAGGGCAAAAAACGCATCTTTGTCACCTTTTTCAAGTGCCTTACGCATCTTAAAGAGCATCTCTCGCTGTTGTTCATGCTCCATCTCTAACGATCTTAGCATCTCATTTGCCTCGCTTGCGACATCATTTAGCATAGGAAAAAGCACGATCTCCTCTTTACTAAAGTGGTTTGTTAGATCTTCATAAAACTTCTCATAAGCCACCATCGCATCTCCACTAGCAACTGCCTCCTCTAGCGAAGCAAAAAGCTCGTCTAAAGCTCTATGATCTTCACTTAAGTAGCTATTTATCTCACCCATTTTAGTACCTCACACCCGTGGCTTTACGGATCTTCTCGATATTTGCCAAAGCCACCTCTCTAGCCCTCACCGCACCCGCATCTAAGATCTCTCTCACCTCATCTTGCCTCGCCTCATAGTAGGCTCTTTTTTCGCGGTATGGCTCAAAATAGCTCCAGATCACCTCGATGAGATACTGCTTGAAGTGCCCATGCCCCTCGCCTCCTCGCTCATAGCGAGCTTGAAGCTCTGCCTGTTCATCGCTACTTAAAAAGAGCTTTGCTATGTTGTAAACATTGCAGTTTTGCCACTCTTTTGGCTCCTCAAGTCCCACATTTTCAGTCACTATGCTCTTAATGCTCTTTTCTAGATCTTTTTTACTTGAGAAGATGTTTACTATATTTTTATAGCTTTTGCTCATCTTTTGCCCATCAGTGCCAAGTACAGTCTGCACATCTTCACGCACTCTAAACTCTGGCAAAGTCAGTATCTCGCCATACTCATTGTTAAACTTTATGGCGATATCACGGGCGATCTCGACATGCTGGATCTGATCTTTACCCACAGGCACCACATCGGTGTCAAAGAGCACAATATCCGCCGCCATAAGCACAGGGTATGAAAATAGTGCGTGGTTTGCCGCGATGCCTCTTGCCACTTTATCCTTAAAGCCGTGAGCACGCTCAAGTAGTCCCATCGGCGTAAAAGATGATAGAGTCCAGTATAGCTCAAGCACCTCTTTTATATCAGACTGCACCCAAAAAACCGCCTTATTTGGGTCGATCCCAAGAGCTAAAAAGTCCGTCGCACACTGCATAGTAAGCTCAGCTAGTCTCGCTCCATCACTAAGCGTAGTCATAGCGTGGTAGTTTGCTATAAATATATATGTCTCACTTGTCTCTTGTGCCTCTAGCATCTGCTTGATAGTGCCAAAATAGTTACCAATATGCAGATCACCTGATGGTTGAAGCCCTGTAAGTACTCTCAAGATAGCTCCTTTTTTAGCTCTAATTATACATTTTTAACTTTTAATTGGTTATGATTTTGGACAACAATCCAACCAAAAAGGGGGCACCATGCCACTACAAATCTACTCAAAAGAGATCTCACTAACTCCAGAGATCAAATCTCACATAGAAGCAGCGATAGGAAGCTTCAACAAATACTCGCTTGAGATCACATCAACAAAAGTTGATATCAAAAAGCAAAAAAACGGCATCAGTGCAGAGTTTGATGTACGAGTTGCCCACAGTGAGCCTGTTATCATCACTCAAGAGCATGATGACCTCTACGCTGCCATAGATCTAGCAGTAGATCGCGTCACAAAGGCACTTAGAAGACTTCACGACAAGATAGTAACTCAAAAAGGCTCTGCGTCGATCAAAGATCAGATCATAGAGGAGTAGTTTTGTACCTCTGGATCCTCTGGTTTCATATACTCTCGTTTATCTCATGGTTTGCCGTGCTTTTTTATATGCCACGGCTCTTTGTCTATCATAGTGAAAATGCCGACAATGCGGGGTTTGTCGAGGTTGTAAAAGTGATGGAGCTAAAGATCTACAAGTACATTGGCGTGCCTGCGATGTGGGCGACTCTACTAAGTGGCTTTACTATGATGCTTGGTTTTGGCATCTCTGGCGGGTGGCTACACGCTAAGATCTTCTTTGTTTTAGTGCTAGTTGCTTACTTCTTCTCGCTTGGGCACCTTAGAAAAAAGATGCTTGAAGATAGCAACTACAAAAGTGGCAAATTTTTTAGAGCTTACAATGAAGTGCCGACGATTTTGATGCTTATCATAGTTGCGATGGTGATATTTAAGCCGTTTTGACTTTCAAGCAACTTAGATTGCTTCGCTTCGCTCGCAACGACTTAGACTGTCATCGCGAGGCAACTTGTTGCCGTGACGATCTAAGATAAAGCAGTCTAGGGCAACGCTCCCTCAACTTCCCCGTTTTTTCGCCTTAAACAGCAGTGGTGTTCCGCTAAAGTCAAACGCCCTTCTAAACTGGTTTGTGAGATAACGCCTATATGTGAAGTGTAGCCCCTTTGGCTTATTCATCACGATAGCGATACGAGGCGGGCGAGTCTCATACTGCGTTGCATAGTAGATGCGGATCACCTGCCCGCCCATCGATGGCAACTGATGTCTTTTCATAGCGTTTTGCAGTATCTCATTTAGTTGTGATGTTGGTATGCGTCTTGAGTAGTTCTCATTTACCTTTAGGATCAGCTCAAAGAGCTTATCGACTCGCTTTTTAGTAAGTGCAGAGAGTGTTATGACGGGTGCATAAGCCAAAAACTTAAACTTATAGCGAAGCTCTTTGATAATCTCCTCATAACGAGATCCATCAACTAGATCCCACTTGTTTAGCACGATGATGCAAGCTAGGCGGTTTTGATCTACTAGCCCCGCGATCTTCTCATCTAGATCTAAAAACCCCTCATTTGCATCAAGTACCAAAAGGGCGAGGTTGGAGCTACCCAACATCTCCTTGGTTCGCATCAGAGCAAACCTCTCGATACCTACGATCTTACCACGGCGTCTAAGCCCCGCAGTATCGACAAATGTGATCTTTTTGCCATCATACTCCATACTCTCATCGATAGGATCTATGGTCGTACCAGCAACTGAGCTTACCACGCTTCGCTCTTCACCCAAAAGTGCGTTTATAAGCGAGCTTTTGCCCACATTTGTCCGCCCAATGATAGAGACTTTGATCTCATCTGGGATCTGGACTTCAAGTATGGCATCGTTCTCATCATAGATCCCGCCATCTTCGACCTCCTCTTCATCATCGCTCAAAAAGTAATCTTCTACCTCTTCAAACACCTCAAGTTCATCTTCTACATCTTCTTCTTGGCTATCTTCGCTCACCTTGTCACTATCTGGAAGCAGATCATAGATCCACTCCAAAAGTGGGTTTATGCTACGATTGTGAGATACCGAGATCCCAAATATATCCTCCGCTCCAAACTCATAAAACTCCCAAAGTTTCTCTTTTTGAGCATCATTGTCGATCTTATTTACTACAAGTGCAACGCTTTTGCCCATCGCTTCAAGCTCATAAAAAAACCTCTTATCCTCATCTTCGGGCAGGCTCTTACCATCGACCATATAGAGCACTATATCCGCTAAGTAAGCAGCTCTAAGTGAGACCTCTTTTATCTTATCAAAAAGCTCATTGCCACTATCTAGCCCGCCAGTATCCACTAACATCGCCTGCTTGTCATTAATTAGTACTTCACGGCGTTTGATATCTCTTGTAGTTCCTGCCACATCGCTAGTGATGGCGTCTCGCTTCTTTACTAGACGGTTAAAAAGCGAACTTTTACCCACATTTGGTTTGCCAACTATCGCTATGGTTTTCATTTTCTACCTTTTTATTTCAAATTTTAACTTAATGTGAGTAAAATCACACTTATGATCTACTACCCTTATGAAGAGTTCAAACAAGATACCCTAAAACTCATAGATAAACTAAAAGCGAGCAGATATGATGCGATCATCGCCATTTCACGCGGTGGCTTTACTCTTGCTCACGCTGTCTCACAAGCACTTGGCATCAAAGATGTCAGATCTATAAGATCTAGTCTTTATGATGGCAAAAATCGCCTAGAGTGTGTTGAGATCTTTGGTAGTTGCGAGCTAGAAGATCAGATCCAAAACGCCCTTGTAGTCGATGATATCTCCGATAGCGGAGAGACACTTGAGGCGGTTATGGCTCATCTTATATCTAGCTATCCGCACACAACCTTTGAGAGTTGCACCATCTTTTATAAAAACACATCAAAATACCGCCCAACCTACTTTGTGCACGAGAGTAGCGAGTGGATCGAGTTTTACTGGGAGGTGGACTTTAAAGTGGGATCAGTATAGTAAAAACCGCCCCATCTTGCTCATTTGACACAAAAAGCTTGCCACCTAAATGCTCTTCAACTATAATCTTGCATATATAAAGCCCTAGCCCGCTCCCACCATCTGCCTCTTTGGTGGTGAAGTTTTGCTCAAAGATTCGATCCAGATGCTCCTCATCAATCCCGCCACCATTGTCACTAATCTTTAGCTCAAGGCTCTTATCATCAAGCGTGCGTGATGAGATCACTATGCGAGGATCTTTGATCTGCTTCGCATTTAGCACATAGATCGCATTTGAGATTATGCTAAGAAGCACCTGCTTTAGATCATTTGCATAAACTAGTAGATCTTCTTCACCCAAAGGCTCTAGGAGTATCTCGATATTTTGCGATCTTGTGGAGTTTGAGACTATGTTTAAGACACTTTGGATCATCTCTTTGCTACTGCATTTTACCTTTTTATTTGAGCTTTTAAAAAACTCTCTAAAGTCATCTATGGTGTGACTAAGATACCTAATGATCTCACTTATAAGTGCGGTATTTGCGAGCGTTTTCTCATCACTTCGCTGATTTAGCAGTATGTCAAACTCTATCTTGGAGTTGATACTTGCGATGCTATTTAGCGGTTGTCTCCACTGATGAGCGATCATATCGATCATCTCGCCCATCTGAGCGAGCTTCGTGCTTTGTGCAAGTTGGCGATCTTTTTGCCTGCTTTTCTCCACCTCAAGTGCGACTCGTCTCTCTAGCGTCTCGTTTATGCTCTTTAGCTCTAAAGTTTGGCGTTTTATGCGTCTGTTGATGGGGTAAAAAACAAAGACAAGCTCTAGTAGAAGTATAACCACAACCATCATCAAAACATAGTACTGCGTATCTTCTAAAGCGGAGATCTTTTGGCGGTTAAGCTCCTCATACTTTGCTACAAGCTCTGAGAGTGTTGGCAAAAGTGCCTGTGACTCGCGAGAAAGCTCAAGCAGATACTCTCTTGTTGGGTTATACAAAAAGTGATCAAACCCATCTAAAAATGTATGTACTCTATCACAAAGATCACACTCCGCATAAAAGCTTGAGATCTCTTTGTTTTTTTGCAAACTCACCAGCTCATCGTGGATAGATCTCATATAGATTATGCCGCTCTCTAGTGCCACACGGTTTTCTTCGCTTGGATCTTCAAGATAGTGCATACCCAAAATGATGAGATTTTGTGAAAACATTCGCTGTTTGCCACTTTGGTTTATAATTTGACCATCGTTGTTTATGGAGTTTGAGACTCTTGAGACATTTATGTAGGCAAAAATCGTAAATATAGCTATGAGTGCGATGGCGGGTATGTAGATATTATATATGCTAAATAGTGCGTCAAATAGCTTTTTCATAATAAGTGCCTCGTCCTGCTTGGATTATAACACAATTTAACTAAAAAAGTGAGTATCATTATCAAATATGTTTAAAAATATGAATCTTGGTGTAAAGTATATGCTCTTTGCTAGCTTTACATTTGCCCTGATGGGGGCGTTTGCGAAGCTTGCAAGTGAGGAGATTAGCTCGCTTGAAGTGGTCTTTTTTAGAAACCTTTTTGGCGTGCTTATCATCTCCTACACCATCTATAAAAGTGGCATAAGGAGTAAAGGTGGCAAGCCGTGGTTACTGCTTTTTCGAGGTACTATGGGCTTTTTGGCACTGCTTACTTACTTCTACAACATCGCTCACATCTCGCTTGGCGACGCAGTTACCTACTCCAAAACCGCACCTATATTTACTGCACTTTTTGCATGGCTATTTTTAAGTGAAAAGATAGACAAAAGTGCGTGGATAGCACTATTTTTAGGCTTTTTGGGCATAGTTTTTATAGCTGAGCCTAGCGGGAGCGGGGGCTTTAGCAAGTATGATCTGCTTGGTATCTTTAGTGGAGTTGGTGCAGCGTTAGCCTACACCTCTATCAGAGAGCTTAGAAACTACTATGACACAAATGTTATAGTGCTCTCATTTGTGCTAGTTGGCACTATTGGACCTCTGATCTTATTTGGTATCGCGGAGTTTTACACCATAGACGAGCTGGACTTTATGCTCTCTACTTTTGTGCTTCCCAGTGGTATTGTGTGGCTCTATGTGGTGGGACTTGGCGTGCTTGGGACTATCTCACAGTACTATATGACAAAGTCCTACGCGGTGGCAAAAGCGGGCGTGGTGGGTGCGGTGAGCTACACAAACATACTCTTTGCCATCATAGTAGGAGTGGCACTTGGTGATGATCTGCCCTCACTACTAACTACCGTCGGCATAGCTTTAGTAGTCTTTGCAGGCATTCTCGTAGCTAGAGAAAAATAGTTTTTGTGCTATAATTTACGACTTAAAAACGAGGTAAAAATGAAACTACTAGCTGGACCTTGTGTCATTGAGAGTGAAGCAAACATCTTTCGCATAGCAAAAGAGCTTGAAGCGTACCAAAAAGATAGCGAGATCGACTTCTACTTTAAGTCAAGCTTCGATAAAGCAAACCGCACATCACTCGATAGTTTTCGCGGTCTAGGCATCGATGAGGGGCTTAGGATACTACAAAAAGTAAAAGATGACTTTGGCTATAAAGTAGTCACCGATGTACATGAGTCACATCAAGTAAAAGCAGTCGCCGAAGTGGTAGATATGCTTCAGATCCCCGCATTTTTGTGTCGTCAAACAGATCTACTTGTAGAGTGTGCAAAAACCACTAAAGAGGTAAACATCAAAAAGGGGCAGTTTGTAAACCCACCCGATATGAAGCACTCACTTTTGAAGGTTTTAAAAACTCGCGGTTGTGATGAGGTGAGCTTTGAAAACTCTCTCAAACACGGTGTTTACTTGTGTGAGCGAGGTAGTAGTTTTGGCTATGGCAACATAGTAGTTGATATGCGTTCTCTTGTCATTATGCGAGAGTTTGCCCCTGTCATCTTTGATGCGACGCACTCTGTACAGATGCCTGGATCACTTGGTGGCAAAACAGGAGGAGATCGCACAATGGTGCCTTATCTAGCCCGTGCTGCCGCTGCAGTGGGGGTTGATGGCTTTTTCTTTGAGACGCACTTCGATCCAGACTCAGGTCTAAGTGATGCAGCAAATATGATAAAACTAGAAGATCTAGCAGATCTAATGGGTCAGATCAAAAAACTAAAGGAGCTGTAATGATTACTCTAACCATAGAAGATAGAAGTATTGAAAACATCTTTTTAAATGAGTTTGGTGGTGACAAAGATAGGTTTTTTAGCTTTATAAAAAAGAGTTTTCAAAAACTTCAAAATAGCAAAGATCTCGATCTTTCTCATCTAAATAGCCATATACAAAAAGCCATAGATTCTGGCAGTAGCGGTAAAAACCACGCGGAACTCTTTAGAGACTTTAGAAGCAAATATGGGATCAATTGAGTACTCAAATGAGGCAGTTGGAGATATTGAAAATATCTTTATAACTATTTTAAATGATAGACCAAAAACTGCATCTAAGTATATTGATAAACTTGAGGAGTTTATAAGTTTAATAGCATATAGTCCAAAACTAGGCGTTGAGTGCAAAAAGCACTTCATAAATCATAAATGTAGAATAGCTATGTTTGATGATTATAAAATCTTTTATCAAGTAAATTTTGATAATATATACATTTTAAGAGTTATTCACTCTAAGCAACAATTTAACAACACAAACTTAAAAACTTAAAAAGGATAGAGATGAACTTGATAGAGGGAAAACTAAGAGTTATAGAGGGCAAGAAAGTAGCCATAGTAAGCACAAGATGGAACCATTTTATAGTAGATCGCCTAGTTGAGGGGGCAAAAGATGCCTTTTTGCGTCATGGCGGCGATGAGGCAGATCTGACACATGTTCTAGCCCCAGGGGCGTTTGAGCTACCAATGGTGATCGATCAGCTTCTCTCAAGTGGCAAATATGACGCAGTGTGTGCACTTGGTGCAGTGATAAGAGGCTCAACACCGCACTTTGACTATGTGAGTGCAGAGGCGACAAAAGGGATTGCAACAGTAAGCTTAAAGCACAAAAAACCTGTCTCATTTGGACTGCTTACAACTGATACTATCGAACAAGCTATCGAGCGAGCAGGCACAAAAGCGGGCAACAAAGGCTTTGAGGCGATGGGTGTTATCATCGAGATGTTAGATCTGTATGAGAAACTATAATGGCAACTAGACAACAAGCCAGAATGGCGGTTGTGAGCCTGCTATACTCACATGATCTAGGCAATGAGAACACAAAAGAGCACACCGATGAGATACTTGAAGAAAAGAAGATCCGCAACCGCCAAAAAGAGTTTGCATACACCCTATATGATGGCACCATAGCGAGCCTAGAGCGTGTGGATACTGCTATAAAAAAGCATCTAAAAGAGTGGGAGTTTGATAGACTAGGAAGCATTGAGCGAGCTGTTATGAGGCTAGCAGCGTATGAGATCTTTTTAGCCGAGCTTGATCCTGCTGTTGTTATAAATGAAGCAGTTGAGATCAGCAAAGCTTTTGCAAGCGAGCAGTCACCAAAGTTTATAAACGGCGTGTTAGACGCCATAAGCAAGGACAAAACATTATGAGTAGGGCTAGCAGATGAGCAGGCTAACCAAAGCCGAGGCTCTACACCTCATCAAGCATGGTGACTTTAGAGAGCTTGGCAAAATGGCGACTGCTAAGAAAAAAGAGCTTCATCCCGATGGGATCACCTCGTTTGTGGTAGATCGCAACATCAACTACACCAACATCTGCTGGGTTGATTGCGAATTTTGTGCATTTTACAGACATGAAAAAGATGCTGATGCGTATGTGCTAAGCTTTGATGAGATCGATGCAAAGATCGATGAACTACTTGAGATCGGTGGCACACAGATCCTCTTTCAAGGCGGGGTTCACCCAAAACTAAAGATCGAGTGGTATGAAGATCTAGTAGAGCATATCCACACCAAATATCCTAGCATCACTATCCACGGCTTTAGCTCCATCGAGATCGACTTCATAGCAAAAGTCTCACGCATAAGCGTAAAAGAGGTGCTACAAAGACTTCACGCAAAAGGGCTTGCAAGTATCCCAGGGGCAGGTGCGGAGATACTAAGCGATGAGGTGCGAGATGTGATCGCTCCTAAAAAGATCGATAGCGAAGTGTGGCTAGATGTACACCGCGAGGCTCACAAACTAGGCATCATGTCCACTGCAACTATGATGTTTGGAACCATCGAGAGCGATGAAGATATAGTAGAGCACTTTGATATGATTAGACGCCTACAAGATGAGACGAGCGGTTTTAGAGCATTTATAATGTGGAGCTTCCAGAGCGAAAATACAGAGCTTATAAGGCTCTTTCCAAATATGCCAAAAGCGACCCCAAATCGCTACCTACGGCTACTCGCAGTTGCAAGACTCTACCTTGATAATGTCCCAAATATACAAAGCTCTTGGGTGACTCAAGGTCCGCATATTGGGCAGATGGCACTGCATTATGGAGCAAACGATCTAGGCTCAACTATGATGGAAGAAAATGTCGTAAGCAGTGCAGGAGCAAGCTTTAGAATGGCAAAAGAGGAGATGATCCACCTCATACGAAGCGTGGGCGAAACACCCGCCATTCGCAACACCGCATATCAGATCTTAGAGAAGTTTGCGTGAAAATTTTTATACTACTACTACTAGGAAGTTTGGCAATGGCTGCAAAGATTGATCATATAAATATCGGTGGCGTAGAGGTTCCACTCATTTTTGAAGAGGATAAAAGACTACCGATCTTTAACCTTCAGCTTGTCTTTAGAAACAGTGGCACACTAAGTGATGACACTAAAGCGGGGCTTGCTAGATTTAGTGCAAAAGTACTAAATGAAGGAACTTTAACGCGTGGATCTAGTGGCTTTGCAAAGGAGCTTGAGAGCCGTGCCATAAGCCTATCGGCTCAAACGGGCAGAGAGACACTAGTACTTGATCTAAGCTCACTAAAAGAGCAACAAGATGAGGCACTTGGGTTTTTAGGCGAGCTACTAAATGATCCAAACCTAAGCGAGGCTAGCTTTAAAAAGGTACAAACCATACTTCTAGGCGAAGTTTCTCGCAGAGAGAGCGACTTTGACTACATAGCGTCTAACGAGCTTAGAGCACTACTTTTTAAAGGAACTCCGCTAGCTTATAAGAGCACAAAAGAGAGCATAAATAGCATTGAGCTTAGCGATGTTGTGACAAAACTAAATAGCTTACTTGTTAGATCTAAGCTCATCATCGCAGTTGGAGGAGATGTCAATCTAGCTGAGCTAAAACCAAAACTAGTAGAGCTTCTCTCCACCCTAAAAGAGGGATCTAATGGCGAGTGCATAGAGTATAGAGCCTCTAGCCAAAAAAAGGATAGCATCATTAAAAAAGAGAGTGAGCAGGCATATATATACTTCGGCTCGCCATACAACACACACATAAACTCTCCAGATCTATACAAAGCAAAAGTAGCATCATTTATACTTGGTGCGGGTGGATTTGGATCTAGGCTCATGGAGGAGATCAGAGTCAAAAAAGGGCTTGCATACTCTGCGTATGCGAGGCTTGAGGCCTCAAAGTCAGCTACCTATCTAGGTGGGCATCTGCAGACCAAACTAGACTCCGCAGATGAGGCAAAACGAAGTGTCAAAGAGGTGCTAGAGGAGTTTGTCAAAAATGGTGCAACTGCTGATGAGCTTGAGCAGACTAAGAAGTTTATGTTAGGAAGTGAACCACTAAGAGTTGAGACGATGAACCAGCGACTAAGTCGAGCATTTATGGAGTACTACAACGATCAAGGCGAAAACTATGCCCAAAGAGAGTTAGAAAAGATCCAAAAACTTACACTTGATGAGCTAAATAGCTTCATAAAAACTCACAACGAAGTTCTAGATCTAAGCTTTGCGATCGTCACCAAATAGGCCTAGAGCCTATTTTCCAAATCATCATATACGGCGTTATTTTCTCTTTTGCCTATCTTTATAACATAGACTATAACCTCTTGCTCTTTAACCTTATATACAAGCCTATAACCAGACTTTTTTAGCTTTATCTTATAAAAATTGTCTCGTCCACGGAGTTTGTCTTTGGGCACTATGGGGCTTTGTAGTCTCTCTTTTAGCTTTTTTTGCAACTGTGACTTAATAACAATATCCAACCTACTCCACTCTTTGAGTGCTTTTGGGTGAAAATCAAGATAGTAGATCATCTACATCTACCCTTATGGGCACCTCTTTGTCATTCATTCTCTCCTCAGCAATCCTAGCCAACTCATAATCATCTAGCATATCCATCATCTCCTCATAAATTTTAGCAGGGACTAAATATGCACTTGTAACATTGTGGTTTAGTATGGCAATCGCCTCATCTTTGGCATCTTCTAGGAGTTTAGTTGGGGACTTTTTAAGCTCTGTGATGCTTGCTGTATAATTTGCAAATATTGGTTGCATACAATCTCCTTTTTTCATATTTTATATAGTACTAAATTTAATATCTTTTGTCAAACTCTACATCGACTACTTAAGCTAAGAGCATTTTTGCTAAAATGGCACCATGCAAGCAAAATTTTCCAAACTTGGCGTCAGAAGCTTTAGTGAGTTAGCTCTTTTAGTCCCGCATAGCTACGAAGATCTGCGTCTTAGCGACTCTCTTCCACTTGAGGGTGAGAGCATCACCATCGATGCCACCGTCACATCACTTAGACGCACACCATCATCTCTGCAAGTTGGTTTTTTTGCACACAACTTAGGCGACAACATAAGTGGTGTACTTTTTAATCCCAAAAGCTATATGATCCACACATTTAGCGAGGGAAGTAGAGGCTACTTTCACGGCATCATAAGCTACAAAAACGGCTTTGCAAGCATCATGATGCCCAAAAAAGTAACTAGCGTTGGAGCCATTACCCCAAAGTACAAATCAGCTATGAGAACAGATCTGCTTCACAAGTTTATAACGCAAAACTTGACACTTGATGCACTCGCAAGCGAGGGTCTAAAACGAAGCGTTGCAAGCGAGCTTTTGGCACTTCACTCTCCTACTATTATGCCACCAAAAGAGCCTAGTGGGGCAACTCTAAGAGCTTTAAAGTACACAGAGCTATTTGTCTATCTAAGAGAGCTTTTGGCAAAAAGACGCTATTTCAAAGCTAAGATGAGTGAGTTTAGTAGTTATGAAAACTTTGTAAGACACCTGCCTTTTAAGCTTACAGATGATCAGCTAAGCACCATAAAAGAGATCAGATCTGACTTTGCAAGTGGCATCGCAGCTAGACGCATAGTAGTTGGCGATGTGGGAAGTGGCAAGACTATGGTGATCTTAGCAGCTGCATTTATGGCAAGGAAGTCGATCCTAATGGCACCCACTACCATACTAGCAAACCAGATCTACGAAGAAGCAAAGAGGTTTTTGAGCGGTTTTAGCATCGCACTAGTAACTAACAAAAGTAAAAAAGAAGATCTTGAGAGTTACGACTTTATCATCGGAACGCACGCCCTACTATATAGAGATCTGCCAAGCGTACCACTTGTGATGGTAGATGAGCAACATCGCTTTGGCACACAGCAGAGAAGTTTACTAGCTAAGCTTGTAGATGAGGGGGTATCAAAAGCTCACTTTTTGCAGTTCTCCGCTACACCGATCCCCCGCACACAAGCGATGATCGAGAGTGCTTACATAGATGTCTCACTCATAAAAACTACGCCATTTACCAAAGATATAACAAGTCGCATCATCTCCAAAGGTGACTTTAAAGAGCTACTCTCTCACATACAAAGCGAGATAAAAGCCTCCCATCAAGTGCTACTCATCTACCCGCTAGTGGAGCAAAGCGACGCACTAGAGTACCAGAGCATCGAAGAGGCGAGAGGTTTTTGGGAAGAAAACTTTGAGGGCGTCTATGTTACATATGGTGCAGATAAACAAAAGGAGCAGACACTTTTGGAGTTTAGGCAAAGTGGTAACATACTAGTTGCTACAACGGTTGTAGAGGTGGGGATCTCACTACCTCGTCTTAGTACGATTATCATCGTTGGAGCTGAGA
This sequence comes from Sulfuricurvum sp., assembly GCA_041669045.1. Taxonomy (GTDB): domain Bacteria; phylum Campylobacterota; class Campylobacteria; order Campylobacterales; family Sulfurimonadaceae; genus JBAYBZ01. The sequence goes on along the minus strand of JBAYBZ010000009.1, from coordinate 70,945 downwards.
GACTAGGGCTTGCTTCGCTTCATCAGCTTCGCGGGCGAGTGAGTCGCACAGGGCTAAAGGGGTACTGTTTTTTATACACAAACCTCAAAAACTCCACCCGCCTTGAGCGGTTTTGCTCTACCTCAAACGGCTTTGAGATCGCCGAGCTTGATCTTGAGTTTAGAAAAAGCGGAGATCTGCTAAGAGGCGAAAACCAAAGCGGTAAAGCATTTAGATGGGTAGATCTCTCCACTGACGCCGACATCATCGCAGAAGTAAAAGCAGATCTAGCTACGAGTACTGATAGGACTTTAAGTTAAACTCATCAAGCACCGAGTAGATATGATCAAATATATCTGATTGTATATCTTCATACTCCACCCAGTTTGTCGTAGAAGTAAAGCAGTAGATCTCAAGTGGCAGGCCAAACTGACTAGGTGAGAGCTGTCGAACCATTATGGTCATCTCTTGATTGATGTTTGGGTTTGACTTCAAGTATGCCATTATATAGGCTCTAAGCGTGCCTATATTTGTGAGCCTTCTGCTGTTTATGGCAACGCTTGGATCTAGATCGTTTTTTGCATTGTAGCTACCGATCTCACTCAGTTTTGTCTCCAGATATGGTGCTAAAAGATGAGCTTTTTTAAGTCTTTTTATATCATCTTCGCTCAAAAAAGAGATGGTTTTTATATCGATTGGGATAGCTCGCTTGATACGCCTACCACCAGACTCCCTCATACCACGCCAATTTTTAAATGAGTCTGAAACGAGTGCATAGGTGGGTATGGTGGTGATGGTTTTATCCCAGTTTCGCACCTTTACTACATTTAGCCCAATATCTATCACATCGCCATCAGCTCCATACTTTGGCATCTCAATCCAGTCGCCTATCTCCACCATCTTATTTGTGGTGATCTGAAGTCCTGCACTAAAGCCGAGTATGGTATCTTTAAAGATGAGCATAAGCACCGCCGACATCGCCCCAAGCCCGCTAAGTATGGCAACAGGCGACTTATCTGCTAGTATGGAGATGGTGTAGATCCCAACCACAATCCCCATGACAAGCTTAAGCGTTTGCACTATGGTTTTCATAGCAAAAACAGGCGATCTTGTTACGCGGTAGAGCAGATCAAACAACTTATCAAGCACCGCATAGAGACTAAGAAGTGCAAAAAGTGCCACCCAAAGAAGCGACATAGTCACACTTGAGTCTCTAAAAAAGCCCTCTTCTAGCCAGATGTGAGCTTGAGCATAAACCACACCACCTTGTGCCACTAGAGCTAGTCTGGCAAAAAGATTGTACTCAAGTAGTCCCGCTAAGATCTGGTTACTGCTAGCGTATCGTTTTATAGATCTCAAAACGATGGTATGTAGCAGTAGATGCAGTAAAATCGCACTCACTGCGATGATAGCAAGCACCACAAGCCCTATTAGCAGTTCAGTTGGCTCAAGTGACGCACTCCTTATAAACCCTATAAGAAACTCTCTCATAACTCCTCCTCTTTTGGTAGCTCAGGCTTTAAATACCCCTCTTCGACCATCAGATCTACCACACTCTTAAACACAGGCACCGCCGTTTGTGCCGCAAACTGGCTCTTTAAAGGCTCAATCACCCCCACTGCGATGGTGTAGTGGCTCTTTTTATCATTTACAAAACCTATAAACGAGGTGTTATAGCGATTGACATATTTTCTATCTTCAACCATATGAGCAGTTCCTGTCTTACCGCCTATAACAAGCCCTGCTGTCTTTGCTCGCACGCCAGTGCCTTCATTTACAGTTCTAACAAGCACCGCCTTAACCCTTTGAGCTGTGGAGCTTTTTATCACCTGCTCGCTTGGCTCTTTGGAGACTGCGATCTCTCTTGAAGCTCCATCAACAAAGGCTTTTATGAAGCGAGGAGTTGGCATCACTCCATCATTATCAAAAACCGCATAAGCTCTTGCAAGTTGAAGCAGATTTGCCCTCATGCCATACCCATATGAGCAAGTCGCCTTATAGATCTCATTTTCTAGCTGTCTTGGGTGTGGGATCGATCCAACCTTCTCATAGATCAGATCTGGTGTAGAAGATTTTGCAAATCCAAAGTCGCTTAGTAGCTGGTTAAACTCTAGTCCGTTTAGCTTTTGTGAGAGCTGTGCGACGCCTATGTTTGATGAGTGGATTATCGCTTCTTCTGCACTAAGGCGTTCAAACTTATGCTCATCAGTGATCACTTTGTTGCCAATCATAAAGCGACCATTGTGCCCATCTAGCATATCGTAAGGATTTAGCAGTGCTTTATCTAACATAGAGGCAAAAACTATCGTTTTTATAACACTCCCAGGCTCATAACTATACTCAACTATGTTGGCATTTAACGATGGGTAGTCGCTTTTCTTGATCTCTTTTGGTAAGTATCTATTTGATGATGCAGCACTTAAAACATTGCCGTTTTTGCTATTCATAACCACAAGCATAATCTCTTTTGCTCTAATATCCTGCTTCAGCTCATCTAGTAGCTTCTCTATCTTTAACTGCAACACCACAGGGATAGTTAGCTTGATATCAAGCCCATCAACCTCACTCTTACTAAAACTATCACCATTTAGTATGATATACCCCGCCACATCTCTAAGCCCTTGTGAGTGCTCATCTTCTCTAGCCTCAAGCTCATCATTAAAACGCCTCTCGAGCCCCTTGATCCCCTTAGAGTATGTGTAGCCATCAAGCTCTGCTTTTTGCGGGTAGCCGATGAGTGGGGTTAGCAAGTTGCCATATGGATACTCCCTACTCTCACCACTCTCTAGCACACTAAGCCCTTGTACTATCCCTCTGCCACTACTATTTTTTCGCTCTATAAAGATCTTGAGTCTATTTAGCTCATAAGAGAGCTGTTTTAGGTACTGTGCCTCTCGCTCGGAGATGTTGTAGCTTAAAACCACCATACCCTTTGCACCATCGATCTTAGATCTCACCTCTTTAGCTGGCATAGCGGAGTAGATACTAAAAAGCTCTATAAAGAGATCTTTTTTAAGTGGATCTAAAAAGTGGGTGTTTATGATCGCTTTGTATAGTTTTTGGGTATCTGCTATGTGAAAACCATCTGCACTGATGATGGCTCCTCTGGTAGCTTTTGAAGTTTTTGTAGCGTAGAGAGATGGTAAGTCTCGCGGATTTATAGCGATGAAGAGCATAACTGCAACAAAGATGATAAACCCTGTAAAGAGCAGTATATAGACTAGTAAAATTCTCCAACTTTGGTTCTGTTCTGGGGTATCTACTGCCATGGGGTGTGCGATTCTAAGATCACAGAGGTGTTTTGCTTAAATCTTTATAGGCACTAAGGGCTTTGTTTCTAATCTCAAGCATCAGTTTCATACTCATCTCAGCTTTATTTATAGCAAGTGCTGCTTGATGCAGATCTTTCACCTCACCCGTTGCCATACTCATCAGAGCCTCATCACCATCTTGTTGCAAGGAGTTTACCTCAGATATAGCAGACTTTAGATGTTTTGCAAACTCACCATCACCACCCTCTACAAGGCTCTTCTTTTGCTTGAGTAGCTCTAAGCTTGACTGGCTTGTTATACCTTTTATATCTTGCATACTATCCTACTTACTGTGCTTGAAATAGTGTTATAGCACTATTTGCAATATTTTTTGTACCCTCAAAAGCTGCAACATTTGCTTGGTAGCTTCTTGTTGCCTCCACTAGATCACTCATCTCTATAACGGGGTTTACATTTGGGTAAGCAACATATCCATTGGCATCAGCGTCAGGATGAGCTGGATCATACTTCATGTTTGGCTCCCTATCATCTTGTGAGATCTTATCAACTATAACGCTCATTATAGCAGGAGTTACCTTAGATCCAAAAAGTCCCTCATTTAGCGGATCTTCATACTTATGATGACCCATTGTGTTTTTTAGTGCTTTGTTTAGCTCTGCGTTAAAGTCCACCGCCTTAAAAACAACCTCTTTGCGTCTATATGGTCCACCCTCTTGCGTTCGGGTGGTGTTGGCATTTGCTATATTTTCACTTATTGCATTTAGCCTCAACCTCTGAGCCGACATTCCACTTGCACTGATATCAAAACTACTCATAAAACTACTCACAACCTATCTCCTACTGCAATCTTCCAGCTGTATCTATCGCATTTCTAAGTATGCCGCTATTTTTCTTCATAGCACCAACTAGTGCGTTGTACATTATACTGTTTTTACTCATCTCGCTTGTCTCAACATCGAGATCCACACTATTACCATCATTTCTAGCCAAATGCCCATCTCTAAAAAATAGCACTGCACGATCCAGACTCTCATTTGATAGCGGATCTAAGTGTGCACCATCTGTTTTTGCTAACTTTAGTTCACTATTTTTATCACCCATTATCCTCTGTTTTTCCCTTAAAAGAGTTTGATCAAAAGATATATCTCTAGATCTATAATAGGGAGTATCTATATTTGCAAGGTTTGAAGCTATAAGATCTTGCCTTATAGCTCTATAATCAAGTGCTTGTGAGGCTAGCAAGTTTACTTTGGAAAGATATAGGCTCATTGCACACTCCTCTTAATTTTACTCTATTAAGCAATAATAGTTCCACAACTCATATTTTTTGATATAATAACCCTATGGTAAGAAGAATTAAGATTGAAATTTTGGTATTTTTGGTTATTTTGTTGGTTTTAGCAGTTGTGCAACACCCAGATCTGCTTAGCTCTCCGCTAGAGAGATTTGCTCTTATGCAAGAGCATCAAAACTACACTCATCCATTTTTATGGAGTGGTGGTGTCTATGTGGTTGTGGGATTTTTTAGAGTTGTGGTTGCTTTTTTGCTAAAGCTTAGAAAAAGGTAAGAAAAACAGCCTTAGCTGTTTCTCTTTTTGATAATCTCTTCAGAGACATTTCTTGGAACTTCATTGTAGTGGTCAAACTCCATAGAGTATGTCGCACGACCTTGAGTTGCAGATCTTAGATCTGTTGAGTAACCAAACATCTCAGATAGTGGAACAAAAGCGTTTACTATCTTATTTCCTGCTCGATCGTCCATTGAGTTTACTTGACCACGGCGACGGTTAAGGTCTCCGATAACATCACCCATATACTCCTCTGGAACTTCAACTTCAACTTTCATCATAGGCTCTAGTATCGCAGGGTTTGCTTTTCTAGCAGCCTCTCTAAATGCCATAGATCCAGCTAGTTTAAACGCCATCTCACTTGAGTCCACCTCATGGTATGAACCATCATATAGTGTAACTTGTAGATCTTCGATCGGATAACCCGCAAGAACACCTCTTTGAGTAGCTTCAAAAACACCCTTTTCAACCGCAGGAATATACTCTTTTGGTATAACCCCACCTTTGATCTCGTTGATAAATTTAAAACCGCTTCCAGCCTCAACTGGCTCGATCTTGATATAAACATGTCCAAACTGACCGCGTCCACCCGACTGTTTTGCATACTTATACTCTTGATCAACCGCAGCTCTGATAGTCTCTCTATAACTTACTTGTGGTGCACCAACTTCAGCATCAACCTTGAACTCTCTTAGCATACGATCAACAATTACCTCAAGGTGAAGCTCACCCATACCAGCGATGATAGTTTGACCTGTCTCCTCATCGGTATAGACTCTAAATGATGGATCTTCAGCAGCAAGCTTGCCTAATGCGATACCCATTTTCTCTTGGTCAGCTTTAGTTTTTGGCTCAACAGCAACAGAGATAACTGGCTCTGGGAAGTCCATACGCTCTAGTACTACTTTATCTGCTTCACCACAAAGAGTATCACCAGTGATAGTATCTTTTAGTCCAACAACTGCACCAATCTCACCAGCGTGAATCTCTTTGATCTCCTCGCGTTTATTTGAGTGCATCTTCATGATACGACCGATTCGCTCTTTTTTGTTTTTAGTTGAGTTTAGAACATAAGATCCAGACTCAAGTTTACCACGGTAAACTCTCACAAATGTAAGCTGACCTACAAATGGGTCAGTCATGATCTTAAACGCTAGTGCCGCTAAAGAGCCGTTATCTTCAGACTTGACTACAACCTCAGCTTCTTCATCTTCCATCTTAGTTCCTCTGATATCTGGAACTTCAGTTGGGTTTGGAAGGTATGTTACAACTGCGTCAAGTAGTGGCTCAACACCTTTGTTTTTAAACGCTGTTCCACAAAGCATCGGAACGATCTGCATAGAGATACAAGCGTGTTTGATACCAGCTACAATCTCATCTTCGCTTAGTGCTTCACCCTCAAGATATTTATCTGCTAGGTGCTCATTGCCATCAGCTCCACTGATCGCTTCGATCATCTTCTCTCTATACTCTTCAGCTTTGTCTTGAAGATCTGCTGGGATTGCTTCAGTTCTAAAAGCAGCTCCTGCAGCACTATCTTTATCCCAAACATAAGCTTGCATCTTTACAAGATCTACCATTCCAACATAGTTATCTTCAGCACCAATTGGGATCTGGATAGGCACAGGATTGCCCTTTAGTCTATCTACGATCTGTTTTTCAACATTGAAAAAATCAGCTCCAACTCTATCCATCTTGTTTACAAAAACAAGTGATGGTACGCCGTAGCGATTTCTCTGTCTCCAAACAGTCTCACTTTGAGGTTGAACGCCACCAACAGCACAAAAGACTGAAACAGCACCATCAAGAACCCTCATAGATCTCTCAACTTCAATGGTAAAATCAACGTGGCCCGGAGTGTCAATAAGGTTGATCTGTTTGCCTAGCCACTCACAAGTTGTAGCAGCAGAAGTGATTGTAATACCTCTCTCTTTTTCCTGCTCCATCCAGTCCATAGTTGCCGCACCATCGTGTGTTTCACCCGTTTTGTGCTCCACACCAGTATAGAACAAAATTCTCTCTGATGTTGTAGTTTTTCCAGCGTCGATATGAGCTGCGATCCCTATGTTTCTTACATCTTCTAGTTTATGTGATCTTGCCATATTGCTTCCTAATTACCAGCGATAGTGAGCAAACGCTTTGTTCGCTTCAGCCATTCTGTAAACATCCTCTTTTTTCTTAAAAGCGGCACCCTTGTCACTTGCAGCGTCCATTAGCTCATTTGCAAGTCGCTCAGCCATTGTTCTCTCATTTCTCTTTCTTGCAGCATCGATTAGCCATCTGTTTGCAAGAGAGAGCTGTCTTACAGGTCTTACTTCTACTGGAACTTGATAAGTAGCCCCACCGACACGACGGCTTCTAACTTCTATGATAGGTTTTACCTTCTCGATCGCTTCATTAAATGTATCGATCCCAGATTTCTCACCGCGTGAGCTGATGATATCTAGTGCACTATACATAATCTTCTCTGCGATACTTTTTTTACCATCATACATTACTTTGTTGATGAACTTTGTAAGCAATTTACTGCCATAAATAGGGTCTGGCATAATCTCACGGACTGGAGCTTTTCTTCTTCTCATTTTATTTCCTTCTTCAATTTTATAATTTACTCAAAATCCCTAAGGATCCTGTCAAATCAACTACTTTTTAGGTTTCTCTTTTTTAGTACCATACTTAGAGCGAGAAACTTTTCTATCTTTAACACCTGCGGTATCTAGTGCACCACGAACGATGTGGTATTTAACCCCTGGTAAGTCTTTTATACGACCACCACGAACTAGAACTATCGAGTGTTCTTGAAGGTTGTGACCCTCACCCATGATGTATGAGATAACCTCAAAGCCTGTTGTAAGTCTAACTTTTGCAACTTTTCTAAGTGCCGAGTTAGGCTTTTTTGGTGTAGTAGTATATACACGGGTACATACTCCACGACGCTGTGGACATGACTCAAGAGCTGGCGATTTTGATTTCTTGATCGCTTTTTTACGCTCTTTTCTAATCAACTGATTGATTGTAGGCATTCGTTTCCTTTTGTAAATTTTCCAGTAGAATTAACTCTTTTTCAAAGAGAGTTAAAAACGCGTAATTTTATCTCAAATGCTATTAAAGATAGCTTATTTTAAGAAATGCTTAATTATTTTTGTGGGATTTGTGAAATTTGGGGTGATCAAAAGTAGAAAAACTACTTTCGATCCTGAAGTATAACTTTTTGATCTTTGTAGATCCCTGTACCAACAGGTATAGTTCTACCGATGATAACATTCTCTTTTAGATCATTTAGATCATCTATCTTAGCACTAACTGCAGCTTCTGTTAGAACCTTTGTGGTATCTTGGAATGACGCCGCGGAGATGATACTATCTGCACTAACCGCCGCTCTTGTGATACCAACTAGATATGGCTCAGCAATAGCTGGTCTTCCGCCTAGGCTCTTGATCTTCTCATTCTCTTGAGCAAACTTATTTTTACTAACAAGATCGCCCTCTATAAACTTAGTATCGCCAGATTTTAGGATTTTTACCTGTCTTAGCATCTGTGTAAAGATAACCTCTATATGCTTATCGGCTATATTTACCCCTTGAGATCTATAAACCTGTTGAACTTCGCTAATGAGGTAGTTGTATAGACTCTTAACCCCCATAATGCGTAGCAACTCATGCGAAGAGATAGATCCAGTTGTTAGCTTCTCTCCAGCGTGGACAAAGTCACCACTATTTACTATCGCAGAGTGATCTTTTTCTACAAAGTACTCTTTGATCACGCCTGTATCGGACGCAACTATGATGCGAACTTTACCACGAAGTGGTTTTCCAAATGAGACGATACCATCGATCTCAGAGATTGTCGCAGTAGATTTTGGTCTTCTACCCTCAAATAGCTCACTAACTCTTGGAAGACCACCCGTGATGTCACTTGACTTTTGGAGTGCTTTTGGAGTTTTTGCTATAACATCAGCTACTCTAACAGTCGCACCATCTTCCACATAGATAGATGTTTTTGGTTGCATCTGATAGCGGATCAGCTCACCACTCTCAGTTGCAAGAAGTATGCTAGGCTTGTGATCACTTGTGATGTGATCGCTTATCATAAGTCTAGTTTTGCCCGTTAGCTCGTCAAACTGCTCGTTTGCTGTTATACCGATGATGATATCTTCAAACTTGATAGTACCATTTTTCTCCGATATAACTGGGTTTGAGTATGGATCCCACTCAGCTACGATCACTGTTTCATCGCTTTTTGGCTTAGCCAAAGTTGTTGTTGGTATAACCTCACTATCATCAGCTGTAACTATAACAGATCCTCTAGCTACATAGTGACGAACTGCTTCACGATTGTTTTCATCGATCACAACCGCAAAAAGCCCCTTCTCTTTTACCTCATAGCCAACTTCAAGCCCCTCAACTCTCTCAAGATAGTCCGCTTTTAGTAGGAAGTACTTCACAACTCCCTTCTCTTTTGCGACTATCTTTTGTGTTACAGGTGCACCATCTGGTAGTAAAACCTCTGAAGCATAAGGGATCTGACTTGGGACATTCCAACCATCTCTAATGGTTTCAACGATCGCCTCGTCCTCTTTTACACTAGATCCATCTTCATAAGGAAGATAGTATTTACCCTCGATCTGACCCGCGATACCCGCAAGCTCATTTGGTTTAGCTAGCTCATTTTTTCTAAGTGAGTATCTAACCACCTGCTCGCCAGCACTAACACTTACAATCACCTCATCGTGGATAGTTTGGATCCCGATCTTACCATCAAATGGAGCTTTGATCTTTGACTCCACAAGAAGTACTGCCGCGTTTCGGCGGTTTGCTACTATATTTTTACCCTCTTTTGATTGGTAAGTTTTTAGGTTATAGTATCTGATGTAACCCTTTTTCTGCACAACGATCTGTCTCTCTTGAGCTGATGAGCTAGCTGTTCCACCCACATGGAATGTTCTAAGAGTTAGCTGTGTTCCAGGCTCACCGATGGACTGAGCAGCGATAATCCCAACTGCCTCACCTCGCTTAACTATCTTGCCTGTTGCAAGGTTTACGCCGTAGCAAAGTGCACAGATCCCATTTTCACTCTTACAAGTTGTAGGAGTTCTTATATAAGCACTCTTGATCCCCGCATCAGCGATCGCTTTTGCACTCACCTCATCTATGAGAGTTCCCTCTGAGTAGAGGATTTCATTGCTGATTGGATCTATTACATCATCAGCAAGTACGCGTCCATTTAGCCTATCTTCAAGGGACTCTATGAGTGTATTGTGATCAGAAATATCTGAGATCTCAATCCCCTCGTGAGTGTGACAATCATGCTCAACGATCTTAACATTTTGTGCCACATCTACAAGTTTTCTAGTTAGATAACCCGCGTTTGCAGTCTTCAAAGCGGTATCAGCAAGACCTTTTCTAGCACCGTGAGTTGAGATGAAGTACTCTATAACATTTAGTCCCTCTTTGAAGTTTGAGACGATTGGAGTCTCAATAATCTCACCACTTGGCTTAGCCATAAGTCCACGCATACCAGCTAGCTGTCTAATCTGTGCTGCACTACCTCTAGCCCCAGAGTCCGCCATCATAAATATAGAGTTAAAGCCCTCTTTATCGCTTTGAACTAGCTCCATCATTTGCGAAGCTAGAGTGTTGTTGGTATCTGTCCAAACATCGATGATCTTGTTGTAGCGTTCTTGCTCAGTTAAGAGTCCCGCTTCAAACTGTTTTTGGATCTCAAAGACTCTATTTTTAGACTCAGCTATCTTAGCATCTTTTGATGGTGGTGTTCTTATATCATCAACTGAGATGGAGATCCCAGCTTCTGTTGCATACCTAAACCCTAGATCTTTTAGCCTATCCAAAAAGCCCGCACTGACACTTAGTCCACCATGCTTTTGAACATAGTCCACGATCTCGCCGATCGCTTTTTTCTTCATAACTCTGTTCCAAAGATCTATGGGTACAAACTCAGGCAGTATCGACTTAAATATAAGCCTACCAGCTGTTGTTTGGATAATGCGTCCATCTTCTCTAGTTCTGATCTTAGCGTGCAAGTCAAGATCTCCATGCTCCATGGCTATACGAACTTCATCAACATTTGCAAAGAGCTTGTTTGATCCCTTAACGCCATTTTTCTCTAGCGTTATATAGTAGATCCCTAGAACCATATCTTGCGAAGGAGTTGCGATCGCCTTGCCAGAAGCTGGAAGCAAGATGTTCATCGATGCCATCATCAGTATCTTCGCCTCTGCAATAGCAGCTGTACTTAGTGGCACATGCACCGCCATTTGGTCGCCGTCAAAGTCCGCGTTAAATGCCGCACAAACAAGCGGGTGAAGCTGTATCGCCTTACCATCAATGAGTCGTGGGTGAAACGCTTGGATCGAGAGTTTGTGAAGCGTTGGTGCACGGTTTAGTAGCACTGGGTAGCCATCAACTATCTCAGCTAAACTCTCCCAAACCTCATTTGTCTGATCTTCGATCATCTTTTTAGCGTTTTTAACTGTTGTCGCGTAACCCTTCTCCTCTAGCTTTGCTATGAGGTGTGGCTTAAATAGCTCCAACGCCATCTGTTTAGGTAGACCACACTCGTCCATCGCAAGGTTTGGCCCAACAACGATAACACTTCTTCCTGAGAAGTCCACCCTTTTTCCAAGGAGGTTTTGACGAAATCGCCCCTGTTTACCCTTGATAATCTCTGAGAGTGACTTAAGTGGGCGTTTGTTTGCACCCTTAACCGCGTTTGCTCTTCTACCATTATCAAAGAGTGCATCGACTGCTTCTTGAAGCATTCGCTTCTCATTTCGCACGATAATCTCTGGTGCTTCAAGCTCCACAAGTCGTTTAAGTCTCTGGTTTCGGTTGATCACTCTTCTATATAGATCATTGACATCTGAGACTGCAAACTTACCGCCATCAAGACTAACAAGTGGTCTTAGATCTGGTGGAAGCACAGGAAGAACTGTTAGCATCATCCACGCTGGGTTGTTTCCAGAGTTTAGAAACGACTCAATAACTTTTAGTCTCTTTGCGATAGTCTTTCTTTTTGCTTCACTTTTAGTGTTTTCAAGCTCCTCTTTTAGTGAGTTGAAAAGATCCACAAGATCTAGATCTTCTAGCAAATCACGAACAACTTCACCACCCATACGAGCCTTAAAACCATCTATGCTAAAGCGTTGAGCAAGTGTTCTATACTGCTCTTCGTTTAGTATGTCATACTTTGCAACTGGTGTTTTTGCCTCAGCATCATAGTACGCCCCAGCTCCATCTTCTACTATATATGCCTCATAGTAGAGTACTCGCTCAAGATCTTTCATCTTGATGCCAAGAAGTGTTCCAATGCGAGAAGGTAGTGAGCTTACATACCAGATGTGAGCTACGGGAGTAACTAGATCTATGTGACCCATACGAGTTCTTCGCACTTTTGTACTAGTTACTTCAACTCCACACTTCTCGCACACAACACCCTTGTATCGCATCTTTTTGTACTTGCCACAAAGACACTCATAATCCCGTACAGGTCCAAAGATCTTTGCACAAAAAAGTCCATCTCGCTCAGGTTTTAGTGTTCTATAATTGATAGTTTCTGGTTTTTTGACTTCACCATAGCTCCATGAGAGTATTCGATCAGGTGCAGCAAGTCGAAACTGCAACTGCTTTATATCTTTTGGTCTGCTCTCTTCTGTGACCTCAACAGGTACTAATCTACTCATCTTCTTCTACCTCATCATATATTTCTACATCTAGTGCAAGAGATTGCAACTCTTTTGTAAGTACAAAAAGTGTCTCAGGGATACCTGACTCTGGGATCAGCTCACCTTTTGTAAGTGCTTTATATGCTCTAACACGCCCATCAACATCATCTGACTTGATAGTTAGCATCTCATTTAGCACAGCACTAGCCCCATAAGCCTCTAGTGCCCAGACCTCCATCTCACCAAATCTCTGACCACCAAATAGTGCCTTACCACCAACTGGTTGTTGCGTTACTAGTGAGTATGGTCCTGTGCTTCTAGCGTGGATCTTCTCATCAACAAGGTGGTGAAGTTTTAGCATATACATATAGCCAACATTTACCCTCTCTTTGACTCTCTCGCCTGTTTTACCATCATAAAGCACGCTTTTGCCATCACTTGACATCTTTGCAAGCTCAAAGAGTTTAGCAAACTCATCTGCATCAACACCCTCAAATATAGGAGATGCAAACTTAACGCCTCTCGCCCAATCTCTAGCATATCCAACTAGCTCATCATCACTAAGTTTTTGTAGTATCTTCTTAGCATCAAGTAGTTTTGCAGTATCTGCAACCTCTACCATTTTAGCTCTAATACTGCTAATAAAGTCCGCTTTTTTACTATCAAACTCAGCTTGGATCTGATTACCAATCTCCTTACCTGCCATACCTAAGTGCATCTCAAGAATCTGACCGATATTCATACGAGATGGTACACCTAGTGGGTTTAGACAGATATCTACCACTCTACCATCTTCTAAGTATGGCATATCCACCTCAGGTATGATAGTTGAGACGATACCTTTGTTTCCGTGTCGCCCCGCCATCTTATCACCAACTCTTAGATCTCGCTTGGTGGCAATGTAGACTTTTACATATTTGATAACGCCATTTGGTAAAATATCATCTTTTTCAAGTATGCTAAGCTTCTCTTCATGCTCATCTCTAAAAGCTCGCTTCTCTTTTTGGAAGTAGTTTTTAGTTTTGTTGTACTCTGATTGCAGTGCATCACCAAAAGCTTTTATGACACTATTCATAGCAAAACGGTTCATATCTGCTAGATCTTTTTTAGGGATCTTCTCACCCGCTTTGTACTCTTTTTTGCCAACTTTTACATCATTTTCAAGTACAGCATCTGAGAGTAGCTGAGTCACTCTTAGTAGCTCCTCTTTGTCGATCATCAGAAGTCTATCGTAGTGCTCACGCTCTAGATAGTCACGCTCCTCTTTTTCGATCTCTAAGGCTCTTGCATCTTTGTCATAGCCCTTTTTGGTAAAGACTTTTACATCTACTACAACACCCTCTGTGCTTGGTGGGCAGTAGAGTGACTTGTTGATCACATGTCCTGCTTTTTCACCAAATATAGCACGAAGTAGTCTCTCCTCAGGTGTAGGCTTTACCTCACCTTTTGGTGAAACTTTACCCACAAGGATCATTCCACCTTTTACATTTGTACCAACTTTTACGATCCCACTCTCATCAAGGTGAGCTAGATCTTCATCTCTAACATTTGGAATATCTCTTGTGATCTCCTCTACGCCATGCTTAAGCTCTCTAGCCTCAAGCTCTTTTTCATAGATATGAACCGAAGTAAAAGCATCTTCTCGGATCATTTTTTCAGAGATTACGATCGCATCTTCAAAGTTATAACCATTCCACGGCATAAACGCAACAAGAGCGTTGATCCCAAGTGCAAGCTCACCTCTGTCCATATTTGGACCATCTGCGATGATCTCACCCGCTTCAACTCTTTGCCCAATCTTTACAGTTGGTTTTTGAGTAAATGAGGTGTTTTGGTTTGTTCTAAGGTTTTTTTGCAGTGAGTAGTAGTCTATATAGACATTACCATCTTCATTGCCAAGTATGTAGATGTAGCGAGCATCAACTTTTTCTACAATACCTGCTCTTTTTGCTTTGATACACTCCCACGAGTCACGAGCAACAAGCTTCTCTACACCTGTTCCAACCATTGGAGCTTGTGGTTTTAGGAGTGGTACAGCTTGACGCTGCATGTTTGATCCCATAAGTGCACGGTTTGCGTCATTATGCTCCAAAAATGGAACCAAACTCGCCGCAACACCAACCACCATATGAGATGATAGATCTGCATACTCACACTCCTCAATAGGTCTGTGGATTATCTCACCGTCCATTCTAGTAACTACTATCTTATCTGCAAACTGACCATTACTATCAAGTCTATTTGAAGCAGCAGCTATCTTTTTGCCCTCTTCTTGAGTAGCGGTTAGATAGACTATCTCATCTGTGATCTTGCCATCTCTCATCACCTTGTATGGTGCTTCGATAAAACCGTGCTCATTTACCATAGAGTAAGTTGCAAGAGTGTTGATCAGACCGATATTTTGCCCCTCAGGAGTCTCGATCGGACAGATCCTACCATAGTGAGTTGGGTGAACATCTCGCACCTCAAAGCCCGCTCTCTCTTTTACAAGTCCACCCTCGCCAAGAGCTGAGAGGCGTCTTTTGTGAGTGATCTCTGAGAGTGGGTTTGTCTGATCCATAAACTGCGAGAGTTGTCCACTCGCAAAAAACTCCATTATAGTAGATGTGATCATCTTTGAGTTTATAAGATCATGTGGCATTAGCTCATTTAGTGGCCCACTTATGGTTGAGAGCTTATCACGGATCGCTTTTTGCATCTTTACTAGACCATTGTGAAGCTCATTTCCAAGTAGCTCACCAATAGATCTGATACGACGATTTCCTAAGTGATCACGATCATCTATATGACCTTGACCATTTTTAACTTTGATCACATATTTTACAGACTCGATGATATCTTCGTGAGTTAGAACCGTCACATACTCTGGGATATTTAGATCTAGTTTATGGTTCATCTTCATACGACCAACACGAGTTAGATCATATCTCTCTGGGTCGAAAAATAGCTGATTTACAAATAGTTTTGCTGCATCTTTTGTCACAGGCTCACCTGGACGCATAACCTTATAGATACGAATCGCAGCAAGATCATTCTCATCTTCGATCTCTTCAGTTTGACGAAGAAGCTTTAGTGAGTCTGCATCAGCGTTAAATGCGTTGATGATCGAAGTATCAACACCATCAGCAAGGTCATTTGCAATAAAAAACTCATTTATACCAGCTTCTGCGAGCTTTTTGAGTTTTATCTCATCAACTCTGCTCATCGCATCAAAAAGCACTTCGCCAGTTTGTGGATCTATGATCGGTCTAGCAAAGTATCTATCAAGTAAGATATCAAGTGGATACTCAACCTCTTTTAGCCCATCTTCTATAAGTTTTTGAGCTTTTTTAGCTGAGAGTCTCTTGCCAGCTGCTAAGATCACTTCAGAGTTTTTAGCATCAACTAGATCATAGATAAGTCTTGATGCATAATCCTCAGGGTTGAAGCTCATAACAAAACGGTTCTCTTCTATCTTGATGTGCTGAATAGGGTAAAATAGCTTCAATACATCTTGCTTAGAGTAGCCAAGTGCTCTAAACATAATAGTTACTGGAACTTTTCTTCGCTTATTGATTCTCATATAGAGTATATCTTTTGGATCATACTCAAAATATAGCCACGAGCCACGATCTGGTATGATCTGCCCTGTATAGATAAGCTTACTACCTGCTGTTGTGGACTCCTCTTCTTTGAAGATTACCCCTGGAGAGCGGTGAAGTTGATTTACTACAACTCTCTCAACACCATTGATGATAAAGCTTGTGCGATCTGTCATTAGCGGGATATCTCTAACAAAAACAGTCTGCTCCTTGATATCTTTTACACCAAGCTTCTCTTTAGTGTTCTCATCACGATCCCAAAGTACAAGTCTAATCTTGATCTTGAGCGATACCGCATAGGTAAGCCCTCTCTCCATACACTCTCTAACAGTGTACTTTGGCTTGAGAGTTTCACTACCCAAGTACTCTAAAGTTAGCCTATTTTGTACATCATGAATAGGAAAAACAGAACTAAAAACACTCTCAACACCACTAGCGGATCTATCCTGTGCATCAAGCATTAAAAACTTATCAAATGAACTTTGTTGTAGCTGTAAAAGGTTTGGTACTTCTATCTGCTGAGGGGTTTTTGAGTAGTCAACACGAAGGCGGTTTCCAGAAAATAAAGTATTTAGCATAATCTACCTCGATGAGTTAATATAGAGGCTCAAAACATTTTGAGCTATAATACAAAAGGCGTCCCTTTTGTTACAGTGCCTATAATGAACAAAGACACTTTTTTAAAATGAGCTTCTCAACTTATAAAAGTGTCTTAAAAAATATAGAAAAGGATAGCCCTCTTCTATATCTATGGTAGATTATTTGATTTCTACTTTTGCCCCAGCTTCTTCTAGCTCTTTTTTAGCTGCTTCTGCTGTCTCTTTATCTACACCCTCTTTGATAGTTGAAGGTACATTTTCAGTTGCATCTTTAGCCTCTTTTAGTCCTAGACCAGTAAGTGCTCTTACAACTTTAATAACATTGATCTTTTTGTCCCCTGCATCAGTGATGATAACATTGAACTCTGTTTGCTCTTCAGCTGCAACTGCTGCAACTGCTGCACCAGCTACTGCAACTGGTTGAGCAGAAACGCCAAACTTCTCTTCAAACTCTTTTACAAGCTCTGAAAGCTCAAGTACTGATAGACCTGAGATAAACTCTAAAACATCTTCTTTAGTGATTGCCATTTTATTCTCCTGCAATATTTTTATGGTTTTGTGAAGCGATTAAGCTTCCTCTTTTTTTCTTCTAAGTGCGTCAAGACCGATTGTAAAGTTACGAACTGGTCCCATCCAAACAGATGCAAGCATACCAAGAAGCTCTTCACGGCCTGGAAGTGCAGCAAATGCACTAACTTTAGCAGCATCAGATGCTTCACGATCAATATATGCACTTTTGATAGCAAACTTTTCACTATCTTTTGCAAAATCCGATACAACTTTTGAAGTAGCGATTGGATCTTCACCCCAAACTAAAATGTTTGTGTCTTTTAGATCAACACCACTCAACTCAGCATTTTTAAGAGCGATCATTGCAAGCGTGTTTTTCACAACTTGAACTTTTGCCTCTTTTAGTCTTGCTGCATTTCTAAGCTTCTCTAGCTCATTTACACTAAGGCCTTTGTAGTCACAAAAGACGATGGCATTAGCATCTTTAAACTCACTAGTTAGAGTATCTATAATCTCAGCTTTTTGTGTTCTTGTCATAGAACTTTCTCCTTTCCAGACAATACTTCAAACAGGTAATTAAGCATAAAGCACCTATTATCTTTAGTCCATAAAATGCAGTTACCACAAGTAGTAACTTGTTTATGTTTTAGTTATAAAACACTACAAATCACTACAAATCACTACAAAATAGGCAAAAAGCCTATTTTATCTCTGCTAGTTGCATAATATCTAGCTTAAGAGCTGGCGACATAGTAAGACTAAGTGCAGCATTTTTGATATATCTACCTTTTGCAGTTGAAGGCTTTGCTCTATTGATAGCTTTTATGAAAGCCTCTGCGTTCTCTTTGATCTTATCTGTATCAAAGCTAGCTTTACCGATACCTGCGTGGATATTACCCTTTTTATCTACTCTAAAGTTTACTTGACCACCCTTTAGGTTATTGATAGCTGTTGTAACATCAGGTGTAACAGTACCAGTTTTTGGGTTTGGCATCATGCCTTTTGGCCCAAGAATTCTACCGATCTGACCAACTAGACCCATACAATCAGGTGCAGCAACAACAACATCAAAGTTGAAAACTCCCTCTTTGATCTGTGCTACTAGATCATCTGTTCCAACTATATCTGCACCAGCAGCTTTTGCCTCATCTGCTTTTGGACCCTTAGCAAAAACTGCAACTCTTACAGTCTTACCAGTTCCGTGTGGAAGTACAAGAGCACCTCTTATCATCTGATCTGCGTGGCGTGGATCGACATTTAGATTCATTGCGATCTCTACTGTCTCATCAAACTTTGCACTCACTAGATCTTTTAGAAGCGTTGAAGCCTCTTCTAGTTGGTAAGCTTTTGTCGCATCTACTTTTTGACTCAATTGTTTATATCTTTTACTCATTCAAATTCTCCTAAAATTCTGCCACACTATTTAAAATCATTGTGGTCGATGATTGCTCTTTTACTCTGTAATCTCAATACCCATAGATCTAGCCGATCCAGCTATGGTCTTTGCAGCTGCTTCAGCATCAGTTGTATTCATATCTTCAATCTTTTTGTTTACAACTTCCATAAGTTGAGCTTTGGTTATCTTGCCCACTTTTTGTTTTAGAGGGTTACCACTTCCACCTTTTAGTCCTGCTGCTTGAAGCAGAAGAGCTGTTGCAGGCGGTTGTTTTGTGATAAAAGTAAAACTTTTGTCTGAGTAAACAGTTATGATAGTTGGAACTTTAAAGCCCATTTTATCTTTTGTTTTTTCATTAAAAGCTTTAGTAAACTCCATAATGTTTACACCTCTTTGACCTAAAGCTGGACCAACTGGAGGAGCTGGTGTAGCTTTACCAGCTTCTATTTGAAGCTTAATATAACCTGCAATTTTCTTTGCCATTTTTCTATTCCTTTATAAGATTAAATTACTTTTTCAACTTGAGTGTATGAGATATCCACAGGAGTACCTCTACCAAAGATTGAGACATTTAGTTTTAGCATACCATGAGCTAGATCATACTCATCAACAGTTGCCGTAAAGTTTGCAAACGGACCATCTATGATTCTAACAGTCTCACCTCGATCAAAGAAGATCTTAGGTTTTGGAGCTGCTCTATTTGTCACCTTATCTAAGATAATGTTGATATCATGATCGCTAAGTGGTGTTGGTATATTTGCTTCACCAACAAAACCGCTTACCTTTGGGATCCTCTGGATCATGTGCTGGATCTCTTTAGTTAGATCTATCTTTGCAAAAACATAGCCAGAGTATAGACTTCTCTCAGAGATCTTCTTCTTACCCTCTTTTACCTCTATGACATCTTCTGTTGGAACGATCACTTCAGTAATAGCGTCTTGAAGAGAGTACTCTTCGATAAGGTTTAGTATAGTCTGCTTAACAGTTTTTTCACTACCATAAGTTTGTATGGAGTACCACTTGTGATTTGTACTATTTTCTTGCATATAATACTCCTAGCTTAAAATTAGTGACATTATAGATGACATAGTAAAATCCACAAGTGCCAAAAATGCTGTAATAAAAGCGACAACTATTACTACTGAAATATAGGCTTGCTTGACTTGATTTTTGGTTGGAAATATTACTTTACTTAACTCTAATCTTGCACTATTAATGTATGTACTTAGCTTCATCTATTTCCTCTATAACATTACTTTTAAATAAAACCAATAAGTTTTATTTAAAAGTAGTGGTGGCAGGCGTGGAGAGATTCGAACTCCCATCACCCGGATTTGGAATCCGGTGCTCTAACCGTTGGAGCTACACACCTAAAAAGCTAGTGGCAAAAGCCACTTAGCTAACTAGAGCTTCATCTCTTTATGAAGAGTGTGCTCTTTACAAAACTTACAAAACTTCTTAGCTGAGAACTTCTCAGTGTGAGTTTTTTTATTTCTAGTTGTGTGGTAGTTGCGTCTTGTGCACTTCTCACAACCTAGATGTATCGCTTCTCTCATAGTAAACCTTTATGTTGCATAAAGCTCGTAAGCTATTATGCAATAATATCTGCAACAACTCCAGCACCAACAGTTCTACCACCCTCACGGATAGCAAACTTAGTACCTTTTTCCATTGCGATTGGGTGAATTAGCTCAACTGTAATGCTTACATTGTCCCCTGGCATAACCATCTCAACACCCTCAGGTAGAGTAATAGCACCAGTAACATCTGTTGTTCTTACATAGAACTGTGGTCTATAATTTGAGAAGAATGGTGTATGTCTTCCACCCTCTTCTTTGCTTAGAACATAGATCTCAGCAGTAAATTTAGTGTGTGGAGTGATTGACTTTGGTTTACAAAGAACTTGACCTCTCTCAACATCATCTTTACCGATACCTCTTAGAAGTAGTCCACAGTTATCACCTGCTTGACCTTGATCCATCTCTTTACGGAACATCTCGATACCTGTTACAGTAGTTGTTTGAGTATCACGGATACCTACGATCTCGATAGTTTCACCTATCTTAACAAGACCACGCTCAATTCTTCCTGTTACAACAGTACCACGACCAGAGATTGAGAAAACATCTTCAACTGGCATTAGGAAATCTTTATCTGTCTCACGAGTTGGCTCTGGAATATAAGAATCAACTGCGTCCATAAGTTTTAGGATTTTCTCACCCCATGCACCGATAGAACCAGCTTTAGCCTCTTCTAGTGCTCTTAGTGCCGAACCAGCAATGATTGGAGTATCATCACCTGGGAAATCATAGCTACTTAGTAGCTCACGAATCTCCATTTCAACAAGCTCAAGAAGCTCAACATCATCAACCATATCTTCTTTGTTCATGAAAACAACGATGAAAGGAACACCAACTTGTTTTGAAAGCAGTATGTGCTCTCTAGTTTGTGGCATCGGACCATCAGCTGCTGAAACAACTAGAATAGCACCATCCATTTGTGCCGCACCAGTAATCATGTTTTTAACATAGTCGGCGTGACCTGGACAGTCTACGTGAGCATAGTGTCTGTTTTCAGTCTCATACTCAATGTGAGAAGTAGCGATTGTTATACCTCTTTCTCTCTCCTCTGGAGCGTTGTCGATCTGATCATAGTCTTTCATCTCCCCGCCGCCTTTTAAAGACAAAACTGCTGAAATAGCCGCAGTTGTAGTAGTCTTACCGTGGTCAACGTGACCAATTGTACCAATGTTTACGTGCGGCTTAGAGCGCACAAATTTTTCTTTTGCCATAGTGCTATTGTCTCCTCTGACTTAATTTTGTGAACAAAAATGGAATTTTACCCAAAAATTATTCAATTATTGCTTAAGAGTTCTCCATTTTTTCATGGAGCTCACGAGCGGGATTGAACCGCCGACCTCTTCCTTACCAAGGAAGTGCTCTACCCCTGAGCTACGAGAGCAGATAAGCAATAATTGAATAATTCTTTTTTTCAGTGATTAGTTTGTGTAGCATAGACTTAGATCTAAAATAGAGTAAGTGGTTGAATCTATACTTCAGCTCCCAGTTTTGTAGTGGAGCGGGTGAAGGGACTCGAACCCTCGACCCTCAGCTTGGAAGGCTGACGCTCTAGCCAACTGAGCTACGCCCGCACTCTCACTATCGTGGTGGTGAGTGGTGGATTTGAACCACCGAACCCATAGGGAGCAGATTTACAGTCTGCCGTCGTTGGCCACTTGACTAACTCACCTAATTTCTGGTCTAACACTGTTTCTAACATTCAAAATTCAATGGTGCCGACACGAGGATTTGAACCCCGGGCCTGCTGATTACAAATCAGCTGCTCTAGCCAACTGAGCTATGTCGGCATCGAATTTGAGCCAGAATTATAGACAAATTATTATTTAATGTCAAGAGTTTTTATGCTATATTTGCACATTATTTTTAAAAGGTGTTCTAAATTGGGTAGCTTAACCACATATAGTAGCAAAAAAGAGTTCTTCAGTGACATTTTAACCCTCTATGGCAGAAATGTTGTGCTTGAGTTGCTTCAAGATAAAAACATAGATATATATAGGCTTCATCTAAGCAGTAGCAACAAAACTGATGGCGTCATAAAGGAGATACTCTCACTTGCTGATCAAAGATCTATTGAGACGCTCTATCACACCAAAATGGAGCTTAGTCGCATAAGTAAAAATAGCTCGCAAGATCAAGGCGTGGCGATTGATATAAAATCGCAAACATATCTAAGTGCAAAGAAGATCTTAGATCTTACTAGCTTTAGGCTTGTTGCACTCGATGGTATCCAAAACCCTCAAAACCTTGGTATGATAGTTAGATCTTGTGCTGCTGGCAATATCGATGGTATAGTGCTTCCTAGAAAAAATAGTGCCAAAATCTCCCCGCTTGTTATAAAAGCGAGTGCTGGGACGCTATTTAAGATCCCGATCTACCACTGTGAGACTCTAGCAGAGATCCTGCCACTCATAGATGATGCTTTGATCTACTCGTTAAGCTCACATGCAAAAGAGAGCATTTTTGATATAAAAAGTAGCAAAAAGATGGTTTTTATACTTGGAAATGAGAGTGATGGTGTAAGTAGTGATATCTCTAAACTTACAAATAGTGAGATCTCCATACCGATGAAACGAGGCGTGGAGTCTCTAAATGTTGCAGCAACTGCAACTATCTTGGCATTTTTAATGCCTAGATAGATTTAGTTTTTAGCCGTATCGACTATCTTATTTTTAGCGATCCATGGCATCATAGCTCTTAGCCGCTCACCTGTTTGCTCTATGCGTGAAGCTCTTGAGTTTGCTCTCTCAGCGTTCATTCTAGGATAACCTGACTGACCCTCAAGGATAAAATCTTTTGCAAAAGTACCATTTTGGATCTCTTTTAAGATCGCTCTCATAGCCTTTTTGCTCTCATCATTGATAACTCTTGGTCCGCTTACATAGTCACCATACTCAGCAGTGTTTGAGATAGAGTAACGCATATCAGCGATCCCGCCCTCAAACATAAGATCAACTATAAGCTTTAGCTCATGCAGACACTCAAAGTATGCCATCTCTTCAGGGTAACCCGCCTCTACAAGCGTCTCAAAGCCAGCTTGAACAAGTGCAGTTGCACCGCCACAAAGTACTGCTTGCTCACCAAAAAGATCCGTCTCGGTCTCATCTTTGAATGTTGTCTCGATGATACCTGTTCGCCCACCACCGATTGCACTTGCGTATGAGAGTGCTAGCTCTTTTGTTTTACCGCTTGGATTTTGTCCAACAGCTATTAGATCTGGGATCCCGCCACCTTTTACAAACTCACTTCTAACAGTGTGCCCAGGGGCTTTTGGAGCGATCATAGTGACATTTATGTCAGATCTTGGATTTACTCTGCCGTAGTGAATGTTAAAACCGTGTCCAAATGCGATAGTTGCACCCTCTTTTAGGTTTGGCTCGATCTCATTTTTGTAGATCTCAGCTTGGCTCTCATCTGGAAGCAGGATCATAACCACATCTGCCTCTTTTGAAGCCTCAGCTACACTTAGAACTCTAAAGCCCTTTGCTTCAGCTTTTGCCCAGCTTGAGCCACCTTTTTTAAGACCTACTACGACCTCAACGCCGCTATCTCTTAAGTTTTCTGCGTGAGCGTGACCTTGTGAACCAAAGCCTATCATCGCAACCTTTTTACTCTTGATGATACTAAGATCACAATCATTATCGTAGTAAACATTTAATGCCATCTGATTTCCTAAGTTAAATTTTGGGCATTATACTAAAATAAAGCAAAAACTTCTATAATATGCCAAAAATATGGAGTTGTAATGAAAAAATTTAACCTCTTTGTAGAGAGTATAAGAGCAGATAGAGTAGCACTAAATGAGGCAAAAAATAGTGGTAAAGAGTTTGGTATAGATATAGATGGAGAGGTTAGCTCACCCATCAAAAAAGGCACTATTCTTATCTACAAAGGCGTAGGAAGCAAAAGCATAACTATAAAAGATCTATTTGACAACAGCTACAAAATAGAGGAGTCGCCAGAGACCATTAGCATCAACGCAGGTGGAGCGTGGAGAGGCATACTTGAGCTAAATAGAGATAGTGCTACCTATGATGATAGCTCTGCTGATGGGATTGATCACTTTATCACCGCAGATATGGAGGAGATCGGATGGCACGCTACGGAGTTTAATATAACTTATAGAGAGCTTGCAGAGGTGCTAGAGAGCAGGTGCGATGGCATACTACTTTGCATAGAGCAAGAGGAGCCATACCAGTTTAGCGGGCTTGGGTTTGTTTATGATCTATATGATGGCAAAAATAAGATGTATGAGTTTGCCCAAAGAAAAGTCAAGGAGCTTTTAGAGGAAGCTGATGAGTTTGAAGCTAACTTTTTAGAACAAGATGAGCTTCAAGCAGCACAATTTTTTAAAGCTCTCTAGCTTTTAGCTAAAAATCGCTCAAGTATTATCATAGCTGAGATGGAGTCAAGGCGACCATCTCGCACCTGCTTCATCTCGCCTCGCATAAGCTCACTTGCTTCTGCTGAGCTAAAAGCTTCATCTTGATAAAAAACTTCTCCATCAAAATCAAGCAGAGTTAAAAAGTGAGCAACTCTTCGACGCATCTCATCTTCACTGCTTCCACCTAGTGGCAGACCAACCACCAAAGCCTCTATGCCCCACTCATCTAGCAAAGCCTTAAGATCTCGTGCGGCTTGGTCACGATTTTTGCGGATTATGGCTTGAAGTGGAGTAACTATACCGCTATGAAGCGAGATCGCAACACCGATGCGTTTTAGTCCCAGATCGATTGAGGCTATCTTCATCTACTATCTACTTACCTAAGCAAAAACTTCCAAACATCTTATCTAACATCTCTTCGTTATCATAACCTTTTGTTATAGAAGTGAGTGCTTTTATCGCCTCTAGTAGATGGTATGAGAAGATCTCAAGCTCGCCATCTCTTATGGGCAATATAGCATCTTGTAGATGTGAGGAGCAGTTTTGTACCGACTCGATCTGTCGCTGTGAGATAAGCATAATCTCCTCAGAGTCATTACTTAGATCCATTATGCTCTCTAGTTTTTTTACAAGTGCTGAAGCATCTTTTTTGCTATTTAGCTCAAGATCAAAATCTAGCATACCATCAAAACAAGGCGGAAGATCTGTCTTATTTTTGACATATATGACACTTTTTTGTTTTGCAAACTCATCTATATGCTCTAGTACTTTTTCATCTTCAGCATCATAGATCCTTGAGGAGTCAAAAAGAGCCACGACAATATCGCACTCTTTTATGGACTCTAAACTTCGCTCTATACCGATAGTCTCGATCTCATCGCTTGCATCGCGGATCCCAGCAGTATCGACTATTCTAACTAGATGAGAGCCTATGCGAAGTTGCTCTTCTAGCGTATCTCTTGTAGTTCCTGCTACACTGCTTACTATGGCTCTTTGACGATTTAGAAGCTGGTTTAGAAGTGAGCTTTTGCCAACATTTGGCTTACCGACTATGGCAACCTTAAAGCCCTGCATAAGCCCCTCTCTAGCAAGGCTAGATCTAACTATGGAGTCTAGTTTTGTAGCACTTTGAGCAAGCTTTGTCTCGATGCTTAGCACAAGATCACTAGGTAGATCCTCCTCTGCATAGTCGATAACAACCTCACTGTGAGCTAGAAGCAAGACAAGCTCATCTCGCAAAGCATCTACAAAGTCGCTAAGCTCGCCTGTGAGCTGTCTTGCTAGAACTCTTTGAGCATCACTACTCCTTGCTTCTATCAAAGCTGCAATCGCCTCGGCTCTGCTTAGATCTATCTTGCCATTTAAAAACGCCCTCTTACTAAACTCACCCGCCTCTGCAAGCCTAGCTCCCGCATCTATGCAAGCCTTTAGCACTAAAGATGCTACGATATAGCCACCATGACACTGAAACTCAACTATATCCTCACCGCTAAATGAGTGTGGGGCTTTAAAGTAGATAAGTATCGCCTCATCTAAAAACTCACCACTTGTAGAGTAGATCTTGCTAAGTTTTGCGTATCTGGGTGGCAGATCTATATCTTTTGTAAGTTTTTTTGCAACATTTAGTGCATCATCACCACTTAAACGCACTATCGCAATCGAGCCAACACCATTTGCTGTGGCAATTGCGACTATTGTCTCGCTCACACTATCTCCTATCTATTAAGCGAGTAGTTCTCGTTTACCATTATATATTTTAGTCCATCTCTTGTGGTTCTAATAGCGACATATTTGTCTGCATAGCGACTTCTAAGCTCTTTTAGTGCGATCTGGATCAGCACTCCATCTAGCGTTTTGGTTTGAACTCTTCCATCTTCTTCGATCACATCATAAAGAGTCTCTAAGTACCTAAAGATCGCCTCTTCTTGGTTTTGCAAAAACTCTGCGATCTCAAGACGAAGTTGCAAACCATACTTGGAGTTGATCCAATTAAAGAGCATATATGAAAGGGCTTTATACCTATACCCCTCTTTGCCGATTAGAAGTGCTGCATCTTTACCATCAAAGCCCAAAAATATAGTCTCATCATCATAAAAACTAACCTTGATCCTATCTAGCTCAAAACAAAATGGTGCAAAAAGCTTATTGATCTCACTCTCTATCTCATTTAAGATCTTATCTTTTTGTGAGACTCTTCCTTGCGATAAAGCCTGCTCTTGTGGCTCTTTTGCACTAGAGAGTATCTCTTTTGCTTCCATACTTGGAGCAGGAGTGCTCTCTTTTATGCCCTCTTTTTTTGCCACCACTATGATCGCATTTTTCCTAAAAAGCCCTAAGAGTCCATTTTTTGGCGTCTGAATAACCTCAATGTGCAGATCAACAATAGAGCACTCTAGTGCCTTAGTGGCGTCTTTATATGCTTGTTCTAAAGTTGGGGATTCTATCTTTAGCATCACTTTTTCTCCGCACTCTTTGGCTCTTGTTGGGCTACAACGCTTGTCTTCTTGTTTTTAAACTGCTGATTTACAAGATACTGTTGAGAGATAGAAAAGAGGTTGTTTACAAACCAGTAGAGCACAAGTCCTGATGGAAATGTGATAAAAAAGAGTGTGAAAACAACAGGCAGATACTTAAAGATCTTCTCTTGGATCGGATCTGTAAAGTTATTTGGTGTCATCTTCTGTTGTAGGTACATCGAAGCACCCATAAGTAGCGGTAGTATAAAGGTTGGATCCATTCTTGAGAGATCATCGATCCAAAGTAGCCACGACGCCCCTTGAAGCTCCACCGCATTTAGCAAAACCCTATATATGGCAAAAAATATCGGTATCTGCAGTAGCATTGGCAAGCACCCACCTAGTGGATTTGCACCATGTTTTTTATACATCTCCATCATCGCTGCATTTAGCCTTTGTGGATCGCCTTTATATTTGGCTTGTAGCTCTTTTATGCGAGGTGAGATCTCCTTTAGCTTCTGCATCGAAGTCATACCCTTGTGAGTTAGCGGGAAAAGCACTATCCGCACGATGATAGTAAGCCCAATTATCGCCCAACCCCAGTTGCCAAATATCCCATGAAGATATGAGAGGATTATAAAGAGTGGCTTAGCCGCAAATGTAAACCACCCATACTCTATGGCTTTAGGCAAAATCGGATCGATTGCTTCTAGCGTTTTGTGATCTTTTGGCCCAATATATCCACTAAAACTCATAGCAGGAAGTGCGTCAAAGTAAAGCACAGGATTGCTAGAGCGATCTCTATCGGAGTAGATCGCTATATCTCTTGGTAAGTTGTAGATGATAGTCGCAAAGTATTGATCAAACGCACTTATAAGCCCCACATCGCTAAAGCTCTCTCTGCCTTTTGCATCGCCATCTTCTACTATGGTTATGAGATCTTTTGTCTTCTCATATATCATCGCCCCCGCCACGCTCATAAGCTTTTGTGTCACTTGCGGGCGTTGTCCTAGGTAGATAAAGTAGCGTTTGTCGTTTGATAGCTTCATCTCTACATCATAGTGCCCATCAGCATAAAATGTGATCTCTTTTGTGATACTAACATCGCTTAGATCTTGCGTAAGTGTCACCTTTTTAGCACCATCACTTAGATCTAGACTCGCTAGATCTGCTCTATACGCTACACTTGAAGCCTCATTATTTAGTGCAGTATCTACAAACCTTACATAGAGTGGTTTATGTCCGCTATCTGGGATCAGCTCTGCACTTTGATCATCTTGATTGTACTTCTTCTCAAGCAGTTTTTTAGATGAGATCCTACCAAGCGTGTCGATCTCTATGACAAAATCGCTACTATGTACTTTGGCTATAACGCTAGAGCTATCACTCTGCACTGCACTTTGCTCAACAGACGCACTCTTTTGCGTGTCACTACCTGCACTACTAGCTGTACTACTGCTCGCACCTGCTGTATCATTTTTTGCATCATGTGGTGGAAAGATAGTGGTGTATCCTAGGAAAAATATAACCGATAGTGCGATAGCTAGTATAAGTCTTTGGTTTGGTGTCATTTTGTCAAACACGATCTGCCCTTAAATAAGTAATTTTCTACGATATAAAAACGGTTTTTTTTATTTGGTACCAACCAATACTTTATGCTCTTTGTGTCAAGTTTTGAGGGGTTTTTCTCTAGCTTATATAGCACAGGATAGTCTATGCCACCCTCAAAGAGTTGATTGCAAGATGCAATTCTAGTAAAAGTGTTATAAAAAGCAGTTAAAAGTGGGTTATTTTCAAACTGTAACTTTGCATAATTGCTACAACTTGGGTAGTAACGGCAACTTCCAAAACTAAGTGGAGAGAGGATCTTTTGGTAAAATGACAAAATTTTAAGTAAAAATCTTCTCATCTCTCAATGGCTCTTAGATATTTTAGTGATTTTTCAAACTCGGCTCTTAGGCGATCAAATGGCATAGTTGCGGTATTTTGCTTTGCTACAAAAACATAGCTACCATTTGCTAGATGTGGAGCAAACTCCATAAACATCGCTCTTAGTCGCCTTTTGGATCTATTTCTAGTAACGGCATTTCCGATCTTTTTTGTTGCTGTAAAGCCTACCTTTTTTTCTGTTATAGGCAAGAAGAAGATGACTGCCCCGCTTGAGTGGGCATTTTTGGCTCTGTTATAGACCTGCGTAAACTCAGAGTGGAGTTTAAGCAGACTAAAACTACTTAAACGCTCAATCTTTTACGACCTTTTGCACGACGACGAGCTAAAACTTTACGACCATTTTTTGTAGCCATTCTAGCTCTAAAGCCGTGAGTTCTCTTTCGTGGCGTATTATGTGGCTGGTATGTTCTTTTCATTGACATATCCTTTTAGAAAATAAGTTTGCAATAGTACAAAAAACATACTTAAATACCAATTAAGATATCTTAGCCACCACCTCGCCATCATCAACACCAAACTCTACGCTACTACCATCAACCACCTTGCCCTCAAGGATCAGATCTGCTAGAGTATCTTCTACGATCTCATAGAGTGCTCTTCTAAGCGGTCTTGCCCCATAAACTGGATCATACCCCGCTTGGCTAATGTAGCTTTTTGCCTCTTTGGTTAAGCTAAGTGTGATGTCTCGCTCTGCCACTTTTTTAGCGATCTCAGCAAAGAAAAGATCCACAATCCCCTCGATCTGCTCGTAACCCAGTGCGTTAAATATAACGACATCATCAAGGCGGTTTAAAAACTCTGGCTTAAAGTAGCTTTTTAGATCTTCCATCACCATCTTTGAGACATCTTCACCCTCTTTTGCTTCCATAATCTTGGAGCTTGCGATGTTTGAAGTAAGAATTATGATAGTATTTGTAAAGTCCACCGTAACGCCCTTGTTATCAGTTAGTCTGCCATCATCAAGCACTTGCAAAAGTATGTTAAAAACATCGCTATGAGCCTTCTCGATCTCATCAAAAAGCACTACACTATATGGCTTGCGTCTAACCGCCTCTGTGAGCTGTCCACCCTCTTCGTACCCCACATACCCTGGGGCTGCTCCAACAAGCCTTGAGACGGAGTGTTTCTCCATATATTCGCTCATATCTATGCGGATCATCGCGTCACTTGAGTCAAACAAAAACTTAGCAAGCGTCTTTGCACTCTGCGTTTTACCAACCCCTGTTGGCCCTAAAAACAGAAAGCTTCCAATCGGTCTTGAAGCATCACTAAGTCCCGCTTTGTTGCGTTTGATCGCTCTTGCGATAGCGTGTGTTGCTTTTGGCTGTCCGATGACATCGCGGTTTAGCTCATCTTCTACGCCTAGTATGCGTTCTTTTTCACTTGAGAGCATCTTAGAGATCTCGATCCCAGTCCAGCGAGAGATGATCGAAGCGATCGCCTCTTCATCGACACTATTTTTTAGTAGCGTGCCAGCTTTTTTCATCTCTTCCCATTTACTATAAAGCTCAGCCTCTTTTGCTTGAAGTGATGGGATCACTCCATACTCTATCTCGGCAGCTTTGTTAAAATCCGCACTTGCTTTGGCAGTAGCAGCCTCTCTCTTTTTAGCCTCGATCTCATTTTTTACCTCTGCTAACTTAGCAAAAACCTCTTTTTCGCTACCAAATTGAGCCTCAAGAGATCTTAGATCTTCATTTGTATCTGCAAGCTCTTTTTCGATCTCACCTAGCCTTTTGCTATTTTTCTCATCGTCCTCCATCTTTAGAGCCTCTTTTTCGACCATAAGCTCAGATCTTTTCACTTTAGCACTGCTTATCGCCTTAGGCTCTGACTCTATCTGCATCTTCAACTCAGCCGCCGCCTCATCGATTAGATCTATCGCCTTATCTGGCAAAAAGCGATCTGCGATGTAGCGATCTGAGAGCTTTGCAGCTGCAACTAGTGCACTATCTGTTATGGTGACATTGTGGTGAGTTTCAAGTCGCTCTTTGATGCCACGAAGGATCTGAAGCGATTGATTGATACTTGGTTCATCAACACTTATAGGCAAAAATCGTCTCTGAAGTGCCGCATCTTTTTCAAAATACTTTCTATACTCTTTTAGCGTTGTAGCTCCGATGGTGTGAAGCTCACCACGGGCAAGTGCAGGCTTTAATATGTTTGCCGCGTCCATACTACCTTCACTTGCACCTGCTCCCACAATGGTGTGGATCTCATCAATGAAGAGTATAACATTGCCACTCTTTTTCACCTCATCAATGACCGCTTTTAGGCGATCCTCAAACTCGCCTCTATACTTTGCACCCGCTATGAGGCTACTCATATCAAGTGAGATCACCTTTTTGTTCTGCAAAGATGTCGGGACATTTCCATCACTTATGCGTTGTGCCAACCCCTCTACAAGTGCGGTTTTTCCCACCCCTGGTTCACCTAGAAGCATTGGGTTGTTTTTGGTTTTGCGGATTAGGATCTGCATCATTCGCAAGATCTCCTCTTCACGCCCTATCACAGGTGAGAGCTTACCCTCTTTTGCCTCGAGCGTTAGATCTACGCCATATTTGGCAAGTGCTTCAAGGTTCTCATCACCACTTTGTGAGTCGATCTTTGCCCCACCTCTTGCTTTTTGTATATTTTTAGCTAGCTCACTTGGATCTAGGTACTTTTTAAACACGCTTGCAAATGGTTCACTTTTGATATTGGCTAATAAATAAGTATCAACTGCCAAAAATTGATCGCCACTTTGTGTCATAAGCCCCACACCACTCTCTAAAGTTGCAAGAAGCTCGCGAGAGACTTTTATGCTCTCTTTACTCACGCTTGAGACCTTTGGCAATCTGTTTGCCATACTTTGCACCTCAAGAAGCATTGCGGAGCTATCTATACTCATAACTCTAAGCATCTGGTTTAAGAGGGAGTCACTGTTTGTAAGCAGTGCCCAAAGAAGGTGGATCGGCTCGATCTGCTGGTTTTTACTGTGTAGTGCAAGAGAGAGTGCGGACTCAATGCTCGCAGTCATATTGTGTGTCAGTTTTTCAAAGATGTTATTCATAAAAAGCTCCTATTTTGTATGTTATAATTATATCAAGTTGAGTGTAGGCTTGTCAAGTATGCTTAGTTACTTAACATATACCTTTTTGCTTGTATCGTTGTAAGAGTGTGCTATTGCCCATCACTCCACCGCTATGAACATATAGTATCTTCTCATCTGTTTGAGCTAGCAACTCCTGCCACAAAAGTGGTGCATAAGCCAGATCAAACTCCACTCCAGCATCTTTTAGCTTCTTATATATACGGTAAAACTCTGGGTATGGCTTAGCAAAGTGGTACTTCTTTTTTGGCTCAAGTATAGCAAGGTTCTTTGGCAATGCTCCAAAGTGAGCCATCTCACGCTCTAGGTAAGTGGCATCTCCCACACATGGTACAGTGTAGATCTTTTTGTGTGGCAAGTTATGAGCTAAAAATAGTGCGGTTGTGCCTGTACCAGATGGCGTAGCAACAGCGTCAAACTCAAGAGTTTTTATCTCATCTGCTAGCACTCTAAGTCCAAGATCCGCCTCTTGCAAAGCTCCACCTTGATCTACTATAAAGCTCGCTTCATCAAAGTTTACGCGAAGTGAAGAGATACTCTCTTTATAACTCTCATGCGAGATCTCTATATGCTTCATACCAAGTCTCATCGCCTCAAAGTAGTTACCATGGCTTACATCTTTTTGAACTTTTGAGAGAGGTTTTGTGTAGTAGATAAACTCCCACCCTTTGTAGTGGCAAAGTGCAGCGATGGAGAGCATTGCGTTTGATTGTGTTCCGCCATAAGATATGACGCGTTTATAAGAAGTTGCAGGAGCAGTAACAAGAGCGTAGAGTTTTCTAAACTTGTTACCAGATAGAAGCGGGTGGAGTAGATCATCTCGCTTTATGAGAAACTCTCTACCATCTACAACTATGGAAGTTACACAAGATGGTAGATCTAGCTTCATTTATGGTTGCTTGATAGTCGCCTTTTTCTCAAGCTCTTGCATCTTAGTTAGCATTACAGTTTTTGCTTTCTCCATCTTAAGGCGTTGAGATATAAAATCCTTCACCTCAGCATAGGTTTTAGCAGTTTTTGGTTTTTTATCCTCTACGAAGATCACATGATAGCCAAACTGACTCTTAACAGGCTCTTGCGAAATACTACCTTTTGGCAGAGAAAAAGCCTTAGCTGAAAATTCAGGCACCATCTGATCTCTAGTAAAATAGCCTAGATCTCCACCAGATGCTGCACTCGCACAGCTCGATTTGTCTTTTGCGATAGAGGCAAACTTATCTTTTAGAGCATCGCCACTTAGACCTTTTAGATCCTTGATCGCATCTTTTGCAGCTGCTTCGCTATCTACGAGTATATGTCTAGCTTTGACACTCTCATCTTCTACAAACTCTGACTTATTTTTCTCATAGTACTCTTTTAGATCATTTTCAGAGATGCTAATCTTATCAACCTCGCGTTTTTGCCAGATCTGTATAGCCACCTCTTTTTTGATCCTAGAAGTTACCTCATCATAACGCTCCTTAAACTCCTCACTATCCAAAACTCCGCTCTTTTTTGCATCATCATAGACGAGCTCTCGCCCAACAAGTTGCTCAAGTATCTGCTGTCTAAACTCGTTTTGCTTCTCTGATGGGATCTGCCCCACTCTACCCTGCGTTGCAACCATCAACTCTTTTTCAACATCTTCTGCTGTAATGGCAGTACCATTTACAGTTACTAGCGTTTGAGCACTTAGCGATGCCGCCAAAAGTGAGCCTGCCAACGCCGTTTTTGCCAATGCCATCTTCGATCTCATCTATATCCTTAAGTCTTTAATTAGCTAATTCTAATTAGAAATTATAAATGGTTATTAAACAATTTTGACTACACTTCCAAGATGGTTAAACAAGCTACAAAAAACGAGATACAAGAGATCAAAAAACTGCTCTTAGAACACTACGCAGGAGCGATCACAGAACTAGAGTACACAAATGTCTATGAACTTCTAGTCGCTGTTATGCTCTCAGCTCAATGTACAGACAAGCGGGTCAATATAATAACCCCAAAGCTCTTTGAGATCTACCCAACGCCCGCCAAACTAGCTAGAGCTAATCTAGCTGATCTAAAAAGCATCATAAATAGTTGCTCATTTTTCAACAACAAAGCCAAAAATCTCATCACTATGGCACAAAAGGTTATGAGTGACTTTGATGGTGAGATCCCGCTAAATCAAGATGATCTTATGAGCCTAGATGGAGTTGGTCAAAAGAGTGCAAATGTCGTACTCATAGAGTACACAGGAGCAAATCTTATGGCAGTAGATACGCATGTTTTTAGGGTTTCGCACCGCTTAGGACTAAGCAGGGACAAAACCGCCATAGCCACAGAGCTTACACTTAGCAAAAAGCTTAAAAGCGATCTGCACACTCTACATCAAGCGATGGTTCTCTTTGGTCGCTACACCTGCAAAGCGAAAAATCCGCAGTGCGGTGAGTGCTTTTTAGCCTCATACTGTAAAAGTAGAGAGGTCTTTAAAGCTTAGTGGATTGATTTTTGCTTGTAGCGGTTTATGAGATACTTTTTACTAACCATCATCACCCTAATATTTAGTGGCTGTTTTAACAAAAATGGCATTTCGCTCAAATATTATAGCGAGTGCGACGAGTACTATGATATGCAAGGCTACTACCACAACAAGTGTGGCAAAGATGATCTCATAAGCTATGAGGAGCTAGGCAAGAAGTCAAAAGGTGGTGCTACTTACATCTGGCAAAAGAGCAAAGATGGAGCTAGCTATGTTTTGCAAAAAGGCAAAGAGGGTTATAGCTATCTTATGAGTAGCTCGCAAGAGGATAGTTGCGAGTAGCTACTTTATGGCTATAAAAGTGGCGAAATTGGCCCATCTAAAGATCGCTTCACAGTGGCTAAAGCCTGCATTTGTCGCCATTTTGATATTTTCTAGCTCACTATAAGGCACAAGCACATTCTCTAACGCCTCTCTCTTTTGCGAGATCTCAAACTCGCTATAACCTTGAAGCTTTTTAAACTCATAGTAGTACTCGATGAGATCTTTGTTGAGCTTCGCACTGTGCGAGATGATCTTCTCGCTAAATATAAAAGCCCCGCCACACTCAAGCGAGTTAAATATCTTTTTAACCAGCTCTTCACGAACCAATGGACGGATAAACTGCAGAGTGTAGTTTGAGATAAAAAGATCTGCACTTTTAAACTCAAACTCTAGCAGATCTGCTTGCACAAGATCTGCTTCTACCCCATAAGATGAGCACTTTTTGCTAGCAAGCTCTAACATCGCAGTTGAGCTATCTATACCCACAAGATCTAGATCTAGCGAGGACTTTTTAGCTAGATGTATAAGCATAGAAGCAGTTGAGCAACCAAGATCATAAACTCTAGATCCATCTCGTAAGTGCTTTTTGGCAAAAAAGAGCGTTAGATCTTGTACATCTTTGTAGTGTGGCACACTACGACCTAGCATATCATCAAAGACGCTTGCCACCTCCTCATCAAACTCAAACTGCTTGTTGATGGGTTTTGAAAAGACTCTATCTTCCACGATTTAGTTACGATTTAGAGCATTTAGATCAGAGTACGCCTCTCTTACCCTCTCTATGAGGCTTTTTTGAGCCTCTCTTAGCCATTTGCGTGGGTCGTAGTAGTTTTTGTTTGGCTTGTCTTCACCCTCTGGGTTGCCGATCTGAGCTTGCAAGTAGGGCTTATACTTCTCATAGTAGTTTTTCACACCCTCCCAAGTCGCCCACTGCGTGTCGGTGTCGATGTTCATCTTTACCACACCATAGCTCACAGCTTCGCGGATCTCCTCAAGACTTGAGCCACTTCCACCATGAAACACAAAGTTAAGTGGCTTATCTTCACTTAGCCCAAACTGCTCTTTGACATACTCTTGAGAGTTTTTTAGTATCTTTGGCGTTAGCACGACATTACCGGGTTTGTAGACGCCATGCACATTGCCAAATGATGCTGCGATAGTGAAGTTTGAGCTAACCTCACTAAGCTCTTTGTAGGCGTATGCCACATCTTTTGGTTGTGTATAGAGCAGTGCATTATCGACACTTGTGTTATCTACTCCATCTTCCTCGCCACCCGTCACGCCAAGCTCTATCTCAAGGTGCATTCCCATAGCTGACATTCGCTTTAGATACTGCTTTGAGATGGCGATATTCTCCTCCAAGCTCTCCTCTGAGAGATCTAGCATATGTGATGAAAAAAGTGGCATTCCCGTAGCTTGATAGTGTGCCTCGGAGGCGTCTAGCAGGGCATCGATCCAAGGTAGTAGCTTCTTTGCAGCGTGATCTGTATGGAGTATGACACTTACGCCATAGAGTTTAGCAACTGTGTGTATGTGCATAGCACCGCTGATCGCCCCTGCTATGGCGGCTTCTTTAGCG
The DNA here is from genome assembly GCA_041669045.1 of Sulfuricurvum sp. Lineage (GTDB taxonomy): Bacteria > Campylobacterota > Campylobacteria > Campylobacterales > Sulfurimonadaceae > JBAYBZ01. The sequence goes on along the minus strand of JBAYBZ010000009.1, from coordinate 34,555 downwards.
TCTAAACCCTTACCAGCGTAGTAAGTTGCCCCGCCGTTACTAAACTGCAAAATGATGGGTGAGTTTACCGCTGCAGCTGCTTCAAGCACGCCATTTATGCTATCAGTTCCTACGACATTTATGGCGGGTAGTGCAAAACCGTGCTCTTTTGCATAGCTATAAACCCTGCTTACATCTTCGCCAAAAAGGACTCCAGTACCAACGATATTTAAGATACCCATCAACAACTCCAAATCATTTTAATGTCGTATTATATTATAATTATGTTAAAATAACACCAACAAACAACACAAACAAGGCGGTAGTAGATGAGGTTAAGTGCTGATGAATACTGCAAAAAGTTCAAGATCTCAAAAGAGCTTTTAGCTCACAAGATCAGATCTAAAGAGCTTACATATACTACTGAAAATGAGATGATCTTCATCGAGCTTGAGGAGGCAAGATCACCAGAGCTTACACCACAAACAAAAACTACACTCGCCACGCTCATCTCACTCTACGAGAAGCAAAACAACTACCTAAAAGATCGCGTAGCCACACTTGAGACAAAAGTCGATAACCTCATAGAAGAAAAAGAGAGACTCCTCATCGAAGATAGAAAGCGAGTTGAGCAGATCCACCAAAAACGAGATGAACAGCTCAAAAATATCCTCACCCTAGTAAACCAAAAACTAAGACTAAATGAGGCTCAAATCATCGAACACACCAAAGAAGTCTCGCATCAAAAAAATGAGCCAGATCTAGTAGATCTAAAGAGCTTTCTAAAAGAACAAGGTCTTAAAAAGAGCGAAAAAAAGGTGATCAAAAAGCGGTTTTTAGCACTATTTGGCAAAGATGAGCGGATCTACTCTAGCGGTGGCAAGATCTTTTTAGATCCAAGCAAATATGACTATGGAGATCTGCTTGAGTGGGATTAAACGGCGAAGCAAAAACATAGATCTATCGCTACTTAGAGTAGCAGAAGCAAACGGCGTCGATCCAAAAAGCCTACATTTCAAACTTCTCTCTTGTGAAAATATGGTAAAAACCGTCCACACCGATGACTACATACTTTTCAACGAAGATATAGAGCATATTATCGCCGATCCATACAAGATGATCAACGAACATATGGAGCTAAAACAGATCTACAACATAAGCATCTCCAACAAGCCACTCTCCCCCATCAAACTAAACTATGAGATCAGCTTTGATAGTGCTAGCATCAACGCCTACATAGTCATCTACCCAGACTCTAAAATCCCCTACACACTACATAAACCCACAGAGATCTACGCTCTTTTAGTCGCAGAACTCAACGCCATAAAGGCAAAAAACCATATTTTGGTGGGGTTTTTTGATGAGCAGATGAAGCAAAAACTTAAGCAGTTAGTAAAGCTCATCTACCTTGGCAAGTTTAAGCAAAAAGTGAAGTTTGCTATATTTAATGGCATCGGCTCTAAAGGCGGACAAGCCGCAAAGTTGGTCTACTGCTACCTAGAGAAAAACAGGACATCATCGCAGTTTATAGAGGTAGATGAAGATGAGATCATCATAGAGTATCTAAAAGCTCAAAAGGCTCAAAAAGGCTTCAACGCTTATGGCAACATCACCGATGCAGATACAAACAAAAACGAGAAAGATCTAGAAATCTATGTAGATCCAAACACCATCAAGATAGAAGAAGATGAGAGTAAAAAGCTCTATATCTCAAAGATCAAGGGGTATGTTCAACTCACAAAAGATAGCCTTTTTATAGATAACAAGATCAAGCTAAACAAGCTCTCAAGGGTTGGTGAGCATATCCAAAAAGATGAAGATAGCAACATAGAAGTGGTGGTCTCGCAAAAAGATACAAACCTCGATAGTGTGGGCGAAGGTGTTGAGCTAGTCTCGCAAAGTGTGCATATAGATGGACATATAGGAGCCAAATCAAGCATAAAAGCTCAAGATCTAGTCATCGATGGAGCGACTCATCAAGACTCAACACAGGAGGCAAAATACGCCACCATAAACCGCCACAAAGGCAAACTAAGATGCCACAAAGCAACCATCAATCTACTAGAAGGCGGTGTGGTTCACGCCACAGATGTAGAGATCAAAGATGTACTAAATGGCACTATCTATGCTGAAAATGTGAAGATAGATAGAGTACGAAATAACCTCAAGATCTACGCTCTAAACTCCATAGAGATAGGGAGCGTTCAAGGTGAGGGTAACTCACTAAAGATCGGCTATCAGGGGATCCCAACAGTAGCAAGCAAGCTTAGTTTTTATGAAAAAGATCTAGAAGATCTTCGCTACCATCTTGAAGAAGCAAAGAAGCATTCGCACTCTAAGATCGATGGCATCATGGGGGAGATCAATGCTCTAAAAGCTAAGATCAGATCCATAAAAGAGTCCTCACTTGGAGCAAAAGTGGTGGTTAAGGATATATTTCAAGGCGTAAACACTATCACATTTACACTTGAAAATGGCAAGGAGCTAACATTTAGAACTGAGATCAAGCCATATGAGCCATTTTACCTCAAACAGGAGGGTGATTATATCGTGCTACAACCAGTTGGTGTGAAGCTAAAAGTAGAGTAGATAAGGATTAGTCTATTTTTAAGAGAGTTTTAAATGGTACGCCCAAAGGGATTCGAACCCCTGACCGCAGGTACCGCAAACCTGTGCTCTATCCAGCTGAGCTATGGACGCATTTAAGAGTGAAATTATACTCACTCTAACTTATGATCAAGTTAAATTATCAAGTTTTGAGTTTAGTTTTGCGATCTCTTCTTCCAAAACAAAGAGTCTATGAGCCTTTTTTACATAGGCTTGTAGTAGTGTCTTTGCATCACCGATCTGATGCGAGCCAAAATCCTCCTGCAACTGCTTCTGAAAAAAGGTGCAAAACTGCTCCTCTAGCTCAATGTCATAACTGCGACCACTAATAGCTATGGAGAGTTTTTTGCTCATTAGGCGATTACGCTCTCGATCTTTTTGACGATCTCATCAATCTCTAGATCTTTTTGTGAGTTTTGATGCTCAAGTCTTGCGATCTCTTGATCTTTGTTCTCGCTTTGAGCCTTGAGTGAAGCGATCTCAAGTCGCAACTGCTCATTCTCCTCTTTAAGAGTTGAGTGATTTTGCAGAAGTGATGAGATTTTGTCATCTAGTTTTTGAATAGTTGTTCGGTTTGTAAACAAAAAAGATCCTTTTAAAAGATTTAGAGCAAATTATACTAACAAAAAACAACTTTGAGGTAAAATTAGCTCAAAAAGGGTTTATAAAAGTTGAAATTTCAGCGAGTTTATATAGAGATCACCAACATTTGCGGACTTGCTTGCTCATTTTGTCCACCAAAACCAAACCCCAACAAAACCATGAGTCTTAGCTTTTTTGAGACTATCTTACACCAGCTAAAACCATACACAAAAACGCTTGCTTTTCATCTCTTTGGCGATCCCTTTACCCTCTCAAATCTAAGCAGTTACTTGAGTCTAGCGGGTGAGAATGGCTTTAGCGTAGAGCTTACCACGAGTGGATTTTACCTACAACATCATAAACCACAAGAGATCTTTGCCTCATCTCTAAGACAGCTAAATATCTCACTAAATAGCTTCAACAAAAACAGCTCAAGCCTCACATTTGAGAGCTATATGAAGCAGATCTTTAGCTACTGTGAAGCAAAGAGCAAACGCTCATTTATAAACCTGCGTCTTTGGAACTTAGATGAGCTATCAAGCGAAGCGGAGTTTAATGCCAAGATCTACACACACCTTGAGAGCTTTTTTAGCACTACCATAGATAGAGATGCAAAAAGCTTTAGACTCTCTAGCAAGACACTTCTCGTACATGATAGCTACTTTGAGTGGCCAAGCCTAAGCTCTTCACACCATAGTCACGGCTTTTGCTACGCTCCAAGCTCACACTTTGGCATACTAGCAAGTGGCAAGGTTGTGCCTTGTTGCCTCGATGGCGAGGGAGTTATAGCCTTAGGAGATCTAAACACTACCCCGCTAGTAGATATACTAGAGTGTAAGCGAGCAAGCACTCTAAGAGAGGGCTTTGCTAAGGGGATCTGCACCGAAGAGCTGTGCCAAAAGTGTAGTTACAAAGATAGATTTAGCTATAATTGCAAATGCGAAAATTTGAAGTAGTCTCTCCATACGCTCCTGCGGGCGATCAGCCTCAAGCGATTGCGGAACTTTCTAAGTCCATAAAAGCCAAAAACCGCTACCAGAGCTTAGAGGGCGTAACAGGTAGTGGTAAGACACACACTATGGCTCGCATCATTGAGCAGACACAACTTCCTACGCTCATAATGACGCACAACAAAACTCTAGCCGCTCAGCTATATAGCGAGTTTAGACAGTTTTTTCCTAAAAACCATGTGGAGTACTTCGTCTCATACTACGACTACTACCAGCCAGAGGCGTATATACCGCGTCAAGATCTCTTCATCGAAAAAGATAGCTCCATAAACGATGAGCTAGAGCGACTTCGCCTAAGCTCCACTGCTAACATACTAAGCTATGAAGATGTGATCGTCGTCGCTTCAGTCTCTGCTAACTACGGTCTAGGAGATCCAAGTGAGTATGAGAGTATGATCCAAGCTGTGGCGGTGGGTGATGACTTGCCACAAAAGAGGCTTCTGCTTAGGCTTGTAGAGATGGGCTACACTCGCAACGACGCCTACTTTGATAGTGGACATATCAGAGTAAATGGCGAGAGCATCGACATCTACCCGCCATACTTTGAGCAGGAGGCGTTTAGGGTGGAGTTTTTTGGCGATGAAGTGGAGCGGATCTACACTTTTGATACGATCGATAACAAAAAACTAGAGGAGCATAACAAGATCACCATCTTTGCCACTTCGCAGTTTAGCACCTCACAAGAAAAACTCGCTATCGCCATCAAACGCATAGAAGAGGAGCTTGATGAGAGACTTGCATTTTTCCAAGCTGAGGGCAAGCTCGTGGAGTACCAAAGGCTTAAGCAAAGAGTGGAGTTTGATCTTGAGATGTTGCAGACCACTGGGAGTTGCAAGGGGATTGAGAACTACTCCAGACTACTCACCGAAAAAAAGGCGGGTGAGACACCATACACGCTACTTGACTACTTTGAGCACCACTTTAGAGAGTATCTTGTCATAGTTGATGAGTCGCATGTGAGCTTGCCACAGTTTAGAGGTATGTTTGCAGGGGATCGAGCCAGAAAAGAGGTGCTTGTGGAGCATGGTTTTCGCCTTCCTAGTGCACTAGATAACCGCCCGCTTACACTTGATGAGTATATAAATAAGGCTCCATATTATCTCTTTGTCTCTGCTACGCCAAATGAGTATGAGTTAGAAATTAGCTCCACTGTGGCTAAGCAGATCATTCGCCCTACTGGACTGCTAGATCCCATCATCGAGCTTAAGCCATCAACAAACCAAGTAGAAGATCTATATGATGAGATCAAAGGGGTGATCGCAAGAAATGAGCGAGTTCTTGCTACGGTTTTGACCAAGAAGATGGCAGAAGCACTTACTAAATACCTAGCAGATCTAGGCATCAAGGTTCGCTATATGCACTCTGATATCGACACCATAGAGCGAAACCAGCTGATCCGTGGACTTCGCCTCGGAGAGTTTGATGTGCTTGTGGGCATAAACCTACTTCGTGAGGGGCTAGATCTACCAGAGGTGAGCTTAGTTGCTATACTAGATGCCGACAAAGAGGGGTTTTTAAGAAGCACAACTGCACTTATTCAGACCATCGGTAGAGGTGCTAGAAATGTAAACGGACGGGTGATACTCTATGCTAACAAGATGACAGGATCTATGAAAAGTGCCATCGACACGACCAATGAGCGGCGACTACTACAAGAAGAGCACAACAAAAAGCATGGCATCACACCAAAAACAACCGCAAGAACGCTAGATGAGAACCTAAAACTAGAAGATCATGGCGGGATTTACCAAAAGAGTAAAAAGTTAGATAAAATGCCACCTCGTGAGAGAAAGGCTCTTGTAAATGAGCTATCTCTAAAGATGCGTCAAGCTGCAAAAGAGCTAAACTTTGAAGAAGCTGCAAGGCTTAGAGATGAGATAGCAAAGATAAAGAAACTGTGATTGCTAGCAATCCTCATCAGTATAGACTGCCACGACGACAAGTCGCCTCGCAGTGACGACACCGCAGGTGTCGAAGCGACAAGGTCGCGGGGGCACTCTTGCCCAAGTGGAGCGTAGAGCTATCGTAGCTAGATGGAGCTTTGCTCCATCAGCGTATTTAAATAATAGGAACAAGTAGTGGAAGAAACATTTAGCAACTTAGAAACATATGGATATATAGGACTTTTTTTATACTCACTTGGTGGTGGATTTGCAGCTATTGTTGTAGCAGGGGTACTATCTTATATGCAAAAGATGGATATAGTAGCCTCCATCACGATCGCATTTATCGCCAACACACTTGGAAGCTTTATGCTATTTTATATGGCGAGATACCAAAAAGCGATGATGTTAGAGGGGCTTAGAAAACATAGACGAAAACTCGCTCTTGCACATATACTACTCAAGAAAAATGGCTCATGGATCATAGTTGCTCAAAAGTTTATATATGGCGTAAAAACCATAATCCCCATAGCTATCGGACTAACTCGTTACGACTTTAAAAAGTTTGCTATCCTAAATGTTATAGGTGCACTTCTTTGGTCGCTTACTTTTGGGCTTGGAAGTTATTATTCGGGTGGATTTTTGGTAAAACTTACAGAGATCATCACTACAAAACCGTGGATCGCTCCACTAATGCTAGTTACTTTTGGGTCTTCTTTGTGGCTCTACCTTACAAAAGCGACCAAAAAGAAGATCAAAAAAGATTAGAGCTGAGGCCCTGCTGCTGAGAAGTCAAAGTCACTTCCCTCGATCTGGTACTTCTTGAAGTTCTCTATAAAGAGTTTAGCAAGAGCGTCTCTTTGTGTAAGATACGCTTCTCTATCCGCCCACGCATTGCTTGGGTTTAGGATAGATGGATTTACATCTCCCAAAGTACAAGGAAATCTAAAGCCAAAAGTGTTGATGTAATCAAACTCACTATTATTGATAGTGCCATCTAGTATGGCGTTTATGCAAGAGCGTGTATCTTTTAAGCTCATTCGTTTGCCAACACCATAAGCCCCACCTGTCCAACCTGTGTTTACGAGATAGACATTTACGCCATATTTGTCGATCTTCTCGCCTAAAAGCTTGGCATAAACTGTTGGGTGTTGTGGTAAAAATGCTTCACCAAAACATGCACTAAATGTTGCCACTGGCTCGGTGATACCACGCTCTGTTCCTGCAACTTTGGCGGTATAGCCACTTAGAAAGTAGTACATCGCTTGATCACGAGATAGTTTTGAGACAGGAGGCAGTACCCCAAAAGCATCAGCACTTAAAAATATGATGTTCTTGGGGTGTTTTCCTTTTAGTGTTGGTTCGTGGTTTTGTATATGTTCGATCGGGTAGGATACGCGGGTGTTTTCGGTTTTGCTAGCATCTGTGTAGTCCACGACACCATTTTCATCGATGACGACATTCTCTAGCAGTGCACCGCGTCTAATGGCTCCGTAGATCTCAGGCTCTTGCTCTGCACTTAGGTTAATCACCTTAGCGTAGCAACCACCCTCAAAGTTAAAGACTCCATCATCGTCCCAACCATGCTCATCATCACCTATCAAAGCTCTTTGCGGATCGGTTGAGAGAGTAGTTTTGCCTGTTCCGCTTAGTCCAAAAAATAGTGCAGTATCACCATCTTTGCCTATGTTTGCAGAGCAGTGCATCGGTAGCTTACCATCTAATGGTAACCAATAGTTCATCATAGAGAAGATCCCTTTTTTCATCTCTCCGCCATACCATGTTCCGCCGATGATTGCGATATTTCTCTCAATATCAAACACCACAAAAACCTCAGAGTTTAAACCATGCTCTTTGTAGTTTTTGTTAGTTGCCTTGCAAGCATTTAGCACTGTAAACTGTGGAGCGAAACCCTTTAACTCGTCATCATTTGGGCGAATGAACATATTTTTGACAAAGTGAGACTGCCATGCGATCTCTGAGATGAAGCGAACAGCTCTCTTAGATGCTTCACTTGAACCACAGAAGAGATCTGTTACATATATATCTTTGTTTGAGAGTTGATCTAGTGCTATATCTAAAAGCTTGTCAAATGTCTTCTCATCTATCTTTTGGTTTACATCGCCCCACGCTACAAAGCGGTTTGATGGATCGCGATCTACTATGTACTTATCTTTTGGGCTTCTACCTGTAAAAATGCCTGTATCTACGGAAGTAGCACCGCTTGTAGTCATAACACACTCGCCATTTTCTAACTCGTGCCTGATAAGCTCATCATAGTCTAAATTGTGATAAATCGTCCCAACACTCTTTAAGCCTATATTGTCTAACTCAGTCAAAATCATAAGATGCCTTGCTTCTGTAATTATTATTGAAATTATACTATGAATATACCTAAATTAAAAGTTAATATCGCACAATAGATAAGATATTTGTAACTTAATAAAGTATGATAAAATATTAAGGATAGCTCTGCTATTATTTCACTCTTCAAATGCTCGCATAACTCAGTTGGTAGAGTATTACCTCGACAAGGTAAGAGTCACTGGTTCGAGTCCAGTTGTGAGCACCATCAAACTACTTAGTTCCCACTCTCTTTCCCATTTTGTGCTCATCAGCAAGTGCAACTCTTTGAGGCGGTATAAGCATAACCTCATCTAGTGCTTTTCTAGCATTTTCCCATCTATTTTTAGTAGCATTTAGCATCACCAAAAGTACATCTTTATCATCTTTTTTAGCTCTTGCGATAAGGCAAGGTCCAGCACCATTTGTGTAGCCTGTCTTTACTCCGACTACATATTTGTCATCTTTTTTGAGCTTGTTACTAGTGTAAACTTTGAAGCTTCGCTTGGTGTTTAGCGTAGTAAAAGCGTAGCTATTTTTATCGACTATCTTGTTAAAAGTCTCATTTTGTATAGCATACTCAGTAAGTAGTAGCAGATCATGTGCTGTTGAGTGATGGCTTTGAGTGTCAAAACCTGCTGGATTTGTAAATGTAGTATCTAGCATACCGATGAGTTTTGCTTTTTTGTTCATCATAACTAGAAACCGACTCAGATCACCATCGCCTAGAAAGTAGCCTATGGCATAAGCAGCGTCATTTGCGGACTTTACAAGTGCGACACTAACTAGATCTCTTAAGTAGAGCTTCTCACCCACTTGTAAACCTAGCTTGGTTGGTATAACATTTGTCATTGGTTTGGTGATAGTCACTACTTCATTCATCTTGCCACTCTCTATGGCTAGCATCGAGGTCATGATCTTGGTTAAGCTTGCGGGGCGGATATGCTTCAGCTCATTTTTCTTATATATAAGCTCATTTGTGTTCAAGTCTTTAACTATGATGGAGTCAAGCTCCTTTTCTATCTTGTTAAATATATCCTCTTGCTCTGAGGCATAGACAGAGACTAGACATAACAGTACAAAAAACAAGCGTTTCATCAAAACACCCTTTCAAAATAGTGGTCTAAATCGTACCCAATAAAGCTTAAAAAGCTCTGATTTTGGGCTTGTTAAGCATTTTTTGTTCCCAGAGCGTACCTAAGCTTCTCATAAAAACCATCACTACAAGGAAGATCTAGCTTTGAGTCTCTTAGCTTCTCGCCCCACATAGGGTTTGGAAAGTGCGAATCCTCACAAAATCTTGCCATTATATGCAAATGAACCCTTGGCAAAACATTTGCAAATGAGGCAATATTGATCTTTGCAGGTCTATAATACTCCCGCATAACAAGCTCTACATCATTTGCAAGCTCCCAGAGCTTAGATCTTGTCTTTGCATCAAGATCGCTTAGCTCCAAAGCCTCAAGTTTAGTAAAAATCTTTAGCCATGGAATCTCGCTAGACTCAACCTCTATAAAAAAGCTCTCATCTTCAAAGATGATCATCTTCTTTTGTCTCGTCCTCTACCATCAGAGCTTCTGCTAGATCTGTTACCTCTGCGATCATCAGATCTACCATCAGATCTGCTATCAAATCTTCTGTTTGAGTCTCCTCTGCTTCTATGTCTTGGTGCTCTAGATCGGCTATTTTGTCTATCTCTTGAGCCGAGTCTTGAAAGTATCGCTTCTAGTTTGTCCGCACTTATGCCTATGTAGTTAGGACCTTGGATCTTGTGTGTGTTTAGTACCGCAGAAGCAAGCTTTAGTAGTAGCTCCTCACCCTCAATCCCATCACTTAGCATCTCCACAAGATACTGTGCCTCATCAAAAACACTCTGATCTAGCACGCTTTTTTTGATGGCGTCAAGATTTGTGCGTCTGAGATCTTTTTTGCTTGGTATGTAACCATGCGTCATAGTTGTGCCAACTACTTTTTTGATCCTCTCAAGCTCTCTAAACTCTCTAGGAGTAAGAAGTGTGATCGCCTTACCCTTAACACCCGCTCTACCTGTCCTGCCGATGCGATGCACATAGCTCTCCGCCTCGTTTGGTATGTGGTAGTTAAAGACATGACTAATCCCATCAACATGGATCCCTCTAGCTGCAACATCAGTTGCTACAAGCACTTTTGTACCGCCAGACTTGAAGGTTTTTATAACACTCTCTCGTTGTCTCTGCTCCATATCGCCATGTAGTCCACTAGCCAAAAAGCCCGAAGCTGAGAGCACACCCGCTACACGATCCACTTCGCTTTTGGTTCTACAAAAAACGACTGCTTTTTCGCACTTTTCGCTCTGCATAAGACGGATCAGTGCATCATCTCTCTCGCTCTCATCGATCACATAGTAGATCTGATCTATATCTGTGTTTGTCGTCTCGCCTTTTGTGATGCTTACAAACTCTGGATCATTTAAGATTCTCTGAGCAAGTTGCTTAATTGGCGGTGGCATAGTTGCTGAAAAAAGTAGAGTTTGGCGAGTGGTAGGAAGATATGAGAAGATCTCATTTATATCATCTAAAAAGCCCATATCAAGCATCTCATCGGCCTCATCTAGCACTACGATGCTTGGCATAAAGTCTGCTACCATCTCCTTTTTTAAAATATCAAGTAGTCTCCCCGGTGTTGCTACAACTACGCTAGCACCGCGGTTTATCTGATCTATCTGTCTGCCATAAGAGCTTCCGCCATAAACAGTTGCTGTTCTTATGCCTTGAGTTCTTCCGTATTTGTATAGCTCATCGCTAACTTGCGTTGCAAGCTCTCTTGTTGGAGTTATGACTAGCAGTTCAACACCATTTTCACGATCTATGGAGTTTAGTGCTGGAAGTCCAAAAGCTGCGGTTTTACCTGTTCCTGTGTGAGCCTGAGCTACCATGTCGCGACCCGCTAGAACAAAGGGGATTGCAGCTGCTTGAATGGGACTAGGAGTCACAAACCCCGCATCTTTTACGCTTTTTAAGATCTCGGGTCTTAATCCTAGATCTTCAAATGAAATTTGCATTAGTTACCTTAATGAGTGCTTTTTGGGCACTCTTTTTTAAATTTGTGCTAGAATTATATCTAAATAAATGAGGTGCTTAATGCTAAATGATATAACCAAACTGATTATGCGTCTTGGAGTGGGCATTCTCATGCTCTTTCATGGTGCACACAAGATAATCCACGGCATCGCACCCATCAAGCAGATGGTAGTCTCTCGCGGACTGCCTGAAGTGTTTGCTTATGGGGTCTATGTAGGCGAAGTGGCGATGCCTATACTTATCATACTAGGCGTCTATGCAAGAGTCGCAGCGGGCGTTATGGCGGTAAATATGATCTTTGCTATATTTTTAGCCTATTGGGGTTCGCTACTCACCCTAACACCGCAAGGCGGAGTGGTTTTTGAGCTAGCGTTTATCTACCTTTTAGTCTCGATTGCTATTAGTGTTTATGGAAGCGGTAAGTTTGCTATAAACAACAAGTAAGTGCTTTAAGGGTGGGGAACTTTTAGCTTAGAGTTTAAACTCCACCCAATAGTTACCATTAGGATTATCACCAAAAACGCACCAACTCCTAAGTATGTATGAGATAAAAAAACAAGCCAAAGCAGTATAGCTCCAAGGGGAGTTGGCACTCCTACAAAATACTTGCCAACCTCGCCTGCATCGGCATTTATGTTAAACTCTATAAGGCGTCTAAGCCCGCTTATAACATAGTAGATACTAACGATTGAAGCCAAAAAAAGCAGATCACTTCCTGCATAGATCGCATCAAAGATCAAAAAGACAGGCACAAGCACGAAGCTTAAAAAGTCCGCGAAACTATCTAGCTGTATACCAAACTCATTTGAGATGCCATACTTTCTTGCGATCTTGCCATCAAATATATCAAAAGCTCCGCCCAACCACGCAAGTATAACCGCTACAAAGTAGTTGTGCTCTGTGATAAAATATACCGCTAAAAGCCCCGCGGTGATATTTGCAAAAGTGAAGAGATTTGCTAAGTTGAAGTGTGAAGAGCTACTATACAAAAACCGCATTTTACGCCTCGTTTTTAGCGAAAGTATAGCAGGTTAAGCGTAAATTATAGCTCTTTAATTTATTGATAATGAATATTGATATACAATAACCAAAAAATTGGCAGGGCGTAATGAATAGTGGTAGTTACCTAAACGAGTTTGAGAAGGGCTCGAAGTTGAAAATAATAGCTATCTTAGCCGAAGGGGAGCTTAAAAAAAGGCTCATCTCCTTTGGGCTTATAAAGGGCGAGAGAGTAGAAATAGTAGAGTATGCACCATCAAAAACGGCTCTAAAAGTGCAAGTGGGCAAAAGCAGTATAGCTCTTAGAAGAGATGAGGCAAAGATGATCAAAGTGGTGCAAAATGGGTAGAGATATGATAAAAATCGCTCTAGTTGGGCAACCAAATGTTGGCAAAAGTATGCTTATAAACTCCATCTCAAACGCTAGGCTAAAAGTGGGCAACTTCTCTGGTGTTACGGTGGAAAAAAGCGAGATCATATTTGAGCATAAGGGCTTTAGGTTTAACATAGTAGATCTACCCGGGACTTACGCACTAAGTGGCTACTCAAGCGAAGAGAAGGTGAGTAGTAGCTTTTTAGCAGATGAGCACTACGACATCATCTTAAATGTGATCGACTCCACAAACTTAGAGAAAAACCTGCATCTAACAAGTGAGCTAATGACACTTGGCAAAAAGATGCTCATCGCACTAAATATGAGTGATGAAGCCATCAAAGAGGGTATGGATATAGACGAAAAACAGATGTCACTCATCTTAGGAGTCCCTACCATAAAGGTCTCTGCTGCGACTAAAAGCGGACTTGGCAAGCTACTAGATGGTATCGTAGAGCTTTATATGGAGCCACTTGAGCCAAACAAACTCATCTTTAGCGAGGCAGTAGAGGAGGAGATCTCAAAACTTAGCTCAAAACTTGCTAGGATCTACAAAGACTCTTATGAGTGCAGAAATACCGCGATCAACCTCTTAAGAGGAGATAAAAAGACATATCAGATCTTACGAGATGATCCCATCTGGATCGAGCTTCAAAGCACTCTAAATGATGCACTAGATCATATAAAACTACATCACGACAGTGATGATATATATGAGGCTTTTGTGCTAGAGAAGGCATCTTTTAGCCGTGGGGTGAGTGCTGAGGTGCTAAGTGTTGATGAGCAAAAAAAGCCCGCCACACTAAGCCAAAGGCTAGACTCTATCCTTATACACCGCTACTTTGGGATCCCTATATTTCTCTTTCTTATGTGGTTGCTTTTTCAGCTCACCTTTACACTTGGCGATATCCCCACAGGGCTTATAGAGGATAGTTTTGAGGCTCTTGGGGGTCTTGTGAGTTCTCATGTGAATAGCGAGACTCTAGGCTCACTTTTGGGTGATGGGATTATCGCAGGTGTGGGAGCAGTGCTTAGTTTTGTGCCAAACATCGTCATACTTTTTGTGGGACTTGCTCTCTTAGAGACGACGGGCTATATGTCAAGGGTTGCATTTTTGCTAGATGGGTTTTTCCATAAATTTGGGCTACATGGGCAGAGTTTTATACCACTTGTTACGGGGTTTGGGTGCTCAATCCCAGCTTATATGAGTGCAAGAGTGCTTAAAAATGATCGCGATAGACTGCTGACACTCTTTGTTATCGGTTTTATGAGCTGTGGGGCTAGACTTCCCATATATGTACTCTTTAGCGGGGCGTTTTTTGGATCTGAGATGGCAGGAAATGTGCTATTTGTCATCTACATAAGCGGTGCACTCATCGGGCTAATAGCTGCAAAAGTGCTAAAACTTACTGCGTTTAAAGGAGCAGATGAGCCATTTGTTATGGAGATGCCAAAGTACCGCTTGCCTTCACTTAAGCTCATCTGGCACACGGTGCTAACCAAAACACTTATGTATATAAAAAAGGCGGGCACTTTTATAGCAGCAGCTGCGGTGCTAGTCTGGTTTGCAAGCACCTACCCAAAAGATGAAGCACTCAAAGCTAGCTATGAAGCTAAGATTGAGCTAGCTAGCGAAGAAGCCAAAGGCACTCTTGAAAATGAGCTTGGCGAGAAGCTTTTGGAGTCAAGCTACCTTGGGATCATTGGCAAGTTTAGCGAGCCTATCTTTGCACCGCTTGGCTTTGACTGGAAGCTAAACATAGCTCTTCAAAGTGGGCTTGCGGCAAAAGAGGTGGTGGTCTCAACACTTGGTGTGCTCTACTCACTTGGCGGTGAAGAAGATGAGGAGTCTAGCTCACTAAAAGAGATCATCAGCAAAAATGTCCCCTTTGCTTCGGCGGTTTCGTTTATAGTGGTGGTTATGATCTACTTGCCTTGTCTTGCGGCGTCGGTGGTCTTTACTAAAGAAGCTGGGAGTATCAAGTACTTTTTTTATCTCTTCATCTTCACATCGCTAGTTGCTTACGCTTTAGCATTTGTAGCATATAGACTAGCTCTACTATTTGGTTAAATTAGCTAAAGATTAGCTTATTTTGGGTAAACTGTGTGCTATGAAAAAGAAAAAGATATTGATGATCGAAGATGATCTAGAGCTTGCAGAGATACTCACAGAGTATCTTGAGCAGTTTGAGTTTGAGGTGATCACAGAAGATGATCCATTTAAAGCTGTTAGTATCTTAAAGCTTGAGCCATTTGATCTAGTCATACTAGATCTAACCCTCCCTGGTATGGACGGGCTTGAGGTTTGTGAGTCGATCCGTGAGAGGCAAGATATACCCATCATCATCTCATCAGCTAGAAGCGATGTAACAGATAAGATCAAAGCTCTTGAGCTAGGTGCAGATGACTACATACCAAAACCATACGATCCTAGAGAGCTTGAAGCTAGGATCTACTCTGTGCTTCGTCGCTACGAGGCTAGAAGCCTAGAAAAAGAGGAGTCCAAAAGCGACTTTAAGTGTGATCTATCCTCTATGAGCATAACCTACAAAGGTCGAAGCATCGATCTAACAAACGCAGAGTTTGGCATACTCTCATATATGATCCAAAAGCAGGGACTTGTGGTCTCAAGAGAGGATCTCATACACAATGTAAACGCCATCAACGAGGACTCATCAAATAAGAGTATCGATGTGATGGTTGGTCGTATCAGGGGCAAACTAGGAGATAAAAGCCTCATAGAGTCAGTTCGGGGAGTTGGCTATAAGCTCCTCAAGTAGGCTCATGCCTTGAAAAAGCACGCTGTACTTCTGACTGTACTCTTTGCACTAAGTGTTGCAGTCATCAGCGTAAGCGTAGTCTTTTGGGAGTTTTTCAAGCTCAACAAACAGAGCTACATAAACCATATCTTTGCAAAGCACACCACTATTACGCAGATCTTTCAACAGCACGAACAAGAGAACTCACCTCTTATACTACTAGAGGCAAATCTCGCTGTCTATAAGCTTGAGCTAGAGAAAAAAGAGCCTCGCATCAAGCGGATCTTAGCGGAGGCAAAACCTCTCATAAGCAAGGATTTTCAAAGCATAGGAAGCTCACTTATGCTAGCTCCTACGGGACTTTATACCAAAAAGATCGTCAAAGAGATGAGTGCTACGATGCTTGAGTATAGAGATAGTATCTACTTCTACATCAAAGCCCCCTCCTCTTCCATAATGGTTCTTGATGAGGAGTTAAAACCGTTTCGCTACGCTTCGATTATCTATACATACCTAGCTATTATCGCTATCATACTATTTTCATTTTTTCTTATACTTCAAAGGCTTCGCCCACTTATCCGCCTACGCAAAAAGATAGCACTTTATGCAAGTGGCAATATGAATATATCATTCAAATCAAGCGGAAGCGATGAGATCTCACTCGTCTCAAATGAGCTAGAAAACGCCAAAAACCAGATCAACAACATAATGGAGTCTAGGACGCTATTTTTACGAAACATAATGCACGAGCTAAAGACGCCCATCGCTAAAGGTACTATCGCCACACAGATGCTAGATAGTCAAAAGCAAAAAGATCGCTTTAGCTCCATCTTTGGCAGGCTAGAGTCACTTGTAAATGAGTTCGCTCTCATAGAGGAGGTGACAAGCATAGGTGATAAAAACAGCTTCAATGAGTATAGATTGGTAGATCTAATAGATGGTGCTAAAGATCTAGCAATGGCAGATGCTGAAGCACTTAGCACCGACATAGACGCCTCGATCAAGCTTAGTGTAAACTTTAGACTATATACTACTGCTATAAAAAATATGATCGACAATGGTATAAAATACTCAGATGATGCTCACATCGACATAATCTACAAGTATGGCGAGCTATGTTTTGAGAGTCGTGGCGAAGTGCTAAAAAAACCTCTTAGCTACTACATAGAGCCATTTACCAAAGATAACCCCGCTAAAAATAGCTTCGGGCTTGGGCTTTATCTGGTGGATTCTATCTTAAAAGTGCATCACGAGGTGCTAGCGTATGAGCATGAAGATGGTATAAACCGCTTTATCTTTGCAAAAGATCTAGGAGCAAAAGCGTGATAAAAAGAGGCAGTATCACCAAAGTGACTATCATTCTCTTTAGCATCTATTTCTATATATTTGGGTGGTTTAGCCACTCGCAGTATGGGCTACTTCAACGCTACTTCTACCCTACAATGCTTCAAACCATCAAGAAAAACGGCACGCTAAATGTGGTGCTTATAAACTCAAGCTCCACCTACTACTTAGGCGGTGATGGCAAAAAAGGCTTTGAGTACGAACTACTCTCAAGCTACGCCTCACATCTTGGGGTAGATCTTGATATCACAGTAGCCAACACCGCAAAAGAGGCACTTGAGCTTAGTAGAGATGAAAATATCCATATCACCTCCGCTCTACTAGCCAAAACCACCCAAAATGAGCAACTCTACAACATGGGGCCAGCCTATCTTGAGGTACAAGAGCAGATGATCTGCAACCGCTTACTATATAGAGCCTCAAAGTTTCCAAAAGATACGCAAACCCTAAGCAACCTAAAGATCAAAACCCCAACCGAGACCAAATACAGCACCACACTAAAAGAGCTTCTAAGCGAAGATCCAACCATCGTTGCCACCTTTAGTGATGATGCCTCTATCGAGGAGATCTTAGCTGAGGTCGCTTCGGGTGAGACAGACTGCACCATTGTAGACTCAAATATATTCTCCATAAACCAACGCTACTACTCTGATCTTGCTTACGCCTTTACCATTGGGAGTCGCGATCAGCTAGCATGGGTGCTAAATACCGACTCAAGTGGACTAAAAGAGGATCTATATGAGTGGATCAACATCTTCACTCAAAGCGGGGAGCTAGCTCGCATAAAAGATCACTATTTTGATAACAACCTTGTCATAGATCATATGGATTCGGCTATGTTTTATAAGCGAGCAAAGACCTTGCTACCAAAGTATGTGGAGTTTTTCAAAGAGGCGTCTATAAAGTATGAAATCCCCTATAATGTACTTGTAGCACTCTCTTATCAGGAGTCGCAGTGGAACAAAAATGCCGTTAGTCCAACAGGTGTGCGTGGGCTTATGATGCTAACTCTTGACACCGCCAAAACACTAAAAGTAGTAGATCGAGTAGATCCTAGATCTAGTATCATAGGCGGTGCGAGACATCTAAGAGAGCTAATGGATCGTCTTGATGAGAAGATAGTAGGCGAGCATAGGATCAAGTTTGCACTAGCTGCTTACAATATAGGGCTTGGACATATATTTGATGCTATAAGACTTGCTGAGAAGATGGGTAAAAACGCTTACGCGTGGCAAGATCTAAAGAGTGTGCTACCACTTCTAGCACAGCGAAAACACTACTCCAAACTTCGCCATGGCTACGCAAGAGGAAGCGAGGCTATAAAGTATGTGGAGTCCATATTTAATTATAGCGATATGCTATACAACACCCCTCAAGAGAGCAAATAGAAGCAATTAGATTAGTTAGCCCTATTTGCTAGTGAAGATAAAAAGCTCTCAAGATCATACTTAGCTCTATACTCTGGCGTCATTATGTGAATGAGTATGTCACCTAGATCTACTACCACCCAATTTTCGCTCTCATCAGAGCCTAAAAACTGCTCAGCAGGCTTTAGTTCTTTACGCAAGTGATCTAAGAGTGCAAGCGTATGTTTTTGTCCCATAGATGAGGCTATAACCACACTATCTGCGATATACTCACGATCCTTTATATCAAAAACCTCAACACTCTCTGCTTTGTTGTTACTCAAAACCTCTACTATCTTTTCTACTCTATTTTGCAAAATCCTATCCTTATAATATCTATATATCTTACCAGCAACCACATCTGGAAGCATCGCGGGCGAGAGTGAGGCTCTAAACTCGCTTGAAGAGTCACTACTGCTAACATCTAGTGCTATGAACTCATCTGGGATCCTAACACCGCCTCTTGGTGCTACTATAAACGAGGCGAGGCGAGAGAGCCTATCATACTCGCTCCACTTATGAAGTGAGGCAAGATTATCCGCTCCAATCACCACAAAAACCTCATCATAACTAGATCTAAGATGCTCTACGCTCTCTATGGTTGCTACTTTGCGGTTTTTACTCACCTCAAAGCTACTCACCTCAACCATATCATCATCTTTAAAGATCTCTCTTAGCCACTCTAGCCTTAGATCTGCACTGGCAAATGAGTGCGTCTTAAAGGGGTTTAAAAACGCAGGCATTATGATGATGCTATCTATAAAATCTAGCCTTTTTATAGCCTCAACTATGGCAATATGTCCGTTGTGTGGGGGATCAAACGATCCGCCAAAAAGTGCAACTCTACTCATTTTTAATGCGAATTATAGCTAAGATTAGATAAAATAATCCAATTTTTTACCTAGGATTTGTGATGGCACTAAAGATAGCGATAAATGGTTTTGGAAGAATTGGACGCTGTGTGGCAAGGATAGTAGCTTCTCGTAGTGATGTGGAACTTGTTGCGATAAACGATATGGCGAGTATGGATATGATCCTCTATCTGCTCAAGTATGACTCAGTTCATGGCACATTTGGCTCAGAGGTAGAGCAAGTTGATGAGCACCACATAAGCATAGATGGCAAAAAGATTAGAGTATTTAACGATCGCGACCCAAAAAACTTGGACTTTGCTGGGTGTGGTGCTGATATGGTGCTAGAGTGTACGGGCGTATTTTTGAGCCAAAAAGACGCTAAGGTTCACATAGACAAAGGTGTCAAAAAAGTGCTCTTCTCTGCCCCTGCAAAAGATGATACTCCAACATTTGTTATCGGTGTAAATGAGCATCTTTATGCTGGAGAGAACATAGTCTCAAACGCCTCATGTACTACCAACTGCCTAGGGCCTGTGGCGAAAGTTCTTGATGATGCGTTTGGTATAGAAAAGGGGCTAATGACTACGATCCACGCATATACAAACGACCAAAACATACTAGATGTAAAACACTCAAAAGATAGACGCCGAGCAAGAGCAGGAGCTATCAATATGATCCCAACAACCACAGGTGCTGCAAAGGCTATCGGGCTAGTACTACCTCAACTTGTAGGCAAGCTTCATGGTCAAAGTGTGAGAGTTCCAACACCAAATGTCTCGATGGTAGATCTAAATGTTTTGGTGGGCAAAAACACCACAAAAGATGAGGTAAACGAAGTGTTTATAAAAGCTTCTCAAACAGCACTAAAAGGGATACTTCTAGTAGATGAGGATATGCGAGTATCGCAAGATTTTGTGGGGTGCGATTATAGCTCTATCGTCGCGAAAGATCTAACTCAAGTGATCGATGGCAATATGGTAAAAGTTATGGCGTGGTATGACAACGAGTGGGGTTACTCCATGAGACTTGTAGATATGGCAGTTTATATCAGCAAATAGGCTAGAGATGGAACTACTAAACATAAAAGATCTAGATCTTAGTGGCAAAAAAGTCTTTATCCGCTGTGACTTTAATGTCCCAATGGACGAGTTTGGCAACATCTCTGATGATCGCCGTATCCGTGGTGCACTCTCTACTATCAACTACTGCCTAGATCAGGAGTGCTCGCTTATACTCGCCTCACACCTTGGTCGCCCAAAGGGTGAGTTTAACGATGACTACTCGCTTCGCCCCATCTCAAAGAGGCTTCAGCATCTGCTAAAGCGGGAGATCATTATGGCAAATGATGTTGTAGGTGAAGATGCTACAACAAAGGCATCGATGCTAAAAAGTGGCGAGGTTTTGCTACTAGAAAACCTCCGTTTTGAGAAGGGTGAGACTAAAAATAGTGACGCCTTTAGCTCCGCTCTAGCCTCTATGGCGGAGTTTTACATCAACGACGCATTTGGTGTAAGTCATCGTGCTCACGCATCAGTAGAGGGCATCGCTCACCACTTTGATGCCAAACATAAAGCAGCTGGCTTTTTACTCCAAAAAGAGATCCAATTTTTTGGCAAACTGATCCAAAACCCTATCCGCCCATTTGTCGCTATCGTGGGCGGTAGCAAGGTCTCTGGCAAGCTTGAAGCACTAGTAAACCTACTGCCAAAGGTCGATAAGATGATCATAGGCGGGGGAATGGCGTTTACATTTCTAAAAGAGCTAGGGTATGACATAGGAAGCTCTCTTGTAGAAGATGACCTACTAAGCGACGCTAGAGCCATTATGGACGAGGCTAGACGACTAGGAGTCAAACTCTACTTGCCTGTTGATGTAGTCGCAGCAGAAGCGTTTAGCGAAGATGCTCACAACAAGATAACCACCGCTCAAGAGATACCACAAGGGTGGATGGGGCTTGATATTGGACCTGCAACTTTGAAGCTCTACGAAGAGGCGATTAGTGATGCTCAAACGATCCTCTGGAATGGTCCAATGGGTGTATATGAGATGGAGAAGTTTGCAAGAGGATCTAACGCTATGGCAGAAGCTTTGGCAAAAAGCTATGCTACAACCGTGGTAGGCGGTGGCGACACAGCAGATCTAGTACAAAGAGTTGGGGTTGATAATGAGATAACTTTCATCTCCACAGGTGGAGGGGCTTCACTTGAGCTACTTGAGGGCAAGCTCCTACCCGGGGTGCTCCCACTCATAGCTAAGGAGTAGGCGTGATAGTTGCAGCAAACTTCAAGTCAAACCTTACAAGAGAGGCAACCACCACCTACTTAGCTACCCTAGAGGAGAGCGTCGATGGCGAGGGGGTTTTCGTATTTCCACCCTCTACTGCCCTGCAGTCACATAGTGGCAGAGTAACACTTGGTACACAAAACGCCTATCCCGCACAAAATGGGGCATTTACAGGCGAGATAGCACTAGATCAACTAGATGAGTTTGGCATAAAAACTATCCTCATAGGTCATAGCGAAAGGCGAGAGATCCTCGGTGAGAGCGATGAGATGCTTAAGAGCAAGTTTGAGTTTTTTGCAACAAAAGGCTTTAAGATCATCTACTGTATAGGCGAGTCATTAGCTCTACGCGAGAGTGGCTTTGAAGCCGTGAAGGAGCATCTTACTCATCAGCTAAGCTTTATAGATGCTAGCTATAAAGATCTCATCATCGCTTATGAGCCTATCTGGGCGATAGGATCTGGACTTATCCCATCACTTGAGCAGATCAAGCAGACGCACAGTAGTCTTAGATCACTAAGTGATGCACCGCTGCTTTATGGCGGGAGTGTAAAAGAGGAAAATATCGCTGATATCGTCTCTATATATGGTGTTGATGGTGTTTTGGTTGGTGGTGCATCGCTAGATGCTAGAGTATTTTCAAATCTATGTCGCATAGCAAAAAATATAAATAAGGAGAGTTAAATGATAATGAAGGGCAAAAAAGGTCTAATAGTTGGTCTGGCAAATGATAAATCGATAGCATATGGTATAGCAAAAGCTTGTCACGCTCAAGGTGCTGATATGGCATTTACATTTCTAAATGATGCACTAAAAAAGCGAGTAGAGCCGATTGCAGCGAGCTTTGGAAGTAGTAGCGTTTTTGAGCTAGATGTCTCAAATGAGGATCATATGGCAAATATCGCCTCTGTGATAGAAGCAAACTTTGGCAAGATCGACTTTTTGGTTCACTCTGTGGCATTTGCACCAAAAGAGGCACTAAGCGAGCCATTTATGAAAACAACCAAAGAGGCGTTTAGAGTGGCAATGGATGTCTCGGTTTACTCACTCATAGATCTAACAAACCGTCTTGAAAGTGTACTAAATGAGGGTGCATCAATCCTAACTCTCTCATATCTTGGTGGTCCAAAATATATAGCAAACTACAATGTTATGGGTGTCGCAAAAGCTGCACTAGAGTCAAGTGTTCGCTATATGGCAGTGGAGCTTGGAGCAAAACACCAAAGAGTAAATGCGATCTCAGCAGGTCCTATCAAAACGCTTGCAGCTTCGGGCATAGGGGATTTTAAGCAGATCCTAAACTGGAACGAACTAAACGCACCACTAAAGAAAAATGTAACAACTGATGAGGTTGGTAACTCTGCGATGTACCTACTAAGTGACCTCTCAAGCGGTGTCACAGGCGAGGTGCACTATGTTGATGCGGGGTATAACATCATGGGCATAGCAGCAGTTGAGGAGAGAGATGGCAGGACTATCTTCTCGTGGGACGCTGCAAAGTAGCCTAAACTTAAGTGCGTAGGTTTTTTCAAAAACTTCTCTACATCGCCTTGATGCTTCTAATCATCTCGGCGATCTCTTTTTTGGCGATCCACGCCGCACCCAACAGCTTCTTAAGCGGAGGTGAACTTAACCCAAATATGTCCGAGCAAGCTCTAGCAAATCTTAAGTCAATCTACGGGCTTGATAGACCACTTCACATACAGTACCTTGAGTGGGTGAGAAACATAGCTACTCTAAACTTTGGCATCTCCTTTGTCTCAGGAGCTGATGTGAGCAGTGAGATCCTCAAACGACTCCCCATCACACTAACTATAAACATCATCTCGATGCTACTTGTTTTTATCATTTCGCTCACACTTGGCATAACATCAGCACTAAAATATGAGCAAAAAACAGATAGCATCATCACAAAAGCTAGCCTACTCTCATTTGCGATGCCATCATTTTACTTAGCACTTCTGTTTATCTTGCTATTTTCTCTAACACTTGGCATCACGCCCATCTCTGGGGTGCACTCGCTTGAGGCAAAAGAGGGGATCTACTACTACCTAGATATGGCTCATCACTTAGTTTTGCCCATATCGGTAATGGTATTTGTAGGGTTTGGAAGTATGGCGATGTATGTTAGATCTTTAACTTTAGAGATCTTAAAGAGCGACTACTACTACTTTGCACTCTCAAGAGATCTAAGCAGATACAAGCTTCTTCGCTACTATATAGTGCCAAACCTGCTTCCACCCATCATCACACTTTTGGGGCTATCTCTACCCTCTCTTATTGGTGGAAGTGTGATACTTGAGTCCATCTTTGGCATCGATGGTATGGGGCAACTATTTTATCTTAGTGCACTTAGTCGCGACTATCCGCTGATCATGGGCATACTCATCATCACCGCATTTTTAACACTTCTTGGCAACATCTTAGCAGATCTAGCTCTACTAAAACTAAATCCATTTACCTCAAAAGAGCCTTAGTTAAACAAGGCTCTTAGATCATCTACGCTACTTTTTTGCTCACTTTTTGGCTCATCTTCGCTATTTGCAGTCTCTATTA
This sequence comes from Sulfuricurvum sp., assembly GCA_041669045.1. Taxonomy (GTDB): domain Bacteria; phylum Campylobacterota; class Campylobacteria; order Campylobacterales; family Sulfurimonadaceae; genus JBAYBZ01. The sequence goes on along the minus strand of JBAYBZ010000009.1, from coordinate 10,519 downwards.
GCTCTATATCCATACCCACTAGCATCGATGCTAGACGGATATTGATCCCGCTTTTGCCGATCGCTTTTGACTTTTGATCACTTGGAAGTGTAACGATCGCTTTTTTCTCCTCGCCCTCACCCACTATCTCGACGCCATTTACTATGGCTGGGCTCATCGCTCTTGAGACAAAAAGCTCTTTTACATTTGTAAACTCTATACAGTCGATATTTTCGCCATTTAGCTCTTGGCTAACTGCGTTTATACGCACACCCTTCACACCAACTGTCGCACCCACTGGATCTACTTGAGGGTGTGTGCTAAAAACAGCTACTTTTGCCCTCTCCCCTGGGATACGAGAGCTTTTTTCTATCACCACCGCACCATCTGCGATCTCTGGCACTTCAAGCTCCAAAAGTGCTTCTAAAAACCTTGGCGATGTGCGAGAGAGCTCTATTTGGATCCCCATCTCTTTATCAAGATTTACTCGTCTAACTACCGCTTTTAGGTGATCTCCTACCTTGAAGATCTCCCCTTTTATACGGCTTTTCATAGGAAGAACCGCCTTAACCTCATCAACTTCCATATATGTGGCATTTGAGGCATCAACCCTTGTCACTCTGCCCGTTACAAGTGTGCCGATTTTGGATTTGTACTTGTTATAAACCTGATCTTCAACCAGCTTTTGTATGTGGTACTCTATCTCACGATGAAGTGCCGCAGCCCCTGTTCGTCCGTAGTCTTCAAGCTTATGAGCGATCTGAAGCTGATCACCCGCCTCAACACTATCATCATAACCTTTTGCATCACTTAGTGACATAAAGTTCATCTTCACTTCATCATCACTTAGCTTCTCATCATTATCCGCTACAACTGTGATGATCTGCACTAGATCTATGGCTCTATTTTGCTCATTTAGCTGTGCATCAAACTCTAGTTTGCTGTCTATGACTCTCTTTGCACTCTGCACAAAAGAGGACTTTATAGCCTCCAAAACATCTTTTGCATCTAGGCTTTTTTCACTTGCAATTGAGTCTGCGATCTCTAGTATTTTTTCCATAAAACGCCCTTTGTGTTTCTCTAGTATCATAAAAAATAGTAATATAATGGGAAGATTTCTTATGAAGAAGTGACATTATAGCACAATTATTTAAAAGAGGGCTTTAATGCGACTTTTAGCACATTTGAAGTAACATAACAAAAATATTTAAGGATAAAAAATGGATCTAAAACTAGCTAGAGTAGAGGTAAATGCTAAGCCCAAAAAGATCGAACTCTCTCGCATAGAAGCAGAGGTTGAGAAAAAAGAGAGCGTTATATTTTACTTCGATCGCGAAAACTCACACAAAGATCTACTATCACTTCAAGATCACTTTGAAAAAGATGGCAAAAGCTTCTATATGAGCGAAGTGAAGTATGGCTTAACCGATAACGAATATATGTACCAAGTTCATATCATCAAATAATGAGCAAAAAACTCTACATCGAGACGCTAGGGTGTGCTATGAATAGCCGTGATAGCGAGCACATCATAGCAGAGCTTAACAAAAAAGAGAACTACACCACCACAAGCGACATAAGCGAGGCAGATCTCATCATCATCAACACCTGCTCTGTTAGAGAAAAGCCTGTTGCAAAGCTATTTAGTGAGCTAGGAGTTTTCAACAAGAAGAAAAGAGGGTGCAAAGATCGGCGTATGTGGTTGCACGGCGTCACATCTAGGTGAGGAGATCATTAAGCGAGCTCCTTATGTAAGCTTTGTGCTAGGTGCTAGAAATGTCTCTAAAATCAGCGATGTTTTGCACCGCGACAAAGCAGTAGAGGTGGAGATCGACTACGATGAGAGTGAGTTTGCTTTTGGGGAGTTTAGAACTTCGCCATTTAAGGCGTATATAAACATCTCTATTGGGTGCGATAAGAGCTGTACCTACTGCATCGTGCCAATGACTAGAGGTGATGAGATCTCAATCCCATCAGACTTAATAGTTGGTGAAGCGAAAAAAGCCGTAGCAAGTGGGGCAAAAGAGATCTTTTTGCTAGGGCAAAATGTAAACAACTACGGCAGAAGATTTTCACACGATCACAAAAAGATAAACTTTACCACTCTTCTAAGAGAGCTTAGTCTCATAGAAGGACTTGAGCGGATCCGCTTTACCTCACCGCACCCATTTCATATGGACGATGAGTTTATAGATGAGTTTGCACAAAACCCTAAGATCTGCAAATCGATCCATATTCCGCTTCAAAGTGGCTCAACCAAAGTGCTTAGAGATATGAAGCGAGGCTACACAAAAGAGTGGTTTTTGGATCGTGTGGATCGCATCAGAGCAAAAGCACCAGAGGCTAGCATCTCCACCGACATCATCGTTGCATTTCCAGATGAGAGCGAAGAGGATTTTGCAGATACCATAGATGTGATGAAAAAGGTTCGTTTTGATCAGATCTTCTCATTTAAGTTCTCGCCTCGTCCACTAACTGAAGCTGAAAACTTTGGTGGAGTAGTAGATGAAGATGTGGCATCTGCGAGACTTACGCACCTGCAAGATCTGCACACTAGCATCATAGATGAGAAGCACAAAGAGTATCTTGGCAAGATCTTTAGAGTCTACTTTGAGGAGCTTGGGGGTGATCTAAGCGTGAGTGGCAGGAGTGATAACAACCTGCTTGTAAAAGTTAGAGGATCAGAGGAGCTGCTTGGCACCTTTAGAGATGTGCGTATCACTGGGGTTGGGCGAGTGGTATTTAGTGGTGAGCTAGTTGGCTAAAAAGCTCTTTAGATACACCGCACTAGCGATCTTCCCGCTTTTAGCATCACTTTTTATAAGGCTCATCTACGCTACAAACAAAAAGGTGTTTCACATACCCGCAAGTGTGGGCGAAGAGCCGATCATATTTGCTTGCTGGCACGGCGAGCTTTTGATGCTCCCACACCTCTACAAACGCTACCGCAAAAAAGCACACGCTAAGGTGCTCATCTCGGAGCATTTCGATGGCAAACTCATAGCCAAAACCATCAGCTACTTTGGACTTGATACAGTGCATGGATCTACTACTAGAGGGGCTAGTAGAGTGCTTTTAAATGCGATCAAAGCCATAAGAGAGGGTTATGACATCGGCATCACTCCCGATGGTCCAAAAGGACCTCGCCACAGTGTTGGTAATGGCGTAGTTGTGATGGCACAAAAAACAGGCACAAAGGTAGTGCTTGTTGAGATCAAAGCTAGCAAAAAGTGGGTGGCAAATAGCTGGGATCGCTTCGTTATCCCAAAACCATTTGGCACACTCACATACTACGCCACACCCCCACTAGATCTAAGCTCATATGATCTTGTAGAGGCAAAAGAGATCATAAGATCTAAGCTTTTGAAGCACAGTGATGAAGAGCATAATTAGTAAAAAAAGGGAGTTCTTGCTTCACCTAGAGCAAAACAGAGGCTACTCAGATCTAACCATAAAGAGCTATGATGAGTCACTTAGCGAGGCATTTGAGCATATAACCCTAGATGCCAACACACTAGATCTGATGCCCTACCGCATAAAACTAAAAGGACTAAACCCTAAAACCATCAGTAAAAAACTGAGTGCTATCAGAAGTTTTATAAGGTTTTTAAATGAAAATGGGCAAAAAATAGCACTTAAAAATGATGACTCACTTAAAGTTCCTCGCACTCTTCCAAAGCCTATAAGCCACGCTCACATACTAGAAGCCCTAGAGGTGGCAGATCTAGCAGAAAAACTGCTCATCACCCTGCTCTATACGCTTGGGCTTCGCATCAGTGAGCTAGCAGAACTTAAGCTAGAAGATCTACAAAACGAGTGGATCCGCATCTATGGTAAGGGTGGCAAAGAGCGAGATGTGCCACTTTTGGACTCAACTAAAGATCTTATTGATCAATATTTGCTAAAATATACAAATCAAAGCTATATATTTGAAAAAGATGGCAAAAGACTTGACCACAACGCTCTAAGATATATGCTAGGTAAAACCTTTAAAAAAGTTGGGCTAAAAGTGACACCTCATCAGCTAAGACACTCATACGCAACAGAGCTACTCAACCACAACGCCCCCATAGCCGATGTAAGCAACCTTCTAGGACACTCTAGCATGGCGACTACGCAGATCTACACAAAACTCAGCAGCAGTGTCAAAAAGCACAACTACGACCTTGCTCACCCCTTAAGTAGAGTTGGCAAAGATGGCTAAACTTGGCGAGCTGTACCCTAAGATCTTTGTAACCATCTTGCCAGATAAAGAGCAGATGCACATACTAACTGAGATCGTCGCAAAAAGACGGGTCAAAAAGAGCTTCAAAGAGTCATTTGACACCCCAACACCAGACAAAAGAGTGATCCGCTACATCGAAAACATCATCGAAGAGTCACCATACCACTACATCACCGTGATAGACACTCTCTCAACTCAAGGTGCGATCCCAACTTGTGAGATGCAAAAAGCAAAAGAGTATATCAACACAAAAAACATCTCTCTAAAGTGCTTCAACTCCGATGGGTGGTCATACTACTCAAGAGGTGTGGGCGAACTGCTAGAGGAGTATGAAGATCTAGGAGTTGATCTCATCTACTCGCCATTTGTACTGCTAGCTCATATGTTTGATGAGTATGTTCAAAAGTCCTGCTCACTCTACATACTAGCTGATCGCAACTTCCTAACCCTTGCCATCTTCAAAGGCTCACAGCTCCTCTATGCCAAATATATCGATATGCTAAAGGCGAAAGAGGAGGAGATCAGATCACAAGAAAATGCACAACAACTAAGCCTTAGCGGGATCGATATACATGAGATCTCGCTCGATGATGAGGAGGATCTAGGCTCGCTTATAGAGATGGAAGATCTCGATATCGCCAAAGATGATCTTGAAGATTTTGTCATAGAAGATACCTTTGGTGACTCGCAAAAAAGCGATGGAAGTGTACAAAAAAGCGATCTACTAAACCGCAACTATGAGCGGTTTGTGCTTGTGCAAAAGGCACTCGATGAGTTTTACCATAGCGATCTCTACAAAGGCGAGTTCGTTGAGCATGTCTATATCGCCGATGCGATCACGCTAGAAAATGATCTAAAAGATCTTCTCGAAGATGAGCTTTTTTTGAGTGTGCAGATCAAAAAAGTAGATATACTATCCACTACAAGCTATCTAGCTAGGGCGGAGATACTATGAGCTTTAGCTACATAAATCCTCGAAACAAGAGCATATTCACCAAAGATCTAAAACTTGTAGCACTATTTTTTAGCATCACTATTTCGATGCTTTTTGCCACTTATGCGTTTTTGTTTTATGTAAACTTTGATCTTAGAAATGAACGCACGCACCTTGAAAACACAAACACAACTCTACTAAAAAACATAGATCAAGCCAAAGGTGACATCTCTAAGGTTAATGCTCAGATCTCCACCGCCTCGCAAATATACACGCGAAACATCATACTAAAAGATAGTATCCAAAACCTCTTTGATCTTATCCCTGACACCATAACGCTAAGCGAGGCGACTATCGAAGAGCGAGCACTCATACTTAGCGGGGTTACGCCAAGCAGAGATGTTTACAACTATATGCTAGCAGCTCCTCTTAGATCACTCTTTAGCGAAACTAGCAGTAGCTTCTACCCTGCAAAAGATGGGTGGCTAAACTTTGTGAGCAAAAACTACCTTACGCAAGAGGCTTTTATCAATGAGTAGGCAAAACACATATCTACTGCTAACTACACTTTTTATGCTTATCTTTGTCTTTAGCTTCTCATACTATCTGCTCATACCTAGTGGTAAATCCTTTAGAGCAGCAAAAGAGCAGGTGCAAAAGATCAGGCTCTACACTCACGAGCTACAAGGCGACTTTGACGCTCTACATGAGCAGTATGAAAGGCTCAAAAGCGATCACAAACCTACTCTTATGGCTCTTAGAAAAAGCTTCGATCCATCTGGTTTTGTAGCACAAAATAGCAGGTTTTTTAACTCCTTAGAGATCCTAGAGGTGCAAGATCCACAGCAAGATCAAAGCTACACCATCTATGAGATCACCACCACATCTGATATAGACTCACCACAAAACTTCTACGACTTTATAGAAAATATCAACAGTAGCGACTGGGTCATAGAGGTAAACTTCCCAATCCACTTCAAACGAGAAGCTAGTACCATCAAGTCATCATTTTCTATGAAAGTCTACAACGCACTATAAGATACGCCAGCAGAACAAAGTCCATACAGATAACGGATTACGGATTACCGAAAACGGATCTGCTTTCTGTTTTCCGATATCTGTTTTCAGTATGTGAGCGTATCGATTTTGAGGTTCTCGAGATCTTTGAGTGATGAGCGTATAAAATGTTTGAGCGAAGCGAGTTTTTGATTTTTAGCAAAGAGCAAAAAGGTCTCCTCAAAATCGTTCAAGCTCACGAGTTTTTTTGGTTACTTTTTTGTCGATACAAAAAAGTGACAAGAGGTTGATTACAATTAAAGGTATCTTTTGCTAAAACAAATCTAATAATAAAATACACAGCAGCAGTATTATTACTACTACAACAACTCAAGCAGATCTTGGTTTAAAAATAGATAGCCTCGCAGATCTTTATGTATAGCTCTTGTTCTACAAAGCTCCTTAAACTCTCTGCTAAGCAGAGGTTTTGGATCTACTCGCGGTACAACATACAAAAAACCGCCACTCTTTACTACCACAAACCGCCTACCAACCTCAACACTGCTCTCATCTCTTAACCTCGCTCTCTCACCCCTACTCATCAAGTATCCACGCTTCTTTAAGTGGCGATCAATGGCAACCTCATCAAGCCTTGCATCTGTGCTACTCTTTGCCACTCCCAGCTCACCCAAAAGCCTAAACTCGGGCAGACTAAAGAGATCTAGATCTTCTCTTATATACTCCAAACTTCGCTTGATCCCCTCACCATAACGCTCCAAAAGTGGATCGCTGATAGCGTGTCTAAAGTAGTTTCGCCTGTACTTATCGCCAAAGTTGGACTCATCTACAAAGTACTTTTCATCTATGCTGTGCAAAAACTCTACAAGCTCGCTTTTTTGCACACCCAAAAGGGGTCGCACTACACGAAAAGAGCCTCTTTGCTCCACCTCACTCATACCAGCAAGCTCAAAAACTCCTGCACCCTTAGAGAGTTGCATCAAAAACCACTCAAGCTGATCGCCTAGATGGTGAGCGGTAATAAGATTTTTATAGTTATGTTTTGCGATCAGTTCTTCAAAAAACTCGTAGCGGATCCGCCTTGCCTCTGCCTCAAAGTTAGCCTCGATATGCGGTGCTTCTAGCGTATGGCACGCGAGAGTAAACCTACTAGCAAGCTCTTTTGCGTAAGATAGCTCATCGCGGCTAGCCTCCCGCACACCATAGTCCACTATGGCTATATCAAACTCTACTCCACTCTCACTGAGCAGAAAAAAGAGTGCACTTGAGTCCACGCCACCCGAAAATGCTAAGAGGTTTTTAGCTCCCCTTAAAAGATCAAAGCTCTTTTGTGATAGTTGCATCTAGCTTATCGCCAAGCTTAGCTTTGATCTTCGCCTCATACGCCCGCCCCGCCACTAGCTGGGCATCGATCTCTTTGTCAGTCACTAAGATCTCGCCATCTATGTCTGGACACCACGCAAGGACGCGAGAACCAAGGATAAGCTCACTCTCGCTACTCTCGCCATCGATCACCACTACAACACTCTTGCCGACCATTTTTTCTAATGAAGCGTGCATCACCTCATCTGCGATTTTGCCAAGTTTTTTTGCTCTCTGGTTTATCACTTTTTGAGCGATCTTGCCCTGCATCTGGTGCGAAAAAGTCCCCTCTTCATCACTATAAGCAAAGACATTTATGCGATCAAAACCGAAACTTTTTGCAAACTCACACATAGAGTCAAACTGCTCCTCGCTCTCGTCTGGATGCCCCACTATGAAGCTTGTGCGGATAAAAACATCATCTAAACTCTTCATATACTCAAGCAGACTCATCGTCTCTTTTGTGCCAAAACCTCGCTTCATTGTACGAAGCATATCGTTATCTATATGCTGGATCGGCATATCAAAGTAGTTGTGAAAGATCTTGCTTTTTGCGATCTTCTCTAGCGTTTTTAGCGAGATAGTCGATGGGTAGAGGTACAAGATCCTAGCACTTCTCACCCCCTCTATAAGCTCTATGCGTTCCACCAAAAGCGAGAGTCCATCTCGCACCCCCTCATCTCGCATAAACGATGAGCTATCTTGCGATATAAATGTAAAATCCCAAAAGCCCTCCGCCACAAGTCGCTCAACCTCAGTGGCGATTGAGTCAAGCGAGCGGGATTTTAGCTTGCCCTTAAATGATGGTATAGCACAAAAACTACAACTCTGGTTGCACCCCTCGGAGATCTTTATGTAGGCGTGGTAGTTTGAGCCTGTGATGATCCGTTTAGCTCCATCTATGAGATAAACGCCCTCGCTAAAACGGGACTTTTTAAGTGCAAGTAGCTCATCGATGCGTTCATAATCCCCCACACCTGTGAAGATATCTACTTCACTTAGTTCACTTGAGAGCTCCTCTTTGTAGCGTTCACTTAAGCACCCCGCCATCACCAGAAGTGAGTCATCTTTTCTAGCCTCATGCAGGTTCAAAACCGTCTGCAAGGACTCCTTTTTTGCTGCTTCTATAAACCCGCAAGTATTTACGATGATGACATCAGCTTCGCTCTCATCGTCGGTTAGCTCGAAGTTTGCAAGCCTGCCTAACATCACCTCTGTATCGACTAAGTTTTTGGTGCACCCTAGGGAGACTATGTGTAGTTTGTTGCTCATTTTATGCCTAAATATTTTTCGCTATTATATAGAAAAGTGCTTTAAACTACGAAAAAAGCTCGCAAACATCTACGCCCAAAGCCTTTGAGATCTTGTAGATATGCTCAAGATTGAACCTTTTACCATACCTCATATTTTCACAGTTTGAGTAAAACGCGACTGATTTTATGCCGATCTCAAGAGCTAGATCTAGCTGAGTCATCGCCCTAGCCTCTCTTAGAGAGCGAATATTGCTAGATACTCGCTTATAAAACTCCACTATCTCATCTTCGCTAGAGTTTGAGAAATTTTCTCTCATTATTTATCCCATAGGTTAATTATTGTTTAAACTATATAGATATACAATATTCAAGTCTTTATCCCACAGGATAAATTATAACTATTTTTTGGTATTTTCTGTTAAAAGTGGTTATAAGTATAGCTTAATTAGATTATAAGTTTGTTTTGATAATATTTCACAAATTATTATAAGGTTTTCTTATAAAAAAATATAAACTCCCACAAAGGAACAGAAATTGTTAAACACATCAAATGCAAGTCATACCCTTAGCATAAAAACCAGACTTCTAACTCTAGCTGTCATCAATATAGCAGCTATTGTAGCACTGCTTGCTGGAAAAATCCTCTTTGATATGGAGAGAAACAGAGAGTTTGCACAAAATAGTCTAAGAGTTCAAGAGGTAGAGTCTCTGGCAGCTTCCATAGATCTACTCCAACTTGAGCGAGGTTATAGCGTAGGTTTTTTGAGCTCCAAAGGCAGTGGGGCTAGTGCACAGAGCTTGCCACAAACCCGCCAAAAACTAGATCTTGCCATAGCTGAGATCAAAAAGACATTTGAAAAAACAGGCTCAACTCCGCAGATGCTAAACTCACTTGCAGATCTAGCACGCATCAGATCTGAGGTTCAATCTCTCTTAGCTAGCGAGGGGCAAGTTGTGCGTTTTTACTCCAACGCCATAGCATCTTTTATAGCAAACGCTAGCGACATTACACCCACAGTCAATGACACATTTACTAGAAACTCTTTGCAATCTTACATATACTTAGCTCTATCTAAAGAGAGTTTGGGACAACTCAGAGCAAATCTCACAGGCGTTTTTAACCGCCAAAAACTTGATGATGCAAGCTGTTTTGCACTTGGTGACACGCTGGGCAAGTACGATCTAGCACTTGGTGAGCTTAACATCATCTACCCAAAAGCTCTGCAAAACTACAAAAACGACCCATCAGTACTAAAGACGATAGGCACTATTGATTATGTGAGATCCATCGGTACTGCAGGCGAGATAGTTCAAGATCCTAGTGAGTGGTTTAAACTCTCCACAACCGCTATAAACCTGCTTGGCGACCAAAAGAGCGTTATATTTGCTGAGCTAAAAACACATATACAAAGCACCCAAAATAGCATAGAACGCGAAGTGATCATCATCAGTGTCGCCTCGTTTGTTGGGCTTGTAGTATTTATGATAGTGCTTCTATACATACTGCTTCACTCCATCTCCAAACCACTCGAAGCGTTCAAAAAGAGTATGTTAGGTATTGCAACGCAGAACAACCTCACCATCAAAGTAGATGAGAGATCCCCGCAAGAGCTAAGCGAGATCGCCACTAGCTTCAACTCCCTCATAGCCAACCTTCGTGAGCTGATAGACACTTCAAAGATAGGCTCAAGTGAGAATGCTTCCATATCTCATGAGCTATCTACTACTGCTATTAGTGTAGGAGAGAATGTA
>JBAYBZ010000008.1:0-89970 GCA_041669045.1 Sulfuricurvum sp. | reverse complement strand
GTTATCAGATGTGTCGGAGTTATCAGATGTGTCGGAGTTATCAGATGTGTCGGAGTTATCAGATGTGTCGGAGTTATCAGATGTGTCGGAGTTATCAGATGTGTCGGAGTTATCAGATGTGTCTAGGTTAGATGAAGCTGAGCCTGTGTTACCATCTTCATCGCTAGCAGTAGCCACATAGTCACCATCTTTGCCATTTGGTATAACTATCTCGTAGTTTCCATCTCCATCAGCGATGATGACATACTCATTGCCATCAGGATCTACAACTATCACTTCGGCATTTGGCTCAGTTATGCCACTTACTATCACATCGCCATCATCATTGCGATCAGTATTTATGGTTACTTGTAGCGAAGTATTTTCTACTACCCTACCCATACCCTCATCGGCAAAAGGCACGCCAAATTCCACGCCACCTAGATCATCTTCTGCCACAAGCTGGCTCACCACATCTGTACTATCGCCATCACGATCGGCAAATATCGAACTACCAGGATCGCTACTAGTTGCGGCTTCTTGACCCGCGGCGGTCTCCTCATCTGTCACATCTAGCAAAGCATTTGCTTCGTTTGCTTTAGCATAAAGCTCCATATTAGCTTTGATCGCCTCAGTAGTAAATAGCAACTCATCATCACCATAGCTCATCTCAAGAAGCGAAGAGTCTATCTGCTGATACTGCCCATGCATTAGCACTATCACATCGTTGCCACTTAGCTCTACTTCCATCTTAGCAGAGCCTATATTTAGCCCACTTCCAAAGATGATCTCGTTGATGCTTACAACATCGCCAACACTAAGCTCTCGCACACTTCCATCGATCCCTTTGGCAAAAAACTCGCCATCTTTTATGCTTTTTACAGTTCCTGCTTGCATCTATAACACCTTGTTATATAAAATAGTGCTACATTTTAGCAAAATCAAACCCGCTTGTATAGTACCCGTTCGGGTACCATACTACTTCAAAACCCGTCTGGACGCCACCATATAGACATATGACAAAATCACCCTCACAACACCATCTAAATCTAAGCCATCTCCATCATATATAGTATATTTACCATCTTTAGATCCAAGCATATAGCCCTCTACTAGCTCGATCTGCTCTTTTGTTTTCCTTATAAACATCTCTACTCTTAGGGCATTTTTACTCATATCTAGTCGCATATCAAACGCCAAAACTCTACCAAAAATCTCAAAGTCAAGCACCACCATACGACCATCATAGATCCAAACTCGCTCCAAAAATGCCCCTTGAGATCTGCTCTCTAGCTTCTGTTGCATCAACCCTCTAAGAGACTCAAGCTTCATCATCGACACCTGCTCCTTGCTTAGTAGCTCAAAGAGATCCTCAACTCTACTCACCCACTCCAGAAGTAGCTTAGCGACCTCCTCTACACCACTAGCTAGACTCGCTACAACAAACACTCCTAGATCTTCACTAACACCAAGATCTACAAGCCCCGACTTGATCGACCCCACAAGCACACCTTTGTCATAAAGATCTCTACCAAACACTATTATACTTGCTTGAGCCGTCTCGATCCTAACATCTATGGCTATTTTTACTCCATAGCACTCCAGATCTACATAGACGATCCTCTCTCTAAAGAGTGCCACTTTTTTTACATACTTATGAGATCCTTCTATCACACTAACCATAGAGAGCAACCTACTAGCGTACTCTGCAACCATCTCTTTATGATGAGCTTGCACTCCTATGCTCATCTGCTCATACAGATCACTCCACCGCTTAAAACATTTAGTCACTGAGTAGCGATGAGCTACATCTAGGCTCGCGTAGCTACTTAGTTGCTCATGCAAAACTTCACTACTCAAAAGCTCTACTACGCGTCTTGCAAACTCATCGCTATCGCCATCACGCACCACAAAACCACTTTTGCCATCTTCTATAATCTCCTCAAGCCCATACTTGATACCATACGCCACACAAGGACACCCCATACTTAACGACTCTAGCACAAAAAGTCCAAAAGCCTCGATTGAGCTAGTAGAGATCGAAACTCTAGCAGATGCAAAAACCCTATAAACATCATAAGCATACCCCATAAGCTTCACAGATCCACCCAAACGAAGTCGCTCTATATGCTCGATGATCTTCTTTCTCTCTTCGCCTATGCCATAGATCTCAAGCCTAGCATCAGGCACACTACGCAGTACCTTTGCAAATATATCAATCGCCTCAATATGCCTCTTCTCCTTTGAGAGCCTCGCTACATAAACCACAAGGCGTGGATCACGCTTTAGATCTGCATACTTTGCTAAAGCACCAACGGCGTGCGGTATGTAGTGCACTCTTTGGTGAGATATGCGTTTAGTCACATCTCTTAGTTGGGCACTACTTAAGACCACCACCCCATCAGCAGGTGGCAGTTTTACATCAAAGATCTCAGCATAAAAACTCTTGATCGCACCATCAGAGTTTTTGCCCTTATAGTGCGTACTATGTATTACACTCACAACCCGCAAATCAACGCTACCCTGCAACTCTTGCCTACACATTATAGCAGGCACATACGCTACCTCATTTCGATCTACCACCGCCAAAATAGCACCGCCAATCTTTTTTACAAGCCTACTTAACCCTAGCTCATATAGTTTCTGCTCACTCCCCACAAACTCTAGGTCAGTCCCATTGTTTACTATGTAAAACCCAGATCTTAGCTTCTCATCACTTACGATTTCAACAAGCCCTAGCTCGCCATCTACACCAAAATAGCACACCTTAGCCTTTGTACCCTTTTCATCATAAACTATCTCCATCGCATTAGTAGATCTATACTTGCGACCCACTTCGTAGCCCCTATGTAGCCTGCCATCTATCAGATCTACAAAACCAAGCAGTAGATCCCAGATACTCACAAACTCTATACGCTCATCATATCTTTTTGTATCCATCTGCATAGCTATATGCTCATCTAGTCGCTCATTGTGTTTAAATGTAACTATGAAAACTCTCTCAAGCCCATTTTGCAAAAAGATCGAAGCCCTAAGCAGTGAGGAGTGTTCGATGCCTGTTAATCTTGCTGATATATTGCTGTTTAAAAATAGTGCACTACTGCTTTTCATTCACTCCCCTTTGCTAAATTATAATATACTTTAACAATAAACCTATATAATTAGCAAAAAAAGGCACTAGATGAATAGCATCGCAATACTATGCTCAGGCGGAGATGTTAGCGGAATGAACCCCGCTATCAAACACTTTGTGGAGTATGCACTCGCCAAAGATCTTAAACCCTACCTCATATATGATGGCTACGATGGGCTTATCGATGGCGATATACACGAAGCCTATTTTAGCAGTGTAAGCGGGATCATCAACCGTGGTGGCACTATACTTAGATCTAAACGAAGTAGCCGTTTTTTAGATCCCTCTTATAGAGCAAAGGCGAAGGCAAACCTCGCCAAACTAGGTATCGACAAGCTAGTTGTCCTCGGAGGAGATGGGAGCTTTAGAGGTATGAGTGCATTTTGTGCTGAGCACAACATCAGCTTTTGTGGCGTGCCATCAACCATAGACAACGACATAGTAGGCACAGAGTACTCACTCGGCGTGGACACCGCACTAAATGTGATCAGATCCGCCATCGACAATATCCGTGACACCGCCTCATCATTCTCAAGAGCCTTTGTCATAGAGACTATGGGGCGAGACTGCGGATACTTAGCACTAATCTCAGCTCTTACAAGCGGGGCAGAGCTTTGTCTCATACCAGAGGTGGAGTATGACCTCATACACTACAAGCAGAAGTTCGCACAAGAGCTTAAAAATGGCAGACGCTACTTCATAGCTGTGGTTTCAGAGGGGATCAAAGATAGCTCACAAAGCATCGCAAAATGGTTTGAAGATGAAGTAGGTATCGAAGCGAGAGTAACAACACTTGGACACACTCAAAGAGGCGGAAGCCCAACCACCTACGATCGCCTTATGGCATACCGCTTTGTCACCCATGCCATCGACGCACTATTAAGCAAAGATGGTGCAAATAGTGTCATCTGCTACAACAGTGGCGGGTTTAACTACAAAGATATAGAGACGATTGCAAAGAGTAAGTTTGAGTTAAGTAGCGAGCTTTTGGGATACCTTCGCTATGTATAAGCTAACTTTTTTCACTCCTGCATCGCACAAAGAGGAGATCAAAGATGCCCTTTTTGATCTAGGAGTTGGCAGATACGCAAACTATGATCGTTGCAGTTTTGAGACACTTGGAGTTGGGCAGTTTAGAGCACTTAGTGGTGCAGATCCATACATAGGAAGTGTTGGTGTGGTTGAGAGAGTTGAGGAGTACAAAGTGGAGATGATCTGCGATGATGCCATCATAAAAGAGGCGATCATCACACTCAAAAGAGTCCACCCCTATGAAGAGGTGGCTTATGAAGTCTTTAGAGTAGAGGAGTTTTAAACTCCCGCCTCTTCACGGCGTTGTAAGTACGCCCAGTTGGCATCAACTCTCTCTTGCCACTCTTTTATAAGGTACTTATACTCATCTTTAAATAGATGCTTAAAACGACCTTGAGCAGCTAGATACTCCTCAACAGGGACTATATTTTTTGGTCTGTAAGTGATATTTAGCTTCTTGCCATCGATGATCTCATATAGTGGAAACACTAGCGAGTCAGTAGCTAGATCAGCTATATGCATAGTATCTTTTGGGTCAAACTTCCACTCAGTTGTACATGGTGAGACTGCATTTATAAAGACAGGTCCATCAACTGCCATACCGTGTTGGATCTTTTTAACCATATCTTTCCACTTATTTGGAGAGACTTGTGCAGCGTATGGTATGTTGTGAGCTGCCATGATCGCCATTAGATCTTTTTTGTTCTTTCTCTCACCATAGCTCACGCTTCCAGCAGGTGAAGTTGTAGCAGATGATCCTATCGGCGTAGATGATGATCTCTGTCCACCTGTGTTTGCATAGACTTCATTGTCTAAAACGATGTGCATTATGTTATGACCTCGCTCCATACAACCAGAGATCCACTGAAAACCGATGTCATACGATGCACCATCACCCGCAAACGATACAAACTTAGGGTTACGATCTGGTTGTTTTAGTCTGCCTTTGCGTTTTAGTGCCTTATACATCGACTCTGCACCAGCAACTGCTGTCGAGCTGTTTTC
Organism: Sulfuricurvum sp.; assembly: GCA_041669045.1. Lineage (GTDB taxonomy): Bacteria > Campylobacterota > Campylobacteria > Campylobacterales > Sulfurimonadaceae > JBAYBZ01. The sequence continues at coordinate 84,821 of JBAYBZ010000008.1, read as the reverse complement.
AAACCCTATGTGGATCCACGAAGCGTCCCATGATGTGTATGGATAAACCGCTGTACAAACCTCCAAACAACCAGTTGAAGCTGATAGTACGAGGTCATCATTTGTGGCATTTAGCACCTCTCTAACGATGATCGAGTGAGCACACCCTGGGCAGAGAAGGTTTGCACCCTCAAAACGATCCGCCGAAGTTGAAAACTCTTTTAGGTTTTTGATTTTTTTCATTTCACTCATATCTTTTCCTTATAAAAACGCTAGTTTAGGGCCACGAACCCCAATGAACTGTTGCAGTGGTGTTAGCACTTTGCCCGCGTCTGCATTTGCTTTTAGCTCTCTATATAGATCTTTTAGCTGAGCTTTTGTTAGATCTCGTCCACCTAGTCCATATATATAGCCACTTAGTGCCGCATTTGACTTAACGCTAAAGAGACCTGCTGAGATCTCGTTAAATAGCATTCCTGCTGCTCCCCCTGGGCTAGATCTATCTAGTGCAGCGATCGCTTTTATATCTTTTAGAGCCTCTATAACTTCAAAAAATGGGAATGGTCTAAGCACTCTTAAGCCAACCACACCAGCTTTGATCCCCTCTGCTCTCATCTCGCTAGCAACCTCTCTAGCAGTCTCAACCGAGCTTCCCATACATACGACTACAACCTCTGCGTCGTCCATATCATACTTCTCTACGAAGCTATATTTTCTACCTGTTAGTTTTTCAAACTCATCAAAAGCAGACTGGATCTTTGGAAGAACTTTAGTCATAAGATCGTTGTGCTGTCTAGCTTTATGCTCAAAGTGCCAATCCTCTTCGGTCTGTACACCATGTGTTACAGGGTGTTCAAAGTCAAGCATATCATTCATTGGGTTGTATTCACCTATGAATTTATACGCTGCATCATCACTTAGCGGGCTTACACCCTGAGCGGTATGCGATGTCAAAAACCCATCTTGGTTTACAACCGCAGGTAGTCTCACATCGTGATCTTCACTCACCTTAAATGCTATAAGGTTTAGATCATACGCACCTTGCGGGCTAAACGCATCAAATTGGATCCACCCACTATCTCTAACCATATACATATCTGAGTGGTCACCATTAACATTTAGTGGAGCTGCTAGTGCACGGTTTACGATGTTTAGCACGATTGGTAGTCTCATACCAGATGCTTGGTATAGCGTCTCTGACATAAGAGCAAGCCCTTGTGAAGATGTAGCAGTTGCTACCCTTCCCCCTGCTGCTGCTGCACCTATACACGCACTCATAGCAGCGTGCTCTGACTCAACCATTACAAACTCACCCTCTACAAAGTTGTTTGCATGAAATGTCGCGTAGTTCTCCACGATCGGCGTAGATGGAGTGATCGGATAAGCCGCAACAACATCAACTTGAGCCTGTCTTAGGGCGTGAGATGCCGCCATATTGCCATCCCAAACCTCTACTTCATTTAGTTCCATTTTATCAAATGCCATAATTACGCTTCCTTATCATCTTTTTTTGGCCACCCAGCGATCGCAGTCTCATCATCTACCTGCTCAGCAAACATCAAGAGTGACTTAGGGTTTGTAGGACAAACCTCAACACAGATTCCACACCCTTTACAGTGATCCATATCTATACCGATCATCTTTTGATCTCTTGAGATGATGGAGACATCAGGGCAGTAAACCCAGCAAAACTGACAGTCGATGCAGTAATCTTTGTTAAAAACAGGCTTAATTAGCCTCCAATCTGCAACACTCGCTTTAAAAGAGTTATTTTCAGAGTAGTTACGATCCTCTTGTTTAGTTAGAGCTATATCATTTGCCACGCCATTAAAACTACGAAGCATAGCTCCGATCTCAAACTCATTCCAACCTTTCTTGCTCATATCTAGCTCCTCACTTCACTTCATCATACGCACGCTGAATAGCTAGCATATTGGCATCTACAATCTTTTGTGGCAATTTTTTTAGAACCTTTTTCATACTATCTTTAAAAAATTCTATGTCATACATACCAGAAACCTTCATAAAAGCACCAAGCATCGGCGTATTTGGTATAGCTCTACCGATAGTTTCATTAGCAATAGTTATACAATCAACTACATAAACCTCTTTGCCCTCTAGCTTTGGTTGAGCCTTTTTTAGCTCATCTACACTAAGATGCGAGGTAATAATATATTTGGTACTATCTTTGTGGTTGATGGTTACATCAGCAGTCATTGTAAGTGCAGGATCTATTACAAACACATAATCTGGTTGCATATATTTTTCGTGATTCATGATCACTTTATCATCTACACGGTTATAAGCTGTCATAGCAGCTCCCCTTTTAGCCGAACCGTAAAATGCAAAAGCTTGCACATGTTTCCCAGTTGTAGATATAACTTCAGCTAAGCCTTTTGCACCAGTAACAGCTCCCTGACCAGCACGACTATGCCATCTTATCTCTAGCATAAACTCTCCTTTTGGTTATCAAAACAAAATTATTACACAAATTGAGCGAACTCTATTAGCACATCATTTTAATTAACTTGCTCTTAAAAATAGCTTGAAATAAAGCTCTTTTTTAGATTAAGCTAAAAATGTGGCTAAATGATACAAAAACGGTTTTTCACATCATATTTAGATATCTAACCGCATCAAGGGCATTATCAAATATAATATCGGTATGCTCCTCTAAACTACTGCGACTCCCATAGCCACTAAGTACGCCAAGACCCTTTACGCCCGCACTTTTTGCACTTAGTAGATCTAACTTTGTATCGCCTATCATATAGATCTGCTTATCTTGCGTCTTAAACGCCTCCAAAGCCTTTAGTATAGGCTCTGGGTGAGGTTTTGGGTTTGTCACATCTTCTTTGCCCACCAAAGTTTTAAAGTAGTCCATAAGTAAGAAGTGCTCCATAAGCTCGCGAGAGTATAGAGCCGTTTTGGTCGTTACAACCCCAAGTTCAGCAAAGCTACTAGCAAGCTTTACCGCTTCGCTTGCACCCTCAAGTAGCACTGTTTTTTGAGTTGAAATTGGTCTATAATGCTCTCTATAAGCATCAACCGCACTCCACACTTTCTCGCTCTCTACGCCGATTTTGGCAAACATTATATCTAGCGGATAGCCTATGAGAGCCTTGATCTGCTCATCGCTCACACCGCCAAAACCGTGCAGATCTAACGAGGTGTGAAACGACTCAAGTATCGCCTCGGTTGAGTCTATCAGTGTGCCATCAAGATCAAAAAGTATTATCACTCCATCTTCTCCCATTTTATATAGTTGTGCCAGATCCCGCTCTGCGAAGGATCAATACCCTTTATCCGCTTATCCACCGCACTTATAGATGTTGGTATATACAAAAATAGATATGCGTTATCGTTTATAACAATCTCACCAATACGCCTAAAAAGCTCACCAAGTCGCTCTTCGTCCACCTCGCTTTGGCTACGCTCTATCAGCTCATCGACGAGATTATTTTTGTACCCCACAAGGTTAAATCCACCTGCCTTATCGCTACTACTGTGCCAAAAAAGGTATGGATCTGGAAGTGGCGAGAGACTCCAACCAAGCAACACACTATCAAACTTATGCGGAAAAACAACTGTATTTAAAAACGCCTGCCACTCCATGATGCGAAGCTTCACCCTCACACCCACCTCCAAAAGCTGTTGCTGTAACATCTGTGCCGCGTAGGGGCGGATAGAGTTTGAGTTTGATGTTGCTATCTCAAACTCAAAAGGATTTTGCTTGCTATAACCCGCCTCGCTTAGTAGCTCTTTTGCTCTTTTTAGATCTCGCACCACTGGCTTTAGACTCTCATCATATGCCATACTATTTGGCAAAAATGGCCCCAAGCACACCTTAGCGTGATCGAAAAATAGCACTTTTACAAGCTCTTCACGGTCGATCGCAAGCGAGAGAGCCTCTCTAACGCGAGGATCTTGAAACTTCTCAAGTCTTAAGTTAAACCCTAAGTAACTGTATGAATAGGAGATATTCTCGTGAGTTTTAAACCTCTTAAAAAAGCTCTCATCTAGTTGCCTGCTATACTGCAACGGCTCCAAACTTCCCACATCAACCTCACCCGCCTTTAGCTTCAAAAAACGAGTCATCGCATCACCCACCACACTAAATGAGATGCGATCTATCTTTGGTTTGCCCTCAAAGTACTCATCATACGCTTCAAGCTCTATATTTTTAGAAAACTCTAGCTTTTTTAGCTTGTAAGCTCCCGTGCCAATGGGCGAAGTGTTAAACTTTGAGCTCATAAGATTTTGCTCATCTCTTAATAAATGCTCAGGTAAGATCCCCATCGTCCAAATCTCCACCGCCTTAAAGTATGGCTCAGTATAGTGCACCTTTAGCACAAGATCATCTACTATCTCGATGGAAGAGACAAACCTAAAAGCAGCACTATATGGTGTTGAGACAGTCGGTGAAATGATGGTGTTGTAGGTAAATAGGACATCTTTTGAGCTAAAACTCTTGCCATCATGCCACTTTACGCCACTTCTAAGCTCAAAAACAAGCGTCTTTTCATCTTCAAAGTAGAACTTTTTAGCTAGATCGCCCACTATCTCTTTGGCATCTTTATCATACTTTACAAGCGAGTTAAATATAAATCCAGCGATCTCGCTAGAGCTTGAGTCAGTTGCTAGTAGTGGGTTTAGTCGTGCAGGATTGGTTGGTGTACTTAGATGTAGAGTTGAAGCAAAGATATTAGTAAAAAAGAGTAGAAGTAGTAAAAATCGCATGCAAATAAGGGGCACCAAGGCACCCCAAAAGCGATTAACGCTTAGAGAACTGTCTAGATCTTCTAGCTTTTCTCTTACCTGGTTTCTTTCTCTCAACGCTTCTAGCATCGCGAGTCATCATACCTTCTGGTTTTAGTATAGCTTTTAGATCTGGGTTAAACTTAACCAATGCTCTTGAGATCCCGTGTCTTAGAGCATCAGCTTGACCACCAAAACCGCCACCAAGAACAGTAGCAGTGATATCAACTGAGCCATCTTGCTTAGTTAGTTGAAGTGGTTGCTTAACACGAAGTTTTTTCGCCTCAAGCCCGCCAAGCCACGCATCTAGCGATAAACCATTTACTGTTATACCGCCTTTGCCACTGCTTAGCCACACCTTTGCTATGGAAGTCTTTCTGCGACCTGTTGCATAGATTTTTGCCATTATTTATCCTTATTTAGCTATCTGTGCAGTGTGAGGGTGTTCACTATCCGCATAGACTCTTAGTTTTTTAAGCATTTTTGCACCAAGTTTAGTTTTTGGTAGCATACCGCGAGCTGCAAGTTTGAAAAGCTTCTCTGGGTTTTTCTCTAGTAGATCTGCTAGTTTGATGCTCTTTGTGCTTCCAAAGTAGCCAGAGTGAGTATGGTACTCTTTAGCGTCCATTTTTGAGCCACCTTTAAACTTAACTTTAGAGGCGTTTACCACCACTACGAAGTCACCACAGTCTATGTTTGGAGTAAAACATGGCTTGTTTTTACCACGAAGAATAGTAGCTACTTCAGTGATAACTCGTCCAAATGTTTTACCCTCAGCGTCGATCAAAACCCATTTTTGATCGATTTGTTCAGGAGTTGCAATTTTTGTAAATTTCATCTTGAACCCTTTCGTAAAATTAGTAGCGGAATTATACTCTTATATGCTTACAAGAGCCTTAATTTGAGTTTATTTTAAGCTACACTCTCTCTATCTCTACACCATCTTTTAGCAAGTAGCATAAGTAGCCCTCAACAGCGTGTGGTTGCATCTGTCTTAGTGCTTCCATATAGCCATTTACCTGCTTTATATGCTCATTATGAAAGCTTTTAGAGCTTTTAAAATCGACCACCTTATAACACTTACCATCAAAGATTAGCAGATCCAAAACCTTAAGATCACCTCTATACTTGATCGGTTTTTCTTTATACACTTCGCCACTAAGCAGGGATCTAAACTCGCCACACTCCAAGAGCCGACCTACTCTTGAAGCTACATCACTACACCCATCTTCGCCGATGAGTAGAGCGTAACGGTTTCTCATTGCACTAAACGCCATCTCAAAGCTACTCGCACTAAAGCCATCAAGCATCTCTAGCATATAGTGCAGAGCTAGACCGAAGTTTGTCCCCTCACTACTGCTACTGCTCTTTAAGATCTCATCTTGTTTACCATAAAAGATCTGCTCAAACTCAAGATCTACGCTTTTAGCGGGTGCTATCTTTTTGCTTCTACTAAAGCTAAGCTCACCCACTTTTAACTCTTTTAGATCTAGATCTTCAAACGATGAGTTTTTGCTCTTTTGAAGTACCACTAGAGCACTTTTTGCCCTTGTAAATGCCACATACTGTGCATTTAGTGCATCTTCATCTCTTAACGCCTTAGATCTTCCTAGCAGTGAGTTATACTCCTCATCTACCTTGTCTCTACCCTTTTGGCGAAGCTTCATACCCACTAGATCTATGCCCTCATAGTCATAAACGATAGTAGATCTATCCGCATTAGCTCTTTTGAGCCGATCCACCACCACAACAGACTCAAACTCAAGCCCCTTAGACTTATGCACAGTGAGGATCGCCACTTCGCTATGAGTGCGACTAGGTGATGATGCCTCTATGCGTTCATACGAGAACAGAAGCGACTCCATATCATCAAAGCTAGCCAATATATCCATAAACAAAAGCAGATCTTCACTCCACAAAGAGTAGCTATCTGCTATGCGTTTTGCCATCTGCACTAGCGTTTTACCGCCTAGATCTAGGCTCCTGTGCTCTTTTGTTCCAGCTAAAAATAGGAAGTTTTGCAAGTATAGATCTTGCGTAAAGTAGAGGTACTTAAAGTACTCCAAAACCGCCTTGACGCCTCTTTGGTTGATGAGCTTTGAGCTAGCTAGACTTGAAACATCGATTGCCTTTGATCTAAGCAGATCTTCTAAAACTTCAGCGTCACTATTGGTCGCACAAAGCAGTGCTATCTCGCTTGAGCCTGCACTACGAAGCATCTCTACAACGCCTACGATCTCACTAAGTGGATCTTCTACTATTCTCACCTCTACAAACCCATCTTCGCTTTTGTGTGAGCTTTGCGGGGTAAAGTCACGCATCTTCTCACCAAACACCTCATTTGCAAACTCCACTAGAAGCCTGCTAGAGCGGTAGTTTATACTAAGATGTTCAAGTGTTGTACCTTGCCTTTTTAGCACCTCATCAAAAAGCCTGCTAAACCCACCTCTAAAGCGGTAGATCGACTGCTTTTTATCGCCCACAAAGAAGAAACTTCGCCCATCTTCACTCGCTGTTATCTCGCTTATAAGTGGCTCTAGGATCGCATACTGAAGCAGACTCGTGTCTTGAAACTCATCTAGGAGTATATGCTCTATGCGAGCATCAAGCCTAAAGTACAAAAAGTCGCTATCATCTATGAGGTGCAAAATCTTATGCACAAGGTAGCTCACATCATCAAACCCAAGCTCCCCATCGCTCTCATAAAGCTCTCTTTTGGCATCTTTGTAGATCTCTACAAGCTCAAAAAGTGCATAAAAAAAGCTAGACTCATAAGCATCAAAGTAGCTCTTTAGGCTAGATCTAATGGTGCAAAGCTTCTCGTCCATCTCGCTTTTGTAGCACTTTTTAAAGGTGGAGTAGTTGAGTGTATCTCTACTAAGCCAACTCTTTGAGAGCAGATCTTCTAAACTCTCGCCACTCATACCACCTCTAGCCGTGCTTGATGCCTCCTTACAAGCTAGTATCATCTCTCTAAGCTCCCCAAACGCCTCTAACGCAGTGCGTTCATACTCTTTTGTGTCACGATAGCTATATTTGCGTTTGGTGATGGAGTTTACAAACAAGTCATTTAAAAGCTGGTTTAGATCATTAAACCGCCTACCAGACTCTAGTGCAAGCCTTAGTAGTTCACTGCTTTTGCCATTAGATCTAACAAGTGCCAAAAACCGCTCTCTTAGCCTATGCTCATGCTGCGATGAAAATGTCTCAAAGTCGCTCCTAAGCGATGCGTAGAGGCTAAAGCGACGAAGTATAAGAGCAAAAAAGCTATCGATGGTTGTGATCTTTAGATCTCTACTTAAAAAGTGCTCTAAAAGCTTAGCTTTTCTACTAAGCACCTCATCTCTACTTAGTCCGCTCTGTTTTACTATCTCGCTAAGCTCATCGCGGTTTTGCAGATCTTCAAGTGTTATAGCGATGCGTTCTTGCATCTCACTAGCTGCTTTGTTGGTAAATGTTAATGCGACGATTTTGGAGGCATCAGCACCTCGCAAAAGTAGTGAGATGTAACGCACCACAAGCATAAATGTCTTGCCACTGCCTGCACTCGCCTCATACGCTAAGTTAGATCTAAAGCTCATTTTTCACTCTCTATACATCTCTTTGACAAAGTATCTTGTAGGCACAAAACCTGCACTTTTGCAGATCTTCACACTTAGCAAAATCAACTTTTGTTTGCGAAGCGATCTCTGCTAGTTTTTGTTTTAGTACTTCAAGTTTTTGCTCCAAAAGCTCCTCCCAAACCACCTCGCCACTATTTAGATCATAGTATCCACACCGCCTAACCTCGCCAAGTCTGCTTGCCAAAAGATAGTAAAACTCTAGCTGAAAGTCGCTCGCCTCGCCAAGTTTAGCCTCATCATAGATGGGGTATTTGCCACTTTTATAGTCAAGAACTTCAAGAGTACCATACACCTCATCTATGCGATCTACTTGCCCCTCAAGCATAAAACCGCAAAAACTACTCTCCAAGCTCTTCTCCACAAACGCCACCCTAGCACCACTTGCAAACCTAGCCATCTCAGAGTCATAAAACGCCTCAAGCTTTAGAGCAAACAGATCCACCAAAAAGCGATCATACTCGCTTGAAAACTTCCTAGATCTAAGAGCACCACTTATAGTAGCAAAGAGATCTTCTCTTGTTTCAAAGCGATCCCACTTAGCATAAACATCTTTTAGCACGCTATGAAGCAGGTTGCCCATCTCATAGTCCTGCATCGCATCTTGTGGGATCTGATGATCTTTTAGCTTCGCTATGTAACGGTAGTAAAATGCTCTTTTGCACTCCAAAAAGCTCTTTAGTTTTGTCGCTGACCAGCTGTGCGAAGTAGCATCAAACTCCAAAACTATCTGCTCATCTTCTAGCCTGTTTAACTCTTTTGAGCTAAATATGATGCTCTCATAGCTTAGCTCGCTAAAACTAGCTTGAGGCACTCTAAGCTCCTTTAAAAGCCTGCTAGGAAGTGTTTTTTCATCATGAGTGTAGCTTATGGCAACCTCGCATGAGCTATCAAATAGCCTCTTGTAGTAGTGTTTTTGCAAGCCTAGCCTATCTTGCGTAGTTGGCAAAGAGGTACGCTCCCTAAGGTAGCTATTGATAAATAGATCTGCGTTGGTAGGCTTTGCTACAAAAGAGTCATTAAAATCCACCACAATAACTGCGTCAAACTCCACACCCCTAGTCTCCAAAAGCCCCATCACCCTTATCTTCCCACCACCTACATCATCTATGCTCGCACTCGCAAGAGCAAGCATCAGCAGTCCAAACGCCTCTTTGGTGCTAGATGGCTCTATGACACTTAGTATCTTAGCAAATCGCTCTACCTGCTCATCAAAGATCTCATCGCCTGCAAAGTGAAGCAAAAACGCCAAAAACGCCTCTTTGTTAAACCTGCCAAAGTAGAGATCTCTAAACTTGGCGTACCTCTCATCACCCACCCGTTTTAGCCTGTGGTACGCCTCTTGTGAGTGCTCATTTGCATGCTTTATGTAAGCATCTAGCACCTCATAAGTGTGCGAGGTTGTGTAGCTTCGCCCCATCGCTAAGTTTAGGTTCTCATCTTCTAGCAGATCCACAAAAGCCTCATCACTCACCACCACTGCGATCTTTGATGGTTCATAGCCCTTTTTGACAAACTCATAGATCTTCTGCTTTATAAACGCCACCTGCAAGTAGCGACTACTAAATGCGTAACTTTTTATATTTACATTTGGCTTCAAAGGCGTGGCTTCAAGTATGGTGTTTGAGCTTAGATCTATGCGGTAGAAGTTATCCTCTCTTAGATCTAGTTGCCCAAACCACATCTTGCGGTTAAAGCGGGTGGTTTTTAGCTCTAGCGTAGTTGGGATCAGCTCGCTAACTCTACGAAGGAGGCTCTGCTCAAAACCACTCATATACCCCTCAAGCACGAAAACAAGTGAGTCGTAGTTATTTATAAAGCTTGTGTTAAAAGTACCCTGCGAAGGCAAGTAGATAGGATCATAAACACCGTGAGTAAGGCAGAGTTTTTGGTAGTTGGCTTGTAGTTTTTTAAGTGCTTCTATGTGGAGTGTGTACTCATCGTAGAGATCAAAGCTTGCAAGATCATCAAGAGTTTTAAACTCGCTACTTAGCTCACTAAAGAGCGAGACTACTCCCTTTATATCTCTGCTAAAACGCAAAAAGTTGCGATCTAGCCTTAGATCTGCAAACTCTTTGAAGTTGCTTGAGCGATGCAGAAGCAGTATGCGTTCATCTTCATCTACGCATCTTAGATCTTTTACAAACAAGAGGTTTTTAAAAAACTCAGATGCACTTATGTAGGTGGGTAGATCTAGTGTATAGCTACTTTGTAAAAACCTCTCTCTGATGGCTCTTGTAGTGGGAAGGACGACTAAAGTTTTGTGCATAAAGCAATTGTATCAAAACTCTACTATCTCGTCCTTTAGAGTAGTAGCTTTTATGCTAAAAAACCGCTCAAGCTCACCTACGCTAACCTTAGCGATAAGATCCCATCTGCCCTCACGCGGCAAGTCTAGCTTCTCAAATGAGTAGATCTCGCCATCGTAGCTATAACTACCTAGCTCTATATCATCTTTGTTGTTGTCGGGTCTTGTCAAAAGGAGCGTAAACTTCGCCCCCTCTACGCTTCTACCCTGCTTATCTTCTACGCGGTAGCTGATGGTAAGGTCATCTTTTTGAAACTCTTTTGTGACAAAGGCTATGTTGTAGAGCTTGTTAAACGCCACCTCTTGTTTTATGATCTCATTTGCCCTATCATCAGCATCATGATAGTTTGTCATATATAGATCACTCTCTGCAACAGGGGCTTTTACCACCGATATAAATACCGTTGCAACAGAGGCGAAAAATATAAGTATGATACTTATGGTTATGGAGTATGCCCAGATCTTGCCACTATCTTTTTTCATCACTTCCCTTTGCTATTTTGCGTCTAAACATCAAGTAGATCGCATAGAGTATAAAACCATAAAATATAAGTTTTACAAACATAATAGAGTTCTGATTTGCCTCGCCCACATCGCTATCTAGCTTTATGTTTTGCGAAGATGCTATCTGAGAGGCTAGATCCGCGTAGCCATTAAACATCGCTGCGGAGTATTTGGAGTGCAGTTCATTATCTTTTGCTTTTTGAGCAAGTATGGGTGCAATAGTTCCGCCATAGTTTGAGATCATAGATCTAAAACTATCAAAATCATGTGCATAAAATACCGCCATCACAACCGCTTGTACAAACGATGCAGCGGGGCTTAAGATCTGCTCTTTATCAAAAAGCTCATATAGCTTGTTATCGCTTACAAGTATATCTATTTTCATATCTAATTCAGAAAAAGCCAGCAACACAGTCGGTGTAGTAGCCTCTTTTAAAAGAGTTCTCTCATACTCCACCATACCCACATCTTTGGGTAGTTTTTTTAGCATCACAAGTAGCACTCTTATGCCAGACTTCTCTTCTAGTTCAGATCCGATCTTCTCTATGGCTTGCTCAAATGCGGGGTTGTATATAAGCTCATCTTTGTGGAGGTATGAGGCATTTAAGCTCATACCACATAGTATAAAAAGGGCGATAAGCCCTCTTAGATAGTTCACACTCTAGCCTATAAAAAGGTGGTTGGGCGTTAGAACCGCATATAGTGTATAAAGAGCCATTATCACAAGACCCCAAGCTATTATCTTATCCATATCAGCCTCCTTATTTAACATCTACTATGTGATCACTAGCGTTTGAGCCGATCTTTTTGATCGCGGTTGGATCTTTTATGTCATAGAAGTTTGTCGCATTTGCACTCTGTACATCTATGGACTTTGCGACCAAAACAAAAAGGATAGCTAGAAGCAATCCAGTTGCTATTAGCATACCCGTCATGCCATTAAGTGTAAAAACGCCTCTTTTATCTTCCATCTTTAGCTCCTTATCTAGCACTGATACTTACTAAGTAAGCCCCGAGTGCCTCTTTTTGTTTCTCATTTAGCCTATCAAACTTAGGCATCGTACCTATGTGACCCTTTTTACCATGGTTTAGTATGTTTTGAACTAGCTGTGGCGTAAACTCTGCTAGATCTGGTGCTACGAAGTCGATCCCTTTACCATCACCACCGTGACAAGATGCACAAGTCCCAGCAAAAACATCTGCTCCATCGCCCTTTAGCCCATTTGCCACATACTTAGATACTAGATCTATCTCTGCGTCGCTTATAAGCTCATTGGTGTTCATATTAAAGAGACCATTTCTATCAGGCATAGGCATCTCCATACCAAGTAGTGAGTTGTTCGAGCCATTCATTATAGCGTGTTTGACTGTTGCTTCTTCAAGTCTTACATTTAGATCTGCTGCTTTACCATCGATCCCATCTGCACTAAGCCCGTGACAAACTTTACACTCAGCCAAAAAGACAGACTCGCCCATCTCAACTAGACGATCACCTGTGATATTTTTGTGTTGCTCATTAAACTTTGCATCATGCTTAGCCACATCTTCGTTATACTCACCGATCTGCGAGTAGCTATTGACAGGATAGCCGATAGTCCAGTACCACATACCCCACACCATAAGTAGCACATAAACCACAGCCCAGCCTATTGGCGGTGGGTTTTTATACTCGCCTATACCGTCCCAACTCTCTTTAGCTAGCTCCCCGCTAGCCTTATCATCTTGCATCTGTTTAAAGTACTTCGTAGTAACAAAAGCAGTTGCGATAAATATCACGATTGCACCAGCAATTGCTATCATATTTACCATATCATCATTAAGCCCACCTTTTGTTAAGGTGATCGCTTTATAAGTAGCTGCTAGCATCACGATCGATGTAACTATACCCGTTAGATAAAGCTTGTTCATTTTCCTCTCCTATCTTTTACTTCGACATAGGCGATACGGGTGTATCATCTATATCATCTTTTAGTGCCATATTGCCGTACTCTTCATAGTCTACACCATCAGCATCTTTTCTCTTACTATAAAGGTGGTAGATATATAGATACAGTCCCACCGTCAATGTAGCAGTTAGTGCAAAGTAACCATAAGCTTGAAGCTGTGCAATATCCATCTCGCCCTACTTTAAGCTATTTAAATAAGCTATTATCGCTACGATCTCTGGGATCTCACCGCGTTCAACCGCATCTTTGATATCTTGATCTTTCATATCAGCAGCGATTAGTTTAGCTTCCCCTAACGCAAGCTCATAAGCCTCAGCTTTGCTCGCACCCATCTTCACAATAGCTGTGCTACCATCTTTCATAGGTACCTCTTGGTTGTATGGCACAGAGAAGTGTTTTGAGATAGTTAGCATCTCAGCATAAGCTGTATCAATATCTGCATTTTTGCTAAACATCCATCTATACGCTGGCATAATTGAGCCTGGAACAACGCTCTTTGGCTCTTTCATATGGTTTTCGTGCCAGTCAGTAGTTCTATAATTGCCCACTCTCATAAGATCTGGCCCTGTTCGCTTTGATCCCCACAAAAATGGTCTATCATAAGCGTACTCACCACTTAGTGAGTAGTGACCATATCTATCAGTCTCTGATTTAAATGGACGGATAAGCTGTGAGTGACAAGCATTACAGCTATTTTTTATGTAAAGGTGTCTGCCAGCTAGCTCAAGAGTTGAGTATGGCTTTGTACCTATCACAGGTCTTGATGCTTGAGCGAAGCTTGGAAGTATCTCTACAAGCCCTGCAAAAGCGATCACTATAAATACGCCAACTGCGAAAAAGAATGGATTTCTCTCTAACCAATGAAACATATCTTACTCCTTTCTTTATACGCCCATCGGCGAAGCATTTTGAAGTTCACGCTCTTCAACACTGCGAGAACTCATCGTTTTGTAGATGTTATAAGCAAACATCACAAACCCTATCAAGTATAGTAGTCCACCCACACCTCTTATGATGTAGTAGGGGTGCATAGCATCAACTGTATCTATAAATGAGTATGCAAGGTTACCAAACTCATCGTGAGCTCTCCACATCATACCCTGCGTAATACCCGCGATCCACATAGATGTAAAGTAGAGTGTAACACCCACTGTTTGGATCCAAAACTGTGCACCCATAAGTGACTTCGAGTATAGCTCTCTTTTAAACACTCTAGGAGCCATATGGAAAAGTGCTGCCATGATCATAAAACCAACCCAGCCGAGTACTCCATCATGAACATGCCCTACGATCCAGTCTGTAAAGTGTGCGATCGCATTTACTGACTTGATCGCCTGAATAGGGCCTTCTAGTGTTGAGAACATATAAAAGGTTGATCCAAGAACCATAAACTTGATAAGCGGTGATGATGCGACTTGTCTCCACTCACCCTTCATAGTTAGAAGCATATTGATTGCTGATCCCCACGATGGAAGTATAAGAACAACCGAGAAGATAGATCCCATAGTCTGCATCCAGTCTGGAACAGTTGAGTATAGAAGGTGGTGTCCACCTGCCCATAGATAGACAAACATCAAACCCCAAAACGATAGGAGTGAAAGTTTATATGAGTAGACTGCTTGACCCGACTCTTTTGGCAAAAAGTAGTAGATCATTGCGATAATTGGCACAGTAAAACCAAACGCAACCGCGTTGTGTCCATACCACCACTGAACTAGAGCATCATTTGTCCCTGCATACATCGACACAGAGTGGTACCAATCACCTATGCCGCTCTCACCAGCAGGTGAAGTTGCAAAGTATGTTGGGATCTCCATATTGTTGAAAAGATATAGCATCGCAACACCCAAAAATGTCGCTATGTAGTACCATACAGATATATATAGAGTCTTCTCTCTTCTTAGTCCGATGAGTCCAAATATGCTCATACCCCAGATAACCCAAACAACCACAACGCCTATGTCGATTGGCCACTCAAACTCTGCGTACTCTTTAGATGTCGTTACGCCCGCTAACAAAGAGACAACCACTGAAGCAACTACCAATATATATAGGTAGAAGTGTAACTTTCCAAGCATCATAAGAAGAGGAGACTCTTTCATCGATACCTTAAGCACCCTCTGCCCCACATAGTACCATGTAGCAAAGACACCACTTAGCGTAAAGCCAAATATAACAGCGTCAGTATGAAGTGGGCGAAGACGACCAAATGCTGTATACTCTGCCAAACCCTCACCTAGCACTAG
This sequence comes from Sulfuricurvum sp., assembly GCA_041669045.1. Taxonomy (GTDB): domain Bacteria; phylum Campylobacterota; class Campylobacteria; order Campylobacterales; family Sulfurimonadaceae; genus JBAYBZ01. The sequence continues at coordinate 69,460 of JBAYBZ010000008.1, read as the reverse complement.
GTTTAACTGAGGAAAAGCTAGCTGAAATGCAAGTATTACACCAATTAGCATTCCAACTAGACCGAGTGCTACTGTTGTAAACATGAACATCTTAGCAACACTATAATCGTACTCTAACTGTTCTTTAACCATAACGAACTCCTTCTAAATATAAAACAATACCATCTAAAGGCAGAAGTCTTTAAGAGAGATTGATTAATGGTAGTATAGTAACAGCAAAATAATTTAACTTAACTTAAATATTGACATTTTTATGACAACTTTTAAACAAATCTAAAAAATATTACCTAAAGTAATTGTTTAACATAGTTGCGTGAAGCTATTAAGCTTCAAGCAACTCTTGTAGTGCGGTTTTGTCGTTTATGGTAGTGGAGATAACAGCTTTTAGTGAAGGGTTTTTTTGCAGAGCGTCGTTAATCGCTTTTATATCTATATGAGAGACACCAAGTACGCCATGTTTACATAGATAGCTGCCAAGCGACTCTTTGGCTCTAAAGTTTGAGTATCTATCTTGATAAGATGCCACAAGCACCGCAGAAGCATTTACTTCGCTTGCATCTTCATCATTTGCACCAGTGTTGCCGATCTCTGGCATCATAAAAAGTAGTGCTCTTGATGCAAGAAGTGGATCTGCTAGTGCCTCTTGAGCTCCAATCATCGATCGATCCACTGCAACTTCAGCTACTACGCTACCATCAGCACCAAAACTTATACCCTCTAAAAGGGTACCATTTTCTAAGTAGATCCATGCTTTTTTCATTCTAGTCCTCTTTTTTTAAGTTCCTCGTTGTAGAGCTTTTCATATAGTATCTCAAACTCATCAGTCCCTGGGATATAGCGTTTTTTATAGGTTTTTATGCGTGCCATTACCGCATCATCAAGTGCAGATGACTCACTTATAAATGATGTGATCGCGTTATAGATGATATTTTTGATCCTATTTTCATTTATATCATACTGCACAAGATCCTCTTCATAGATCGCATTTAAGATCTTATGCGAGATGTCAGAGTATCTCTCATCATAGTCAAGTATGACGCCATACTCTGGAGCAAGCTTCTTTTTGATCATATAAAAGAGCTGTCTCTCATCGGCATTCATAAACTCTATCTCATCTTCATTCTCTTCACAGATCTCATAAACTTTTTGATCTAGGAGTTGCTCTTTTTTGACATATTCGCTAAGCACTTTAGCTGACTCATTTGCCACTGCTTCTAGCCCTTTTGTCATGGTTACAACACCACTTTTACTAAGTTCTATGGCTATTTTTTGCGATATGTGAGGTACTACTTTGAGTGACATTTTCATCTCAAAACCTTTTTGAAAAATTTCTCTATTTTACTATGTTTTCTATAACGATGAGCTTATTTTGTGACATTTTCATCGCTCTTTGAGAGCATAGTTGTAATGGTAGAGGCGATACTTGGTTGCATCTTTGCAAGTATCTTTGCGATGGAGTCACTCTTGAGTGCAGAGAGTATCGCAACTGCCTCGCTCTGGCTCATTGCAGAGAGTATATTTGCCGCATCTTGTGGCTTCATCTTGCTATAACTTTGCGAGATCTTATCCATCTTTAGCTCTTTTATCTCCGCGAGTATCTGCTCATTTTTAGCAAGCAGATCTTTAGCATTTTTCTCAAGATCTTCCGCCTTTTTTAGTCTATTTGCGACTGTGATCTCATCTTGAGTTAGCTTTTTTTCTCGCTTATCTAGCAGATCTTCTGTTGCACTTCTTAGGCTACTTAGCGACTGTTTTGCTTCATCTAGCCTCTCAAGCTCCAAAAGAAGCTCCGCTTTTCTAGCTTGAAAGATCTCATTGCAGTCAAAAAAGTTATCGTTTATCTCATTTGCAAAGAGGAGCATAAAACTTAGCAGTAGGCTATATATTATTCGCATTTTTTACCCTTGCATAACTAAGAACTGCGATCTCATCTAGCTCTTTTGACTCTTTTTTCTTTATCTCTAAGATCTTCTCTCTTATCTCTTCGCTCTGCAAATACTTAAACTTCTCAAGCTCAAGTAGCTCTTTTTCATACTCTCTCCTTGCAACTTCAAGCTGGCTTGAAGCAAAAGCAACCCACTCACGGTTTTTAACGATAGTCGCTCTTTGCAGATCCACCAAAGCTCTAGCTTTGTGCATCTCTTTTGCCACTCCACCCTTTTGCAGATCTATGCTACCTAGCTCATCATAGGAGTTTTGCAGGGCATTTTTTGCATTTTGCAAGATCGTACCCAACTGCACAAGAGAAGCCTCTCTTTTTGTTAGCTCGCTCTTTTTTAGATCTACTATTGGGTCAAATCGGCTCTTCATATTATAGCCTTATGGTATCTTCTCTCTCTGGCGAAGTTGAGATGAGACCAACTTTTGTTTTGGTGATCTCCTCGATCGCTTTTATATACTCTCTAGCCTCAAGTGGCAGATCCTCAAAACGCCTCACACCCTTAGATCCACTCCACCCCTTAAAGCTCTTGTAGATAGGTTTGGCGTTTTGTATGTCGTGCGGGAAGTACTCAACCCTCTTACCATCTATCTCATAAGCTACACAAACTTTAACCTCATCAAAACCATCTAGCACATCAAGCTTCATAACAGCTAGCTCATCACAACCATTGAGCCTACTTGCGTAGCGACAAGCTAGTGCATCAAACCAGCCACAACGCCTCGGTCTGCCTGTTGTTGTGCCAAACTCATGCCCATTTTCTCGCAGTTTTTCGCCATCTTTTCCAAAATCTTCACTTGGAAATGGACCATTGCCCACTCTTGTGCAGTAAGCCTTTACTATGCCTGTGACTCTGCCTATATCTTTTGGGTTAAGCCCTAGCCCACTTAGTGCTCCCGCAGTTATAGTCGTACTTGATGTCACAAATGGATAAGTTCCGTGATCAATATCTAGCATAGTGCCTTGTGCTCCCTCTAGGAGTACCTTTTTGCCATCTTCGTCCATCGCTCTCCAAAGCATCGCCGTTGTGTCAGTTATAAAAGGCTCTAATGCTTTTTTATACCCCTCAAGCTCGGCTAAAAGCTCCTCTTTGCTAGGGAGTTTAAGCTTTAGTGCCTCATAGATCGCACTATTTTGCTCAAAGTTTGCCATGATACTCTCACATAAGCTCGCAGGATCTCTAAGCTCGCCTACGCGGTGCCCTACGCGGTTGATCTTATCTGCATACGATGGACCAATCCCCTTACCTGTCGTACCGATGGCATTTTCACCCTTTAGTGCCTCGTAAGCCCTATCTATTAGTGAGTGGTATGGCAAGTTTAGGTGAGCCTTATCGGAGATAAAGAGCCTACCTTCAAGATCCTCATGCTGTTTCATCTCCTCGATGATCGCCTCAGGTGAGAGCACCACGCCGTTTCCGACAATGTTTAGTGCCTTTTTGTTTAGTATGCCAGATGGTATGAGATGGAGTGCATAACGCGTCCCATTCACCCAGATGGTATGTCCTGCGTTGTGTCCGCCCCCACTTCTACAAACTATATCATACTCATAGGCTAGCTTATCGACGATCTTACCCTTGCCCTCATCGCCCCACTGGATCCCAACAACTACATCAGCTTTCATTATAAACCTTTACTCATTTTTTCTATTAGTGCATCTGTGTAGATGGCAAAACCGACACCATTTATACCATCATTTGTGTAAGCTCCACCACTTGCAAAGATCTCATTTGCATCAATAAAACGAAAATATAGATCATCATAGTAGAGCATATCAGCGTAATAAAGTGGCGATAGCACACTATTTTTATACTCTATCTTGCTTTGCAGATCTGCTAGCTTTTTAAGCTCCACTGCGAGAGTGTTAGGCACAATAGAGAGTAGATCTTCTATCTGAGAAGTGCTTTGTGCATAGACAAGCTTGCTTAGCCACTCCACTTTTAGTGCTAAAAACTTCTCGATGTTTGTATGTCTAAAGTCATCAAGACTTAGCTCATCAAAGAGATCTACTAGCATATGCGGGATCTTCATATTTGATATATGTAGAAGTGGCAAAAGCTCAAGTCTTTTAAATATAGTTACACTAAGAGCCAAAACCGCCTCAAGATCGTTTGAGTCTATCAGCTCCGCACCGATTTGGTACTGCTCTTCGCTTGGATAGCTATAAACCGCCTGCACATAGAACCATCTCTTTTGCTCTGTGTTTTGTCCGAGGCGTTTTTGTGTGAGTCTTACCACATCAAGTGTAGAGTCCGCACGAAGCGTAATGTGTGAGTTTTTCTCATCATTTATGCGGATAAGCTCTCTCTCATCTGCCACGCTTTGGTGCTGGTGGTAGGAAAATATAGGAGTCACAATCTCCTCAAAGCCATCAGAGCCTAATATCTCGCTTGCTACCGATTCGATATGGCGTTTAAGCTTTGCAGACTCGCCAAAATAGAGCTTTGATAGCTCTGGGATCTCGTGAGCTAATATCACTTCATATACTCTTGCAAAAAGATGCGGTTTGCCGTGCCATCAAAGGCTCGCTTACCCATCTTCTCTAGGGCAAGCTCTATCGCGTTTGCCACCCACACCATCTCATACTCTTTTATAAGCCCCATCTGGTTTACCCTAAAGATCTTCCCATTTAGGTGATCTTGCCCGCCTGCAACATTGACACTGAAGCTATTTTTGAGCACTTTTCGTATCTCATTTGCCTCATCGCTTGCTATGGTTGTCATACAGATCGCCGCTCTTTTTGGGTAGATACGAAGCCCCAAAGCTTGCATCGCAGAGCTAAAAGCCTCTGATCGCTTCTTGGTCTCGTTATAGAGTGCATCAAATCCACCCATACGATCTACACTCTTAAAAAACTCTAAAAGTCCGATGATAAGCGTAGTTGCCGCAGTGTACGCAGTTGTATTTTTGCGTTGGTTTTTGATCTCGCTTGCTAGGTTAAAGTAGTAACCTCTGCCAGATCCGATCTTCTCTATGGCTTTTTTGCTAAGTGCCACCATCGCAAGTCCTGGAGGAAGCATAAACGCCTTTTGGCTACCTGCAACAAGAGCGTCTATGTTAGTCACATCGATCTTCTCAACTCCCACTGCGGTGATGCCATCAGCTATTACCATTATGTTAGGGTTGTGCTCTTTTACCGCTTTTGCTATCTCCTCCACACTGTGTCTAAGTCCACCCGCAGACTCACTAACTTGCAAGGCGATTGCATCGATGCTTGGGTTACTCTCAAGTGCTTCAAGCACCTCATCTACGCTAGCTGGCGTGTCCCACTCATTGGTTATCTCTACATTTTTAAGTCCACTTGCTAGGGCGATGCGACCAAACCGCTGCCCAAACTTGCCAGAGTTGATATTTAGCAAGGTGTCGTGGCATAGGTTAGTAACTGCTGCCTCCATCGCACCCGTTCCACTCGATGCAAGAAGTAGCACCTCCTCCATGCCAAATAGCTCAAAAAGATAGCCTCTAGTTTTAGCAAAGATCTCCTCAAACTCTGGTGTACGATGATGGATCGTCTCACTACTCATCGCATCTCTTACATTTTGTGGTACTGGGGTTGGCCCTGGGGTAAAAAGTAGCATTTTTAGCTTCCTAAATAGTTAAATCAAACCGCATATTATAGCCAAATAGACTTTTTTTATGCTAAAATGGAGCTTTTTAAAGGCATGCTATGACTATTTTTGATGCGATTATATTAGGTGTTATCGAGGGGCTAAGCGAGTTTTTGCCCATCTCATCTACGGGACACCTAATCCTTGCTTCAAAGCTTCTAGGACTTGAGCAAGATGACGCACTCAAGGCGTTTGAAGTCTCTATTCAGCTTGGAAGTATCATCGCTGTTTTGTTTCTATTTTCCCAAAAACTACTCACCAATAGATCTCTTTGGCTAAAGATCATAGTCGCTTTTATGCCAACAGCTATTTTTGGCTTTTTGCTCTACAAACACATAAAGGCTCTTTTTGGCGTAGAGACAGTTGCTATCATGCTTATAGTTGGCGGGGTTGTCTTTTTGGTTTTGGAGTATTTTAGAAGAGATCGCGATGACTCAAAAGACAAAAGCATAGAAGATCTTACTCTAAAAGAGTCCATACTCATCGGCTTTTTTCAAACATTAGCGATGATCCCAGGTACTAGCAGATCAGGCTCAACCATCATCGGTGGACTCGTAGCTGGGCTTAGCAGACGAAGTGCCGCGGAGTTCTCATTTTTGCTAGCGATCCCCACTATGTTCTCTGCAACTATTTATGATCTTTTTAAGAACCGTGATATTTTAGCTTTTGATGATCTAAGCCTTATCGCCGTGGGGTTTGCTACCGCATTTGTCACATCTTACTTTACTCTCAAAGCGGTTATTGGCTTTCTTACAAGACACACTTTTGTCATATTTGGCATCTACCGCATCGCTCTTGGCGGAGTTTTTTTGTACCTACTCTAAAAGAGATGCAAGATCATCGGTATTACCCACAAAAGATGTAGCTACAACACTCTTGCCATCAAGATAAAACACTGCTATACTCCCCTCTTTACCCAAAAACACTCTAGCCAAATCATCATCAAATGTTATATAGATGGGGTAGTTTGCATCTCTTAGTTTTGGAAGTGCAAAAAGCCTCGCCACCACATATGGCACGCCACTCATAGATGAGATAAAAATAGCGTTTTTCTCTCTTAAGTATGATGGATCTTTGCGAGATAAAAACTCATCTACCATCTTTGAGCTACTCTTTTGTATCGTTACAACTGCTAGATCTACCCTGCTAGGAAGCTCGGTTTTTTTGCCATCTGGCGAGATAAAGCTGAGATCTTTTAGATCTATTGGATCTATGGCATAAGCAAAAATAGCCAAAAAACACCATAGAGCTAAGCTTTTCACAATGTTTTGAGCACCACTTTAGCTAGTTTTAGTGCTTTGGATCTATGGGAGATCTCTCTTTTTGTATCGCTATCTAGCTCGCCTAAAGTTTTACTAAAACCATCTGGCACGAAGATAGGATCATACCCAAACCCACCATCACCTCTAGGCGTAGTTGTAACCTCACCATACATCCACCCATGCACCACATACTCCATCTGCCTTGTCACTATCGCAATCGCTGCGGTGTAGTGGGCTTTTGAGCCACTAAGAGAGAGCTTTTTTAGCTCATCTACCACCTTTTGTAGATTGTCTCTATCACTCGCACCCACGCCCGCGTACCTTGCACTATATATAGAAGGCTCGCCACCTAGTGCATCAACGCTTATGCCACTATCATCAGCAAGTACCACGGCACTCTCATCACCCAAAGCCTCAAAAACCGCTCTGGCTTTTAGCAGTGCATTCTCCTTAAATGTTGTTCCACTCTCCTCGATCTCAAATGCACTCACTATTTGGCTATAAGGCACAACCTCAAACTCACTACAAAGCTCCCTTATCTCCCTTACTTTACCGCTATTTGATGTAGCAAGCACAAGCTTCATTTAACCAACCTTTATTTTATAGCTTAATATAGCCTCGTTATGGCTCTTAAACCAATTTTTACTATAATTCTACCACATAAATTTTATCAAGGTGCCCTATGTTTAAAAAAATCGCCCCGCTTACGCTAATCCTCTTTCTTCGTTTTTTTGGCCTATTTATAGTTCTACCCGTCATCTCCATCTACGCACTAGATCTTGAAGGTGCTACGCCATTTTTAGTTGGTGTCGTTGTTGGCGGTTACGCCCTTACACAGGCACTTTTTCAGCTCCCATTTGGGATTATGAGTGATCGTATCGGTCGCAAACCTACGCTTCTTTTTGGGCTTATCATATTTCTCATCGGCTCACTCATCTGTGCTTTTACTGACAACATCTATATGCTTCTACTAGGTCGCTTCTTGCAAGGTGCAGGGGCAATTGGCTCAGTTATCACCGCGATGATAGCTGATCTTGTAAGTGAGGAGACTAGAGGCAAAGCGATGGCTATTATGGGTGGATCTATCGGTCTTGCCTTTGCTTTTGCTATGGGCTTTGGACCAGCAATTGGCTCAAACTTTGGTGTTGATGTACTCTTTATGATCACCGCCACAATGGCAGTTATAGCGATGGTGCTACTCTTTACAAAAGTGCCAACACCCCCTGTTATAGTGCATCGCTATAAGGAGAGTGCAAAAACTAGCGACATACTAAAAGACTCAAACATTCTAAATATGATCATCATAAATGGTATGCAAAAAGCTCTTATGAGTGTTGCGTTTTTGATGATCCCTATCATACTTGTAAATGAGCTTGGGTGGGAGAGAAGCGAGCTTGTAAAGGCGTACCTACCTGCTATGATCTTTGGATTTTTGGCGATGGCACCCGCGGTTATACTAGGTGAAAAACGCAACAAAAGCAAGCAGATCTTCTTAGTCTCTATACTATTTTTCATCATATCATTTCTCATTATGGGATCAACTGCTAGCAATAGCGTATTTGTAGTGGGTGTAGTGCTATTTTTTATGGCATTTAATATGATGGAGCCGCTTGTTCAGTCTATGATCTCTAAGTTTGCCAAAGTGCACCAAAAAGGAGCAGCTCTTGGGATCTCTAACTCAGTTGCTTACTTTATGACCTTCATCGGCGGTACAGTGGCAGGTCTAAGTATCGGCTCACTAGATCGATCAACCATCGGTGTGAGTATCGCTGTGATCGCATCTATATGGCTTCTTTGGACACTTCGTATGCAAAACCCTCGCTCATACTCAATGCTCTACATACCGCTAAGCGAAGTAGATGAGAGTAAGCTTGATGCTCTTGGAGGCGAGCAGATCGCAGAGTGGTACATAAACGAGAGTGAAGCAGTTGTAGCCATCAAATACTTAAGTGAAGATCTAAGCGAAGAGAAAATAAGAGAAAAAGTCTCTTTTTAACAATATTTCACTATAATAACCTGCCATTATGAAAAATATAAGGAAGGTTATAAAATGGAGAGTAAAAAAGAGGCACTTGTTGCCAAACAACCGATCTTAGATGCAGACAACAACATAGTAGCCTATGAACTGCTCTTTAGATCATCTAGCAAAAATAGTGCAGAGATCTCATCTAACTCCGCAGCCACCGCCACCGTACTTAGCAATGTGCTAAACTCGATCGGGCTTGAGAAGCTCGTGGGCGATAAGCTCGCATTTATAAATGTCGATGAAGAGATACTTTTAAGCGGAGTTTTGGAGCTTTTACCACCTGATCGTTTTGTCATAGAGATACTTGAAGATGTGATAGTAACAGATGAGATCATCGCAAAAGTGAGCAAGATGCACTCCAAAGGGTTTATGTTCGCCATAGATGATCTAGATATAAGTAGCAAGCAACTTGCAAACTTTGAGCCTCTTTTTGAGTATATGAAACTGCTAAAGATAGATCTAATGACTGCGGGCGGTATAGAGGAGGTCAAAAACAAGATCTCATTTTTTGATAGGTACGATCTTAAGCTTCTCATAGAAAAAGTGGAGACAAAAGAGGAGTTTTTGGAGTGCAAAAAGCTAGGTTTTGACTACTATCAAGGGTGGTATTTTCAAAAGCCCGTTATCATTGAGGGCAAGAAACTAAACCCCACAAAAACTGCTGCACTAAGTGTGCTAAAAATCGTTCAAGATGGGTATGATCTACCAAAGATAGTAGCTCAGATTGAAAGCTCGCCAGAGCTAGTTATTAGCATACTAAAGTATATAAACTCATCAAGCTTTGCTACCAAAACCACGATAAGCTCTATAAAACAAGCGATTAACTTACTAGGCAAAGATAGACTGATCCAGTGGCTAGTTCTTCATATGTACTCATCATCACAGAGTGAGTTTTTATCACCTCTAATGGAGCTTGCCAAAAACAGAGCCGAGACTATAAAAGATCTCTCATGCAAGCTTCACAAAGATAGCACGCTAGGTGAAAAAGGGTATCTTGTGGGGCTACTTTCACTTTTTGATGCCATTATGCAGACACCATTTAGCGAGGCAAAAGATGAGATCGCACTAGATGCAGATATAGTTGATGCTATTGAGGGCAAGACAAGCTCTCTAGGTGAGCTTCTAAGACTTGCGACCTATATGGAGCGGGCAAAATGGAGCGATATAAGCAAGCTTAACTACTCTCAAAAAGATCTCGCCTCTGCTATACTCTAGCCACAGTACCTATTTTTTAGGTACTAGGTGCATATTGTAGTAGCGACCCTCAAAACGAGGCTCTTTATCCATTGTGGCGATATCCTCTAAAAGTGGCCAAACTTTGAGCAGTACATCTTTGCCCGCTTCTGGGTTTGCCATCTCACGCCCTTTTAAAAAGACTCGAAACCTTACATGTTTACCCTCTTCTAAAAACTCTCTAGCGTGTTTGACTTTGTAGTTTATATCATTTTCTGCGATCTTTACAGAGAGCTTGATCTCTTTTACATCGATCTTGACTTGGTTTTTTCTCTGCTCTTTTAGCTTCTTTTCAGCTTGATACTTAAACTTGCCATAATTCATAATCTTTGCAACAGGCGGGTTTGCATCTGGTGCGATAAGTACTAGATCTAAGCCTAGCTCATTTGCCTTATCCATCGCAACTTCTAGATCCACTACACCTAGTGACTCACCACCATCTACATTACAACGCACCTGCGGAGATATGATCTCCTCATTCATTATGACACGATCTTTTTTGCTCAAAAATTTACCTCACTCATTTTAGATTTGATAAGCTTTAAAAACTCATCTTCGCTTAAGTTGTACTGCTCTTTGCTTCTTCTATCGCGAATAGCAACACTTCGCGACGCAACCTCTTCATCACCGATAACAACAAGCATAGGAACTCTGCTTTTTTCAGCGTTTCGTACCCGTTTGTTGAGCGAGTCATTTTTGTTATATATCATACTATCTGCATCTATGTCAAGCAATTTTGATGCCAACTCTTTAGCGTAGTCGTTGTGCGACTCAGCTATGGGAATGATCGCAACTTGCGTAGGTGCAACAAACATAGGAAACTCACCCGCATAGTGCTCTGTTAAAATACCAACAAATCGCTCAAATGAACCTAGAATTGCTCTATGAATCATAACAGGTTGGATTTTGTCATTATTATCGGCATTATACTCAAGCTCAAACCTACTTGGCAAGTTAAAGTCAAGTTGCACCGTTCCACACTGCCACTCTCTACCGATAGCATCGGTGATCTTTATGTCGATCTTTGGACCATAAAACGCCCCACCACCCTCATCAACCTCATAAGCTAAGTTGTGCTTTTGCAGTGCAGATCTAAGTGCATTTGTGGAGATCTCCCACACCTCATCGCTTCCTACTGCCTTTTCGGGCTTAGTTGAGAGCATCATCTTATACTCAAAACCAAAACTACTCATAATGCGATCCACAAAGTCGATCACCTCTATGATCTGCTCTTCGATCTGATCGGCTCTACAAAATATATGAGCATCATCTTGCGTAAACTCTCTTACGCGAAACAGTCCATGAAGTGCTCCGCTCATCTCGTGGCGATGCACCACGCCATACTCAAAGTACTTTAGCGGCAGGTCACGATAGGAGTGAAGCTCATCTTCATAGACTTTGATATGCCCTACGCAGTTCATCGGTTTGACACCAAACTCTATGTCATCGATCTTTGTAAAGTACATATTTTCACCATAGTTTTGGTAGTGCCCAGAGACCATCCATAGATCACTTCTAAGCATCTCGGGACCTCTTACTGGCTCATAACCCCTTTTGCGGTGAGCCTTAAATAGTAGCTGTTCAAGCCTAGATCTAAGCCTCGCACCCGCTGGTAGCCAAAGCGGAAAGCCCGCTCCAACCTCCTCACGAAATGTAAAGAGCTTCATCTCTTCACCTAGTTTTCTATGATCTCGCTTCTCAGCTTCGGCTAGCATATCAAGATGCTCTTTTAGTGCCTCTTTTGTGGCAAATGCGATCCCATAGATCCTAGTTAGCATCTCATTTTTAGAGTCCCCTCCTAAATAAGCACCTGCAACTTTAGTGAGCTTAAAGTGGCGGATTAATCCCACATTTGGTAGGTGCGGACCACGACAGAGATCTTCAAAATCACCCTGCTTATATATAGATACCTCATCACTTGGGATCTTATCTAGCACGGCTTGCTTTAGATGATCATTTGCAAACTTAGATCTCGCTTCGCTCATTGAGATGGTGTATTTTACTATATCACTCTTTTTTTTAGCGATATTTAGCATCTCTTTTTCTATTGTCTTTAGATCTGCTTCGCTAATTGGATCTTTAGTCCAAAAGTCGTAGTAAAACCCCTCTTTGACATTTGGCCCTACATAAAATTTCGCCTCTGGGTGGAGGTTTTTGATAGCCTGTGCCATCAAGTGGGCACTAGAGTGGCGAAGCACATCAAGAGCGTCAGCAGAGTTATCTAACTCTATGGCTTCACCCTCCACACCTAGTTCCTTTGCACTTTGGGTATCTAAAACATCACCGTTATATCTTATAGCAATAGCTTCCAAACCCGCTCCTTATAGCTCAGTTTTGAGTACTGCACCGCTAGATGCATTTGAGACTAGGAGTTGATAGCGTTTTAACCAGCTAGACTTAACCTCGTTTTTGTAAGGCTTCCACGACGCTCTTCGCTTCTCTATCACATCTTGGCTCACATTTAGTCTAAGTATATGAGCATCAACATCAAGCTCAATCTCATCACCATCTTCTATAAGTGCTATAAGCCCACCCTCGGCAGCTTCAGGTGAGACATGCCCTATACACGCACCCTTTGTTGCACCTGAAAAACGCCCATCAGTTATGAGTGCTACACTATCACCTAGCCCCATACCCTGTATAAGCGAAGTTGGAGCTAGCATCTCCTGCATACCAGGCCCACCGCGAGGGCCTTCGTAGCGGATCACCACAACATCACCCGCTTTTACCTTGTGGCTCATGATCCCCTCTATCGCTTCTGGTTGTGAGTTAAAACAGATCGCACTACCCTTAAACTGCCTCATATGTGGCTCTATACCCGCAGTTTTTACAACTGCACCCTCTAGTGCAAGGTTACCAAAAAGGATCGAGAGTCCCCCCACAGGCGAGTACGCCTTCTCATAAGGGTGGATAATCTCCTCATCTAAGATCTTGGCATCTTTTACACGATCTTCTAGGCTCTCACCTGAGATGGTTGGGTTATCAAGATGAAGCAGTCCGCCTCGTTTTCTAAGCTCATTCATCACGGCATTTACACCGCCCGCATTGTTTATATCTTCCATATGAACAGTTGTTAGCGAAGGTGAGATCTTTGCGATATGTGCGACATTATCAGCTATCTCATTGATCTTTTTGATATTAAAATCAACCCCCGCTTCTTTAGCGATTGCCAACATATGTAGTACAGTGTTTGAGCTTCCACCCATCGCCATATCTACCACAAATGCGTTGTGAACTGCTTTTTCATTAAGGTAGTTTTTGAAGTTGTACTTGCCATCATCATTACCTTTTGCCATCTCTACGATGCGTTTTGCAGCTTTTTTCACCAGTGCCATTCTCTCTGGCGTCATCGCAAGTATAGTTCCATTGCCTGGGTAAGCGATCCCCATCGCCTCGCAGAGTGTATTCATAGAGTTTGCAGTAAACATACCAGAACAGCTTCCACCACTTGGGCACGCATTGCACTCTATGTCGTAAAGCTCCTCTTCAGTGATACTCCCCTCATTGAACTGCCCCACCGCCTCAAACGCAGTAGCTAGATCTATGGCAACTCCATTTTTATCATACCCCGCTGGCATCGGCCCACCAGAGACAAATATAGTCGGCACATTTACTCTTAGTGATCCCATAATCATACCAGGGACGATTTTGTCGCAGTTTGGTATGCAAATCATTGCATCAAGCTTATGAGCGTTCATAACTGTCTCGATGCTATCAGCGATCACCTCACGAGACGGCAAAGAGTAGAGCATTCCATCATGCCCCATCGCGATCCCATCATCGACACCGATGGTGTTAAAGACAAATGGCACGCCACCCGCCTCGCGGATCGCCTTTTTAACTATCTCGCCATACTCATGCAGAAAAAAGTGCCCTGGGATAATGTCGATGTAACTATTTGCTATACCAATAAAGGGCTTATCGAAGTCCTCATCTTTAAGCCCTGTTGCTCTTAGAAGTGATCTATGGGGTGCTCTCTCAAACCCTTTTTTGATGATATCGCTTCTCATAATAATCCTTAAAATTTTATAAAGTTCAAAATTATAGCACTTTTTGCTATTTTTAACATAAAAGCTCTTTACAAATGAAAAAAAAGAAGCTATAATTCCACCCACTTAAACAAAAAGTGCGGGAATAGCTCAGTGGTAGAGCACAACCTTGCCAAGGTTGGGGTCGCGAGTTCGAACCTCGTTTCCCGCTCCATTCTTTAACAACTTTTTAATTATGATTGTAAACACCTAAAATAGGCCCGGGTGGCGAAATCGGTAGACGCAGGGGACTTAAAATCCCCCGGTAATTATACTGTGCCGGTTCAAGTCCGGCCTCGGGCACCACTAAGTTTTACAAAGGTGGTGCCATCGCCAAGCGGTAAGGCCGAAGCCTGCAAAGCTTCTATCCCCAGTTCAAATCTGGGTGGCACCTCCATTTACATTCATACTTTTACAAGGGTCTTTGGCTGAGTTGGTCGATAGCACCGGTCTTGAAAACCGGCGAGGGTAACACCTCCCAGAGTTCGAATCTCTGAGGGCCCACCACTTTTTTACATATATTTCAACATCTAGTCATCACATACCTACTAAAAACCAGCTATCATTTTTGCTAACGCCTCAAGCTCTGCATCGCTCTTACCATCAACTTGACCCTTCATAAGACCTTTCATAGCTCCACCATAGCTACCATCTTGATACCCCTTAAGTGCTTGCATCGTTTTTTCTTCGCTCCAACCCTTAATGATCTGCGACTTACCAAGTGCCGCCTTTTCGCCCGCTACACCGTGACACCCTGCACATGCAACATATAGTTTAGCTGTGTCTATCACAACAACCGCATCATCAACCACACTAGCAACCTCATCTGCTACTGCACCTAGAGTAACACTTGCTACTACCTCTTTAGCTTCGCTATCTTCTACTACTTTGTTTATGTTTGCTTCGCTTTTGGCTACTTCATTTTTTGGCTTGCTACTCTTTTGTGCCTCGCTTTTTTGCACACTGCTACTTGCATCATCACTACACCCAGCTAGCAAAAAGATCACCGTAGATGCCATCAACACCTTTTTCAACATAATAAACTCCTTAAATTTCCTCACAACTATATCCAAATACTACTTACCAATAGCCCTCAAAAGCTCGCTTTTTGAGATAGCCCCACTTAGTGGCTTTGCTAAAAGCGACTCATCTTTGTGCGAGATCAAAAATATGGCGGGAAAACTCTGCGTATAAAACATCTCGATTGGGTAGCTGTGAGTACCCTCAAAGTGTGCTACCACTCCTATAAAACGCCTATTTACCGCCTCTACCACATCGCTATCACTTAGTAGATCTACAAAGAGCTCCTTTGCATCACCCTTTAAAAGCACAAAAAAGAGATCTTTTTGCTCCTTTTTTGCCTCAAAAAGTGCCTTATCAAACTCACCTCTAAAGGCTATGTGATCACCAAAAAGCAAAACCGTAGCAAGCAAAAGGGCTAAGATCTTCATATCAGCTCATATATAAGCTCATTTTTAAGAGCACTTCGTCTGATCTCTTTTATGCTTAGAGCCTCTATCTCAAGATCTCCAAGATCTTCCATACTTCTTACGCCATGTCTTGCCATCTCGCGAACCACAAGCCCTCTGTAAGCCTTAGCGTAGTGGCTCACCACCTTGCCATTTTTCATAAACTTCATAGTAGTATATGGACTTTTTATGGTGTAAAACTTCTCATAAAATCCCGCTCTTAGATCTAGCACTTCTTCACCACCCAAAAGCTGATCAAGTGCGGTGCTAAAGTGCTTTTTGTAGTGAGCAAAAGGGGCAAAATCACCTATCTTCTCGCCCTGCAAAAGCTTATACTCGGGTATAAGATCACCCGCTAGTATAGGACCAAAGAGGTTTGAGAAGATGATCACATCTCTATCTATAAACTCTCTTGCATCTTCGCTCAAACTATTATAATCCAAATAGTCATACGCCACGCCACTATAACGCCTAATGGCTTTCATACTCCGCCTACTCCGCAGATCTTCTCTCGCATCAAGTGGCAATTTTTTCACGCCAAAAAGCTTTGCTAACTCCGCTTCGCTCGCACTACGCACAAATGCAGTGTAGCAATCTAGCACGACCTCTCTATGTGCATAAAGATCGCCAAAGCTAAACCTACTACCATCTACCTCGCCACCACTTCGCTTAGCCTCACTTGGAGAAAATAGGATCTTCACCGCACACCAACCCAAACAAGAGAGAACTTGACGCCATATATATCGCTTCGCCTTGGCTTGATATGCATCTCATCTATGCTAAAACGCTCCAAAGAAAACTCACTACGAATCTTTACTATCTCATCTTCAAAGCTAGATCTAAGCCTATCTTGCTCGCTAAGTAGCTGTTTTATGTCACTCTCTAAAAGCTTTACCTGATCAGATCCCCTTAGAAGCTTGTTTGCACTCTTAGCTCCAGTTGCTACCTTAGAGGCACTCACTTTTGATCCAAAGAGTGCTCCCAAAAGCGAAGATCCTATACTTATGAGTGCATCGGTCTTTGAAACACTCGCCTTTGCCTCTGCCCCACTTAGCCTCTCCTCAAGCCTAGCAAGCTTCGCTTCAAGTGCGTTGTTATCTCTCTCAAACCTCTGCCTAAGCCTTGCGATGCTCTCATCTGCCATCTCGCGTAAGCGATCCTCTACCCTTAGTCTAAACTCACTTAGTGACTCGCCCTCGTATGAGCTAAGTTTTAGTGCATCGATTTTATACAGACTAAGCCGTTTTTGCCTATACAAATAGTCGCTAAACTCACGCAAAAGAGCCTTTAAATCTCGATCGTTTTGCACAAAAGTTGGTAGATCATAGTAGTTTTTACCCCCAAAACTCGTCTCGCCCCTACCAAAACCCTCTTCAAAGTCGTTAAAATCGATACCTTTTAGATCATCTCTTAAGTAGTAAGCCATCTTTACATCTTCGCTTGTGTCGATGTTTTTATTTACAAAACGAACTTTTGCCTCCGCTTCAAGGTAGCCTTGCAAGAACTGATCCTCATCTTGTGCAACATAACGCTCCTCTAGCATCGGTGCAACTATTGGCTTGAGGCTACTTTTACTACTCTGTTTTGATCCTAGATCTAGCGTTAGTCTCTTCTGGCTCATCAGACTTGAGATCCCATCTTGTGAGATAGGGCCTCTTAAGTATGACATAGCCCAGCGTGTCTCAAATACTTTAAGCTCACTGCTACTAGCACTCTTTAGTATGAAGTGGCGTTTTTTAAGGCTTGCTATCAGATCCGCGATCGTAGCTCTATCTAGCGTGCCACCCGCACTACTTAACCCATCGATCACACGAGCTATATCTTGCTTAGTTTGAAGCCTTCCTATAAACCAAGTCCCAATGTTAGAAAGCCCCTTATAGTCGATATCTACGGGGTTTTGGGTTGATAGCACTACACCCACGCCAAACGCTCTAGCCTGCTTTAGAAGTGTGAGCATCGGCTCTTTTGATGGCGGATTTGCAGATGGTGGAAAGTAGCCAAAGATCTCGTCCATATAAAGCAGTGCCCTTAGCGAGCTACTCCCCTCTTGACGCCTTATCCACGCTATTATCTCATTTAGCAAAATGGTTACAAAAAACATTCGCTCTGCATCATTTAGATGAGCTATGCTAAATATATTTACTTTTGCCTTAAGGCTAGATCTATCGAGCAGATCAGCTATATCTAAACTCACTCCATCTATCCACGAGCTAAAAGCGGGGTTTGCTATGAGTGCATTTAGCTTTAGTGAGAACTTTAGTCTATCACTCCTAGCAAAAAATGTCTCAAGATCAAACGCCCCTACCCGCACAAACGGCGGATCTAGCACCTCTCTTACAAGAAGATCTAAGCTAAGATCTTCTTGTCTGCTAAAGTGGTGCATAAATATACTATTTAGTAGCACCGCCTCTTTGCTACTCTGAGCATATTTTTCACCCAAAAGTGCAAATATAGATCCCGTAAATGAGCCAACAAGCGTAGTTAGAAGCTCACTATCTTGCATAACTTCTAGCGGTGGAGCTTTGAAGCTTGAGAGCACTGAAACCTTCACACCCGTACTGCTTGCTGGGGTATAGATGGTAAAGTCCGCACCTTGTCTGTACTTCGCCACTCGCTCTAAGCTCTGATGATCTCGCACTAGTCCGTCTCGCCACATTTTGGCGTACTTGCTTGCTAGATCTACTCTGCTCACACCCGCCCCCTCCGCCTCGCTCGCATCTATCCATGGCAAAAACTCATCTGCACTCATATGCTCAAAAGCTAGCATCAAGTTTGTCATATCGCCTTTTGGATCTATAATGATGGAGGGTATATTATCTATCGTCGCCTCTTCAAGCAGAGTTATCCCAAGCCCTGTTTTACCACTACCTGTCATACCGATGATCGCAGCGTGCGTTAGCAGATCGCTACTCTTATAAACAAGCGGTTTGCCAGACCCCTCTTTACCTATGTAAAATAGCTTTTGGCTCTCATACTCTTGTGGCAACTGCTATCTCTCTATGCGGTTTTTAGCACTCTTTATAGCTGTGGCAAGTGTCGCTTTTGCCTTTGAGTAAGCCTCGATGCCTAGCTTTTTTGCCTCATTTGCGGTTGAGGAGTTGAGTGCATAGTCCGCCTTTTTTGCAGCACTCTTTGCAAAGTCAGAAAAGCGGTTTTTCATCACAACCACAGTCTCTTTTGATAGCTCCAAAAGCTCTAGCAGATCATAGTGCATCTTTTTGTTGATAGCAAGTAGAGATCTTTTAGTATAGAGATCACTCTTATTTGCAACACCCTGCACCACTTGCGAAAAGAGAACATCGCTTTGCGAGAGATCTTGCACGATTGTGTCATAATCTTTTATGAGTATATGTTTTGCTTCTAGTGGCATAAACGCGAGTCGTTGCTTAAAGCGTCTAATAGCATCAAAAAGAGCTTGACGCATACCTCTAATGGTCGGCTCTAAGATCCGCTCTAGCTGATTTGGCGTCGCCTCCGCCACCTCGACACTTGTTTGAAGTATGGTTGAGAGGATTTTACGCACTCTAAGTGTGCTTAGCGTCTCACCGATGATGGTCTCATATGTTAGATCTCGTATGCTCTCCTCGATCATCTCCTCAAGCTCCGCATCTTGTGATCTCTCTAGTGCTACGATGATAGCACTCTCGATCATCTCATTTAGCACATCATAAAGATCTATCGACTCAAGCTTGATCTTATGCAAACTTGCTAGCTCACTCTCATCTGTTATAGTAGCTTCAAGCTCACTAAAGACGCCATATTTTGCCTCTTGAAGCTCCGATCTCTTCTTCTCTATGAGTCTATCTAACTGCTCTTTTTGAGCCAAAAGCTCTCTAAGCTCACCCACTATAACACCGCTTTTTTGCTCAAGTAACCCCGAGCTAATAAGTCTCAACTCCTCTATACTTCTCATAACCGCTCCTTATAAAACCATCTTTATATCTTTGTGCTTTTTAAGCTCCTCAAAAATCACTTCACGATCATCATCACTATGCACAAGTAGCTCAAGGTTCATACTCACATACTTGCCACCACTTGAGCTATTGGAGTGGACAAGACTACACTCCCTTTCTCCTAGTATCTGCTCAACTGCACACTCTATGAGACTACTTTTAGTAGAGATCACTCTATATGACCAACTGCAAGGGTAGCTAAGCTCTAGCTTTTTATCTTCTAAAGTCTCCACTTTTGCCTCCACTTTTTTGCTCTAGCTGGATCTCTTTTATCACCATCGACTTATCGATCGCTTTTAGCATATCGTAGATGGTTAGTAGCCCTACACTCACTCCTGTTAGTGCCTCCATCTCCACGCCAGTTTGCCCCTTTAGCTTAGCAGTAACTATGAGCTTAAACTCGCACTTTGCCTCATCTTCTTCGATGTCGCAGTTTATACCACTTAGGTTTAGCGGGTGGCACATCGGTATGAGATCACTTGTCTTTTTAACTCCCATAATCGCAGCTATAACAGCGGTTTGAAGCACTGGACCTTTTTTGGTCTTGTTTGCTACTACCGCATCAAACGCCTCTTTGCCCACAGCGATCACACCACTAGCAACTGCTACTCTAGTTGTCTCATTTTTTTCACTCACATCGACCATTTTTGGTCTATCTTTCTCATCTAAGTGCGTTAGGTTCATGCTCGCTCTTTACTATTTATTTGTTTGATTATAACACAAAAGCTTTAACGCCTCTTGGTACTCTTTAGGGTGGTTTAGGTTTAAAAACGCCTCGCTACTCTCAAACTCAACCACATTTAGAGATCTACTCTGAAGCATCTTCATAAGCTTGTGATCCTCGTTTTGTAGCATACTCAAAAAGCTACGCTTTAAGCTCGCATGGTAGATCCCACAAAGTGGCTCTAGCTGATCCCCACTTTTTGCTACGCTAGCATCAAAACTCCCGCTTCGATCAGAGCGATCAAGAGCCTTTATGATATCATCAGTTATAAAGGGAGTATCGACGCTTATGGCGAAAAATCGCTCATCTTTTATGGTATTGAGTATGGTATAAAAGGCAACTGTTGGGGCGTAGGTATCAAACGAGGTATCATCTTCAATGAAGCTTGCTTCAAAACTAAACTTAGATCTGTCTTTGCAAGATATGTAGATGGTGGAGAAAATGGGGGTTAATTTGTGAAGCAGAAACTGTGTAAGTGTGGCAAACTCACCAAATGGGAGAAGTGATTTATCCTCTCCCATTCTCGATGACTTACCCCCTGCAAATATGACGCAAGGAAGATCTAACACTTACTTTCGCTTAAGCTCTGCTTCTATGCGTCTATTTTCAGCTCTTCCCTCTGCGGTGTCATTTGTAGCGATTGGTGCATCTTTGCCCATTCCGCTTGAGCTAACTCTTGATGACTCAACGCCCTCACTAACGATGAGATCTTTTACCGCATTTGCTCTATTTTCAGAGAGTTTTTGGTTATATGCTCTGCTACCTCTGCCATCTGTGTGACCTACGATCTTTGCATCATACTCTGGCATAGACTTCATAAAGTCCGCAAACTCTTTGATACGAGGCATATAAGATCCCTCAACCTTATAGGAGTCAAATGCAAAGTTTACTTGCAAGTTTACAAGCACAGAGCAACCATCTGCATCTACTTTGTGACCTATTGGCGTATTTGGGCACTTATCCACAGAGTTTAGTACTCCATCGCCATCATCATCGCCATCCACCACAACAGCTGGTGCTGGAGTAGGCTTTGGTACTGCTACTGGAGCTGGTGGCGGTGGCGGTGGCGGAGTCTCCTCTACTACCACAGGAGCAGGTTTCTCTTTTGCACCAAAAGCGTAGCTAAGCCCCGCAAGTATCGCAAGGTTGTTATCCCATCTACGATCATTATCTTTGATCATATAGATAGTCTCTAGCTTTAGTGCTAGGTTTTCAGCTACTAGTACCTTTGCACCAACTCCTGCATCAAAAAAGACGCTATCGGTGTTGCCTTTTTCATGCTTACTAATAGTCTCATAACCTGCACCGATCTTAAAGAGTGGCACAAATGAGCCAACACTCTCAAACTCATGCACAGCATTTAGTGCTACTCTGTTGATATCAGTTTTGATCTTATCATCAAAGCCTTCATATCTTGTTCTTGTATATAAGTAGCTAAGCTCAGGTGCAAAGTATGAGTCAAAACCGTTGTATTGGAGTGCTACTCCGCCTAACATCTGGTTTTTTAGATCTAAGTTACCCTCAGCTAGGTTAAAGCCGATCTGTGGGGTGATCTCGTAGTTATATTCGCTTGCTAGCAGACTCGCACTAAGTAGAAGTGCTGGAACAAAAAGCAGTTTTTTCATCATTTTTCCTCTTGATTTTATCTTGTTAAAAAGTGTCATAATTTTAACAAACTATCTCTTAATATAAGTATAAATTCTGATTTTACCTTGGATCGCTTATATATCCTTCGATCGCCGATATCGCCGCAACTGCTGAGTTTGCAAGATAAACTTTTGAGCTTCTTGAACCCATTCGCCCTACAAAGTTACGGTTTGTCGTTGCAACTGCTACCTCTTCATCACCTAGTATGCCCATATAACCGCCCAGACACGCTCCACAAGTTGGGTTTGAGACCACTCCGCCCGCATCTACGATAATGTCTATGTAACCTAGTTTTGTAGCCTCTCTTAGGATCTTTTGAGTACCTGGGGTAACTATAAGCCTCACATCTTCATGAACTCTCTTGCCCTTTAGTATCTCAGCTGCCACCTTTAGATCTGAGAGGCGTCCATTTGTACAGCTCCCAATGAACGCTTGATCTATCTTGATGCGATCTTTGACCGCTTGAGTAACGCTATGTCCATTTGATGGCAGATATGGATAGGCGATGACAGGATCAAGTTTATCTACTTCTATATGTAAGATCTGAGCATATTTTGCATCATCATCAGAGTAAAATATCTTTGGCTCGCGTGCAAGATCTTTATCTGCTAAAAACTGCTTTGTGATCTCATCTACTGCGACGATCCCACTCTTTGCACCCGCCTCGATCGCCATGTTACACATAGAAAACCTATCGTCCATACTAAGGTGAGCGATGGTACTGCCACTAAACTCTAGTGCCTGGTAGAGTGCCCCATCAACCCCTATGAGGCGAATGATCTCAAGTATGATATCTTTACCTGTTATGTGGCTAGCTGGCTTACCGCTAAGCTCCACCTTGATCGACTCTGGTACTTTAAACCAGTTACCACCCGTTACCATCGCAAAAGCTAGATCTGTTGATCCCATACCTGTTGAAAATGCCCCCAAAGCCCCGTGCGTACAGGTGTGACTATCTGCACCTATGATCACATCACCTGGGACTACAAGCCCCTTTTCAGGTAGAAGTGCATGCTCTATACCCATATCTTTCTCATCAAAAAAGTGCTTCATCGCATGCTTTTTTGCAAAGTCACGACTGATGCGTGCTTGGTTGGCACTTGCTATATCCTTAGCTGGTATGAAGTGATCTAGGACTATGGAGAAGCCATCAGGATTTGCTAGTTTTGTAGCACCTGCGTCCTCAAAAGCTTTGATCGAGATGGGAGTTGTTATGTCGTTACCTATGACCATATCGATAGGAGATCTCACTATCTCGCCCGCATAAACCTCTCTACCCACATGATCTGAAAATATCTTCTCGGTTATCGTTTGACCCATTGTTTTAACCTCTTTAAGTTGCTCTAATATCGCAATTTTAGCCAAAAAATGATAAAGTTGCCTTTATGAGCCTAAAAAGAGTCGATGCACTACTATCAAACCTCGGTTACACCACCCGTAGCCAAACAAAGGAGTTTTTGACACACAGTGAGCTTCTATATAATAATGAAAAGATAACCTCTTCATCACAAAAGATCTCACACGCTCACACTACGCTAGATGGCGAAAAACTAGATCCACTAAGCCTAACGATACTAATGCACAAACCAAAGGGCTTCATCTGCTCGCATAGCGATGCTGGAAGACTCATCTATGAGCTACTTCCCTCAAGGTGGCAGAGGCGAAACCCAAAGCTAAGCACCGTTGGTAGGCTCGACTCTGACACCACAGGAGCTATCATCATCACCGATGATGGGCTTCTTATCCACCGCCTAAGTAGCCCCAAAACACTCACTCCAAAGATCTACCTAGTCACTCTAGCAGATCCACTAAGAGGTGATGAGGCTACTATATTTGCAAGCGGAGATCTACTACTTCGTGGCGAAAAAGCTCCTCTGCTACCTGCAAAACTAAGCGTTTTAGGCACTCACACAGCAGAGCTTGAGATAGTAGAGGGCAGGTACCATCAAGTAAAACGAATGTTTGCAGCCCTTGGCAACAGAGTAGTAGCTTTGCACAGACAGAGTTTTGGAGCGTATAGTGTAGCAGATCTAAAGGTGGGTGAATTTAAGTTGATTTAGATCAAAAACAAACCTTAATCAAGCTATAATATCGCGTTTACTTAAGCTTTTCATAATAACAAAGCTAATATTATTACAACTAATTTAAAACAAGACAAAAATAGTCTGATTAAAGGTTGAAGATGCAGATTTATTTGGACAATAACGCTACAACTATGGTAGATCCTCTAGTTTTAGAGGAGATGCTACCCTATTTTAGCCAGTACTATGGTAACCCAAACTCACTCCATAAGTTTGGCACCTCTACTCATAAAGCACTCGCTAAGGCGGTAGATCGTGTTTATAAGGCGATCAACGCGAGCGATGATGATGATATTATATTTACCTCTTGTGCGACAGAGTCTAACAACTGGGTGCTAAAGTCAGTTTATAGAGACCTCATCAAGCATGGTGATAAAAACCACATAGTAACAAGCGAAGTAGAGCACCCATCGGTACTTGCGGTGTGCAAAGCTCTCGAAGATGAGGGGGTAAAAGTAACCTACTTGCCTGTAAACTCACAAGGGATCGTGGAGGCAAAAACACTCAAAAGCTTCATAACTGACAAAACCGCCCTAGTATCGATTATGTGGGCATCAAATGAGACAGGAATGATCTTTCCCATAAAAGAGATCGGTGAGATCTGCCGTGAAAAAGGTGTACTTTTTCATACTGACGCGGTGCAAGCAGTAGGTAAAATCCCCGTAGATCTACAAGATGTGCATGTGGACTTTTTGTCTATGTCAGCACACAAATTTCATGGGCCAAAAGGGGTCGGTGCACTCTATATACGCAACTCGCAAAAACTCACTCCACTACTTCATGGTGGTGAGCAGATGAATGGCAGACGAAGCGGGACGCTAAATGTTCCACTCATCATCGGTATGGGCAAAGCCATAGAGCTTGCTACAACCGACATAGAGTCTAAAATGGCAAGCATTAGAGCTAAACGCGATAGACTAGAAGATGCGATCTCTAAGATCAGCGACACTCTTGTAGTGGGCGATCGAGCAAACCGCACACCAAACACCATACTCATCTCTATCCGCGGTGTCGAGGGCGAGGGAATGCTATGGGATCTAAACAACAACAGCATCGGTGCAGCTACGGGTTCAGCTTGTGCGAGTGAAGACTTACAAGCCAACACTGTTATGCTAGCTATTGGAGCAGATAACGAGCTAGCTCACACAGGGATTCGTCTCTCTCTTAGCCGTTTTACAACAGATCTTGAGATCGATGTCGCTATTGATGCTTTTACAAAAGCAGTTACAAGACTTAGAAGCATCTCTAGTTCTTACGCAAAAGTAGGGCCAACCCCTGGTGGCGAGTCAAAAGCTTGCGAACTACATCACTAATAGGAAAATATTATGGCAAAAAATGATCTTTTAGGGGCGTCTTTGTGGGACGCCTACTCAAACAAAGTAACCACAAGAATGAACAACCCAACTCACCAAGGTGAGATCACCGAGGAACAAGTTAATCAAAATGGCAACAAACTCATAGTTGCGGACTTTGGAGCAGAGAGCTGTGGTGATGCTGTTAGACTATACTGGGAAGTTGATCCAAAAACTGACATCATTATAGACTCAAAGTTCAAAAGCTTTGGGTGTGGAACTGCGATAGCAAGCTCAGATGTTATGACAGAGCTTTGCATCGGCAAAACTGTACAAGAAGCAGTCAAGATCACTAACATAGATGTGGAGTTTGCACTTCGTGACTCGCCAGAGATCCCAGCAGTACCACCGCAAAAGATGCACTGCTCAGTTATGGCGTATGATGTCATCAAAAAAGCTGCGGGGCTATATCTTGGCGTAGATGAGGGAAGCTTTGAAGAGGAGATCATCGTCTGTGAGTGTGCAAGGGTGAGCCTCAAGACTATTCAAGAGGTGATCAGACTAAATGATCTAACCACAGTTGAGCAGATCACTGACTACACCAAAGCGGGTGGTTTTTGCAAAAGCTGTATCCGCCCTGGTGGGCATGAACAGCGTGAGTATTACCTTGTTGATATCTTAGCTGACACAAGACGCGAGATGGAAGAGGAGAGACTCAAAGCCGTAGCAGATGCAGGCGGACAAGCAAGCTTTGAGCAGATGACGCTAGTTGGGCAGATCAAGGCAATCGACGCCGTTATAGATGAGAGTGTAAGACAGTTTCTTATAATGGATGGTGGAAATATGGAAGTGATCGATGTTAAACCATCACCTGATTATATCGATGTATATATCCGCTACCTTGGTGCATGTAACGGTTGTGCAAGTAGCTCAACAGGAACACTCTATGCGATCGAAGCTACTCTAAAAGAGAAGCTCTCAACTAAGATAAGAGTGCTACCTATTTAGTACTCTTATCTAATTACTTTTGGCTAACTCGGCAAAGTTGATCTCTTCTTGATCCTCTTTCGCCTCTTTAGCCTTTTTGTCATCTTCGTAGCTTCCTGTACTAAAAACATAGCCACTCCCACCTAGTATACACCCTTTAAGTAGCCCAGGTTTGCAATCCTGCTTAAGCAGTTTACAGTACCCTTTTACATCATATTGACATGTCCAACCCATTGTTACCCTCCAAAATACTGCATTCGTTTGATATTTTCTGGCAACTTCTCTAACGCAAAATGCTTTTGGTGATCTATATAAGAAGGGTATTTAAAATCTTTAGATGTCATTCTGGTGTGTAGATCTCGAAAGTGTTCATTTTCTATCTCACCATATTTGATCTTCATCTCATGAGCAATTCGTAAAAAAAATGTCAAAAGCACTGCTTGTGATTTCTCATCTACATGAGTGGAGTCTATCACTTTTTCAAACTCACCTCTCATCGTTTTTATATTATATTCACACTGCTCATCTAGCATATCTGCTTTAGCACTACCCAAAAACTGCAATATGTTTAGTATAAGATCTAAAAAAATCTTGTTTGTCTTATCAAGTACAACATTATGTTTATCCAAATAGTTTTTATACTCTAAGATCTTCTCTTGTCTGCTTGCAAAGTACTCATCTGCCACTACTAATCCTTTATATATGGTTTTTAAAAATTATAGATCAAACTACACAATATTGTCAAGTTATGAGCAAATCTGTTACAAATAGTAATATCGTGATAAATTTCTCACATTTTTATATTTTCAAAACTTTTTGCTAAAAACCCTAGAAATAGCACTGCTAGTTAAGTTTTATACTACTATTATCACTCAGGCTTCTATAAAGGGCATACTATTATAGAAAAAAGTTATACTCTGTTTACTTTTTGTTTAATTTACAGTTAAGTTTGGTTTTCTATAATGGTGCTGTCATTACTAAAACAGGAGAGAAGTATGAATAAGACGATAAGATTGGCATTTGCCGCGGTAGTAGCCCTTGGTGCAACTAGTGCATTTGCGACAAATGGTTCTACTATGATAGGTGTTGGTGCAAAAGCACTTGGTATGGGTGGAGCAGGTATCGGTGTAGGTCATGGTGCAGAGTCAGCTCTAGCAAACCCAGCAAATATCACTACTATCAAAAAAGATAATGAGTTCTCAATCGGTGGTACACTATTTATGCCACAGATCAAGTACAAAGCTGATGGAATGGCAGGAACTGGTGGAGTTCAAGAGAAGAGCGATGCTGACTTCTTCGTAGTACCTTCAGTTTCTATGGCTAGCAAGCTTGATGATAACTGGTACATCGGTGTTGGTATGTGGGGTACTGGTGGTCTAGGTGTTGATTATAGAGACTACGACACACATATGAACATGAGAACTGCTCTACAAAATATGCAGTTTGGTGTGCCAATTGCTTACACTACTGATGGATTTTCTATCGGTGTAACCCCAATCATTCAATACACATCACTAGATATCAACTACGACTCTACTGGCATGGGCGGTGGTCAAGTTGGTTCAGGTGTAGCTGATGATGTTAGAATTGGTTATAACCTTGGTGTGGCTTACAAAATGGACGAGCTATCTGTTGGTGCAGTTTACAAATCTAAAATCAAAGCTGACATTCAAGATGTACTAGTAAACGCAATTGGTGCGATGGGTGCAGCATACAACAACACAAAAATATCTTCACCTGCTGAACTAGGCTTTGGTGCAAGTTATAGCATCGATGGTCACACTATCGCACTTGACTATAAACGCATCTACTGGGAAGATGCAGAGACTTACAAAGATTTTGGTTGGAGAGATCAAAATGTATTTGCTCTAGGTTATGAGTACGCAGATGAGAGTTGGGCTCTTAGAGTTGGTTATGAGTATGCTAAAAGTGCTGTAAGAGATAACAGTGGCAAAAACCTAGCACTAGATAATGGTATGTTTGGTCCAGGTCTTACAAATATGTTCAACGCTCTAGGTTTCCCAGGAACTCAAGAGTCACACATCACTGTGGGTGGAACATACAACTTTACAGATATGGTTTCAGTAGATCTTGCAGTAGTTCAAGGACTTAGCAAGAAAAAAACTATGCCAATCCTTATGGGTAGTGAAGCAGAAGTTAAACACTCAGAAACTGGTGTAAGCATTCAGTTAAACTACGCGTTTTAAAACGCTTCGTGATACCTTTTTGGTATCGCGATTTTTATAGAGCTTTTGCTCAAGATATAACCTTTTATTATTCAGTAACAAACCCCTGCAAAATCCCCTACACAAAGTGCTTTGAAGCCTATGCCCATATGCCGTTTTTTCAGAAAAATCTTAGATTTATGTGTTATAATTACTATTGGTTTGTGATAGAAATATCACGATTTACTAAAAGGGAGAGATTATGTTAAGAAAGCTAACTTTGGCAGCGTCGGCTGCTCTAATGGCTGTTATGTTTAGTGGTTGTACCATGATGAAAATGGGTATGACATTTATGGGCTTTAGTTCTGAAACGCAAGAAGCTTACGCCAAGATGATGGGTACTATTGGCGAGTATGGAGATCCTGCTCAAGCTATGATGCTAGAGTTTCCAGTAAAAGAAGATCTAGACGAACAAGATGTATTTGACGCTATGAAAGACTACGCTGAAGAGTACAACATGATGTATGTGGGTGAGAAAAATATGTTCAGAATCGATGGTGGACCAAATGATGTTGTTCACGCTCGTATAGCAGAGTTTTGCTCACTAACTGTTGCTAAAAAAATGTTCAACCACTCAAGATACTATGGCGGTTTTATGCCATGTCGTGTAGTTTTAGTTGAGTATGGTGATGGCAGACGCTACCTTATCACTATGGATATGACTCTTGCACTGTATGGTGGAACAGACAAAAAACCAATCGATCCAGATCTTTTTGAAGATATGCTAAATGTAAAAGAGGCTATGGAGATGATCCCAAAACTTGCTGCTAGCGGTGAGTAAATGTATAAATGGTAGCTTCTAGCTACCATTTAAAAGATGATCTAGATCATCTCTACGCGTTTTGTACCACTTTTAATGGTTCCTATAACATAACCATCACTATTTTTTAGTACCTCATCGACATCTTTCGCCTTTACAACAAGCACCATTCCCACGCCCATATTAAACGCTCTAAACATCTCTGCTCTATCTATATGCTTACTCATAAGCTCGAAGATGGAAAGAACTCTTATAGATGAGCTTTTCACCTCAGCATAAAGTCCCTCTGGAAGCACTCGCGGAAGGTTCTCTACTATACCACCACCTGTGATATGGGCTAAGGCAACTATACTTTTCTTTAGAGATTTGAAAGTTTTAACATATATGCGAGTTGGCTCAAGCAGTAGATCTATAAGCTTTTTGCCCTCAAACTCATCATCAAAACTCATACCCATCTCACCAAAAAGCACTCTTCTAGCTAGCGAGTAACCATTTGAGTGTAGCCCAGAGCTTGGAAGTGCAACCAAAATATCGCCCTCCTCTACCATACTAGATCTATCCATTTCGCTTCTCTCAGCGATCCCCACTGCAAAACCAGCTAGATCATAATCTTTACCGCTATACATTCCAGGCATCTCTGCAGTCTCGCCACCTATAAGGGCACACTCCGCCTCGATGCACCCCTTTGCGATCCCCTCTACAACACTCGTTGCTGCATCGATATCTAACTTGCCAGTAGCGTAGTAGTCTAAGAAAAATAGTGGCTCACCAAAGTTGCAGATAAGATCATTGACACACATTGCGACTAGATCTATACCAACACTTCCATGTCTAGCTGAGTCGATAGAGAGTTTTAGCTTTGTGCCAACTCCATCAGTCGCAGCTAGTAGTACAGGCTCTTTGTAGCCACTTGGCAGTGCAAATGCACCTGCAAAAGATCCGATCCCGCCCATAACACCATCGCGACTTGTTTGTCTAACAAAGGGTTTGATCCTCTCAACAAAACTATTGCCTGCGTCTATATCTACACCCGCATCTTTATAGCTGATCTGACTCATATTGTGGCTCCAAATTGTGGTAAAAGTGGTGAAATTATATCTAAGAGGTTATTATGCGAGACTGAAAAGTTTATTACTCCACCAATTAAGCAATCTTGGGTCTAGCAGCTTGTATGGCAAGATAGATCTAGACAAAACTATGCAGGTTTACTCATTGTAAATCAAGTAGTTTTAACGACGAGCTATGAAGCCAGACATTTGCTAGGCTCTACTTTATGCTACACTTTTTTGTGATGATGCAAAGCGGACAGAAGTTTGCAATCGATGCAATAATAGGGATAATCCCCAGATAAAACCATGGATTTTCTAAGATAAACCCAGCAGTTATAAGAGCTAAACCTACTACAAGTCTGATAACTCTACAAGTACTTCTTACTTTATCATAATTCATAAAAGGTATCCTAATAATTAAAATTAGATGTAATTATAATAGTAATAAGCTTAATCTAAAGTAATAGTACGGGCTACGCCGTACTACCCTAGTGGCTATCTCCAAACATATCTGCATAGAGCGAGTCCGCCCAATCTATAATAGAGGCGGCATTTTTCGCACCCGTATGGTGCCAATCCTCATCATAAACAGTCCCCGCAAAGTCAAAAGTCTCACTCGCGTGATCATACGAATACTGAGTAAGAACATAGATCGCTTTGCTTGGCTTTGTGTCCACAACAGAGAAGCATAGTGTGGTTGGTGGCTCCCATTTTAGCTGAGGAGTGTTGTTTATGTGGGTTGCAACGATGCTTGCCACATACTGCCCCTCTGTGTTTGCGGTGTTACCTGACTTTGAGAAGCCCATCGGTCTAGCATCACCTGCTATAAAGATATTTTTAGCACCTTTTGCCTCATAAGTAAGCTCATCTATGTAAGCTTCTTGCTTATTTTTGGCATCTCTTGCAAGTCCCATCTTCTCTAGTATGCTAGCACCTCTAACAGGTGGATAAAGAGCAGCGTCGGCAAACTCATACTCATCAAACTCTGTTGAGATCACTTTAGCATCTAGATCTATACCCGTAATAGCAGCACTTGGGACATACTCTATATACTCTTTGTGGATCTCTTTAAACGCACTATGAAAACCTGCTGCTTTTATAGTGATATCTGGGTTTGCATCAAAGAGTATCACCTTGCCTTTGATCTTTTTTTGTCTAAAGTATGCCGCGATGATACACGCTCTCTCATATGGAGCTGGCAGGCATCGGTAGTTGCCAGATGGCACTGTTAGTATAAAGTTGCCACCCTTAAAGTTTTTGAGCTTATTTTTGAGTGTGATATGCTCGCTCCCAGGGATAAAACCTGCTGGATACTCTCTGCGAAGCCTCTGCTCAAGCACAGGATCACTTGTCCATTTGGAGTAGTCATACTCAATCCCAGGCGATAGTACAAGGTAATCATAAGCGATCTTACCATTGCTTGTGTAGAGGATCTGCTTTGCTTTGTCCACATCGATGGCGGTTGCCTGAAAGTAGGTGTAGCCATAGCTTCTAGCTGCTTGAAAGTAGTCGTGAGTAAGGTACTCTAAGCTAACCTCATCAACTAGCCACAAGTTACTAACAGGGCATGACATAAAGTGTGATCTCTGCTCTACAAGTATAACCTCAGCTTGTGGAGAGTAGGCTCTGATGTTTTTAGCAATCGACAGACCAGACCACCCTCCGCCTACGACAACGACTCGAGTCGCCTTCTTCTTTGGCAGTTGTGCGTCAAAATCTATCGATGGGTATGATGAACCTTTGCTAGGGCTTGGAGTCGCTGCTTCAAGTGATGCAGATGCCACGCCTAGGGCAGATAGTGCAAGTAGATCTCTTCTTGAGATTGACATATAATATCCTTTTATATAAAGCTAAAATATGATACCACAATAAGCGTTAATGACTAAATGTGATAACAACTGCTAAGTTTATAGACAAAAAGTAACATCTCATAGTGTCCAAATAAGTAACACGAAGCTTACAAATGGATAGTATATTGGCAACTATGGTTTATATAAATATATAAATGTTAAAATCGCACAAAAACTAGGCTAGTCAATGAGAAAATTTATACAAAACGAGATGCTAATCCACACAGCTCTCTGCACAAACAAAGATCCAAAAAGAGTACTTATCATAAGCAAAGATGCAAGTAAGCTAGAAAAAGAGGTGCAAAAGCATAAAGGTGTAGCATGCACCTCCATAGATCCATCACTAGAGGCTCTAAGTAGCGTAGATGCGGGCTTTGATGTAATCATAAGTGATCTTGGCATAAGCGAGGCGATGCTAGCTCATACCAATAGAGTACTAAATAGCGACGCTCTTTTGGTTCTAAACAATCTAAACCTAGATGATGTTAGCTCAAACAAAGAGATGCTAAGCCTGCTTGCTAAGAGCTTTAAGATCATTATGCCATTTTATATTGGTGGTGAAAAAACCGCACTTTTGGCATCAAAAGAGTACCACCCAACAGCGGACATCATACTGCACCGTGCGGATCTGCTAGATGGCTTGGAGTACTACAACAGCGATCTGCATAGAGCTGCGTTTGCGGTTGGTAACTATATAAGAAAAGAGTACTTAGGGTATTTTAAAAACTGATGGCGTTTGAGAGAGCTATCGCACTCACAGGTGGGATCGCAGTAGGCAAAAGCACTGTCTGCTCACTTTTAAAGCTAAATGGTCTTCGCATCATTGATGCTGATGAGATCTCACACCGCATACTAGATGAGTCACATGAGTGGGTCAAAGAGCACTTTGGGAGCGAGTTTGTAGATGGATCTAAGGTTTTGAGATCTAGCCTTGGTAAGCTTATCTTTGCAGATGCAAGCAAAAAAAGAGCACTAGAAGAGTACCTGCACCCAAAGATCAAAGATGCCATAACCAAAGAGTCGATCAAGCAAGACAAACTTGGCTTTGCTTACATCATCGATATACCGCTATTTTTTGAGACAAAAAACTACGACATCAAAGAGAGCGTCGTCGTCTATGCACCCAAAGAGTTACAGCTTGCTAGACTTATGAAACGAGATGGTTTTAGTAAAGAAGAGGCTCTAGGGCGTATAGAGTCACAAATGGATATAGAGAAGAAAAAAGCTCTTGCCACTTGGGTGATCGACAACTCTAAAGATCTAGCTCACTTGCAAGATGAGTGTGAAAGGTTTGTAGATCTTCTAAAGAGCCGTTAAAGCCCTGCTGCTTCAACAACTCTAGCTTGATGATCAGCGATGAGTGGCTCTACGATCTGATCAAAAAGCCCACCTTGCATAATCTCCTCTAAACTATATAGAGTAAGCCCGATGCGGTGATCGCTTAGGCGGTTTTGCGGGTAGTTGTATGTACGGATCCGCCCGCTTCGATCTCCCGTGCCCACTTGAGCTGCTCTTGAGGCACTATCTTTTGCCATCGCCTCTTGCATCTCTATGTCATAGAGTCTTGCTTTTAGCACTTTCATAGCTTTTTCTTTGTTTTTGTGCTGAGACTTTTGATCTTGGTTTGTCACCACTATACCTGTTGGCAAGTGAGTGATACGAACCGCGGAGTCGGTAGTGTTTACACTCTGCCCGCCACAACCTGATGATCGCATAACATCGATCTTTAGATCATTTTCGTTTATAACAACCTCAACATCATCAACTTCAGGCATGATAGCCACGGTGATAGCAGATGTATGAACTCTACCTTGCGACTCGGTAGCTGGGACGCGTTGCACCCTGTGAGTTCCGCCCTCGAACTTGAGTTTGCTATAAACTTTCTCACCTTTTATGAGTGCGATCACCTCTTTAAAGCCACCCATATCAGATGGGCTTGAGCTAAGAAGCTCTATCTTCCACCCTTTTAGATCAGCATAGCGAGTGTAAGCACCAAAGAGATCACCCACAAAGATCGCTGCTTCATCTCCGCCCGCACCCGCTCTAAGCTCAACTATAATGTTGCGTGCATCGTTTGGATCTTGCGGGATCAAAAGAAGCTTGATCTCATCTTCTAGGAGTGGGATCTTGATCTCAAGCTCTCTAAGCTCCTCTTTTGCCATCTCCGCCATCTCTTTATCTAGTAGCATCTCTTTAGCGTCACTAATCTGCTCAAGCGTCTCTTTATATAGAGTCGCTTTTTCTACGATCTCTTCAAGATCTGATCGCTCTTTTGAGAGTGCGGTCATCTTTTTGATATCAGTAGCGATCTCAGGCGAGCTTAGAAGCTCACCGATTTCATTGTAGCGATTGATAAACGGAGTGAGTTTATCGGCTAGCATAATCTTGTAGCCTGATTATAGGGAGTTTACAGCTTTGTGTAGGCGACTAACTTTTCTAGCAGCGGTCTCTTTTTTGAGTATGCCTTTGCTTACAAACTTGTGGATCTGTTGGTTTGCAACTTTTAGTGCAGCTTCTGCTTCTTCTTTGTTGCCCGCTTCGATCGCACCTCTTACATCTTTAGTGATGTTTTTTAGACGAGTTCTGTAAAAGCGATTTCGCTCAGTTTTTTTGATAGTCTGACGAATTCTCTTGACAGATGACTTATGATTTGCCATAAGATTCCTTGTTTTATATAATTTTGGTGTGGAATTTTAGCTTAAAAATAATTAAAATAAGTTAAAATACCGTACTAACTGCTACTAAAGGGGTAAATATTGAAGCTATTTGGAACTGATGGTGTTAGAGGTGAAGCTGGAAGTTTTTTGAGTGCACCGCTTGCTATGCGAGTGGCTATGGCAGCTGGGATCTACTTTAAAGGGCATTCTAAAACCAACAAGATCTTAGTAGGCAAAGATACCCGCAGAAGTGGCTATATGATCGAAACCGCGATAGTTAGCGGACTAACCGCCATCGGCTATGATGTGATCCAGATTGGCCCCATGCCAACCCCCGCCATCGCCTTTTTGACACAAAATATGCGTTGTGATGCGGGCATAATGATAAGTGCATCACACAACCACTTTAGCGACAATGGGATCAAGTTTTTTGACTCAAATGGCGACAAACTCTCGCATGAAGCAGAAGAGATGATTGAGGCAATCTACGCAGATGACGAACTGGTGCTTAGATCTCAAGTGGTGGGCAAAAAGATAGGCAAAGCAAAGCGGATCGATGATGTGATTGGGCGTTATATCGTGGAGCTGAAAAACTCATTTCCAAAAGAGCTAAGCCTAAGTGGTCTTCGCCTTGTGCTTGATACCGCAAATGGTGCGGCGTACGCGGTAGGGCCAACGGTGCTTGAGGAGCTTGGA
Source organism: Sulfuricurvum sp. (assembly GCA_041669045.1). Taxonomy (GTDB): domain Bacteria; phylum Campylobacterota; class Campylobacteria; order Campylobacterales; family Sulfurimonadaceae; genus JBAYBZ01. The sequence goes on along the minus strand of JBAYBZ010000008.1, from coordinate 33,975 downwards.
GCTGAGGTGATCGTGCTTAGTGATGAGCCAGATGGGTTTAACATCAATGACGAGTGTGGGGCACTTCACACAAAAGATCTCTCTAGTAGTGTGCAAAAATATAGAGCAGATCTAGGCATCGCACTCGATGGCGACGCTGATCGTGTTGTGATAGTCGATGAGCTTGGTGATATGGTGGAGGGTGATCATCTCCTTGGTGCGATGGCTTGCTTTTTGCAGAAAAACGCTAAGCTAAAAGGTGATGGCATCGTAGCAACTGTGATGAGCAACAAGGCGTTAGAGGACTATCTTGCTTCACTAGATCTGACACTTTATAGATCTAGTGTAGGGGACAAAAATGTACTTGAGTTAATGAAAAATGAGGGCTTAAACTTCGGTGGCGAGCAGAGTGGACACATCATCTTTAGCGACTATGCAAAAACAGGCGATGGACTTGTTTGTGCTCTGCAAGTGCTTGCCTATATGCTTCAAAGTGGAGCAAAAGCCTCTAAGGTGCTTAGAGCATTTGAGCTATATCCACAAAAACTAGTAAACATAAAAGTTAAAAAGAAAAGACCACTAGAGCAGATCACGGGGCTTAATGAGCTACTTAAAAAGATTGAGCTTAGTGGATCTAGGCATCTTATCCGCTACTCTGGCACTGAAAACCTACTTCGAGTGCTTATTGAGGCAAAAGATAGAGCACTTTTAGAAGCAGAGCTTAGTGGGCTTGTCGCACTTTTAGAAAATGAGCTAAATGGCTAAAAAAGTAGCTCTTTTTATAGCAGTCGCCATAGTTATCTTTGTGCTAGATCAGCTCATCAAGGGGATCTTTATCGATGGTTATCGCTTCAGCTCGCAGTGCTTAGATCTGACACTTGTTTACAACAAAGGCGTCGCTTTTTCGATGTTTGAGTTTTTAGATGAGTGGCTAAAGTATATACAGATCATTCTGCTCATGGGGCTTTTTGGCTATCTCATCTACTCAAAGGAGTATGAGCTATTTTTACCATTTGGCATACTTTTTGGCTCAGCTGCTTCTAATATATATGACCGTTTTATCCACGGCGGTGTTGTTGATATGGTGCATTGGCACTGCGGTTTTGAGTTTGCGATATTTAACTTTGCAGATGTGATGATCGATGTAGCGGTTGTGTGGATAGTTGCCATTAGCTGGCTTAGCCCAAAAAAGTGTAAAGCAAACTAAAAGCCATTTTATAGTAAGATTGAAAAAATTTAAACAAAAAAGGAAGTTGATGCAGATCACAACAAGCAAAATCAACAGTGCAAACGCACAAATAGACGCAAATATCCCACAAAAAATCGTAGAGCAAAACATCGAAAAAGTAGCAAAAGAGCTTAGCAAAACCGTTGCGGTTCAAGGCTTTAGAAAAGGCAAAGTTCCAACTGCTGTGATCAAAAAACAGTTTGGCGAGAGACTAGCTCAAGAAGCAGAGAGCGAAACACTAAGAGAGGTGCTAGATCTTGGGCTAAAAGAGCTAGATGTTACCATGGAGGCACTTTTGGGTGAGCCTAGCATCGTTAAGTTTGACAAGAGTGATGACAAGATCGAAGTGAGCGTAAAAGTAGCGATGCGTCCAGAGATCAAGCTTGGAGCGTATGCAGAGCTAGCTCAAAGCTTTGATCGTCCAAAAGTTGAAGACGCGGAAGTAGATGCAAGGATAGAGCAGATCGCTGAAGCTCATGGCAAATTCGTAGATCTTAAAAAAGCTAGATCTGCAAAAAGTGGCGATATGGCGACTATCGACTTTGAAGGCTCGATTGATGGTGAGCTTTTTGATGGTGGTGCAGCTAAAGAGTATGGTCTAGTTCTTGGCAGTGGCTCGTTTATCCCAGGGTTTGAGGATCAACTCATCGGCATGAGCGAAGGTGAAGAAAAAGTTGTAAAAGTCACATTTCCAAAAGAGTATGGATCTGCATCACTAGCTGGCAAAGATGCGGAGTTTAAAGTAAACTTGCATAAGATTCAAGAGAAAAAAAGTGTTGCCATAGATGATGAGTTTGCCAAAAAAATCCTCATCGGTCAAGAGGATCAAAGCCTTGAGAACCTAAAAACTCAGATCAAAAAACAGCTAGAGCATGAGGCGATTATGAAGCTTTACAATGAAGATCTAAAGCCTGCACTACTAGAGCAACTTGTGCAAAATGTTGAGTTTGACCTGCCAGAGTTTGTAGTCGAACAAGAGATAGATCTAGCAGTCAATAAAAAAGCAAGCTCACTAAGCGAAGATGAGATCAAAGCTCTAAGAGAAGATAGAAGCAAGCTTGATGAGCTAAGAGATAGTTTTAGAGATGAGGCTACAAAGAGCGTAAAAGCGACATTTATCATCGATGCACTAGCAAAAGATAGAGGTGTGAGCGTTGAAGAGGGTGAAGTTATGCAAACTATCTACTATGAGGCGATGCAGATGGGTCAAGATCCAAAGTCAGCTTATGAGTACTACCAAAAATCGGGCTACCTGCCTGCTATCCAGATGTCTATCATCGAGGATCGCGTGCTTAGTGGCATACTAGATGCAAAGATGAAAGACTAAAATGAGCTATATCCCTTATGTTGTAGAAAAAACCGCAAGAGGCGAGAGAAGCTATGACATCTACTCAAGACTTCTAAAAGATCGCATCATCATGCTAAGTGGCGAGATCAACGATGCAGTTGCCTCTACGGTGGTGGCTCAGATGCTATTTTTAGAAGCTGAGGATCCACAAAAAGATATCTATTTCTACATAAACTCACCAGGGGGAGTAGTCACTGCTGGCATGGCGATCTATGACACTATGAACTATATCCGTCCTGATGTTGTTACTATATGTATAGGGCAAGCTGCCTCTATGGGGGCGTTTTTGCTCTCAAGTGGCACAAAAGGCAAACGCTACGCACTAAGCCACGCTCGCATCATGATCCACCAACCACTAGGCGGTGCTAGAGGTCAAGCAAGCGACATAGCGATCCAAGCAAAAGAGATCCTCAGAATGAAAGAGGAGCTAAACAAGCTTCTTGCACAAAACAGCGGACAAAGCCTAAAAACCATAGAAAAAGATACCGATCGTGATAGCTTTATGAGTGCAAAAGAGGCTAAAGATTATGGTCTCATAGATGATGTTTTACAAAAGAGTATAAAAGATAGTTGAGGGAAGAGATGCAACCAAAACAAGATGCCTCGGTAGGTAGCAGTATAAAAGAGATAAATCTCACAGGCTCTCCTCAGAGCAAAAAAAACAACCTGCTACTAGAGAGCGATATAGAAAAGTACGCTAAAGAGGTGGTTCAAGCCCTCATAAAAAAGGGGATCCCACCTACTCCAAACAACTACGCTCTATACTTTGAGAAGCTCCTTGATGATAAGAGTCAAAGTGGTCAAAAGGCGATCAAAAGCGTCCTAGAGCAAGAAGAAGAGAACGACGATGAGAACTCTATGCTACTTGAGCAGAGCCTCAAAAAGGGGTTTGGAAGTGTTAAAAATATACTCGCTCTAACTGCCAACATCTACAAAAACATCTCGCTGATGACTAAGATCTTAGATAAGCGAAAACAAGATCTAAAGAGTAGCTCAGATGATCAGAGCAAAAGCACAGTAGTAGAGCAACTTTTTCAAGATGTAGCAAAGCTTGAAACCATACTAAGCACGCAAAACTCCACCATAAAAACACTATATGATGAGACACTGCAAGTTGTCAAAAGCGTAGAAAATGAGACTATTTTTGATAACCAGTTTGGCGTCTATAACAAACGCTATCTGCTTACAAAACTGACTCAAGAGATAGACTCTATCTCTAAGCAAAACCACAAAAGTACACTTATCATGATAGAGCTAGATAAGAAACTACAAGAGAGCATCAAAAACGAAAAAGCGATCCTCTTGATGGGCAAAAACATAGCAAGACTGCTTCTAAAAACATCACGACGAAGTGATGTAGTGGCTCACTATGGCAATGGTACTTTTGTGATGCTACTTCGCCACACCGATGTTGAGAGTGCCAAAAAAGCGAGCGAGAGGCTAAGTGAGCTTGTGAGCAACAGCACATTTTTCCTCGGAGAAAGTGAGGTGACACTCACCATCGCCATAGGTATCACAGAGATAAAAACCTCGCAACTTGCAGAGGAGATCATAGTAAATGCACTTGATGCGATCGAAAACTCTTATGGCAACCAAGCTGGTAACTACGCGGTGATCTAAGTATGGAACTAGAGATTATAGAGTATCCAGATAGACGCTTAAGAGAGATCTCCAAAGAGGTCGCAAACTTTGATGCCTCGCTTCACGCAACGCTTGATGCGATGTATGAAAAGATGATCGCCTCGCACGGCATAGGACTAGCTGCTATTCAAGTTGCTCTTCCGCTTCGTCTTCTTCTTATCAACCTACCAGATGAGAATGAGATGCAGACAAAAGAGAATCTTTTAGAGATCATAAACCCGCGCATCACCTACAAAGATGGCACTACGACCTACCAAGAGGGGTGCTTGAGCGTGCCTGAATTTTTTGAAGATGTGCAGAGATATGAGAGCATTACGCTTGAGTATTGCAACCGCTATGGTGAGTGCCAAACACTCGAAGCTAGCGGACTTTTAAGCATCGCTTTGCAACATGAGATCGATCATCTAAATGGTGTACTTTTCATAGACAAACTATCCTACGCTAGACGCAAAAAGTTTGAAAAAGAGTACAAAAGAGCTCAAAAAGAGAGAAAAACCATAAAAAAGAGTAGCTAGCTAGATGAAAAAAGTCTGCTGTGCTACCTACGAAGCCCTAGAGGCAAAAGTGGTAGAAGTGGAGTCCACACTCACTAAAGGGCTACCATCTTTTAGTATCGTAGGAATGGTAAGCACCTCTATAAATGAAGCAAAAGAGCGGGTCAAATCCGCCCTGCTTTGCAACAACTTCACCTTTCCACCCAAACGCATCACCATAAACCTAGCTCCAAGTGATCTCAAAAAAGAGGGGAGTCACTTTGATCTAAGTATCGCTCTGCTCATCGCACTAGATGACGCGGAGTGCGAGCTTGATGGGTGGTTTGTATTTGGTGAGCTTAGTCTTGATGGCTCACTAAGAGAGAACAACCAACTATACGCACTTATACTCTCGCTTGCAAAGGAGCGATCTATCCAAAGGGCGATTGTGCCATTTGAGAGCTTAGATAAGCTTGCCAATATCCCTAGTATTGAGCTTTATGGTGCTAAAACACTAGATGATGTAGTGCAGTTTTTTAAAAACTCCACTCCACTTCACAAGGTAGAAGCACAAACCATAAGCGAGCCATCGCTACACATAGGTGACAAACACTACTTCTACCACACCCGTTATGAGCTTGACTTTTTAGATGTTAGAGGTCAAGAGATCGCTAAAAGAGCAGCTCTCATAGCCGCTGCAGGACTACACAACCTTCTACTTGAAGGCTCTCCAGGGTGTGGCAAAAGCATGATAGCTAGTCGGATCCGCTACATACTGCCACCCGTTAGCTCTGGTGAGCTTTTGGAGATAGCAAAGCTTGAGACACTAGATCTAAAAGAGCCATCGTTTCACGCTCTGCGTCCATTTAGATCCCCTCACCACACCTCAACAAGTGCTAGTATATTTGGCGGTGGAAGCCACAAAGCTCGCATCGGTGAGGTGGGGCTTGCACATCTTGGAGTGCTATTTTTCGACGAGCTACCGCACTTTGGCAAAGGTGTGCTTGAAGCCTTAAGAGAGCCTCTGCAAGATAACCGCATACGCATCTCACGGGTAAATGCAAAAGTAGAGTACCCAAGCGAGTTTTTATTTGTTGGGGCGATGAACCCCTGCCCGTGTGGCAATCTACTAAGCAATAAGCTGGAGTGTAGATGCAACGATCTTGAGCTAAATAGATACAAAAACCGCCTCTCAGATCCATTTTTGGATCGCATAGATCTATATGTAAAGATGCAAAGTGTTAGTGCAGATGACAAAAGCTCTCTTAGCTCAAAAGAGATGCACACTAAGGTTTTAGAGGCGTTTGCTTACCAAAAGGCTAGATCTCAAAAAAGAGCAAATGCTAAGCTTAGCGATGAGGAGATTGAGCGATTTTGCATGCTTGAACCAGAGGCAGAAGATATACTTCGCCTAGCAACAGAGCGGTTTGTGCTCTCGTTTAGATCTATAAATAACCTAAAAAAGATCGCTCGAAGCATCGCAGATCTAAGTAGTAGCGAGATGATAGCAAAAGAGCATATGCTTGAAGCACTAAGCTATCGTCGTCGCTAATACAACCACCCAGCAGATAATGTGAAGGAGTATTGCCACCATCACCGCGGCAGAGCCTAGATCTTTGGCATTTTTGGCAAGCGGGTGGATCTCTTTTGTAACTAGATCAACCACACTCTCCACCGCGGAGTTGAGTAGCTCAACTACTAGCACCAAAAGTGCCGTCACAAAGAGTATGAGCTTGTGTGTTACGCTTAGATCTAGTAGCACTATGGCGGTAACTATAAAGAGACCAAAGATCAGCTCAAGCCTAAAAGAGGACTCATTTTTTATAGCGATCATTAGCCCGCTAATAGCGTAACTACTGTTTTTTAGTAGGCTATATTTTGGCTTCATAGAAGCTCTTGACGCTACTAAGTTTTGAGCTCATATTTAGAAGTAGCATATCGGCAAGCACTAGTGCCATCATCGCCTCACACACTATGCTTCCGCGGATCGCCACGCAAGGATCGTGCCTGCCTTTTAGCGAAAACTCCACCTCATTGCCATGTAGATCTACGCTTTGTTGCTCCCTAAATATGGACGGTGTGGGCTTAAAATGCACTCTCATAAAGATCTCCGCCCCACTACTCATACCACCAAGTATCCCGCCAGCGTTGTTTGTGATGAAGCCACTCTTTCGCATAGCATCGTTATTTTCGCTACCCTTAAGTCTCGCAGACTCCGCACCACTACCGATCTCAACAGCTTTTGCGGCATTGATGCCCATCATCGCTTCAGCGAGTTTTGCATCTAGCTTGTGGTAGAGTGGCTCACCAAGCCCTGCCATCACTCCGCTAGCACGCACGCAAACCACGCCACCTACGGAGTCGTGATCATTTTTAGCCTGCAAGATGGCATCTTTTTGAGCCTGTTCGCATGATGGATCTAGTGCATAGATATCACTACTTTTGGCGTGCTCAAAAAGTAGCTCGCTTGACTCTATGCCATCGATGGCACACACACCACTAGCGACCTCAATGCCCACTTCACGCAGTAGCAGTTTTGCTAGTGCACCCGCTGCCACCCTAGCCGCGGTCTCTCTAGCACTGCTTCTTCCACCTCCACGGTAGTCACGAAAACCATACTTGCTAAAGTATGTCAGATCTGCATGAGCGGGGCGAAATAGATCCTTGATAGATCCATAATCCTTCGACTTTTGATCGCGGTTGTAGATCACCATCGCTATGGGAGTACCTGTACTAAACCCCTCAAAAACACCGCTTAGTATCTCTACACTATCGCTCTCTTTGCGAGCGGTGGAGAACTCATTTTGCCCAGGACGACGGCGATCTAGCTCGCTTTGGATAAACTCCTCATCGATTGCGAGCCCTGATGGCACGCCATCTACCACACACCCAATCGCCGCACCGTGCGACTCGCCAAATGTGCTAAATCTAAACTTCAAACCAAAACTATTCAACTCACCCTCCTAGCATTGCCACGGCGATCTTCGCCGCTTCTTGTTGGGCGATCTTTTTGCTTTTGCCCACTGCTCTAGCGTACTCCCTGCCCTCGATAATCACCGCCACTTCAAACTCTTTTTGGTGATCTGGCCCACGACTTGCCACCACCTCATAATCTGGGATCTGCCCAAACCTCGCCTGCGTGATCTCCTGCAAAGAGGTCTTGTAGTCACTAAAAAGTTGCTCTAGCGAGATGTTTTCGTAGTTTTTCTCTATAAGCGAGATGCTGATCTCTCTTGCCACCTCAAGCCCTGACTCAAGGTAGATAGTGCCAATTACCGCCTCAAATGCGTTTGAGAGGATCGATGCTTTCTCCCGTCCGCCGTTGTTCTCTTCAGCATTTGATAGGTAGATGTGCTTGCCTAGATCTAAAAACCGTGCAAGCCTCTCAAAGCCATTTTCGTTTACCAGCGAAGCTCTGATCTTTGAGAGTTTACCCTCATCAGCTTTGTTAAACTTCCTAAATAGGTACTCACCTACGATGAGGTCAAGCACCGCATCGCCCAAAAACTCTAAGCGTTCATTATCGAAACTCTGTTTGTAACTCTTGTGCGTCAGTGCTTCAATAATGAGCTTTTTTCCCTTAAACTTGTAGCCTAAAACCTGCTCAAGCTCACTTAGATCTCTGCTCATTTTGCTCCTCTTTTCTTGCTAAATATGCTCACAAATTATAGCCAAACTTAGCAACCATATTACTATCACAAGCCTAGGATCAAAAACTTCAAGACCAAAAAAGATTTCTCATCTTAATTTACTCAAGAGTATCTTAATACACTCATAAGTTTTTTATAGTATTATTTCATCATAAGGAGTCTATAATGATTGATAAATTACAAAATATTTTAGAAAAGTCTAAAATAAGTTATAGAGAAAGTGTATTGTTAGGAAATGATAAATTAGAAGAGTCTTTATTGTCTATATTGAGTGATATAAAATACTTAATTGAAAACTATGAAAACTCAACACCAAAGGAGAGAAAAATGGCTATAAATAAAAATTTAAGCAAAGAAGACGAAATCCAAAAGATATATAGAAAAATACCTCAGTGGTTAAAAAAGCCACACCAACTTAACCATCAAATATTAGTTACATTTATGAGACTATCTAATAGTAATGAATTTCCTATACCGCTATCAACTTTAGAGAGAAGCTGTGAAATGGACTCAAAAAAATTCAATTCTAATTTTGATCAGATGAAAACAATATCTGAAAAAAACCACGGTAAGGTATTTGAGGAGAAGAGTGGCAATGTGATACTATGGGAGCCAGTCTCTGAATTTGTTGTATTTGAATACAAAAAACAGTTCTAGCAAGAAAAATTGTTAAACTGTATAAGCTTTAGATAAAGTTAAAGCAAAGCTCGTCTCGCTTCTAAGCTCTAGCTTGGGAGCAAAAGAATTACCATAGAGTAGAGCATAAATTTTTTATTCACTCCATCTGCTTCACCCTCATGGCCGCCTCTTTAATAAGTATATCGTACTGCTCATTCTTTATCTTCAATTTTCAAAAGCAATTTATCGAAGTCACTCAAATAATTTCTGTCTTGAACTACCCTATATTTTTCATATTCAGCTTCTGCTTTTAGTTTTGCTTCAAGTGCTGAAACTTTTCCACTATCTAAAAGTATTGGATAATCAGATAGTGCTAGAAATTTATCCAAAAATACTATCCAATCTTTCATATTCATAACAATTCCTTGCTCTGCTCTAATTTCAGCTAATTCAAGATAAGCTACAACAATCCTATCTAGCTTTTTAATATGCTCCTCATTTAGATAGTTTTTAGCAATTGCTACATCTGATTTTAATATCTTTCCATCTGGTGCATTTTTCCAAGTTTTAAGCCCCATATAGATTTTCTCTGCATCTGCTTCACTATATATAATCTCAGCAGCAGTTTTGCCACAAATAGCCCAGTGCATTTTGTTTTGCACTGAGGCATAAAACTCTTTAGTAATCTCTGCTTTTTTATCATAATCAGCACTCAGTGAGTAAATATCTGTAATTTTTTGATAAAATCTTCTCTCACTAGCTCGTATCTCTCTTATTCGCTCTAGCTGTTCATCAAAATAATCTTTACCAAAATGTTTGATTTGCTTAAGTCTTTCATCATCCATAGCAAAACCTTTGATGATATACTCTTCTAGTATTGTAGTTGCCCATTTTCTAAACTCTATTGCTCTATGAGAATTTACCCTATATCCTACTGCTACTATGGCTTTTAGATTATAGTATTTACTTACTCTTTTTACTTCTCGCAAACCCTCTTTTTGAACTTGTAAGAATTCCTTACAAGTTGAATCTTCATCTTGTTCTTGTTCGTTGTAGATATTTTTGAGATGCAGTGTAATATTTTGCGGAGTTGTCTCAAAAAGCTCTGCCATCTTTTTTTGAGTTAGCCACAGAGTTTCATCTTCAAACAAAACATCAATATTTACTTTTGAGTTATCTATTTTAAAAATTACAAAATTTGACAACTCTTGTGCTGTTGTTTGTAACTGTTTATTCATTTTTACCACCTTCCAATGTCCCCTTCTTAAGCTTTCAGCTCTTTTGGTTTTGTTATCTCAAATATCAAACTCTACAAACAATACTCACTTCTTAAAAAGGTAATTTCCTCTTTTTTCATACTCTTCCATTCTTTTGTCAGCAACCCAGCTGTTAAAACTTCGTAGACAAAAATCCAATATTCATCAATCTCTTCATTTAGTTCTTTTGCTAACTCTTTGTATTGTTTCATTACTTTAGAGTGTTTTACAAATTTTTTATCATGCAGATATGATAGCAATAATAAAATAGTATCATTTGTTTTTTCTACCTTCTCAAATAGACTTTCAACTAGTATAAAATTATATTTTAAGCTGAAAAATAAAGCATAACTCATTGTTTCATAAAGTTTTTTAGATTCACCCAAGTTAAATAAATCTTTTGCAATGCTTTCTATTTTTGACTTATCTATAGAAAAAGTACTAAATATTTTTTGATCAAGTAAGGTTACTAAATAAGGATACAACAATACTAAATGATGAATAGTATCAATAAAGTAATCTTTTGCATTTTGTGTCATTTCTCTTTTTGATAATACTTTTATTGAATAGTTTAATATAGCACTATTTTCTTTGTTGTGTATCATTAAATCAAGTGCAATATCAAAATATGCCCTTACTTCATTTAATTTTAATTTACTAACATTGGAAAATACAAAAGAGTTTAATTTTCTAACCCAATTTTCTGTTGAAGCTAAAGGTAATTTTAAAATTTCTGTTTTTTTATGATTAAGCATTAATCCAAATTGTTTTAATTCTGTGGATAAATCAACTAAAAACTCATCAGCTTTTTCTCTTGTATCTATATAGCAACTATAATCATCAATATTTCTAATATATCTATAGCCTTTTTCATACATGATTTCATCAATTGCAGTTAGAATAATTTCAGATAAAATATTTGAACTATGGTTTCCTATTAAGATACCATGGGTTTCTCCATCTTTTAAGTTTCTAGCGTAAATATCAATTTTATTAAACCATTCGCTATCATCTCTGTTGTATTTTGCAACTTCTTTTGACACTAAAGCCCAAGCTAAAGAATGCGTATAGATACTTGGAAAACAATTTGATATATCTGCCTTTACAACATATTTTTTACCAATTAACAATTTTGGCTCTGGATAATCATCTGTACAAAAATTTTTATGATTCATTTCAAAAATATGTTTTTGAATCAATTGTGAATAATCCTCTAAATCAATGTCATCTAAATTTTGATAGCACATAGTAAAAACTTTCAAATTATCATCAATTTTTCTAATATGGATTCTACTTATTTTATATTCTTGATATTCAGTTTTGTTTCTAAAATATTCAAGTAGTTTATCCCAATTATCTGACAATACTTTACATAGATGATAATACGCAATGGGGTTTGGAACAGATAATATTCTAGGAATATTTATGTTTCTAATGCTTTCATAGTTGATATATTTTTTTGGTGTTTTATCAAAATTAAAATTTTCAGGTGGATTTTTACAAAATTCTAAAAAATTCTCAGATGTTAAGAATGGTGGAATTTTTTCAGCAAATAACCCATAGCCTAGCAACCCTTCAAACAAATCATCTGATGAAAGTTCATTCAATAATTCATAATATGTTTTTTTATTCATATCTCAACCTTTATTTCTCCACTCAAAAGCTTAGGCAAGAGTGTATCTCTTAAGCTTTTAAGTGTTTGGATCTGATTTTGGTTATTAAAGATTTTATCAAACATTATTTCTACAATGTTATGAAATTTATTTAAAGTTTCATCATCTGGTTTTCTACTCTCATTAGTTTGCAAAAATGACTCCAGCTCAATTTGAGAGGCAGTGTCTTCTGAATTGGAAAAGTGAGATAAAAACGCCTCACATTTCTAAGATTTATAGCATCAAAGCCCCTGTCAAACTCATCTGTAAGCTCTTTTGAGATCATTTCAAGCTGTTTTTTGCCATATTTGGCTTTTGACTCGCCCTTCTGTTCGTCCTCTACTATCATCTTGCCTATGTGCCAATAGGTTTTCACGCTATTTACGCTACGGGCAACCTGAGTTCTTGAGGTTATCAGAAGGTTTTTGATATTTTGGATCAGATCATTTTTTGCAACACTACTCATTATCTACTCCCGTCCTCTCACCCTCATAGCTGCCTCTTTGGCGAGTGTGTCGCACCGCTCATTTTCGCTATGCCCGTTGTGACCTCTAACCCAATTAGCTCGTACTTTATGCTTCGCAGCAGCTTCTATGTAATGGCGCCACAGATCGGGGTTTTTGACACCCTTAAAGCTCTTTGCTACCCAGTTTTTTAGCCACTCATTTATGCCCTTAACCACATACGATGAGTCACTATAAAGCTCCACTTCGCACGGCTCCCTTAGGGCTTCAAGTCCCTTTATGACCGCGAGCAGTTCCATCTGGTTGTTAGTCGCATCTGCCTCGCCACCGCTTAGCTCTTTTTCTACCTCACCATAGCGAAGTATCGCCGCCCAGCCCCCATATCCAGGGTTACCAAGCGAGCTACCATCACAAAAAAGAGTTACTCTCTTCACTCGCACTCCTTGCACTCTTTACTAGCACCATCTCTACCATCTGCGTATCGATCGCGTGGCAACTACCGCACCTTACAAAACTAAACGGTGAAGCGGTTTTACACCCACTACACACATACTCAAACCCAAGCGTAGCCTGCGAATACGATGGCAAGTTTATAAGCAGATCTAACTCAAAGTAGGAGCTTTTTTTGGCGGCATCTATGTAGCCTTTAGCGGTGTATAGCTCCCGTAAAAAGGCACTTTGCATCACCACTTCAAGCTCTAGCTCATCTCTTCTTAGACCCCAAAGTATATCTACGATCAGATGAGATCTTGAGAGATCTAGGTTTTGCCACGCAAGATCTGAATCTACCCCAAAAACATAGCCAAACACAGCGTGATCTAGCTGTCTAGCCTGCTTGTAGATCTCAAGCAGTTTGAGTGCTTTTTGCTCTCTACTAAGCGAAGCCTCATTTAGTGCACAAAGCGTGTGCAAGTACGCCTCTTCGCCACTTACATCGCTCTTTAGCTCGCTTAGTGGCTCTAGGATCTCTATGGCTTTTGAGTAGTTTCGTAACTGCTCATAAACAAGCATCAAGTAGCTAAGAGCTTGCGGGGTTCGTGGGACTGCTGAGAGGATCTGCAAAAATGTCTGCTCCGCACGCTGTAAAAACCCTGCCGAAAAGTATGACTTACCAAGCAAAAAGAGGATCTCTTTTTTACTCTCGCTAGCCTTTGGGTGGCGAAGTAGCTCTGTGTAGATCTCTATGCTTTTATCGTACGCAGCGGACTTTGCAAAAGCTTCGGCGAGCTGGAGCCAAGTTCGCACGCTTATGGAGCTACTCTTTACTAGATCTTCGATCTCATTTTGCGTCGGTGGCACCTGATACTTTTGCAAAAAGCTATCAAGATGCCTTGAGTCATCTCGCTTTTTAAACTTGCCAAACCAGTATGAAAAGAGTGCCACAAGCACCACGATCATCAAAAATATGATCACCCCAAAAAGCGGATCGCGAAACTCCAAAAAGTAGAGACTCATACGCTATAAACTACCACAGCGTAGTCATCTTTTAGCCTATAAAGCTGAGATGAAGCATCAAGCTCAAGCTCACTTAGTTTGCCTAGTTGTATGATGGAGTTTTTCGCCACTACTATCCCATTTTCTCTAAAAAACTTTCTAAGATTTACAAACTTTATATCTTCGACAAACTTATACTCAAACTCACGGTGTAGTCGCATCTTTTCATAGCTAAATATGCGATCGCTTGTATGGAGCTGATTGGAAGCGTAGCGAGTAGGTAGATGACCGCTTAGATCTGTTAGTTTTTGTTGTATATGGGCGTATTTAGGCGGAAGGGTATCTTTGGCGATAAATAGGTATTTGTTATTGAGCTTGAGGGTTTTTGCCTCTTGCCAATACTTATATGAGGGGTTGGAGAGCCCTAGCTTACGGCTAGCCTCTCTCCAAAGCCAATAGGAGTTTAGTTTGGCGTGCAACACTTTTTTGGCTCCTGCTTTTTTAGATATTATATCTAAAAAGTTGCAACAACCCACTTTGTGATAAAATAACCACCTACAAGTAGCCACGCAAACATCACACCCGCACTATAAATCGGTGCAAGCCCAAGCCCTTTAAACTTTGCAAAAATGGTGCCAAGCCCAAGTGCACTCATCGCCATTGTGAGCAAAAATGTGTCCACTTCATTTATGAGATCTACTATATTTACAGGGATTATGCCAAGTGAGTTTACCCCCGCCATACCGACGAAATAGACCGCAAACCACGGTATGACAAGCTTTACTCCGCTAGCTTCACCCCCGCTTCTTTTGGCAGTAAATGATAAGTAAAGTCCCAAGATGATAAGCATCGGAGCGATCATAATAACACGCGTCATCTTAACTATCACCGCGGTATTTGCCATCTCGCTAGCCTCTGCTGGGCTAAGCCCTAGCACCGAAGCAGGCACCGCCACCACTTGAGCCACCTCGTGGATCGTCCCACCTACATAGATCCCAAACTCTTTTGCACTCATATCAAAAAGCCCCGCATTGTAGAGGATCGGGTACAAAAACATCGAGATAGTACCAAAAAGCACAACCATAGAGACTGCGATCGCGGTTTTATACTCCTCTGCCTTTAACACAGGCTCTGTTGCAAGCACCGCTGCTGCCCCACACACCGAAGCTCCACTAGCATTTAACATAGCGGTGTCACGATCGAGCTTGAAAAACTTCTGCGACGCCCAAACACCTAGCAAAAATGTAGTGCTAAGCATGATAAGCGAGACTAAAAAACCATCGATCCCAACCTCTGCGATCTGCTGAAATGTGATGCGAAACCCATAAAAAACTATGGCAAAACGAAGCACCTTTTTAGCACTAAATGTGATCCCACTAGCCCATGCTTTGGGCGTTTTGTGAGAGAGTGTATTTGCATAAAATATACCCATAACTATACCTATGACAAGCGGTGAAATGCCGATAGCCTTGACAAATGGTAGATCTGCTATCATCGTAGCAGCCGCAGCTAAGATCGCTACAAAAGCTATACCTTTTATAGTGCCTTTTCTGTTTTTTGGTGAAAATGGCATGAAAACCTCCTAAAATGAGAGAAAATTATAACAAAAAAAATTGTAACTAAAAGTAATAATATTTATAAATTTTTACTCTAAGCTGATTGTAAAAATAGTCGGTACAAACCCCTCTGGTGTGGGTTTTTGTGCAGAGATGTTATCTATTATGACGCGTGAGAGATCTATGGCTTTTATATCCACTAAGTACTCTTTTATAGCCTCGCTTCTAGATCTAGCAAGATCTAAAACCTCATCTAAACTCACCTCTTTTGTGCTAGAGACTAGCTCAAAAAGCCTCTTTTGGTACTCTACATCTAGGCGTTTTTCATCGAAACTCTCTAGCAGTTTAGATCTAAGCTCATCTAAACTAAGCTCAAAATCACCATCTTCATAAAGCTCCTCAAGTCTTTGCGTGATACTCTTCTCTTTTGAGGCATTTGTGAAGATCTCTCGTTTTAGTTTACTCACTTTTAGTGCTTTAGTATCTGCTAGTTCATCATAACCACCGCTTATATGAAGTTTGAGCAGATCTTTTTGCTCAAACGCCGTTACTATCTTATCTAGCTTCTCCTTCTCATAAGGAAGGATTTTACTGCTTGCTACCTCAAAGTTAAGCCCGCTTAGCTCATCACCGCCACTAAGCCCAAGCGAAGTTGCCAAAAACTTAAATGGCGAAGCCACCACCTTTAGTATGAGGTTGCCAAACGCCTTTAAAGCGAGCTTCCCGTACTTAAAATCGGGCGAATCGACATCTCCCTCGATAGGTAGATCTACATCTATAACGCCGTTACTATCCTCAAGTAGCATCACGGCAAGAGGGAGTGGCAATTTTGTCACATTTTCATCTTTGATCTCTTCGCCTAGAGCTATTTGCTTGATCGTGAGGTTGTTTTTGCTCTTTAGTTTTGAGTCATTGATCTTATACTCAAGCTCCAAAAAGAGTCTTCCATCATCGATCTTATACCCCGCAAACTCCGCACTATAACCACTCATCGCACTTAGATCAAGGTTTTTAAAGCTTAGTCCCATATCTAGGTATGACTTCACATCTTCGCTTCTAAGCGAGCCATCAAGCCTCGCTTCACCATAGTTATCCACCACGCCATTTAGCTTTAGATGTGAGATCTCACCCTTGCGGTTTGAGATGGAGTTTATACCACCATTTAGCGAGTGCACGAGGGTTTTGAAGTGGATCGGTATGGAGTAGTCGGCGAAAAATGCACTCGAATCTTTGAAGTTTACCCTAGCGATGTTGTAGCTAAAAGGGGTAGTTGGCTCATCAGTTTTTGAGCTATTTGCATCATTTGGTTTTATAAGTTCAGCTAATGATAAACTCCTATCTTGCTTGATCATTATGTCGCTAAAGAGGGAGTCAAGCGTTACTCGTTTGATGTTTAGTGCATTTTGCCTATACCCAAACTCATCAAACCTAGCCTCCCTTAGACTAAGCACTGTTTGAGAACTTCTAGCATCTTCTATATAGAGGCTTTTGAGTTTTGCATCGCCATCAAGACTAAGCTCTGAGCTATCGTAGCCAAAGGAGCTTTGTAGATCTAGCTTGCCACTCTTGATAGCAATATATGCCACATCATCTACAAAACTTTGTGCAAGGCTTAGATCTAGATCCATCACATCTAGCGATCCACTAGCTAGAAGCGGGGTGTGTTGCACTTTAGCCTTTGAGCTAACTTTAGTAGAGCCATTTAGCCTAGCTTCAAACGCTACATCTGCCTTTGTTAGCTCCTTTGTATCGATCCCACTAGCTCTTAGAGTTATGCCATCAAGCTTGAGATGAAGCGAGCTTTTCTCATCACTAAAACTCACCTCACCACCGCTTAGATCTACCTTTTTGAGCTTTACTTTTAGTGGATCTGATCTGCTTTTATCCCCATCTGAAGCCTCTACGAGCGAAGCTATATAAAAACTCCCATCTTCAAGCCTATCAAGTCTTGCTTTTGGCTTTTTTACTCTTAGGAGATCTATGCTTAGATCATTTGTGCTACTCTCAAAACTAGCCCCACTAACTTCTAGATGATCAACTGAAACTAGCTCATGCGAAGCGTCACCCACTACAAGGTTGGCTAGATCCAGACTCGCACCACTTAGCGTAAAACTCTCATCGCCAAATAGCTCAAAACTTGTGCCAAATCCAGCCTCCAAACTAACTAGATCTACTCGCTTCATACCCTTGAGAGCTTCATATATGTATGGTTTGTAGCGTGTGATCTCAATCTCTTTGCAACTCACCTCGCCTCTTGCTCTACCATCAAGATAGATGCTAGATGAGGCACTACAACTCGCCTTGCCATTTGCACCCAGAGTTAGATCAAGCTCAAAACTATCATCAGATCTCGTATCTAGTCCAACTAGCTTAGCTTGCAAGCTATCAAGCAAGCTTTTTACTCCCACACTGCGATCATCAAAAGTCGCACTCATAGAGTTTAGATCTACCCTTTTTATACGCAGATCTAGCTCTTTTGCCTCTTTTTGCTCACTGTTTTTATCTTTAGTATCTGCTAAAAAGTAGCTCAAAAGATCTATACTCTCACCCTCTTTTATGGCATCAACTACTAGATCATCAAGTGTGACACTCTCTATGCGGTAGCTATTTTGAAGCACTCTAGCTGATGGCATATCAAGATCTACTCTAGCCAAACCAACAAGCCTAGCATCACCTGCAGTGATAAGCAGATCTGCTAAACTCGCCCTAGTATCGCTTAGGCTAAGATCACTACTATCTACAAAAAAGTGGCTTTTTAGATCAAGCTTGCCACTAGAGAGAGCAAACTTAAAGCGATCTCTCACATACTCAAAAAGCGTGGCAAGATGCAGACTATCCACCTGCACCTCACCATCAAGCTTGAGCGGAAAGAGGCTTGGTATAGTAGCTTTTGCGTAGATGTGTGAGGCATCGCTTAGTGTAGCTATAAAGCTAAAAGAGCCATCACTAAGCCCATTGGTGTCGATGTTTTCTAGCGAAGCGTAGATCTTGCTAGCTCCTATGGCAAAGCTCTTTTGTACATCTTCAAAACCAAAAGAGGCATCATACACCTTCAAAGCGTGCAGATACACCCTCAAGGCACTATCTTGCTCTTTAGCAGTTTGTGGCTCGCTCTTTTTTACAAGGCTTGCGAGATTTAGCTCGCCATCATCTAGCATAGCGGTGTTTATGTGGGGTTTGTTGATGGTTATATCTTTGATAAAAAGCACACCTCGAAGCAGTGAGGTGGGGTCTAGATCTACATAGATCTCATCTACGCTTAGAACACTTTTGCCATCAAGATCTACTAGATCTAAGCCCTTCAAGCTTAGCTCAAATGTAAAAGGGTTAAAACTAGCACCACTAAGGGTTAGTGAAGCGTTTAGATACTGTGGTGTCCTGCTCTCAAGCTCGCTCTTTACAAGTATCGGCAGGAGAAAAAACCCCGCCAAAACATATAGCAAAACAACTCCAAAAGCTACCTTTTTTAGCAAAGTGCCACCTTTTTTAGACTATTTTAGCAGATCCGACCTTGGAAAGGTAAATGTTGATCTTCTATAAACTATCACCTCATCATTATCAAGAGCGTACGCCTTTATGGTTATGGGTATGATAGTGTCGTGACGCGGATCATCTGCTAACTTGTCATGTGTTCTAAGAAGCACAACTTTTTTCTTTCTCACATCAGGCACCACCTCAAAAGGTGCATTTGGCTTAATGATCTCCACTTTGCCCGCCATATCTTCAGGCAAGATCACATCAAAGTAAAATGTATGGGTCTTATCTTTGGTGTTTTGAAGCAGAAGCTCATAAGCGTTATCGACATAAAAAGCCCCGTTATCATCGTGGTTTATGCTATATAGACGGTTCTCTTTGTTGATGTTTAGTAGCATCTGCTCCTTAGTCCCACCCATAAATACAAGAGCCACCATAATCCCAACAAGTATGGCCGCGTAACCTAGAACTTTTGGTCTAAAAAACTCTGTCTTGCCCTTTTGCTCTATGATCTCATGCTCGCTTGACCATGTCACGAGCGATGGTTTGCCAAGTTTACCCATCACAACCGTACACGCATCAACACACTCAAGACAGTTTATACACTCAAGCTGAAGCCCTTTTCGTATGTCGATATGCGTTGGACAAACCGTCACACACGCCTCACATGCGGTACACTCCGCATGAGCCTCACTCGCTTGCAAGCTCTTTTGATCTGTAAAAACCTTCTCTTTGCTATCGTTATAGATATGTCCACCACGGTTTGTGTTGTAGAGTGCCATAACGGTGTGATCATCATAAAGCACGGACTGCACGCGTGAGTAAGGGCATACATAGATGCAGTAATCCTCTTGCAAAAAGACGATATCATAAACCAAAAACGCCACGAGAGCTAGTAGCGTACCAAAGAGGATCATATGATCTAGCGGATCTGCCATATATGCGAAAAACTCCATCGGCGGGACAAAAAACCAGAGCAAGTTTGCACTAGCAACAAACGCAAGTACCACCCAAATAGCAATGGCGATAGCCCGCTTAAGCTTGTTGCCTGCGATGCTCATATCTGGCTCGATCTGCTTGTTTTTGATCCGTTTGCGAAGCTTTAGAAGCTTAGTCTCAAGCAGATCTCTATATATGACACGAAAGATGGTTTGCGGACAGATCCAACCACAAAAAACTCGCCCACCAACTACGGTCATACCAAAGATCCCAATAAAGAGCAGCATCAGCAAAAATGGCATCAAATATAACTCTTGCATATCAAACTGCACAAACGCTAAGTGCAACTTCAAGTGATCAAAGCTTAGCAAGAAGAAGTAGTTATCATTTATCTTGATCCATGGCAAAACAAGGATCATAGCTGTTAAAAAAGCGAAAAAAGCGTATCGTTTATAACGCCACGGGGTCGGTAGATCTATACTTTTAGAAGAGCTACTCATAGTAAAACCTTTATATTAAATTGACAATCTTTTGACAGTATTATACCAAAATTTATACTTAATAATAACTTATGTTAATTATTACCATAGCAAATGATTATATCTCTTGGAGATATTTTAGATCATATTGTATTAAATCTAGGAGCGATTGGCAAACTAAGTTTATAAAACCTCTTTAAGCTATTTATGAGATAATGCGAAAAATACCTTAAAGATAGTAAGAGCGATGAATACAAAAGAGTACCTACTTAAGACTATAAAAAAGCGACCCATCATCATAGATGGTGCGATGGGCACACAACTCCAATCATACAACGATCTCATACCCTTAGAGGCGTGGGAAGGTAGCGAGGGGTGCAACGAACTGCTAAACATCACCTACCCTAGTGTAGTGGAGCAGATCCACACAGAGTATCTACAAAGCGGGGCGGATCTGATCAAAACCAACACTTTTGGATCTATGAAGTGGGTGCTTGATGAGTACTCTCTTGGCAAAAGAGCTTATGAGATCACAAAAGCGGGTGCGAAGATAGTAAAGCAAAAGTGCGAGGAGTTTAGCACACCAGATCACCCACGGTTTTGCCTCGGCTCAATAGGGCCTGGGACAAAACTGCCTTCACTTTTGCACATAAGCTACGATGAGATGTATGAGGGCTACTTTGAGGTTGCCACAGCTCTTATAGATGGCGGGGTAGATCTCTTTTTGCTAGAGACTTGTCAAGATCCGCTTCAGATCAAATCTGCACTAAATGCGTGTAAAGACGCCTCTGAGGCTAAAGGCGTAGAGATCCCCATAATGGTAAGTGTCACCATTGAGCTAAGCGGGACTATGCTCATCGGTACAGACGCCTCTACTATCGCAACCATACTAGAGCCATTTGATATACTCTCGCTTGGATTTAACTGCGGAACAGGACCAGATCAGGTAGAAAAGCATATAAAAACGCTCTCAAGTGTGTGGAGCAAACCCATCTCGATCCACGCCAACGCAGGGCTACCACAAAACAGAGGTGGGGTAAGCTTCTACCCGATGCAAGCAGAGGAGTTTGCCACAAAACAGCAGAGCTTTTTGGAGTATGATGGAGTAGCGTTTTTGGGCGGGTGTTGTGGAACTACACCACAGCACATAAAAAGGCTCTGTGAGGTTAGTATCCCCACCACGCCAAAAGAGCCTAGCGGAGAGAGTGAGCCTTCACTTGCATCACTTTTTGGCACAGTGCCTCTTAAGCAGGAGAGTAGCGTGCTTTTGGTAGGTGAGCGAAGCAATGCCACAGGATCTAAAGCCTTTAGAGAGCTACTTTTAGCAGAAAACTACGAGGGTACGCTAAGCGTAGCTCAACAGCAAGTTAGAGCGGGTGCTCATGTACTAGATGTAAGCGTAGGTTTTGCAGGGCGAGATGAGAGCAAAGATATGCACGCCGTGGCATCACTCTACGCTCAAAAAGTAGCGCTCCCGCTTATGCCAGACTCCACACAGGTCGCATCACTTGAGATCGCCCTAAAGTGCATCGGTGGCAAAGCGATCATCAACTCTGTAAACCTCGAAGATGGCATAGAGAAGTTTGATCTCATCTGCACTCTTGCTAAACGCTACGGTGCGTCGCTTGTGTGTCTCACCATCGATGAAAAGGGCATGGCAAAGACCATAGAAGAAAAACTCACCGTTGCAGAGCGGATCTATGAGCGAGCTACTAAGCTTCATGGCATAAGGGGCGAAGATCTGCTCTTTGATCTGCTCACCTTTACGCTTGGAAGCGGTGATGAGGAGTACTTTAGAGCTGGCATCAACACCATAGAAGCGATCCGTGAACTTAGACGCAGACACCCCGATGTAGGGGCGATCCTTGGGCTTTCCAACATCTCATTTGGGCTAGATAAAGAGGCGAGAACTTACCTCAACTCTATGTTTTTGCACCACTGCATCGAGGCGGGACTAACGGCGGTGATCATAAATGTCTCACACATCATTCCACTTAGTAAGATCTCTCAGGCGGATCAAAAAGTGTGCGATGATCTCATCTTCCATCGCCTTGGAGGAAGCGAGGCTCTCTTTAACTTCATAGAGCACTTTAGCCAAAAAGAGGCGATAGATAGCAGTGAGAGTGACGCAGAGTTTGAGGCACTTGGCGATGAAGATAAGATCAAAAAACTGCTTATGGACGGTGACAAAGAGCGAATGATCCCACTTGTGGAGAAGCTTCGCCACTCCATCGATCCATCTCGCATAGTAAATGAGATCCTCATTGACGCTATGAAGGTGGTGGGCGAGCTATTTGGCAAGGGCGAGATGCAACTACCTTTTGTGCTTCAAAGTGCTGAGACTATGAAAAAAACAGTCGATCACCTAAATCCATACCTGCCAAAAGTAGAAAAAGCCTCCACCACAACGCTCATACTTGGCACTGTAAAAGGCGATGTGCATGATGTGGGCAAAAACCTAGTCGATATCATACTCTCAAACAACGGCTACAAGGTGGTAAACCTCGGCATCAAGGTTGAGTTAGATGATTTTATGAGAGCGTTTAGGGAGTCTAATGCTCACGCCATTGGCATGAGTGGACTACTTGTCAAATCGACTCAAGTGATGAAAGAAAACCTTGAGAGACTCCAAAGCGAGGGGGTCAAAGTACCTATCATGCTTGGCGGTGCGGCACTCAACCGCTCCTTTATCGATGAGTATTGTCGCCCATTTTATGATGGACCTATATTTTACTGCAAAGACGCATTTGATGGTGTAGTAGCGATGAGTCGCATAGAGGCACTCAACTTTGATACAGATCTGCACGGCAAAGAGGGTACGCAGATACTAGCACCACTCAAAGAGGAGGTGATTATACCGCCATTTGAAGAGCTAAAGATGCCATCTCGCGATGTTACTATCCCTACACCTCCATTTTGGGGCAAGCGGGAGATCAAGCTAAACGCCTCACAGATCGAGATGGCGTTTGAGTGGATCAACCACAAGCTACTCTTCAAATCTCGCTGGGGATACAGCTCAAAAGGTATGAGCAAAGAGGCGTACGAGAAGCAGTTAGATGAGGTAGTTTATCCTGCTTATGAGAAGCTAAAACGCCGTTTTATAGATGAAAAGCTCTTTGAGCCAACCATACTTTATGGCTACTGGCCAGCTAGAAGCGATGATAATAAGTTGCTGATATTTGATGAGAGCGAGGGCTACTTTAGCGAAGATGATATAAACCAAAAAAGCCTTGATGAGGTGAGATCATCTGCCATAGAGAGCTTTGACTTTCCTCGCCAAAGTAAGCCTCCACATCGAGCTATTAGTGACTTTTTTAGATCCGATCGTCACGATGTGGTGGCTCTAACATGTGTGAGTGCAGGCTCAAAGCTAAGCGAAGTAGAGCGAGAGATCTACAAAGATGGCGACTATACACTCTACTATCAGTTTCACGGACTTGGAGTGGAGCTTGCAGAGGCGTTAGCTGAGATCGCTCATAAGCAGATAAGGCTAGATCTAGGCATCGCACACAATGAGGGCAACACTTTAAATGATGTCAAGATGAGTGCCTACACGGGGTGTCGCTACTCATTTGGCTACGCAGCTTGCCCTGATCTAGAGCTTAATGCGAACCTCTTTAGACTGCTAAAACCAGAACAGCACGGCATAGAGCTAAGTGAGACATTTCAAATGCACCCTGAGCAGTCCACCTCTGCGGTAGTTGTCCACCACAAAGAAGCGAGTTATTTTAATATATAATTAGCTATTATTAAATACGCTCTTGGAGCAAAGCTTCTCAAGCTACGATAACTCTATGCTCCACTTAGGCAGAGTTTTTGTCGTTCTGACGCCTTTGACGTCATTGCTATAAGCGACTAGACTGCTTTATCTTAAGATCGCCACGGCAACAAGTTGCCTCGCGATGACTGCCACCCGTCATTGCAAGGAGTTTTATGCTATATACTAATTGTTTGGTCTCTCAAAGCAAGCAGTACCACTAGTACCAAACTTGTTGCCTGTTGTGTACTCAGAGACATATATAAGACGCCATCCATCATACTTCTCAAAGAGATTTTTCATATCTTTATTGCTTCTCATATCAACCTCTTCACAGCGTGTTTTCATATTTGAATTTGCATCTGAGTCACGCAGTTGTGACTGAATATTTGCAGGTGCACAAGCACTAAATAGTATAGCTACGCTCAAAGCAGTAGCACCCATAATGTATCTTCTCATATATCTCTCCTAATCAAAAAATAGTACCAAAAATTTACTGCTGTTTCAGCTGGTAAAAGCTCTCCACCCACTTACGCTCTTTCTCATTTTCTAGGTAGATCCTAGCAAGAACTCCGCCATTTTCACCCAAAACCAAAACATCATTGCCCTCGATCTTTAGATGCTCCTTGCCCCATGCAACATCAAGCTCATCAAGTCTTAGCAGTACCTCTTGAGAGCTTGGCTTCTCTTTTGTACCACTTCGCTTGTCGATGATCTCAAGTCCACCCATTCGCTTTTCAAGCTTATATGGACTATATATCTTGATCTCATTGTAGATCCTCTTCTCTTTATACCCTGGCATAGCGTTTTGAAACGCCATATATCCTAGCAAAAACGCAGCTGCAATGATCCCAAAAAAGAACCCTCGCTTAATCATTCCCGTATCCATTTTACCCCTTTTTGCTGTTTGTTATAAGCTTGCTACTCGCATCTTTTAGAGCTTCCATACGCTCTTTGCCCTTTGGCATCGAGTGCCTCAAAGTAGCAAGACTCTCAAGCTCCTCCTCTACACTCTCACCTAGTGCCTCATCTATGCGATCTTTGATCACCTTCGCATACGATGGCGAGCTACCAGAGGTGGAGACTCCCACCACTAGATCACCCCGCTTGATGATAGATCCAAAGCTAAAGTCATTAAGATCTACTAGATCTGCAAAGTTACAAAACACTCTATAAGGCCTACTCTCTTCGTAGATGAACCTTTGAAGAGGCAGACTATTGGCAGTAACCACCACTAGATCATAGAAGGCAAAATCGCCACTCTCATACTCTCTTTGATGGCAGATGAGGTTATTTTCTCTTGCTAGATCTGCTACTTTTTGTGATATTTTGGGTGATATTATAGCTATATTTTTAGTAAACTTTAGCAAAACGCTCAGCTTTGTGCTTGCTACTTCTCCACCGCCAACTAGCACCACTCGCTTATCTTCAAGGCTCACAAATAGCGGAAAAAAGCTCATCTCGTGTCACTCTTTTTGAGTATAATAGCATATTTGATTTAAACTATAATTGAAAATCATCAAGTGGTATTAACTAAACTTTGATTATGATTATTATAACAAAACATTACATAGGGCATATAAATGAGAGATGAGTTGTTATCTAGGATCCAAAAGAAGTTTCCACTCGTAGCAAAGCCGTTTGAGGCGATCGCAAGCGAGCTTGGAGTGAGTGAAGATGAGGTACTAAAGGTACTAAATGATGAGAAAAAAGCAAACATTATAAGACAAACATCAGCTATTTTTGATACCAAAAGACTTGGCTACAAGTCGAGCTTAGTCGCTTTTAAAATCGCTCCAGATGATATCAGCGACGCAGTCAAGATCATAAACTCCCACCCTGGTATATCGCACAACTATGAGCGAAACCACGACTTCAACATCTGGTTTACAGTCGCCATCGCACCAGACTCCAAACTAGGGCTAGACAAAACCCTAGAGATACTAGCAAAGCTTACAAAAGCGAAGGACTACATAGTTTTACCAACTCTAAAACTCTTCAAGATCAATGTCAAACTCGATGTAGCAGGCAGTGATGCAAAAAAAGAGGAGGTCAAAAAAGTGGTGCATAAAGATATAGATCTAACACCTCTGCACCATCAGATCATTCGCTACACACAAAACGACATAGCATTTATAAGCGAGCCATTTAAGCACATCATAGACGCTCTTGGCATAAGCTACGATGAGTACTTTTCAAATCTTGCCGAGCTTCAAGATGCAGGTGTCATGAGACGCTTTGCCTCCATACTAAACCACCGCAAAGCTGGTTTTAGTGCAAATGCGATGGTGGTTTGGGACATACCAGAGGAGATCGGCGAAGAGATGGGACAAAGAGCGGCGGCATATAGTGCTGTAAGCCACTGTTACTTGCGTCCAAAGTACCCAAACTGGCCATACAACCTCTTTTCTATGGTGCATGGCAAAACAAAAGAGGAGACCGATGGGATCGTTGCTGAGATGGCAAAAGAGATCACAAACAACGGTTATATGCCACTTTATAGCTCAAAAGAGTTCAAAAAAGTACGCATCGAGTACTTTACTCCAGAGTTTGAAGAGTGGGAGAGTAACTACTCTAAACTAGCATAAAAAAGGGAAGATATGATACATTTTTTAGAACTTGAGGCCGTATATATTGCGATGTATGTTTTTGCACTTGTTATCACTCTTGTAGTGACAAGTCGCGATTTTATGCCAAAAGGTGCTATGAAAAAGGGCGTATTAGGTATCACTGCGGCGGGTGTAACACTCATCGGTGCACACTACCTAAACACCACAAGCAGAATGGCAGGTGTTGAGAAGCAGTTTGAGATTGGTGAGACTGTTATATGCGAAAACAAGATGCACAGAACTGTCTCTAGATCTGTGCTTGTCTCTAAGCATACTGGGTGGATCTTAGAGGATCATCTCTTCAAAAATGAAAACTACGAGAGAGATTTTCACACCTCAAGATGTGTTGATTGGATCGGTGAGGACTTTGAGGAGCCATCACCCAAAGCACCACAAAACTAAGGCTTAGAGATGAAAGAGGCTCTAAAGCGTTACGCAGTTGCTATCTCACTGCTACTTTTTGTGGTAGTGCTTATGCTAGGAGCAACTTATGGCGTAACAAAACTTGGTCAAAAGATGTTTGAAGATAGCGGGATTGAGATAAAACCAGAAGGGGAGAAACCAAGCAGATGAGTCTAGCTGTAATTATAGCTGTTGGGATTATAGTAAGCGTTATTTTTCACTTTATAGGTGTTAAAGTTGAGGCAAAAAAGAGCGTTTGGGTAGTGATCGTCCTCTTTTGGGCAGGATCTATTAGCATAGCTATGAGCGAAGTAAAAGAGAAGGGCTACAAAGATATAGAAAAGATGCGAGGAAATGACCCACAAACCGACAAACTCATAGAAGATGCGATGCCAAAAGTGAGCGTTTATGAGCTAGTTACCATCAAAAATAGCTATAACAAACATAAGAAAAAGTCATGAAAAAGATCTCCATACTTGGGTGTGGGTGGCTTGGTAAACCACTTAGCCAAATGCTATCAAGCAAGCATATCGTAGAGTGTTTTGATCGTGAAAAAACGCTTGATCGAAGCGAGTTTTATGGTGCAGATCTACTCATCATCGCCATACACACCAAAGATAACTACATAGAAACACTAGATCACACTATGACGCGTCTCCTGCCTACGACAAAAGTGATCCTGCTTAGCTCCATCTCTGTGTATGAAGATAGTGATAGCACCATAGATGAGAGCTCTCCTACAAAAAGCTCCTCTATACAGAGTGAAGCTGAAGCTCTCATTAGAGAGTTTAGATCTGATGCTACCATACTAAGAGTTGGCGGACTTATGGGCGAAGATCGCGTAGCTGGTAGATGGAAGAGTGTATCAAGCTTCAAAGATGGCTATGTAAACTACATACACAAAGATGATGCTATTGGCATTATTGCAAGGCTTATAGAGAGCGATATAAATGGCGGGATCTACAACCTTGTAGCACCGCTTCACCCCGCTAGAAGCGAAGTTCACGCACAAAATGCTAAGATCTTTGGCTTTGAGCTTGGGAGCTTTAGCGGTTTTAGCAACAAGATAGTAGAAGCTACTAAGATAGTAGATCTACTTGAGTATGAGTTTAAGTATCCAGATCCGCTTGCTTTTTGGAGCTGATCTGATCATTTGGCTCGCCTAAGTAAAAGCCCTGCAAATAGCCAACTCCTAGCTCTTGACACGCCTGCATAACATCTTTGGAGTGCACAAACTCCGCAACAGTTTTAAGCCTTAGGTGCTTACTAAACTCTACGATGGCTCTTATGATGTTTTGGGAGTTTTCATCTACATCTAGCCTCTTTATGAGTGAACCATCGATCTTAACATAGTCCACATCTAGTTGCAAAATATGTGCAAAGTTTGAGTAACCTGTGCCAAAATCATCTATGGCTATAAGCGAGCCAAACGCCTTGACATCGGCTATAAACCTGCTTACCACTTCGTAGTTTTTGATCCCCTCACTCTCTAAGATCTCAAAAGTTATGCGATCTCCACAGTTGCATCTCCTTAGCTCTTGGCATAAAAGCTCTCTGATATCATCATCTTGTATATCTTCGATGCTTAGGTTGATGCTGTAATGGTGCGGTGTGCTCTCAAGCTGTTTAAAGATCTCAGTGATGACGAAACGACTAAGCTCTAAGTAGAGGTAGCTCTTTTTTGCCACACTTAGAAACAGAAATGGCGAGATAATACTACCATCATCATCTCGCAGTCTAAGCAGTGCCTCATACTTCACCACATCTAGCGTATCGCTTGAGAAGATGGGTTGATAGTAGAGCAAAAAACCACCGCTTGCAAGGGCATCTTTGATCTTTTTGGTCATCTGAATATTTTGCTCATACTCCTGTTTTGAGAGCATACTATCATCATAAAGCTTGTAGCTTAGCTTATCTTTTTTGGCAAATGTGAGTGCCATATCAGCATTTTGCAAAAATGGCAACACATCACTTGTTGGCTCATCTCCTATGTATGCACCGCAGTTTATGAGTATGTGCATATTGATCTCTTCGATGACAAAACCATCATCGCCTAGAGTATTTACAATAGCGATGGCTAGCTCTTTTAGCTCCTCATCTTTTACGCTTCTACATACACAAATAGCAAGCTCATCTGATGGCATCTTAAAGAGTCGCATAGTTTCTTGATCTATCATGCTAGCGGTTATGCGAGCGAAGTTTTTTAGCACCTCATCACCGATGATATGCCCATAAAAGTCATTGATCTCTTTAAAGTTTTGGATATTTAGCAAAACGATGGCGTAGATCTGCTCGTTAAATATATTGCCCACCAAAGCATTGCGGTTTGGTAGCTGAGTGAGTGGCTCAGTATAGAGCTGAAATGAGAGCTTTTTGTTTGACTCTTTTATGGTGGCAGTATCTTTAGCGATCTTAGTTAGTAGCAGTCTAAAGCCGTAGTTTAAGATATAGCCGATGATGATGAAAATCATCAAAGATATGACTATAAGCTTTGTTATCTCTTGGTGGTAGCGATCCACATCTTCGCCAATGTCAAATGCACACATCATAACCGCGACTGTTTCGTTGTTGTAGTTGTTTAGTGCCCGCGTAGAGACGATGTAGTCATTACCATTTAGGTGGTGTCTGTTGGAGGTTGTAAAGTCAAAATCTTGTGGCAAAAACTCAAAAAGCGAGTCGTTTGATGAGACTATGGAGTAGCCACTGATGGTTTTGCTAGCACGCTTCTCTAGCACCTCCTCTAGGCGTTTGACACTAAAAGCAAGAGCAGTTTTGATCCCACCTTGAGTATCTAAGATCTCTTGGAGGCGATCAACCTTTGCAACAGTCTGTATGATACCTATAAACTCCTTGCCTTTATACATTGGCATGATAGAGATGATACTTGAGCCATAAACGGTGACATCGATGCTTGTCACACTTGTCTGGTTTTTGATGGCGTAGTCTAGCACAGGGCGTTTGTGAGTGATATTGTCACCATAGTATGTTGGATCTTGGATCCGCAAAAAGTGCGTCCCCGTAGCATCTACAAAGCCACTCACACTCACCTCGTTGCTCGCTTTTGCTCTAGCAAAATATGGCAAAGAGAGCTTATAGAGCAGATCTCGATCTTTTGCAGCAAAAGCGTTTACTATCTCTTCATCTTTGGCGATGTCGCAAGCAAGAGCATTTAGATCTCGCTGTATGCTTAAGTATGCCTTCTCAAAAGTGCTACTTAGTATGGTTCTATGTACGGCGGTTTTTTGATCTAAAACTTCTGTTTTGTTTTGTACAATAGTGTATATAAATAGTGCTATGAGTAGAATCATAAGCAGTAGTGAGTATAACATTGCCTTATATTTGATGCTATCCATTTGTGCCCTTTTAGTCAGAATTATATTTTACTCGCATAATGTTAAAAATTGTTTAAAATCTTCCTCTAAACTAATATTTTTCATCAAAATATAGCAATTTTTGCTATCATAGAGCCAAAAAAGAGGAGAAGCTGTATGAAGTTCATCTGGATCCTCATACTAGCAGTAGCGACGATGCAAGCAGTAGATCTTAATAAATATAGTAGCGAGATAGAGAAACTAAGTGATCTAGAAAAGCAGATCATACTACGCAAAGGTACAGAGAGACCATTTAGCGGAGAGCTGAACCTACAAAAAGGTGATGGAGTCTATCTCTGCAAGCTCTGCAAAACTCCACTTTTTAGATCAAGTGACAAATTTGACTCTCGCAGTGGTTGGCCTAGTTTTGATGATGCCATAGATGGAGCGGTTGCGAGAGTAGCTGATGCTGATGGTAGGCGGGTTGAGATAGTGTGTGCTACTTGTGGTGCACACTTGGGGCATGTTTTTGAGGGTGAGGGCTTTACAGACAAAAACACTCGTCACTGCGTAAACTCACTCTCGCTGGAGTTTAAAAACTCTAAAGCAGATGATGCAAACCTGCAAAAGGCGTACTTCGCAGGTGGTTGCTTTTGGGGTGTGGAGCATCTTATGCAACAAGCTGATGGTGTTATCGAGGCGGTGAGTGGCTATATGGGTGGGCATACCAAAAACCCAACATATGAAGATGTTTGCTACCGTGATACGGGGCATTTGGAGGTGGTAGAAGTAACTTACGATAGAACAAAAACTAGTTATGAGGCTCTAGTGAAGCTATTTTTTGAGATCCACGACCCTACACAGGCAAATGGTCAAGGTCCTGACATCGGCTCACAGTACCTAAGTGCGGTTTTTACCAAAAACGATGAAGAGAAGAGAATAGTTGGCTCTCTTATAGAAAAGCTTGAGCAAAAGGGGTACGGCGTAGCCACTAAGATCTTGGACTTTAGCGAGTTTTACAAAGCTGAAGAGTACCATCAAGACTACTATAAAAACAGAGGCTCAAAGCCCTATTGTCACAGCTATACAAAGAGATTTGATTGACTCCGAGTATATTTTTTGTAGCATTTTTTGCAGTTTTTACATTTCAAGTATATGTAGTAAAAAAGTACCTCATCGCTAGGCTAAAGATATCTAAACTCGCCTCAAGGCTCGCCTATGGTGTGCTTTATGGCTCATTTGCCCTCACTCTTGCCTATCCGCTTGCACGCTACGCTCCTCTTGTGCCAAATTGGCTCTATTTTCTACTCTCTATCGGGATTGGGGTGATCTTTTTGGCATTTAGCTTTACGCTTCTTTACACTCTTTTGTGTCGCCTAGCAAGCAGTGTAAATGACCCTACAAAACGAGAGATGCTAAAAAAGAGCACCGATGTTGCGTCACTACTTCTCATTGGCTCTACGACGCTAAGATCACTATACAACGCCCAACACATCGAGTTTGAAGAGGTAAGCGTAGCACTTAAAGATCTAGCAAAACCCTACACCATAGCACAGCTTAGCGATGTGCATATAGGCGGAGCGATCGGGGTTAGTTTTATAGCCAAAATGGTAGATATGCTAAACCAAAAAGATGTAGATCTAGTGGTGATCACAGGTGATCTAGTCGATACCAAACTAGAGTATAGCAAGAGTGCCATAGATGAGCTAGCAAGGCTTAAAAGCAGGTTTGGAACATACTTTGTAGTGGGCAACCATGAGTACTTTCATGGCGTAGAGTGCATAGTAAACTATCTTGAGGGCATCGGCATAAAGGTACTTAAAAATGAAAACCTGCTCATAGATAGTGCCTTTAATCTCGCTGGAGTTTATGATCTATTTGGGTATAGATATGGCAAGTTTGAGCCAGATCTATATAGAGCCCTAGAGGGTAAAAAAGATGGCGTACCAACCATTTTGCTAGCTCATCAACCAAAGTTTATAAAAGAGGTGGAGGCTTTGGGCGGGGTAGATCTGCTTCTTAGCGGACATACTCATGGTGGGCAGATAGTGCCATTTAACTTTTTAGTCAAACTTGAGCAACCATATATAAGTGGGCTTCATAGACATACAGAGGAGTTGCAGATCTAT
This sequence comes from Sulfuricurvum sp., assembly GCA_041669045.1. Classification (GTDB taxonomy): domain Bacteria; phylum Campylobacterota; class Campylobacteria; order Campylobacterales; family Sulfurimonadaceae; genus JBAYBZ01. Next base: position 1,576 of record JBAYBZ010000008.1, on the reverse strand, counting down.
GTGAGCAAAGGCACAGGTTTTTGGGGGCCACCTATGAGACTTGGAAGCTCAAGCGAGATCTCTATTATTCGGCTAAAGCCTATTTGAAACTTATACAAAGATATTGTCAAATAATTTTAAGTTTATTTGAGCTATTATATGTAAATAGCCCTATTTTATGGGGTTATATGACTTAAGGTATAAAAATGTTAAAAAATATTGTATCACCATTTTACCTAGAAGAGAAGATAGAGATCCTTATAAAAACCATCGAGCTTTTTGCTTATGGGATCGCTATCTTTGAGCGAAGCGGTAAACTCTACTACGCCAATACAAACTACTTTCACATCAACAATATCGCAGTTTCTGACATAGAGCATATGAGCTTTGATGCGATTAACAAGTGTTCATGTGGGTTTAGTAAGGTACTAGAGCAGGTAAAGGATAACTCAACCTTTACGCGACAAATAGAGTGCGATGGCAAATGGTATGAGTCATCTTTTTACCTTCACGATGAGCTTATTATCCAGATCTTTAGAGATGTGACAACTCAAAGAAAAAAAGAGCTTGAGTCAGAGCAGATGGCGTTTTTCTTTGAACATAGCAATGATGGTATGATGATCTGCGACAAAAAAGGCACTATCCTTAGGGTAAATAGGGCGTTTGAGAAGATCACAGGCTACCAAAATGGCGAAGCGATAGGTAAAAATGCGGTCATACTAAAATCCAATATGCACGATGATGAGTTTTTCGCCTCAATCCAAAAGAGCGTAAGAGAGAACGGATCATGGGTTGGAGAGCTTTGGAATATGGGGAAAAATGGGGAGTCATACCCGCAGTTACTCTCTGTAACAAAGATTATCGATAGTAGAAGCAGTGAGGCGTACTATTTGAGCGTCTTTAGTGATCTAAGTAGCATAAAAGAGCTTATATACCACGCCAACCACGACTTCTTGACGGGGCTTGCAAACCGCGTACAACTAGAGGCGTATATGCAAAATCTAATCACTACAAGCAGATCTGAGAGTAGCGGTTTTGGTGTGTTTTATCTGGATCTAGATCGCTTCAAGCCCATCAATGACACTTACGGGCATGATGTGGGCGATGAGATACTAAAAATGGTCGCACAAAGAGTGAGACAAAATATCCGAAAAGAGGACTTTTTTGCTAGGATTGGCGGTGATGAGTTTATAGTTCTCATAAAAGATGTGCAATCACGAGAAGTTTTGGGCAGTAGAGCTAGAAAGATCATAGATGCACTTAGAGGTAGCTTTATAGTAGGTGAGCTACAATTAAGTGTTGGGATCTCCATAGGGATCGCGATATTTCCCCATGATGGCGGTGGAGCTGATGAGCTAATCAAGCATGCCGATAGTGCGATGTACTTTGTCAAACAAAATGATAGAGGAAGCTTTAGATTTTATGATGAGGTAGTAAGTTGCAGATAAATGTCAAGAGATTACTTCGTCGCTTCGCTCCTCGTAATGACCGCCTTTTGTCACAACTCACAACTCACAACTCACAACTCACAACTCACAACTCACAACTCACAACTCACAACTCACAACTCACAACTCACAACTCACAACTCACAACT
>JBAYBZ010000007.1:0-91983 GCA_041669045.1 Sulfuricurvum sp. | reverse complement strand
CTCAATAATTTACAACCACTAAATAACTTCAGTTAAATAGATCAATATGCTTTTTTATATGTAATTCACTATAACTGTTTTTATGCACAATAATCTAAAATCAATTTATGATTGAAGAAGCTATTGATCAATTTAAATTTTGTTATAATACCTTTAAAAAAAGGTTTCTAAATGAGAGTAATCTATCTGTTCATAGCTTTACTGTTTATAAATTTTGTTGTGAGTGCATCAGATCTAGATAAAAATGTTGTCTTTGAGACAACTCAGGGTGATATCGAGTTTGTGCTCTATCCAGATGTAGCACCGCTTACCGTAGAGAATTTTACAACTCATGTGAAAAATGGCTACTATGATGGTGTGCTTTTTCACAGAATCATTAAAGACTTTATGATACAAGGTGGAGATCCAACTGGTACAGGATCTGGTGGTGAGAGTATCTGGGGCAAGAGTTTTAAAGATGAGTTTAAAAATCTAACTTTTGACAAGGTGGGACTACTTGCAATGGCAAATAGAGGACCACATACAAATGGAAGTCAATTTTTTATAACAACTGCTTTAGCACCATGGCTAAATGGCAGACACACTATCTTTGGTGAGATCACAAAAGGGTCATTTGGGACACTAAAAAAGCTTGAAGCTGTTGCAACAAATGGTCAAAGAGGCGGTGATCGTCCGCTTGAAGAACAAAAAATCATAAGGGCATATTTAAAATAATTCAGCTCTATTTGTAGTGGTGTATCGTATAATTTCCAAAAAATAAGGAAATAACCATATGTCCACTATGCTTGACGCACTCTCAGAGGTCAGTAATATAACCATCTTTTTTCTAGCAACTTCACTACTTCTGGCACTATTTTATGAGATGATTAATGGCTTTCACGACACTGCAAATGCAGTTGCTATGATCATCTATACAAACTCGATGAAGGCTAGAAACTCTGTCATAATGTCGGGGATTATGAATTTTATAGGTGTTATAGCTGGTGGCATTGGCGTGGCTTATGCGATAGTTCATATATTGCCATTAGATGTTATTGTTTCTGCTAACCAACAATCAACCCTTATTATGATCTACTCTCTGCTTCTATCAGCAATTGTGTGGAATTTTGGAACTTGGTATTATGGCATACCAGTCTCTAGCTCGCATTCACTTATTGGTTCATTGGTTGGTGTAAGCTTAATGTTTGGAGTTATGAATGGCTATGATCTTTCACAAAGTGTAAACTCTGGTGTTTTGTATAAGGTTTTAATTGCTCTTGCACTATCTCCGCTTCTGGGTTTTGGGTTTGCATATGTTTTTATGAAGATGGCGAGAGCTTTTATTAGAATTCCAAAGTTTTATAAGTCACCGCAGAGTGAGAAAAAACGAAAGCGACCAAATTTCTGGATGAGAATTAGTATTATCCTAACAGGTGCAGGCATCAGTTTTGCACATGGCTCAAATGATGGGCAGAAGGGTATGGGTCTTATCATGATCATACTTATAGGGATAATGCCAACTTTCTATGCTTTAGATATGAACTCTCATCAATATAGGATTCAACAAGTTCATGATAGTGCAAAAAACCTCTCGCGTGTATATGAGCAAAATAGAGCTGATTTTGATAAGCTAGTAGAGGATAAAACCATCAAAAGTGCTCTAAAAGCACAAAATAGCATACAAGAGTGTGATGTTTATAACACTTACGAGACTATCGCCTCGGTGGCAACAAAGTTAGATGGTATCAAAACATACAAAGAGCTTAGTTCTGGAGATAGATGGAGTGTTCATAGTGCGATTTTGTGTAGTGATAACTTTTTTGCACAGATCCAAAAACACTTTGCACACGAGGATCGTGGTATGAGTGAGTATGTGGGCACACAAAGAGCGATAATGGTGAGTGCTACGGAGTATGTGCCGATCTGGGTCATAGTAAGTGTTGCTTTAGCACTTGGTCTTGGCACTATGATCGGCTACAAGAGAGTGGTTTTGACGGTAGGTGAGAAGATAGGATCGCGCCCGATTAACTATATGCAAGGTACTGTGGCTCAAGCGATGTCTATGGCAACTATCTTGCTTGCAAACTTTTTACATGCACCAGTTAGCACTACACAGATAGTCTCTAGCTCGGTAGCTGGAACAATGCTCTCTCAACCCAACAGCAGTGTACAAAGTAAAACTGTAAAAACCATACTACTCTCATGGCTTTTTACTCTACCAACCACAATGGCTTTAGGAGCTGGGCTATACTACTTGCTAAGCTATATGTTTTTATAGATGAAGCGGTATATAAAAGAGGTGCTCATTTTTGTGAGCGTGCTCTTTCTTGCTACAAACTCTCTCTCGCTATATAGAAGTAGCGATATAGATGCAAAATCACTAGATCTTGATGGATATATACTCGCTGATAGCTTAAGCTTAGATAGATCTGCTCCTCTTATAGTTTATGTATGGGGCAGTTGGTGTCCTGTGTGTAAAACTACTGCTCCAAATATTGAGTTTTTAGCAAAGTATCTAAATGTAATAACTATTGCTACTAAGTCTGATGGGTTTGATAGATACGCATTTGAAACTATTGATGATAGTGATGGGCGTATAGCAAAAGAGCTAAATGTTAGTGTGTTTCCAACTATTATAGTTTATGATAAAAATGGCAAGGCTTTTTTTGTAGATGTGGGATATACAAGCACACTCTCCATAGCGATAAAATATATGCTCGCAAAAGTGTTACCATAGAGACCTAAGTCTCTATGAGTTTAGTCCTTGATCTCTACTAGGTAGGAGTCTGGATCTAGTGCAACCCACGGTCGCTTGATGTGACGCGGTCTTCTAAGCTTAGAGTTACTATCTAGTGGTCTAGCAAGTTTATCTCTCCATGCTTGATAGGTTTTAAAGTTGTTGTCATAGTTTACATAGATATCACCTATCTTGTCGCCACTTTGAGCTTTTTCTACGAGAACTTTTTGGTGCCAGCAGTGAGCAGCAGAGATTGGGTCTGGGTGAGCAGGTGCTACGGCATTTTGCCATGAGCCACTTAGTCCATCCCACCAAACATTGCCACTATCACGGTTGTAGTGAGCAAATCTCTGAGCCTTAAATGGTTTGATTCCCTCTGTGTATCTCATCTTGCCGATCTTGCCATCATGGCTAATTTCAGCCACAGGGATACCAAAACTATTTTGGTTGGTAGTGCCATTAAAATCTTCGATCTTAATCTCACCACCCGCATCACCCACTTTGTCAAAACTGTGAGCTATAAACTTAGGATCGTTTAGATCTCTTTTCATTGGGAATGGATCTACCTTGCCATCGGTTACGGCATTTGGGATATTGACAGAGTTGGTCAGTTTCCATCTACCTGCGTGGTGTGAACAAGCAAGTACGCCTGGTAAAACACCCTCGGTTGGAACTGCCATAGCTACAAAGTAGCCACTCTCAAGCTCAGATACAGTATCTACTATGCGTACTCTAATTGGATCACCTCTTTTGATACCCATTCGTTTTGCATCAACAGTGTTGATCCAGATAGGGTCGTGGTTTTGGCTGATCTCCATTAGATGCTTAGAGTTAGCAGATCTAGTGTGAATATTATATGGCAACCTAAATACAGTGTTTAGGGCAAAGGAGTTCTCCTCTTTCATATATTTGTGGTTTACATGTGAGAGTATGTGAACATACTTCTCTTTCTCCTCATCATTTCTAGGGTAGAACGGCATCGCATACTCTGACCATTTCCAATCTTTTGCAAGCCACTGCGCATAGATGTCGAACTTTCTATCAAGCGTATCAAGACCATGGAGTTTTTTGCCATCAACTTCTACACCCACAGCTTTTTTGCTACCATCTGGGTTTTGAACATATAGTACATCATGCTCATCTTTGGTAAGTTCATCGTCGCTATACTTGATCTCTCTCTCATGCACATCAAAGATATCTGTCTCTTCTGTCCAAGTTCCATGATCTCGCATATATGCGTAGTATGGATACTCTTCATTTTTGTACTTCGGATCCGCATCTACTGTTGCTCTTAGTTTTGGTAAGTTGTCACCAAATGCTGCGTTGTACCACTCATGGACGCTAACAGGGCGAGATGGATCTGCTTTTGATGCCCATCTATCTCTAATGCCTAAGCTTCCATCTGGATCTACATATGAGTGAGCTAGCTCAAACCAGAACTCATTCTCTTCCCAAACTTCACCAAGACCCGCTTTTATGTGAGCTTCTAGCGTTCCACGAGCTGGGTTTTTTGGCTTCCATCCACTTTTTTCTAGTGCAACACGAAGAACTGGTTGTCTTAGGTTTGCCCATTTTGCAGGTATGGTAGCCTCTGAGTGCTGGTCGTGTCTCTCACCTGCTAGACCCATTGGTAGTATGTAGTCCACATACCAGTTTGTTTCACTCCATACTGGTGTAGGGTTGATAGATAGCTCGATTTTTGACTCATCTTTTAGAACTTCGATCCATCTAAATCCATCTGGGTTAATCCAGACAGGATTGTACATACGAGGCATATATATAGCTAGCTTTGTAGGCACATCTAGCCCTTTACTTCTCCACTTCTCTTGCCACTCTTTATCCGCTAAAAGATGTGGTAGCAAAAATGATGGTTCATTTGTACCAAGTGGCCATTCTGGTGGCCAGCAAAGCTCATTCCATGCTTTTATCTTAGGGTTGTCTTTACCAGATTTTCCTTGAGATACTGTTGCACTTCCACCTTTACCACCTACGGCTATATCGTGCCAGTAGTAGTTACCAACACCACCTTTGTTGCCATAAGCACCACAAAGACCTATTAGGAAGTATGCAGCTTTACCGCCCATCCAGCCACCACGGTTAGCAATGCTTGATGCTCTCCAGATATATGTTGTGATCTGGTCTCCTGCCCATAGGATCATATCGTATAGCTCGTTGATCTTATGAGCTGGTACATGAGTCTCTTTTGCGGCAAACTCAAGTGTATATGGTGAGTACATATCTTTTAGTAGATCTATAAACTCTTCAAAGCTCTCACCATCTGGTATGCGAGTGATCATTTTTTGATCATACATATACTCAAGATGAGCTCTATCTTTCATAAGCACTTTCCAGTTGAACCATCTTTTAACAAACTTTTTGTTGAACTTGTTCTCTTGAAGTAAGCGGTTACTTAGGTGCAGATATAGTGCGATCTCAGTTCCTGGCCATGTGGCGATCCAAAGATCTGCCATACCAGCAGAGTTTGAAAGACGCGGATCCATAACTACAAGTTTTGCTCCTTTTTTTCTTGCATCTGCAATATATGCTGCTGCTTGAGCATAGAAGTGTCCTGCATCTGCCGCATGAGATGAGTTAAGAAAAATCAGCTTTGAGTTGGCATAGTCAGGACTTGGACGATCGGAGTTTGTAACATGAGTTAGACCACTTCTAGCACCTGCTGAACAGATGTTACTGTGTGAGTTGTATGAATCGATCCCCATAGTTTGCATAACATTTGCCACAAAGCCGTTTTCGTTTGGACGCCCTACATGGTACATACAAAGTTTGCGTGACATCTCATCGCCAACCTTTAGTGTGTCATGGTACTTCTTACCTATGGTTGTTAGTGCTTCATCCCAAGTTGTTCTTACCCATTTGCCCTCGCCTCTTTTTGAGCCTTCTGCTCGCTTAAGTGGGAACGGGATACGATCTGGATCGTACATTTGTGACTGAGCTGCGTAACCTTTAGCACAGTTTCTACCACGAGATCCTATGTGAAGTGGATTACCCATGTACTTTTTAACAGTAAATGTTTTCTTATCAATCCATGCAGTAAGACCACAAGACGCCTCACAGTTTGAACAAGCTGTTGGCACTATAATATAGTCATTTACATAGATACCATCTGGGTTTGAGCTACTTCTCACACCCTTGCGGTTTATCCCGCCTCTTTTCCAGTCTGTTCCATCAAGCTCAGCAAAGCTATCCCACTCACTGTGATCAGGATAGAAGTGGAGCTGGTCTGGTGTGTTTGTAAATTTTGTATCTTTTACTGACTCTGCAACTGCGTCTGTTGAAAAGACGCCCTTTGCGATCGAGGCACCAGCAACTGTAAATGCGGCACCCTTTAAAAATGTTCTTCTGCTCTCTAAATACATCAATACTCTCCTAGCTCATTGGTAATAGTTGAGGGATTATTAGCCATACATGTTTAACGATGGCTAGCCCAATTAGTGATAGTATGGCCGCAAGCTTCAAAATAGCTGTGCTACCACTTACTCTGCTTAGTACAACTAGAAGCATCGGCAGTAGATATGTTAGCCACTGACCAAGCCAGAATGCCGTAGTCCACTCGCCATTACCTTTTATAAACGCAAGAACTGCGGTTACCTCTTCAGCTTTCATAGGGCCAAAGATATACTCAGACATAAATATGATAAACGCCATCAAAGCACTTAGTCCAAGAACTACACCTAGAAATCTTTTTGCCTCATCGCTTAGGGAGTTTCCTACCAAGATGAGTGTAGCTGAACCAGCGATTAGGGCAGCTAGCATCATTTGAGCAGCTTCTGTTGGCATCTGCCATAGCTCTCTAGCGGTACACTGTGCCATAAGTGAAGCAGTGTAGAGCGTTACAGGGATCGCAAGTATGGTTGTCCAAAGTAGAAGCTTATCAAATGCTTCGTTCTTTTTTTGCCATGCAAGCAGAACAAGAAGTGAAACAAGACCAACAAAAACTGTCGCCATCATAGCACCTACGGCGATCGCTGAAGTCCAGTGTGAATATACAAAAATGTGCCACATTCTAAGTGGTTGGTGTAGGTCTGCTAGGGTAAATAGCAAGAATATATTTAGAAATATAAACGAGATGATCGCCACTGGAAGCCTAAGCTTTTGTGAGCTATCTGGATACATTCTAAGTAAAAAGAAGATCATAAAGATGACACCTGTTCCGATACTTTTTGCCCACATATTGACAGTAACTAGCCACGGCCAAACGATATCTGGGATACCGACATCTAGGGTAACAACAGCATTTGTAGCTGCTAAGATTTCATGAGCTGCCATTAGTGATGCCCTCCTACTGGTAGGGTTGTGATATTGTTAAATAGTGAGTGACCTTTTTCTCTTTTTGAAGCAAGAGGGTTAAGGTTTACTTCACCACCACCAACATAGAAGTGATGAGGATCTGTACCTTTTTCAGGTTTTCTCACCTTCACATCACCTTGATGTCTCTGGATATATTTGGATATATCTGAAGCTGGATCATCAAGATCTCCAAAGATATTTGCTTGAACAGGACACGCGACAACACAAGCTGGCATCATCGACGAAGCGATACGGTGTGCACAGTAGGTACACTTGTCAGCTGTTTGAGTCTGTGGATCTATATAGATAGCACCATAAGGGCACGCCATAACACACCCCGCACACCCAATACAACGCTCTTTATCGATGTTTACGATACCATTTTCTAAGTAGTGTAGTGCACTAACTGGGCAGATTCTCTCACACGGAGCGTTCGCACAGTGGTTACATCTAAGTGGAGTAAATGTTCTCTTTGTTTCAGGGAATGTCCCCACATCAACATACTTAACTCGTAGTCGCCATGTGCTTAGTGGAACTTCATTTTCCACTTTACATGCGATCTCACAACCCTTGCACCCCATACATAGATGCAAATCAACTAGGAAGCCTAATTGCATATACTCTCCTTCTTTAAAATACAACAACAAATCTAGTGAGGTTATCACCTAAACAAATGTTTATAGGGAGTAGTCCCTATAAACGCGTATTGTGAATACTTGTCGTGCTAATATTACTCTTAAAAAGCTTAAAATTGGTTGTAGAATGAGATAATATTATTATATTTTGGCATTGTGTAGCCTATCGTGGTGTAAAATTGTAAGAGAGTTTTTTTGTGATCTATCATACAAAATGAAAAATCACAAAAAAAGTTAAGATAGTCTTGTCAGAATCGACTCGGCGTGTGCATCAAGCCCCTCAGTTTGGGCGATCAGAGCTGCCATGCCACCTACTTCATTGATAGCTTTTTGGCTAAAAGAGATGATAGAGCTTTTTTTCATAAAGTTCTCAACTCCAAGTGGAGAGTAAAACTTCGCTGTTGCACCCGTTGGAAGTGTGTGGTTTGGCCCTGCTATATAGTCGCCTATGGCTTCTGGTGTGTAGTGACCTAAAAATATCGCCCCCGCATGTTTGATGTATGGCAGTAGCTCAAATGCATTGTCGGTTGCTACTTCGAGGTGTTCTGGTGCGATGCTATTCATTAGATCTATCGATTCGCTCATACTGTTAGTGGTGATGATCGCTCCTCGCTCCTCTATGGATCTGCTTGCGATCTCTTTTCTATCTAGCTTATTTAGCCATTTTGAGATCTCATCTTTGACTTCACTTGCAAGCTTTTGACTCGGGGTTATAAGTATGCTACTTGCCATCTCATCATGCTCTGCTTGAGATAGTAGATCTATGGCTATGTGCGAGGCGTTTGCACTCTCATCTGCAAGTATGCCGATCTCGCTAGGACCTGCGATCATGTCAATATTTACATCGCCAAAAACCATCTTTTTAGCAGTTGCTACAAAGATATTGCCCGGCCCTGTGATGACATCGACTTTTGGAATGCTTGCTGTTCCATAAGCCATAGCCGCAATCGCACTCGCTCCACCTACTTTGAAAGCTTTTTTGATGCCGCAGAGGTGAAGTGCAGCTAAGAGTAGCTCATTTGGCTCATTTTGTGGAGTTGGAGTACAAACTACTATCTCCTCTACGCCCGCAACTATGGCGGGGATCGCATTCATAAGTAGTGAAGATGGGTATGCTGCTTTGCCCCCAGGTATGTAGAGACCTGCTCGATCAACCGCACTAACCTTTTGCCCAAGTATGGTACCATTTGGCTCAAAGTCTAGCCAGCTTTTTGGCAGCTGTTTTTCGTGGTACGCTTTTATGCGATCGTATGCTAGATGAAGTGAGGCTTTTAGCTTTTCATCTAGGTTTTTATAAGCTTTTGCCATTAGATCTGGATCTATGCTTAGATCTTTGGTGCTACTAAGTTGCCACTTATCAAACTTATCTATGTGCTTTGCTAGTGCATTATCGCCATCTTGCCTAATCTCATCTATGAGATCTTTGACTATTTTGCTTACTTGATCTATATCGACTTTGCCACGACCCATCAGCTCATCAAATGCTTTTGAGAAGTTTTCATCACTGCTATTTATATATAACATAATACTCTCTTAATATTCATCTATACTCTCTTTTACGATTGAGAGAGCCTCTTTTAGGTATGGGATCTCCACCGCACCCATAAGTGGCTGGTACATCGGTCTGCCATCAGGAAGTAAAAACCAGATCGCAGGTACACCAGGTGTAAAAAGCTCACTTGGTACATAGTCGCCATCATCAAAGTGTGCTATGAGGGGCACGAAGTCACTATTTAGCTCTTTTATGATCCCCTCATCTGCGAGAGTCTCACTTTTGAGCTTGATGCAGTATCTGCACTCATGTTTTGAGATAACAAACATTATGGGTTTTTGCTCTTTTTGTGCTTTGTCGAGTGCACTTTGGTAGTCACTAGCCCAGTTGATCTGGCTTGAAAATAGCATGGAGCAAAACAGTAGTAGAAGTAGGGTGAGTTTTTTCATTTTGTAACCTTTGTAAGAATCTCTTTGGCACACTTTTTTGCACTTTTGTCTGTAACATCTATGATGATATCTGCTACTTTTTTGTATTGAGGTAGTCTCTCATCATGTAACGCTTTTGCTTTTGTTAGATCTGCTAAAAGAGGGCGTTTTTTGAGCTTTTTTTCAGCATTTGGGTGAGCTTTGATCCGCTTTATGATCTCCTCAAATGGAGAGTCTAGTAGTACAATAGTCCCAATCTCTTTTAGATTTTTCTGCTTAAAAAAGCCACCGCCTGTTGAGATGAGGCTATTTTTGACGCTCTTTTGTAGCCATTTTGCCACTCTTGACTCTAGATCTCTAAAGTACGCCTCTCCCTCAACCTCAAAGATCTCCTTGATGGAGCGGTTCTCCATGCTCTCTATAAGATCATCAGTATCTATGGAGATGAGATCACTATGTTTTATGATCTCTCTAGCGATGGTGCCTTTGCCAACCCCCATGAAACCGATAAGAACTATGTTTTTCATCAAACCTCTATCTAAGCAAATGCACTCATATCAAAATCTGGTTTTGTCTTGCTTATGCGAGCATAAAGTAGTGCAATTTTGATGAGATTATACTCTAAAAGAGCCATACTTACCATAAAACTAAGAGCAAATAGTGGCAAAATAGTTGGCAATAGGAAGCTAAATATAAAGCCAATAAGTGAAAATATATATAGGAAAAACTGCCATTTTGCAACCCTTCTATCCACCATATCGTGAAGTGTTGGGATACTCATATAGCCTCTAGCATTTAGGTGAAACCACGCTAGAAAAGGGACGATCTTATAGAGCATACCTTGAACGATAGAGAAGATAAAGCCTCCGCCGATAAGGATCGAGACTAAGACTATATACTGCTCATCAAATAGATCATCAAAAACCCACGCAAAAGTGCCAAGCGTCATAAAGATAGAGGCACTTATCCAGTAGTAAACTGTGACATCGCTTGTGGGTCTTCTGCGAGATCTCATCTTTAAAAACACAGTTGTGGAGAATGCCCAGAAAAACATCGCCACCCATGCTTTTGCTATCCAGCTGTATGATGGCAGGGCGATGTTTAAAATAAGCCACAAGATGAGTCCAAATGTGATAAGCCAGACCACTTTTTGTTTGCAGAAGCGTTTAAATCTAGGTGCGACATAAAACATCGGAAGTATATGAAACGCTACGCCTATAATGAGTGGTCCAGCAAAGCCAAAGATCGCCCAGACGCTGTGGATATTGGCAAAAAGCATATGTGAGGCGGAAAAGTTCCCAAGTCCGTGTGAGGCGAGTAGATGCATACCCATAAGCGTGATAAGTAGTGCAAAGATAAGGCTTGTGATCATCGCCCTTACGCTTGCGGTGATGTTTATGACCTTTCTAAAAGCATAAAGCATAGGTAGTATAGTGCTCATAAAGCCGATACCAAGTAGAAGTGAGGCGGGTAGTAGTAGTTTGCTAGATGATAAAAACCCCGCTAGCATAAGCAAAAGACCTACTATGATACTAGAGTGAGAGATCTTAGCAAAAAGCGACTGTTTTGGGATCGAAACACCTGCTAAAACGGGTAGCATCTGAAAGAGTGCTCCAAACATAGTGAGGCTCAAAACCCCGATGGCAACGGCATGGGTGATGGCTATGGTAAGCGGTGAGTAGCGACTAATAAGCTCATCTACGCTTCCACTTAAGATGAGAAGCCCCGCAATAATGCCAAAGATAGGTGCACTAAGAAAGAAGCGAAACGGGATCGAAATGGGTGGTGCTTGATCGACCGATAAACCTTGATAGTTCATCTCTAAGCCTCAACCACCATAGAGCTCATCATCTCAACTATGCGTGGTGCTTCGGCACTTAGGTGTTGCTGTGCCATAGTGTAGAGCATCTGCTCCTCTTTCATGTTGTGTTGTTGCATAAGTATCATCAGAGTTTCGCTTGATCCAAAAAACTTGTCACTATCTTTTGCTTCGATCGCTTTTGCCATATCTTCCATGAGAGATCTCATTTGAGTGTGCTCGTGTCGCATAACAGCGGTTGGTCCTTCACTCATACCTGTTTTTTGCTCAAACTCTAAAAACATAACTCTCTCTTCCATCTGAAAGTGCCTCTCTGTGGCGTCTCTAAAGGCTACAAACGCCTCTTTTGCACTAGAGATATCCGCTGCAACTGCATCTTCCATCGATGCAAAAAGCTCATCACAGCTTGAGTGATCTTGGCTTAAAAACTCTTTGATATTCATATAAAACCTCTGTTGTAGTTTATTTTTATGATATTATAGTGGAGATATTTTAACGCTTCGTTAGTGTAGATCAATATTTTGTTTTTAATTAAAGATCTTTTTCTATATAATGTCGCTTTGTTTTAGGATAGATAATGAAAAATAGAAAATTTATAACACTCGGTTTTGTCTCGGCGGCACTTGCTCTTTTTGCTCTTTTCTCCTCCACACTTCTTGCCACTGATGTAGCAAATGATAAAAAAGAGCCAAAAAGTGAGATGAGTCGCCTTGAAGCTCTTGCGAAATTTTCCAGAGTGATCGATATAGTTGAGCAGTACAATGTCGATGATGTCTCTATCGAGGAGCTTATAAACAAGTCGCTTGAGGGGCTTCTTGCTAACATCGATGCTCACTCAACTTACCTTAAAAAAGATGAGTACAAAAGCTTAAGAGAGCAGACTAGCGGGGAGTTTGGCGGGCTTGGCATCACTGTGGGGATCAAAGATGGAGCACTGAGTGTTATCTCACCCATAGATGATACGCCAGCGTACAGAGCGGGGATCAAAGCGGGTGATATTATACTTCGCATAGATAAAAAATCGACTCTAAATATGACCATAGATGAGGCAGTTTCGCTGATGCGAGGTAAAGCTGGAGATGCCATAGAGCTAACTGTGGTAAGAGAGGGCGAGAGCAAGCCACTTGAGATCGCCATGAAGCGAGATATCATAAAAGTGGAGTCAGTTCACGCTAAGAGCATAGGCGAAGATATACAATATATAAGGGTTGCAAACTTCGATAAAAAGGTAGTCTCAGAGGTTTCAAAAGCTATAAAAGAGAGAAAAAAAACCACAAAAGGGATAATACTAGATCTGCGAAATAACCCTGGAGGTCTTTTGGATCAGTCTGTGGGGTTAGTAGATCTGTTTGTTGATGAGGGAGATATAGTCTCGCAAAAGGGTCGCAAAAAGAGTGATGAGGAGAGCTACAAGGCAAAGGCAAGTACTACTCTTACAAAAGTTCCTCTTGTGGTGCTCATAAATGGCGGGAGTGCGAGTGCGAGCGAGATCGTAAGTGGGGCACTGCAAGATCTAGGGCGTGCTGTGCTTGTGGGGCAAAACACATTTGGCAAAGGTAGTGTACAGATGGTACTTCCTGTAAATGATGAAGAGGCACTAAAGCTAACCATTGCAAGATACTATCTTCCAAGTGGTAGAACGATCCAAGCAGTGGGTGTAAAGCCCGATATAGAGGTCTTTCCTGGAGAGGTTAAGAGCCAGAAAAATGAGTATGCCATAAAAGAGGCGGATCTAAAAAAGCATCTTGAAGAGGAGCTACAAAAAGTTAGCAAAGATGAGAAAAAGAGTGAAGCAGATCCAAAAAAGAGTATAGATGATGAGACTATACAAAAAGATATGCAGTTAAAATCTGCCATAGATGTACTAAAAGCACTGATAATTACACAAGGATAATAGATGCAAAAAAGAGAGTTGCTGTATGAGGGAAAGGCGAAAAAACTATATACCACTGATGATGCTAATCTGCTTATCAGCGAGTTTAAGGACGATCTAACCGCGTTTAATGGCGTAAAAAAGTCTAGCGAAGAGGGCAAGGGGGCGTTAAACAACAAGATCTCAACTGAGCTTTTTAAACTGCTAAACGCCAGAGGGATCCAGACGCACTTTGTGAGTATGCTAGATGATAACCATATGCTTCATCGTCGTGCAGATGTGATCCTCATCGAGGTGATCGTTCGTAACATCGCAACAGGAAGCCTTAGCAAAAACCTAGGCATCGCTGATGGCACAGTGTTGCCATTTACGCTAGTGGAGTTTGACTACAAAAATGATGCACTAGGAGATCCAAAGATCAATGATCAGCACGCACTCATACTAGGGCTTGTGAAGCATCAAGATGAGCTAGATAAGATCCGCCGTGTGGCAAGAGAGATCAACGACATACTAAAGCCATACTTTGCACAGAAGGGTCTAAATCTAGTTGATTTTAAGCTTGAGTTTGGAAAAGATAGCAGTGGTAATATCATACTAATAGATGAGATAAGCCCAGATAATTGCCGTTTTTGGGACGCAAAAAGTGGCGAGAAACTAGATAAAGATCGCTTTCGTCAAGGGCTAGGCGGGCTAAAGATGGCGTATGAAGAGGTGCTTAGTCGCATACTTAGTAACTAAAATGACTTTTAGGTTAAAACAACTACTTTTTGCCATTTTGCTTCTATCAAGCTTGCTTGGTGCAGATGATCTAAGCGAAGAGGTGATCGACTATGATAGCGAGGTGATGCACTTAAGCTTAAGTAAAGAGATCGCTCCTGTGGTAAGAGGTGGTATGTTTGAGCTTACTATTAGGGTGCTTCCATATAGTAGAAGTGTGGTAGATGTAAGGTATGAGTTTGAAGATGAGAGTGGTGTTAGGCTAGTCTCACCTAAGCCAGATAGGCGTGAAGATAGCAAGTTTTTTTATGACACTTTTACATTTGTGGTAAATGATCTAGATGCAAAACTGCCCGTCGTGGTGGCATACCCACAAGATATTGATGGCAATGAGTTTATGCCCACTAGGCTATCTTTGGGCGAGGTTGAGGTGATTGACTTTAAGCCAAAAGCAAACTTTGCAAATATAGTCGCTTCAAGGTTTGAGCTTGTGGAGTATAAGGCGACAAGCTTTGATAATAAGAGCAATATCATAGTCCTTGTTGCCTCTGCAAAAGGGTGTGACATAGGCTCGTTTTATCTCGGTGGGGTCGCTAAGCAGGGGATTGAGTCTATCTATGAGTCATATAGCAATGCTAGACTCACCTACTATGCGGTGATCGATAAGAGCATAGATACGCTAAATTTTAGCTACTTTAGCTCCATCAAAAAGGATTTTGTAGATATAAACTTAGCTATCGTGGTAGATGATGATCGCGTCGTTACACAAAGCGATATTACGCCCATAGATCAGTCACATCAAAAGATCAAGATCTACCTGCTTTTTGCGGTGGTTGGGCTTATACTTTTGATGGCGATCTTTAGAAAAAAGTATCTCTACTTGTTTGTGGCACTTCTGCTTTTGGGTTATATCTACTACCTTGAGTCTGGGATCAAAAAGGTGTGCGTTCTTGCTGATAGTAGCATCTATCTGCTTCCTATGAGCAATGGTACAGTTTTTGAGACGCTTGGTGAGATGAGCTACTTAAACAAGGAGTCAAGCATCAATGGTTGGGTTAAGGTTCGCCTTGATGATCTTCGTATAGGGTGGGTGAGAGATGAAGATATTTGCTCGCATTAGCTGGGTCTATGCGACACTAGTCATAGCACTCTCGCTCGCGGTTATGATAGCGACTTACCGCTTTTTGCCTCGCCCTAGCAGTCGCAAACTTGCGGCAAATATGATACAAAAGCTCGCTTTTTTTGGTGTAGATGTGAGCGGGGTTGAAGATCCATCTGCTCAGATCTTCTTGATGAACCACCAGAGTGACCTAGATATCGCCCTGATGGAGCTTATCTCAAAGCGAGATATAACATGGGTGGCTAAAAAAGAGCTTTTTGAGATACCCTTTTTTGGGCTTGCTCTAAAGCTTCCAAAAGATATAGCAGTGGATCGCGAGAGCAAATCTTCACTTGTAAAGTTGCTACGAGATGCCAAAGAGGCAGTAGATGCCTCAAGAGTTATTGCGATGTTTCCAGAGGGCACAAGAGCAAGAGATGGCAAGATGTTACCATTTAAAAACGGTGCTAAAATGTTAGCTGATAGCTACTCTCTTGTGGTACAACCTGTTGTTTTTGTTGCTACTGCAAAGCACTACAATGCCAAAGATATGATCTACCATAGTGGCAAGATAAAGGCTATCTTTTTGCCATCATTTAGAGCACAAAAAGATGACAAAGAGTGGCTAGGACGGCTTCAAAAAGAGATGCAGGAGGCTTATGATCGTGAGCTATCAAGAGATAATAGCAGTCGGTAGTGGCGGATTTGTTGGTGCGGTGTGTAGATATATGTTATCGCAGGCGATGAGTCAGCGAGGCTACTTGCAGGCATTTCCTCTAGCAACACTTAGTGTAAATATTATAGGTGGGTTTCTGATGGGGCTAGTGATGGCTCTATTTGTGCATAGTTTCTTTGACTCACACCCGCTAAAGCTATTTTTGACAACAGGTCTATTGGGTGGATTTACGACATACTCGGCATTTGCTTATGAGAGTTTTGTTCTGCTTGGATCTTCACACTTTATGCTAGCATCTCTTAGTATTGCACTAAATGCTTTTGGATCCATCATCGCTGTTGCTGGTGGTTTTGCGTTATCAACTGCTCTGCTTGCTAGGTTTTCTTAGAGATCTAAGCTTTGTAAAGAGTGTATGCGAGATCTCTTTTTTATATAGTGCAAAGTATAGCTCGTTGTGGTTGTTTATGATCATATCTAGCTGATCTAGTGAGCTAAGCGTGCCCGCACTAAGGAGAGTGTCGCCTAGAGATAGCTCAGTCTCTAGTGCAGGGTAGAGGATAAACTCGCCACTATGTTTCATAATCGCCAAAATCACCACTTCTATATTTTTGCCATTTGAGAGTGGATCTATGATGAGATCTTTTAGTGTCACTTTTTCGCCATTTTTTAGAAGCTCACAAAGGGCAAAAGAGTTGCATGGATCTATGTGAATATGGACAAGTTCTGGCTTTTTGTTGGTGTTTTTTATGAGATCTAGTAGATGTCTCTCTATCTCAGCGTTACTCTTTTGCTTTAGAGCAGAGATGTATCTAAAGGCGAGTGGGCGATCTATGAAGTTGTAAGCACTAAGAGCAGAGATGCGATCTAGTATGAAAACTTTATGCACTCTAAGGTGTGAGAACATACTTCGCTCTTCGAGATCGTTTTCTCTAACGATGGTGTAGATATCTGGGTTGATCTTGCGAGCTGTGGAGATGATGGAGAGGTTTATGGCGTCATCATTTGTGCCTGCAACGATGCACTCAGACTCTTTTATGCCAGCTTTTATAAGTAGCTCTTTATCTGAGATCTGCTTTTGGGCGGTGGTTTTGTTGATGTCTATAAGCTCGTTTTCGATCCTCTCCTCATCTAGGACTCTCTTAAGAGCAAGCCCAAAACGCCCACCACTACATATGATATGTTTGCCTTTTGGCAAGATGTCATTTTTGCTTATGTTGAGGTTACCGCCATTGATCCAGTTTAGAAGGTTAAAAAGGTGAGGTGATCTATAAGATAAGCTAATCTTACTAGCTATGATCTCAAATGGATCTATTACATGATCTACGCCGATATTGATGAGGTTCTCTTCGCCTTGCCTTGTTAGAGATGTGGCAACGATCTTTATTTCGCTGTTTAAGATCTGTGCTCTAACGGCGGTTTTTAGGTTTAGCTGATCATCATCAAAGATGGTCACAACAAACTTGCAGTTTGGTAGCAGTACGCCTGCTGATTTGAGCACATCAGTTTGCGAGGCATCTGCTACGATAGCGGGTATGGTTGGGGTGTAGGACTCCATGGCGAGTTGCTCAATCTTTTGAGCGTTTTTATCTACCACCACTATGCGGTAGATGCGATCTTCTAAGAGCCTCTCTATGAGTAGTCTGCTAGTGTTGTTGTACCCGCAGATGATGATGAAGTCCTGCTTTAGTTTTTTGACTTGACGGGTGAAGTTGTTGAGCTTGATCGCGTAGATAAATGCCTTGTCTTGAAAGAGTGAGATCATATAACCAAGCGAGAAGATCCAAGCAGGAACTGCTCCGTAGATGGTTAAAAATATGACAAATCTTTGAAGCTGTGTAAACTCATAAGGCACTTCGCCAAAGCCCGTAGTGGTGATGGTGTAGGCGACTATATACATAGCATCAAATATGCTTAGGCTCACCTCGTTGCCATCTGCGTCCATCGCGGGAACGAGTGAGAGGATAGTTACGGGAATGGCGTGAAAGATGTTAAGCACCAAAAGAGGCACTCGCATCTTACGCAAAAAAAGCCAGATATTAGCTTCGTTTTTATTCATAAGTGGTGGCTATCTTCTAAGCATCAAAGTTTCGCCTATAAAGAGAAATACTGAGACGATATTTGCCACCAATGCCCCAGCAGCAAGCGATATGATAGTAGCTCCAACCGCAGGTGTAATCTCGCTTATAAATATAGCAGATCCACCCCAAACAAGAGCCGATGCGATGAGCTGAATATCTGCAACAAAGCTAGTAGCAAGCAGGACTGAGCCCATCTGCGTCTTATCGCCTAGTTTCATAGTCGTAGCGATGAGATTCACCACAATCGCTGCCATTAGCTCATATTTGCTATGAAGCTCTAAGTTGTGCAAATCGCCATAGACAAAGCCAAAGTTTAGTGTCAAAGCGAGTATGATAAAAAATCCAGAGATAACTTTTTCGGAGTACATGATCTGCCTTTTTGTAAACCTATATGGTACTTTGATTTTGTTTAAATCAAAATTATGGTCTCATCAGCACACCACTTTGCTAAGTCATGATCGTGAGTGATGATGAGCATCGATGAGGTTTTAAGGTGAGCAATAAGCATCTTCATCGTGTTTAGCTGGGTGATGTTATCGAGAGCAGAAGTTGGCTCATCTAGTAGCATAATGCTTCGATCCATCAGCAAAGCTCTAAGTATAGAGGAGCGTTGAAGTTGCCCGCCTGATAGCTCGTGCGGGAGTTTTGAGAGTAGATCTAGGCTTAGATCTAGACTAGGCAAAAACTGCTCCATCTTCTCTAGGCTTGCTACATCTTTGATCTGCTCTATGATGCTATAACTAGGGTGAAAAGAGGTGTAGGGATCTTGAAAAACCTCGCTACACTCGCTTGTGGTTATAGTGCCACTTATGGGTTTGAGGTTACCAAGTATTAGCTCAAAGAGTGTGCTTTTGCCAGCTCCGCTTTTGCCCACTACTGCTTTGATCTCGCCTCGCCTTAGAGTGAGACTAAGTCCTTCAAAAAGTAGCCTATCTTTTGAGTAGCCAAATGTTAGATCTTTGATCTCTAAGGTGGTGGACAACTAATTGCCTCTTGTAAGTGAAAAGTAGCTTCTAGCTAGCTCCTCATATAGCTCATCAGGTGAGAGATCACTTCGTTTTTGCAGTAGATCTTGCATCACGACATTATCCTCGCTTCCGCCCCAGATCTTTATATATGAGCCATCTTTGTAGCCGTTGTCTTGACGAAACTTATTGAGGATATTTTTGCCTATATATAGGGCGTAGAGCTGAGTTAGATCTAGCTTACAAAGTGAGGCAAGAGTGAAAAATACCCTAAAAAGCTTGTCTAGATCTAATGAGTTTTTATCTAGTGCAAGTAGCATCATCTCTTCGATGAGATCTAAGATACTCTGCTCGCTTCCAAACTCCGATCTGCTTACTAAAAACTCCTCAAAGTAGGGTGCTTCTGCGATAAAACCAGCGATCTCCTCAAGCGAGCCTTTAGAGTTTTTGGCATACTCTTCGATGGCGAGACTCATCACAAAGTGCCATATATCTACCACTTCGATCTGCAAGTTTTGCCAATCTGGCTCTTTGGATATATCCTTCCAATGCTTCCACGCAAAGCTATCTACGCTCTCGGCACACTCCATATAGATACATCTTCGCCAATTGATCTTTTTGTTATTTTTGGTGATCCCATTAACCCATTTTTCGCCGTTTGTAGCGTCATTTAGGCTATTTTGGAGTTGGAGCATTATGAGTAGTTTATCCATTTTTCTATCCACTAAAATATTTGAGCTATTTTAGCAAATATGTTAAAATAAGCACTTAAAGTGAGGCAAAATGAAGAGGATAGATTGCAGGCGGTGCGTTTACTACTTTGTGACATGGGAGAGTTCTCGCCCGCACGGCTGCAAAGCGTATGGGTTCAAATCAGCGATGATCCCCTCGATGGTGGTGAAAAAAAGTAGCGGGAGCGAGTGCTCATACTTTAGCCCAAAGGAGCCTGCCAAATGATCTTTTTGCCAAAACCTAGCCTGTTATCGGTCAGTTTGAAGTGCTCTACTTTGATCTGCCAAAGGGTTGGCTTCATCGCTAGTGCATAGGGAAATGCCCTAAAATAGCTCAGTTTTAGCTCCCTATCTTCAAGTAAAAACATCTCACCGCCAAACTGCACCCCCTTGATGCGACCAACTATCTTAGTCTCTAGTGCCACAGTGCCTGCAACTTTTGGGTTTTGTGTAACATTTTTGGCGTGAGTGGTGGAGGCTTCGCTTGCCACTACAAAGCTGTGCTGTGTTTTGTCAAACACATAAAAGAGTGTGCAAGCACTTATGGTATCGCCAAAAGTAGCAAGGCTTAGTGCATGGTGCTTTTGTAGAAATGAGTCTATCTTAGAGAGATCTCTATCCATCACAAAGTGCCTTTTTGAGTCTTGCTAAAACCTCGCTCATCGCCTCTTTTGAGATGGCGAGATTTAGCCTCATAAAGCCACTCCCCTCTCTGCCAAAGCTTGTACCTGCACTTAACCCAAGTCCAGCAGAGGTAAAAAACGCTCTTAGCTCACGATCGCTTAGTTTAAGTGCCCTGCAGTCAAGCCACGCAAGGTAAGTACCCTCTAGTGGGGTTAGTTTGATAGGTGAGTTACGCAGTAGATCTGCTAGAGCGTCGTAGTTGCTTTTTATGTGATCTAGCAGTAGCTCTAGCCACGCATCGCCCTTGCTGTAAGCCACCTCAAAGGCGGTGTGTGAGAGCAGAGATCCAAAGCCAAAGTGTCTAGCGTTGTAAACCTTTAAAAACCGCTCCAAAAGAGAGGCATCTTTGATAGCAAGCGTGCTTATGGCAAGCCCTGAGAGGTTAAATGTTTTGCCCACACCATAAGCACACACGGCTATATCTGGGGCGAGGCTTAGAAGCGAAGTGTGCTTAGCAAAGCTTAGATCACAGTGCACCTCATCACTAAATATGATGATATGACGCTCCCTACAAAAGTTTACAAGATCATTTAGCTCATCTTCGCTCCATACCCTGCCCACGGGGTTGTGAGGAGAGCAGAGAAGTAGAAGTTTGGTCTTTTCATCACATCTAGCTTTTAGATCCTCTAAGTTCATCTTGTAGATGCCATCTTTTTGCACTAGAGGGTTATGGATCACCACTCTATCAAGCGAAGTAACACTTTTGAAAAATGGTGCATAGACGGGGGTTTGAACCACTACCGCGTCACCTAGACTGCTAAACGCCTCTATGGCGGTGTTGATACTTGCCACCACCGATGGCGAGTAGAGCAGATCTTTAGTGTCCAGATCTACCTCATGGTGTCTTTTGAGCCACTTAGCTTGAGCTTCAAGTGCAGTTCGTGGCATCTCTTCATAGCCTAAGATAGGGTGATCTAGCCTTTTTCTAATCGCTTCTAGCACAAAACTAGGCGAGTCTAAGTCCATATCTGCCACCCAAAGCGGTATGACCTCATCGCTTCCAAAGAGCCTTTGGCGTTTTGTGTACTTCTCGGCGTTTGTGCTAGATCTATCCGCCGAAGTAGCAAAGCTTATGAGCGTTTTTTCCATACGCTTACCTCTGAGATGCCATGCTTAAACTCCCGCAAGCTTTCGCGGATCACAAACTCCAAATCCCCAGTGTGTAGTAGCTCAAACTCATCTTCAAGTAGACTCTTAAGCGTCTCTAAAGCTATTACCTCTTTGCCATTACGCATAAATCCGCCAAGCCATAGCTCTTTTTTGGTGGAGTTTTCTTGATGAGAGTATGGTGAGCTGATGATAAGCACACCGCCAGTGTTTATGCGTTTTTTGATCTCATCTATAAATAGGAATGGATCATAGAGGCGGTCGATGAGGTTTGATGCCATCACAAGGTCGTATGAGTGGAAGTTTGGCTTCAAGTTGCACGCATCTCCTTGCCAAAATGAGACTCGCTTACTTAGATCTTCGTAGCCAAACTCACTTAGATCTAGCGATCTACTCTCCACTAGATCCCCCTCGGTTTTGATGGTGTACTCGAGTTTTTTCTGCTCTAAAAACCTAGTGCCAACGCCTATGAGTCTAGCGGAGTAGTCTACCCCCTCCACCTCATCAAAGTAGCGAGCAAGCTCAAGCGTGCTTCTGCCTGCTAGACACCCAATATCGAGTGCTTTTGAGCTTCTATCTGCGAAGCTTACAGCGATGCGAGCCATTTCGCAGGCGAAGTTTTTTACCCCAAAATACTCATCGCCATAACCAAACTCAATGTATCGCGAGATAGCCTCATCGTTTTCGTAGTAACTCGCCTTTATCTCGCTTAGGTTTTCGCTCACCGCGTAGCGAAACCCCGCAAACTGGTAGAAGTGTTTTCTAAAGGCGTAGCGGGAGTGTTTGTGTATGAGGTTGCCACTACTTGCCCACGATGAGCCTAGTATGAGACTATGTTTGTTATCAAATGTGGGCGTGGTAAAGTCATCATAAGCGGGGTGAGTCTTAAATCCATCAAGTGCGAAAATAGGCGTGCGACTCCACTGCCACACATTGCCTAGTAGGTCATAAAACTCACCAAAACCAAACTCATCGATGGGGCTTGAGCTAAAGTAGTGGTAAAAGTTGGCATTTAGCCGTGAGTTGTGCAGGTGTGGCACATCTAAAAAGCCACTTCTCTCAAGCATAAGCATATGTTCTGTTTCACTTGGCAGGCGGTATGTTATGCCATCTTTTTGGCTTTTGTAGCGACAAAACGCCTCCGCTTCAAGGGCATTTACCTCCACAGGGTGGCTAAGTGGTAGATCTACTAGCTTTGAGAGGGTGCGAAGCTTGAAGCCATCACCGCTTTTTACCCAAAATGGCGGGTGTTTAGCCCCGCTTGAGCTTAAAAACTCTCTCCCCTCATCGTCCCAAAACTCTTTTTTTTCGTATCCTCCACTTTTCACAAACTCCATAAACTCGGCGTTGCTTACGAGGTATTTGGACGCTTTGAAGCTTAGCAGTGACTCGCTATAACTCCCATACTCATTGTCCCACCCATAGAGGTGATGCGAGTGGTCTTTGCCTAGTTTTACCACTCCGCCATCAACCTCAATGAGGCTATTTGCTGGTGGCGTAGAGTCGTGCGAGCAGATCTTAAACTCCTCTACATCTTTGACAAGCTCTAGTGGCATCTGGCGATGAAGCACAAGCGAAGTCTCTATGTGGATCCGCTCATGCTCGCACCCCATAAGCACGATCCACGCGGGATCTTCCCATGTTATGGGAAGTGTTAGTGGCATGGTATCGATAAGCTCGTTTACCACTCTTTTAACCTCAGATCTATACTCCCTTACACTCTGCACACTTGGCCATTTGTAGTTAGAAGACTCCAGATCGTCCCAACTCATCTCATCGACGCCTACGGCAAAGATGGACTCAAACTCAGCATTTATGCGTTTGTCTATGATCTTCATAGCTATGAGTTTGTTTATATAAAAAGTCGCAGTGTGTCCAAAGTAGAAGATCATCGGGTGGCGGGTTGGCTCGGATTTTTTGTAAAAGACGCTATCATCTTTTAGTAGCTCAAATACCTTCTCAAAAAGTTCATATGTGTTGTTAAAAAAGCTCTTGATCTCGGCTCTTTTTGCCTCTATATTGTCGCCATTTAGTGTGGGTGAGTATAAGCTTGCATTCATTTTTTCTACCTATAATACAAATATGAACTTCGATTATAGCAAAAAACTATCTAGCTTTAGAGGACTTAGCCACGCATTTACCACCAGATCTAGTGGTAACCTCGCTTTTCATGTGGGCGATGATGAAAAAAGAGTGCTTCAAAACCATGAGGATCTCGCTCGCACTTTGGGATACAAGAGGGAAGCTTTAACATATATGAAGCAGATCCACTCTAGCGTAGTAGTGAGGGTAGATGAGGGCAACTTTGAGACTCCACCAACTTGCGATGCTCTGGTGAGCGATGCCATAGGCGTGCCACTGATGGTGATGGTGGCGGACTGCTCGCCTATCATACTCTACGATCCCACTCATCACGCCGTAGCGGTGGCTCATGCAGGAAGGGCGGGGGCGTTTAAAAATATACTCACCTGCACCATAGATCTACTTGCAAGCGAGTATGGCACAAAGAGGAGCGATCTTGTGGTGTGCGTGGGTTCAAGCATAAAGTCATGCTGTTATGAGGTGGGAAGCGAAGTGGCAGATGAGGCAAAAGAGCTAGGGTTTGAGTATGCACTTATCAAAAGAGGATCTAAGATCTTTCTGGACATCGATGCGATTTTAAGATCTCAACTAGAGGGCGTGAGCGAGTTGGAGTTTTTGCCAAGTTGCACGGCGTGTGCAGATGATCGCTACTACTCCTACCGCAAAGATAGATCTTGTGGCAAAGGCTCAGGTAGGAACGCTGGCGTGGTGTGGCTATCATGAGTGGGCATTATAAACAAGTAGCAAGTAAGTTTAACAAGCTTTGGAGCTTTACAGATGAGTACAAGGCGTGGGCGGTTGATCGTATAGGTAAGCACTTAGATCTAAAAACAAGCGATATTTTTGTAGATATCGGAGGCGGAACGGGTACTTTTACAGATCTTCTCTCAACTCGCTTTAAGCCTAAAAAGTCCTACTGCGTAGAGCCTGAAGAGCAGATGTGTAGTGCCGCAAGGAGTTATAAAAGCTTTGAGACCATCTGTGGTGATGCTTTTAGCTTTACGCTTAGTTACTCCAAAGTGCTTTTTAAAGAGGTGATCCACCACATAGAGGATCGAGATAGGCTCTTTAGCAAGATGTTTGCAAGTATTGATGATGGCGGGGCACTGCTTATCTACACAAGACCCCAAGAGATTAGATTTCCGTTATTTGAAAAAGCAAAAGAGCAGTTTTATGTAAACCAACCCGACTATAACATCATGGTAGAAGAACTAAGACTTGCAGGGTTTAGCGTAGAGGTTGTGAGTGAGAGTTTTACTTTTAAACTGCCACGAGAAGAGTGGCACGCTATGCTTAGATCTAGGTTTATGTCAGATCTTAGATCTTTTAGCGATGATGAGATAGAGGAGGGGATCAAAGAGATAGAGTGCGAGAGCTACACCTTAGAAGATGTGATTATCTTCATAAGGGCTTATAAAGCTTAGCTTAGATCTACGCTTCGCGGAAGCTTAGATCTAAGATGCTCTAGCTCATCGCTACTTAGCTCAAGGTGCAGTAAAACCGCCTCATCAAAGCTCTTGTTGGTCACTTTGATGTTCTCTTGCTCAAGAGTGTACTCAACCACTCTAAGCTCATCGTAGCCACACTTTAACACTACGGTTTGCACCTTTTTATACTCGTGCGTAGTTGCCACATCAATGACGGCATTTACACTACTGCTATATGCTCGCACAAGCCCGCCAGTGCCAAGTTTCGTGCCACCAAAGTAGCGAACTACGATAACCGCACTATCTACAAGATCTGCTCCTGCAAGTGCAGATAGGGCGGGTTTGCCACTTGTTCCACGAGGCTCACCATCATCGCTTGAGTTCTCTACGATCTGATCAAACTCATTTATATAGCGGTAGGCATAGACGAAGTGCACCGCTT
The DNA here is from genome assembly GCA_041669045.1 of Sulfuricurvum sp. Lineage (GTDB taxonomy): Bacteria > Campylobacterota > Campylobacteria > Campylobacterales > Sulfurimonadaceae > JBAYBZ01. The sequence goes on along the minus strand of JBAYBZ010000007.1, from coordinate 66,704 downwards.
TTGGGTGAGTAGATTTAAGAGAGTGCATAAGAGTTTCAAACTTCGCGTAGGGACAGAGATGAGCTATAAACTTAGAGCCTCTCTCTTCGGTGGTGGCGATAAAACTCTCTTTAACTACTCTCAAGAGATTTTTTGACTCTTCGTGCTAGTTGTGATGCTAAAAGCTCAAGTGACTCCTCAACAAGCGAGGTTTTGCCATGCGTGATGAAGCTATCTTCATACTCAAAACTAACTAGATCTACGCCCTTTACGCCATTTGAGCTAAGGCACTCAAGTATAGCCGATCCAACTCCGCCCATTTTGGCACTATCGCTAAAGATGAACCATTTTTTGTGCTTTTTGGCTAAGCTTAGAAGCATCTGCTCATCTAGTGGCTTGACAAAGCGAAGATCCAAAAGTGCCACATCTGCGTCCATCAGTTTTAGTGTCTCATAAGCTCTTCCAACCCCGTTGCCATACCCAACAAAGAGTATGTCAGAGTCACGCTCTATGAGTAGATCCGCTTTTGCTAGCTCAAACGCACTTGATCTAAATGTGCCATTTTCAAGTATAAAAGCTCCTCTAGGGTAGCGAAGAGAGCAGGGCTTGCTAAACTTGCTTGCAAAGCTCACTGCCTCAAAAAAGCTCGATTCATCTCGTGGGGCAAAGAGCGTCATATTTGGTATGGCTCTAAGGAAACTCACATCAAACGCCCCTTGATGAGTCTCGCCATCTTCGCCCACAATCCCCGCTCGATCGAGTGCAAAAACAACAGGCAGATCCATCAGACACACATCGTGGATCACTTGATCATAGCCTCGTTGCAGAAATGTTGAGTAGATGGTGCAAAATGGCTTAAATCCCTCTTTTGCCAGTGCTGCCATCGAGGTGACTGCGTGCTGTTCAGCAATAGCGACATCCCAAAAGCGGGTAGGAAACTTCTCTATAAGCTCGCTTAGCCCCGTTCCACTTGGCATAGCTGCGGTAGTACCCACCACTTTTGGGTTGGTTTTGGCAAGATTCATAAGTGCTTCTGAGTAGATCTGCGTAGCACTTCGCACCCCTTGTGTCTTGCTGATGGCTCCTGTTTTTATATCAAACGCCCCCACGCCGTGCCACTTCTCCTCTTGCCCTTCGGCTATCTCATACCCCTTGCCTTTGGTGGTTTGAGCATGTACTATAACAGGCTTGCCCATACCCTTAGCAAGGCTTAGCGTCTCTACAAGAGCTTCGAGATCATGCCCATCAACAGGACCTATATACTCTATGCCCATCTCTTCAAACATTATGCCTGGGGTGATAAGCTTTATGGACTCCTCCATGCGTTTGGCGATGTAGCGAGCACCCTCACCTAGGGTATCGACAAAGTTTTCAGTGTGGCGTTTAAAGCTCTGGTAAAATGGACTCGCCATCGCAGAGCTTAGCATCTTACTAATCGCACCTATTGGCTTTGCGATGCTCATCTCATTGTCGTTTAAGATGATGATCATCGGGTATTTTCGCTCACCTAGCTCATTTAGTGCCTCATAAACCATGCCAGCAGTCATAGATCCATCACCTATTAGTACCACAGGTATGCGATCTTCGCCCTTTAGATCTATCGCCTTTGCAGCTCCCACGCCAAGCGATATAGAGGTGGAGCTATGCCCCGCCATAAAGTAGTCATCTTCGCTCTCGTTTGGCTTAGTGTAGCCACTAAGTCCGCCAAATCGTCTAAGCGAGCTAAACTCCTCCCATCTGCCTGTGACAAGCTTGTGAGCATAAGATTGGTGCGATACATCAAATATAAATGGATCTTTTTTACTATCAAAGACTTTGTGCATCGCAAGTATAATCTCAGTTGAGCCTAGCGATGAGCTGAGGTGCCCGCCATTTTTACTAACAACTTCTAAGATCCTAGATCTGATGCGGGAGCTTAGATCTTCTAGCTCTTTGATGGATTTGGATTTGATATCTATACTATTCACCTAGTGCCACCTTTTTAACTTTTTCAAAGCGTTTTATGATCTGTGCATCGATATTTGAGGTATCGCTTAGTGCTATAACTCCACCCTCTGCGACCATTTTGTCAGCTTCAACTTTTACTTTTTTAAGCTCACTTAGCTTGTGAGCGAGGAGTTTATAATCCTTTGGGCTAACTTTTAGCGTAATATTAGAGGCATCGCTTAGCTCGCCTATGATGTTTTTGGCAAGTCGTAGTGCGATGGCGGTGGAGCTTTGCGACACTTCAGAGCTTATGACCTCTTTTGCTATGTCGAGAGCGACACTAGATAGCTCTTGTTGCATCTTAACTAACGCACTCTCAAACTGCATAGAGCTAGCTTCAAGCATCGATACAGAGCTACTTAGTCTCTCTATGGTTTGCAAAACCTCTCTCTCATCATCGCTTTTAGCCTCCTCTTTGCCCGCTTCAAGCCCATTTGCAAACGCCTCTTGAGTCGCTCTTGCTAGCTCGCTTTTGTGATCTTCGCTCATCTGCTCTAGTTTCATCTGCAACTTGATGAAGTTTGAGCTCATCTCATCTGTTTTTTTTAGAAGAGACTCTATGAGTGAGTCTTTAGAACTAGGCGAGAGTGATGATGAGTCTAGCTCGCTCCCCTCACTCATTAGCGGTTTTGGCTCTTCTAAAGTCACTCTTTGAGGGGAGCTTGCATCGCCATCAAGAGGGAGATTTAGGAAGTTGTATTTGTCAATATTATGGCTTGATGAGTTGCTATTTTGTATGATCTTACCCAAGTTATCCTACCATTTCTTCGCTAGAGGTTCCAAGAGCGATGGTTCCTGCTTCAGCTAGTGCATTTACTACATCTACGATGCGTCTTTGTGCGGTTTCGACATCTTTCATCTTTACAGCACCCAAGAACTGCATCTCTTCGATGAGCGTCTCTTTGGCTCTCTCACTCATTGAGTTAAAGAACTTCTCTTTTAGCTCATCAGGAGCACTTTTGAGTGCAAGCATTAGATCGTTTTTATCGACTGCTTTTAGGATCTCTATGATCGCATTTTTATCTACTTTGCCTATATCTTCAAATGTAAACATAAGCTCTTTGATGAGTGTGGACATCTCCTCATCTCGCTCTTCGATGCGTGCAAGCGTCTCTTTTGACGCCTTTGCACCAAGACGGTTGAAGATATCTGCAACCGCACGAGGTCCACCAACTTCAACCTTATAAGATGCAAGTGACTCAAGCTTAGACTCTAAAACCGCAGAGACTCGTTTGATGATAGATGGTGAGATATCTCCAAGTTTTGCCATTCTCATAGAGACCTCACTTCGCAGATCATCAGGGAAGTACTGCAAGGTATCAGCAGCTTGTGATGCTTCCATATGAGCAAGCACAAGAGCAATAGTTTGTGGGTGTTCGTTGATGATAAAGTCAGAGAGTTGTTGAGCTTTGATCTTAGATAGATAGGCGAAATTTTGCCCATCTTGCATACTACGAGTAAGTTTTTCTAACACTCTTCTAGCCTCTTCTGGTCCAAGGGTGCGATAAAGTAGCTCTTTTGCATACTCAAACCCGCCAGCGGTTATAAACTGCCCTGATTGGAAAATAGCGTAAAACTCCTCAAGTATAGCAGTGGCGATCGGCTTTTCTACGCTCTTGTTTTGAGCGATAAAACGCGATATATCTGTTATGGCATCTACATGCATATGTGAAAATAGAGCTGCCGTTGGATCTTCGCCTAGTTGCATCAGAAGTATGGAGATCTTCTCTGCCATACTCATCTCATCAAGTCTTGCTTGCTGAATTTGATTTAGTGCCATTATGAACTCCTATTGTTGCTATCACCACTCTCGCTAAGGAGTGCTTGCAAAAGGTGAGCCATAGAATCAGGTGACTCTTCTACCATATGTCTAAGCTTGTCGATGATCACATCATATTTTAGCTCATCTTCGTTAAAGCCCTCGCCAACTCCTAGCTGATCTTCTACTCGCTTCCTCACTGCTTGAGCCTTTTGGACAAGATCCTCTTGATCCTCATCTAGTCCAAAGTCTATGAGTGCTTCACCATGCTCATCTTCTTCTTTTGTATCTTCTAGCATCTTCTGGGCAAATGGAGCTATAACTTTTTTGTATAGTACATACAGAACTATAAGTGAGACTAAGTACTTAAGTATATCTGAAAATGGCTCTATATAGCGTTTTGAGAAGTCTATGGCTTTTGCAACTCTTTGCTCATTTGCATCTAGTGATGGTGTTTTAAACTGCAAGTTTTTCACACTCACTTGATCGCCTCTTGCTTCATTGAGGCCTATGGATCTGCTAACTAGGCTCTCTAGTGCATCTAGCTCGCTCTCACTTAGTGCCACATACTCTAGCTCGCCGTTTGCTTTGCCCTCTGTGTCGATGTGTCGCTTATATTTGCCATCAACTACGACTGCTGCGGTGATGCGTTTGAGTCTTGCAAACTCACTTTTTATGGTTGAGACAGTTTTGCCGATCTCATAGTTTGTAGTACCTGTGCTCTTCTCATAGCGTTCTTTGTTGGCCGAGTTATCTTCTAAACCCTCCACAGGGCCGATGTTGCTCACCGCCCCTGGGATTCCGCCTATTTGAGCAGGTGAGCTACCCTCTCTTTTCTCTTCGCTCGTCTGCTCACTTCTAACAACACTCTCTGGGTCAAACTTCTCCGATGTGATACTCTGCTGTGAGAAGTCAAACTCCATAGTCACTTGAGCTACGACACTCTCATCACCACCCACAAAAGGGGAGATCATCTCTACGATTTTGCGTTGAAGCTTCGCCTCCTCTTTGGCTTTGTATGATAGTTGAGTGTTTGAGAGATCACCCATTTGAGCCATCTCATCTTCATCGCCTAGCGTTATACCTAGGCTATCGGTTATGTTTACCGCAACTACATCAAGATCTGCAACTGATGATGCGACAAGATTTTTAATCCCTCTTATCTGTTTAGAGTTTAGCGAGCTTCCATCTCGCAGATGCACCACTATGGAGGCACTCGGTTTTAGCTTTTTTTCTATAAAGAGGCTCTCTTTTGGTATGGCGAGGCTCACTGTGGCACTCTGTATTGGCTCAAGTGACTCTATGGTGCGAGTTAGCTCACCCTCTAAGGCTCTGATATATTTGACATTTTGATCAAACGCAGTTGCTCCAAACTCCTGCTTGTCAAATAGCTCAAAGCCTACGCCACGATTTTTAGGGATTCCCATAGATGCGATGGCGATTCGCTGTTTGTAGAGTGCCTCTTTTGGCACTCTTATGACATTATTGCCACTAACTTCATAGGGGATCTTATCTTTTTCAAGTTGCTCTACTACCTTTGCAGCATCTTCACTGCTTAGTGCATCAAAGAGTTTCTCATAGTTTTGTGAAGCATCTTTTTTCTGGCTATATATGATGAGAAACACCAAAAAACCAACAATCCCAACAACCGCAGATGTGATGATGATGCGTTGCTGTTTTGTTAGCTTTGCAAAAAGCGATGATAGCTGTAAAAATAGTGCCTTAAAATCCATCTAGTTCTCTACAATTGTTCTTTTAAAAGTTCAAAAAATCTACTGTTTTGCTCAGGCTTACCAACAGTCACTCTGATCGCATTTAGAGAGTAACTCGCAAGGTTTCGCACTATCATACCCCGTTTTAGAAGCTCATCTGCGATGTGAGTGGAGCTTTTAGAGTCATCAAAGAGGATAGTCACAAAATTTGTATAGCTTTTAATTATATCCAAACTCATCTCTTTTGCAAAATCCTCATAGCGTCTCATCTGCTCAAAGTTTTGCTTAAGTGAGTCTTGTACAAACTCCTCATCTTCTAGTGCTACGCTTGCTGCTTCAAGTGAGAGCGTTGTTATGTTAAATGGTGGGCGAAGTTTATAGAGCTGGCTTATAATAGTCTCATCTGCGATACCATAACCCACACGCATACCACCAAGCCCATAAGCCTTGCTAAAAGTACCAAGATAGATCACATTTTTGTACCGCTCTATAAGATCAGCTGGATCTATGTGAGTTGTGCTATCTTTATATGAAGCATACTCAAGATACGCCCCATCGATCACCACTAGAGTGTCGCTATCTATGCCATCTAGGAAGTTGTAGATCTCATTTTTAGTCAGCACATCGCCTGTTGGGTTGTTTGGTGTGCATATAAAGATGACACTAGGTTTATGCTCCTTGTATAGCGAGCTAAACTGTGCTAGGTCGTGGTGAGTGGAGTCGGTCTTTACGACTTTAGCACCCACATGTTTAGCGTAGATCTCATACATGGCAAATGTGATCTTATTCATAAGTACAGTAGAGTTTTGACTCGCTTTTGCATGGATCAAAAACTCTATGACTTGATCGCTTCCTGCACCTATGATGATATTGCTATTTTGCACGCCAAATCTCTTTGCAAGAGCGTTTTTAAGCTTTAACATCGAGTCATCAGGGTAGAGTGCCATGTTTGGTACGATTTTCTGCACCGCTTCGATCACCTTTTTGCTACACCCATTTGGGTTCTCATTTGATGCAAGCTTGATGATATCTTTTGGATCTATGCCAAACTCTCTCACCACTAGCTCTATGGGTTTGCCCGCCTCGTAGGTTTTTATGCCCTCTAGTACGCTACTAAATCTCAATGCTCTCTCCTTTGACATAGCTTCCAAGCCAAGTCACTTCATTTTTATGCTTATCTAGTACCTCTTTGATGCGAGGCTCATCTATGTGACCATAAAAATCTATAAAAAACCAGTACTCAAAACCACCCCTATCCTTTGATGGACGAGATTCGATCTTAGAGAGGTTTATATTTGCCTGCTCAAATGTTTGTAAAAATCGCACCAAACTCCCCGCCTTGATAGAGTCTTTTAGCCTCACAAGTACCGAGGTTTTATCTTCATTTGAGATCTCGTTTTTAAAGTCACTTAGTATTACAAACCTTGTCATAGATCCGATCTCATCTTCTACACGATCAAAAAGGATCGGCACACCATATAGTTTTGCCGCTATATGCGAGCAGATCGCCGCTGCATTTTCATCGCTTGAAGCTAGGATCGCTGCTTTTGCGGTGGACTCAACGGGGATCTGCTCTACATTGTAAAAGCCGTGCTCATTTAGAAACTCTTTGCACTGTCCAAAGCCCTTATCTTTGGAGTAGATCCGCTTGATACTTGAGAGATCTTTTGCTTTTGTGGCAAATGACATATGGATCGGCATATATAGCTCAGCTACTATCTTGATATGGCTACTAGCAAGCAGATCTAGCGTCTCGCCAACTATGCCATCTCGTGAGTTCTCAATGGGCACTACTCCAAACTTCGCTCGTCCTGCTTCAAGAGCTGCAAATACCGAGTAGATCGAAGTAAGAGAGATGTAGTTGCTCATCGCACCAAAGCGACTCTCTGCTGCTTGATGGGTGAAGCTCCCCTCAGGGCCGAGGTAAGCCACTCTCTCTGGAAGCTCTAAGTTTCTAGCAACTGCAAATATCTCTAAAAATATGGACTCGATCGCCTTTTCATTTAACGCTCCGCTTTGCTCTTTGCTGAGTCTGCTTAGGCGGGTGATGATCTCTTTTTCTCTCTCTGGTCTATATATCGCACCGCCACTTGCGTTTTTGATGCGACCAACCTCCTCAACTACGCTCATTCGGCGGTTTAACAGTGTTAGTATCTCATCATCAAGCAGATCTATGGCATCTCTACACTCTTGTAAACTCTTCATAAACTCTTCAAAACCTCCCCTAGATCTGCATACACCGCATCTGGTTTTAGTCGTAAGTGTGGCACTATCTCGCTAGCATCTCTATACTTACCACTTGTGACAAAGATGCACCTCATACCAAGTGCTTTTGCACCCTCAAGATCCCCCTTTGGATCATCACTTATGATGGTTATGTCGCTAAAACTTTTCGCTCCAGAGAGATCTTTAGCTTTTTCATAAAATAGCTCGCTAGGTTTGCCCACCACCTCATAGCTTGAAGATGTTGCAAACTCTAGCATCTTAAGGATTGCCCCCACCCCTGGGTAGCGTTTGGAGTTTTTGGCATAAAGTGAGGTCTCGTGCATACCAACAAGCTTAGATCCACTAAGCAAAAACTCTATCATCTGTGCATACTCTTCGCTTGCAAAATCCTCTTTTATAGCAACCAAAACGCTCTTTGGATCTGTATAGTTAAGCTCATAGCCCATACTCTCTAGCGTAGTTAAAAACTGCTTAGCACCATACGCCGCAACACCATCTTTTGGCACGCTCTCCTCTAGTACCATCAGCGGATCTATGTATCTATCTTGTGGTATGTTAAAGCCCTTTTGCACCAAAGAGTTGTAAAAATCCTTTGAGCTATGTTTAGTGTTGTTGGTGATGATCACATATGGCGTAGATGTGGCATTTAGGTGATCTATGAACTCTATCGCACCATTTATGGGGCTTTTGTCCTCGTCACTGATGAGCGTTCCTTGCACATCTATAAAGTAGATCATATAAACTCTCTCTCTAGTGCTATAAGATCTTCAAAGCTCTCACGGCGACGAATTAGCCTAGTTTTGCCACCCTCTAGTGCTACCTCAGCAGATCTTGATCTTGTGTTGTAGTTGCTCCCCATACCAAAGCCATAAGCTCCCGCGGAGTGTATAGCAAGCAGATCGCCGTGTTCAAGCCGTGGCAAGAGTCTATCTTTAGCAAAAAAGTCGCCACTCTCACACACAGGCCCCACTACATCAGCAAGGCTCTCTTCGCCTGTCTTCTCCACTGCTTCGATCTTGTGGTAGGCGTTATAGAGTGATGGGCGAAGCAAGTCATTCATCGCACCATCTACGATGACAAATCGCTTTTTGCCATTTTGCTTCTCATAGAGTACTTTTGTTAGAAAATAGCCCGCATTTGCACTCAAGTATCTCCCTGGTTCACAAACTATGGTGACATCTAAACCTGTTAAAGTTTTAAGGATCGCTTGAGCATAGTCGCGTGGATCTATCGTGCTCTCTTCATCATAAACCACGCCAAGTCCGCCACCGATATCAAAAAACTTGATCTCGATCTTAAGAGCTAGAAGCGATCTAACAAGATCTGCTACAATCACGCTTGACTCATAGATAGGCTCAAGCTTAGTTAGCTGTGAGCCTATGTGAAAGTGTATCCCGATGGGATCTAAAAAGTCACTATTGTTAGCTTTTATGTACATTCGTTTGGCACTATCCAGATCTACACCAAATTTATTATCGTGCAGTCCTGTTGAGATGTATGGGTGGGTTTTTGGATCTATGTTTGGGTTTACTCTGATGCTTATGCGAGCTTTTTTGCTAAGCTCTCTTGCTATCATCTCAACTCGCAAAAGCTCCGCTTCGCTCTCGACATTTATGTAGAGTATCTCAGCTTGCAGGGCTTCGCGGATCTCATCATCGCTCTTGCCCACACCTGAAAATATGATCTTATAGCTAGGCACACCAGCAAGCAAGGCTCTTCTTACTTCACCGATACTCACACAGTCTGCCCCGCTTCCTAGTGATGCGAAGTGTTTTATGACACTTAAGTTTGAGTTAGCTTTTATGGCGTAAGCTAGGAGCGATTTTTTAGCTCTAAATGCCTCTTTTAGGCTAAGAAACTGCTCTCTCATATAGTCAAAATCATATAGGTAAAGTGGCGTTTGGTACTCTTGTGCTACTGCTTTAAAGTCGATCATCTACTATTCTTTGTTTTTTAGCAGATATTCTAACCAAAAAGTGCTTATTTTAAGTTTTGCTACTCAAAAGTATGATGTTTTTTGTATTGCCACACTGCTATGATAAATAGAAAAAGTGTCGGTAAAAGTATAGCAAGCTCGCTTGATAAACTTTTGTGACTCGCAAGCTCACTTAGTGTAAAAAGAACCGCCCACGAAGCAAGTGCAGCTCCAATAGCTACAAAACTAAAGATAGCAAGGTTTGCAAAACGGGGGCTAATGGGCACAAAAAAGAAGATGATAACTATAAGCAGTGGGGCGAAAAATGGGTGCACAAAGATCTTATAGAGCGAGCTTTTTATATAGTCGGTGTTTATGCCCTCATTTTTTAGCAAAAAGTAGGCATCTAGTGCGTCACCAATGGAGAAGTTTACTTTGCCCTCATAGATCTGATCTAGCATCTTTGGTCTAAAGCCCTCAAGGATTTTGAGATCTTTTTCTTTAAGCACCTCTATGCCTTCTTGTGGTGAGGTGATATCATCTGGTTTGATGATGAGATCTGCGTCTGCGATGATCCAGTGGTTATCTTTAAAACGGGCGGATTTTGCCATGATCACCTCTTTTAGCGAGCCATCTTTTAGAGTAAAAACTCTTATATCTTTTGCGATCTCTTGAAGTGGCAGAAGCTCTCCAAAATAGACAAAGCGGTTTTTGTGTGTGAAAAATAGATCTTTTGATGGGTTTAGGTATTGTGCGTGGTTGCGAATATTTTTGGCATACTCTTCGGCTCTTGCGAAGTTTCCAAGACTATGAAGTGCTATAAATATCGCTATGATACCAAGTGATGAGACTATAAAGGGTTTTAGCAGATCTCTTTGCGAGTAGCCAAGTGAGTAGAGTGAAATAAGAGCATTTGATCTAACAAGAGCAACTTTTGTAGAGATCATAGCAAAAACAAGAGCAAGCGGAAGGACTAGATCTATGGCATAAAAAGCTTTATACACAAGATATATAAGTAGCAAGTTAGCCGAAAGCTCCAGCTTTTCAGCACTTCCAAGGTAGTCAAAACCGACCAAAAATAGCACTAAAGCGATGAGGATAATGGCAAAGTACTTAAGATAGTGAAGTGCTATATAGTTAAATGCCATCTCTACTCGCTAGTTGTTTTTATGGTGTATTTTGAGCTTACCACCTCCATAGGCGAGCTTAGAAGCTCCTTTGTGGCGATAGAGGCTTGTTCGATCCACTCTTTTAGGTATTGTAGCTCATTTTGGTTAAAGCTACTTAGTACATGGCTTGTCACTTCGCCTCTATGTTCAGGCTTACCTATGCCTAGACGCACTCTTATGTAGTTGCTTCCCACTAGTGTATCTATGCTCTTTAGCCCGTTGTGACCGCCACTTCCACCGCCTCGCTTAAAGCGAAGTGAGCCAAAGCTTAGATCTAGATCATCGTGGATAACTATGAGATCATCTTCTATTTTGTAGTAGTTTATGATGCTTCTAACAGCTTCTCCGCTGAGGTTCATAAATGTTTGTGGTTTGAGTAAAAAGTGACTTCCAAGCTTATAAAGCTCTTCGTTTTTATAGGAGAGTTTTGTGGCATTTGTAGATGAAACTAACTCATCGATCACCATAAAACCTATGTTGTGACGAGTTAGCTCATACTTAGATCCAGGGTTACCTAGACCCACGATTAGCATACTATTTCGCTTTGATAACGCTTAGTATAGATACGCGACTTGCGTCTGTAAAGGTAACATTTGCGATTGGATCAAGGTTTCTTACTAGAAAAGTGTCACCCACATCCATTTTTGTAACATCTACTGTTATAGCATCTGGAACATTCTCGATCGCAGCTTTTACGCGAAGGCGTTTTTTAGCTATGTGAACAAGACCTTTGTTTTTTAGACCTATCGCGTCACCCTTTGTTTTTATAGGTATAAAGTAGTGAGTCTGCACACCTTTTTGAGCAACCATAAGATCTACATGGAGTAGTCTATCAGTTACTGGGTGTGTCTCGTAAGATTGGACAACGACGCTTAGCTCTTTGCCATCTACTTTGATAGGAAAAGCTAGCGTGTTTTTGTTTCTAACTGTTCTTATATACTCGTTCTCTTTAAAAGCAGCATTTATGTTCTCTAAACCTTTTGCATAAATGTTTGCTATTAGATAACCATCTCGGCGAAGCTCTTTTGTAGCTTTTTTGCCAGTACTCTCTCTAATAATTCCTTCTAACATTACTGTTTCCTTAAAAAAATGTTTGGTAGTTTAGCTCTTTTTATCTAAAGTCTTGCTAAAGATCTACTCTTTTAGGTCAAAAACCTCATCTTTGCTTATAGTTTTAGCCTCTTTTTTGCCAAGCGTTGATGATGAGTTTAGATTTAGTCCACTCATTTTTAGCTCTAGATCTGATGGGCTTGTTGCAAACTCTTTTGCTTTATCTTTTGTGATAACTCCCGCATCATAAAGCTCTAAGATGTGTTGATCGAAGCTTTGAGATTTATAGTACTCACGCCCTTTTTCGATCACATCGCGGATCTCATAGTCGCGGTTTTCTAAGATCAGCTTCTCGATAGTTGGAGTCTTAACTAGTATCTCAAACGCAGCGACTCGCTTGTTATCGACCGTTGGGATTAGCCTTTGTGAGACTATACCCTTTAGAACTGTTGCAAGTGAGACTCTTATGCGGTTTTGCTCATCGCTTGGAAACATCGCAACTATGCGGTTTACTGTCTCTCTAGCATCGATGGTGTGTAGGGTTGAAAAGACTAAATGACCCGTGTCAGCTGCATGAAGAGCTAGCTCCACAGTCTCACGATCTCTCATCTCACCCACCAAAATGATGTCTGGATCTTCCCTAAGTGAGGCTCTTAGAGCCTTTTGAAAAGTGAGTGCATCTTGCCCGATAGAGCGTTGGTTGATGATGCAGTTTCTATCTTTATGCACAAACTCGATAGGATCTTCTATGGTTATGATGTGCTTTTGATCGCGGTTGTTGATCTCATTGATCATCGCTGCTAGTGTGGTTGATTTACCACTTCCTGTTACCCCAGTTACAAGCACAAGCCCGCGTTCTTCTTTAGTGAACTTTCGCATCACCTCGGGGTAGTTCATACTATCAAATGTTGGGATCTCCATAGGGATATATCTAAAAACCGCACTCGGGCCATTGGTCTGGAAAAAGATGTTTACCCTAAAGCGGTTTCGCTCATCGTACTGATAGACAAGATCGACATCTTTTTTCTCTACAAGCTCGCCAAAGCGACCGCGAAGTATCTCTTTGACAAAGGTCATCGCCTCTTCATAGCTTAGTATGCTTCCTGAAAATGGGACGATGCGGCCATTGATCCTAGCCCTAATGGTGCTGTTTGCTTTGATGTGTAGATCGCTTCCGCCTGCTTCGATCAGCTTGCCAAGATAGCTTCGTATGCGTTTTAACTGCTCAAATGTAAGCGAGTTTATATCGACTGACGCACTCTGTTGTTTCTGGCTCATAATACCTCCATAATCTCTTGAAATGATTTTTTAAACTGTGCCAAACCATCGGCAATTAGCTCATCTAAGATATTATCAAAGTTTATATTTATTTTAGCTAAGAGAGCAAAATATTCATCAATCATTGCAGGGAAAGCAAGATCTACTAAGTTTTTGTCTCCACCCTCAACAAAAGCATCTATGGTCTCGATGGGTGCGGTGTTTATGGTGTTTGGCAAGAGGAGCTTTTGTATGTAGTAGCAAGGTGGTAGAGCGTCACCTTTGACGCCTGTGCTTGCAAATAGAACTTTTGTGTTTTTAAGTCCAAGTGCTTCAACTTCATAGTAGATCTTAGTAGCGTTATAGATACCGCTAAGCGATGGCTCAATCTTATGTTGAGCTAGTTTTTCATCTAAGATGCGATCTATCCTGCTAACAAAAATGCTTAGTACATTTAGTTTTGAAGTGGAGTTTTTGAGAGCATCTGCACATTTTAGTGCTTGATCGCTCTTAAAGATTAGTGTGGCATTTATGCAGATCCCCTCGTTTGATAGCACTCTCATCGCCTCATAGCCCGCCTTGGTTGCTGGGATCTTGATCATCACATTTGCTCTATCTATGCTTTTGTAAAGGCGTCTAGCCTCATTGATGGTGGCGGTGGTATCATCGCAAAGGTTTGGATCTACCTCAAGGCTCACAAAGCCATCATCATCTGCATCAAATAGTGGCATAAGAGCGTCACACGCTTGCTGTATGTCGGCGATAGCAAGGCTCTCATAACGCTCTTTTTTGCTAAGATGAAGCAGATCTAGGAGATCTTTTTTGTAAGCTTGTGATGAGCTAAATGCGTTTTTGAAGATGGTTGGGTTTGATGTCGCACCATTTACTACGCCACTATCTATGAGGCTTCGAAGTTTTGTAGCTATAAAATCTCTCTCTATAAAGTCCGCCCATAGCGAAAAGTTTAACTCTTTGTTGTACATGATTACCTCTTTGAAAGTTTGTGGGATTTTAGCATAAAGAAGTTGATGATTTATATATAAATACGCCAGTGGAGCAAAGCTCCACTTGGCTACGCTAACGCTGAGTTTTCCTCAGCGGAAGGCTCTCGTACCCTTGGTACTTTGACACCTGCGGTGTCGGTTTTTGTCCAACAGTTGTTTTGTAAATGTGAGCGTATCGATTTTGAGGTTCTTGAGATCTTTGAGTGATGAGCGTATAAAAAACCGAACTGTTTGAGCGAAGCGAGTTTTTGGTTTTTAGCAAAGAGCGAAAAGGTCTCCTCAAAATCGTTCAAGCTCACGAGCTTTTTTGGTTACTTTTTTGTCGATACAAAAAAGTGACAAGAGGTTGATTTGCAAACAATAAGAGTTTTGATGGTAACTAGCAAAAAAGCATAATAGAAGGTTATATATAAATCTTATCCATCATCTCGTTATACTCACTAAAAGCATCACTATCTAAGGTGATGCCCCCGCCACTTTTATAGACTAGCCTACCATCAGTCTTGTTATCCACTTTTTCGATAAAGCGGATCATCACCGCACTTTGGAAGCTCTTGCCATCAAACACCCCAAAGATCCCGCTATAAAACCCACGATCATACCCTTCGATGCGATCTATAATACCGAGCGTTTTTCGTTTTGGTGTACCGCTGATACTTCCAGCAGGGAGTAGTTTTTGTAAGATGCTTCCTATGTTAGATCTCCACTCTAGCTCAAGAGTTCCACTTATGTGCGAGCTAGTTTGCAGTAGATCTCCCGCCTTTGAGATAGATCTAAAGGCTTCAACTCTCACGCCACTTGCAACCATTGAGAGATCGTTTCTTAGTAGATCTACTACCATTGTGTGCTCTGCTAGCTCTTTGGGGTCATTTAAGAGTAGCTCTTTAGCATTTTCTAGGCTTGCTTTTATAGTGCCTTTCATGGGAAATGTGCTTATGGTGTTATCTTCTATTGTTATAAAACTCTCTGGAGAGAAGCAGACAAACTCATCTTTGTAGCGGAGTTTGTAGGGGGCGTTTGCTACATCAAAGATCTGCCTAAGATCAAGATCACACTCTATGGGCGTGCTAGTTGTGAGGTTTAGTAGATAGCTGTTGCCCTTTTTGATCTCCTCTTGCGTTAGATCAAATTTTGCTTTGTAGGTCTCAAAACTCTCTGCTTTGTGGCTTAGTTTATGTGAGTGAGGTCTATTTTTACTAAAAAGATCAAACTCAATATCATGCTTTTTAAGCTCATCAAGAGGTGTAGCTATAACTTTCGTGGCTTTATAGTCTATGATGCACAAAAATGGCTTACCCTCAGCACCAAGGGCATTTAGTTTAGCAAACATCTAAGAGAGTAGCTTCTTTAAAACCGCCATGCGGATCGCCACACCATTGCTAACTTGTCTTAGCACCTTACAGCGAGGATCTGCTAATGCTTCATCGCTTATGTCGATGTTGCGATGCACTGGACCTGGGTGGAGGATAATGAGATCTTCATCTTTTATGAGATCTTTTGTGATGCAAAAGTCACTCGCATAATCTTTAAGCGATGCGTAGGTTTGGCTAGAATGCCTCTCAGTTTGCGTGCGAAGACTCATAATGGCATCGACTCTGCCTATGATGTCGTTTATGTTGTGAGTGGTTTTTAGCGAAGTTTTTGGCAAAAACTGCGGTGGAGCTACAAGCGTGACATCAAGCCCGAAGCGAGTTAGTAGATCTATGTTTGAGTTTGCGACTCGTGAGTTTTTTATATCTCCCACGATGGCGATGCGTCTGCCTTTTAACTCGCCAAAGTGCTCTCTTAGGGTAAATAGATCTAAAAGTGCTTGCGTAGGGTGGGCGTGAGCACCATCGCCTGCGTTTAAGATGCTAGCTTTTACATGGTTTGATAGTATGCGAGGTACGCCCGAGTTTTGGTGTCTAACGATGATCGCATCTGCTACCATAGAGTCTAAGTTCATTGCGGTATCTACGAGTGTTTCGCCCTTTTTGGTGGAGCTTTTTGCTACATCAAGGTGGACTATGTTTGCACCGAGGCGTTTTGCTGCTACTTCAAAGGAGCTTCTAGTTCGTGTGGAGTTTTCAAAAAATAGCGTGATGATGATCTTGTGGCTTAGTATAGGCTCAAACTCGCCATTTTGGTAGTTGCTTGCAGAGTCAAGTAGCTCATTTACATCATCTATGCTTAGATCTTTTGTGGAGATTAGGTGCTTCATGGATCTTCTTTATTTTGAATTATACAAAATGTCACATATTTTTGCAATATCATCATCTACAAAAAGCGTCTCTATGCCTTTGGCGTCAAAATATGGCTTAGAGGTGGCTAAAAAGCTCTCCTTTGAGCTGTTTTTAGGGTTAAAAACAAGCTGATGAGGTAGATCTTGTAGTGCATTTTTACTAAGCATAGCGTCATTTATGCACCCAAGATTGCAGTGTGAGACAAGTAGTGTAGCGTCACAAAATTCGCGTGCGAGATCTAGCATGGTGTAGTCAAAGTTGATGGGTACAAGCACTCCACCAGCTCCCTCTATGATGAGTATATCGCATAGATCTTCTTGTTTGGTGATGGCACTTTTAATGATGCCTAGATCTAGATCCTCGCCTCTGCTTGCCACAAACGGTGCCATAGGCTCAGTAAATGTAAAAGGCACTATATCGCTTAGATCTAGAGTGTTTAGCTTAGGATTTAGTGTTTTGGCTAAGCTAAAAAGCTCTAGTGCATCGCTAGGAAGCTCATCTACACCCGTTTCTACGGGCTTTAGCACGCCGATGCTAAAGCCTCTGCTGGCAAACTCACTAAGCACTTTTTTAGCGGTGTAGGTCTTGCCGATGTTAGTATTTGTTGCGGTGATGAAGATCTTTTTTGCCATTGGGTCGCTTTTTGATACAATTATAGCACTATATATGGGAGCAAAAGCTATGGCAACACTAAGTAAGACGCAAGCCTCTACTAAGATAGCGACGCCAAAAGAGTATGCAGTTATGTTGCTAAATGATGACTACACCTCGATGGAGTTCGTTGTGGAGGTGCTTATGGGGATCTTTGCTAAGAGTTTTGATGAGGCAAAAGCCATTATGTTAAGGGTGCATAACGAGGGCAGGGGAGTGTGTGGGATCTACACATATGAGATCGCCCTCACTAAGTCAGATGAGGTGAAAAGTGCTGCAAAAATGGCATCTTTTCCACTTAGATCCATAGTTGAGGAGGTGTGATGCTTAGTCAGAGTCTACAAAGCGTTTTGCAAAATGCATACAACCTAGCAAAGGAGCTTTCGCATGAGTATGTGACGCTAGAGCACCTATTTTATGAGGTGTTAGCCACCAAAGAGGGTAGCGAGATCATAGATGCACTTGGAGGGGATAGCGTAGAGATGCTCTCCCTTATGGAGAGCTACATCTCCACTGATATAGCAAGGGTAGAGGGGAGTACTCCATCGCAGAGCTTTCTTGTGGCAAAGCTTATTGATAACATCATCGCTCATGTGCATAGTTCATCGCAAGATGAGGCGAGAGTGGGCGATCTGCTGGCATTTTTGAGTAAGCAGGCGGGTAGCTATGCCTACAATGTCCTAGAGCACTATGGCGTGGATAACCTAAGCGTGCTTGAGGCGATCTCACATAGCGATGAAGCAGATAGCGAGCTAAGAGGCGAGTCTATGCTAGATCTTTACTGCGAAGATCTAAGTAAAAAAGCTAGAGATGGCAGGCTAGATCCCGTTATAGGTAGAGTTGCGGAGCTTGAGCAGGTGGTGCAGATACTTTGTCGCAAGAAGAAAAACAACCCCATTTTGGTGGGTGAAGCGGGGGTGGGTAAGAGTGCCATCGCTGAAGCACTAGCTCAAATGGTAGCTGATGAGCGTGTGCCAAAACTGCTAAGTGGTATGGAGATCTACTCGCTAGATATGGGACTGCTTATAGCTGGTACGAAGTATAGAGGTGACTTTGAGAAGCGACTAAAAGGCGTAGTTGATGAGATAAAGTCTAAGAGTAATGCACTGCTTTTTATTGATGAGATCCACACCATAGTGGGAGCTGGGCAGACGAGTGGCTCAAGCCTTGATGCGTCCAATATGCTAAAGCCATCACTTGCAAGTGGTGAGCTTAGGTGCATGGGGGCGACTACTTTTAGCGAGTATAGAT
Organism: Sulfuricurvum sp.; assembly: GCA_041669045.1. Taxonomy (GTDB): domain Bacteria; phylum Campylobacterota; class Campylobacteria; order Campylobacterales; family Sulfurimonadaceae; genus JBAYBZ01. The sequence continues at coordinate 48,523 of JBAYBZ010000007.1, read as the reverse complement.
CTAGTTTTGAGAAGGATAGGGCGTTAAATAGGCGTTTTAGCAAAGTTGAAGTGCTAGAGCCTAGCAGTGAGGTGACACTCAAGATCTTAGAGGGGCTAAAGCCTAGCTATGAGGCTCATCATGGGGTGCGATTTACCAAAGATGCACTAAGAGCCGCGGTGAGCCTCTCAAAACGCTATATGAACGATCGTTTTTTGCCAGATAAGGCGATAGATCTGCTTGACATAAGTGCTGCGAGGGTGCATCTAGGTGATAAAAGGCAAAAAACTATCGGCAAAAAAGAGGTACAAGAGGCTTTGCAGAAGATGCTAGGGGTGAGTATCGATGCGGGTAGTAAAGAGCCTTTGGTGGGGCTTAAAGAGAGGCTTAGATCTAAGATAGTTGCTCAAGATGAGGCGATAGATGCCCTTGTGGAGGCGATCGAGGTCTCAAAAGCGGGGCTTAGAGAGCCACATAAGCCTGTCGCATCGCTACTTTTTGTAGGCTCAACAGGAGTGGGCAAGAGCGAGCTAAGCAAAGCTTTAGCAGATGAGCTTGGAGTGCATCTTGAGCGGTTTGATATGAGTGAATATATGGAGAAGCACTCTGTAAGTAGACTGATCGGCTCACCTGCGGGTTATGTGGGGTTTGAGCAGGGCGGACTGCTTAGTGAGGCGATCAAGAAGCACCCGCACTCTGTGTTACTGCTAGATGAGATCGAGAAGGCTCACCCAGAGCTAGTCAATGTTCTTTTGCAGGTGATGGATAGTGCGACGCTAACTGATAGTAGTGGATATAAGGTCGATTTTCAAAATGTGATCATCATAATGACCTCAAATATTGGATCTAGTGCGAGAGGTGTGATGGGGTTTGGGAGTGATGAGACGCTCTCAAGTGATGAGGAGCTAAAGAGCTTTTTTTCTCCAGAGTTTAGAAACCGCCTTGATGCGGTAGTTAGGTTTAACTTTTTGGATCTTGGTAGTGCCAAAGAGATAGCTAGTATCGAGCTTAAAAAGCTTGTCGTAATGCTAAGAGATCAGAAGATAGATCTAACATTTGGCGATGAGGTGCTAGAGTTTGTGGCAAAACGAAGCTACTCAAAGGAGATGGGAGCAAGGGAGATCAAGCGGTTTGTATATGAGCATATCACCAAAAAGCTCAGCTCTTTGATAGTGGCTAAAAAGATCGTAGCTGCTGCAAAAGTAGCTCTCGTGGTAGAAAATAATGAGCTAGTTTTTGTATGATGATCCCACGACTCTCTCGTTTTGACTACGAGTTTCCAGATCCTAGATCTGCTTCTAGTGAGGGGATCGTTGCATGGGGTGGAGATCTAAGCCCCACTAGGGTTTTACGAGCTTATAGAAGCGGTATATTTCCATGGTATAGCAAGAGTGATCCCATACTTTGGTGGAGTGTAGATCCTCGTTTAGTATTAGATCTAGGTGATCTAAAGGTTAGTAGATCTTTAAAAAAGAGTATGAAAAAGTTTACATTTTCGCTAGATAGGCACTTTGAAGATGTCGTGCAACACTGCTCAAGAGTAAAGAGGCGAGATCAAGAGGGGTCATGGATAGTACCAGAGATGATAGATGCTTATGGTGAGCTACACACTCTAGGGCATGCTCATAGTGTGGAGTGCTATGAGGGTGGCAAGCTTGTGGGTGGGCTTTATGGTGTGGTGGTTGGTGGAGTTTTTTGTGGAGAGTCGATGTTTAGTCTAGTAAGTGACGCCTCAAAAGCTTCGCTAGCTTTTTTAGTAGAGCATCTAAGCTCAAACGGTTTTAGCTTTATAGATGCACAAGTAAGTACGCCTCATCTGCTTGCTATGGGAGCTAAAGAGATAAGTAGAGATGAGTTTTTGCTAAAGCTTGAAAAAGCGTTAAAGTGTGAGTGTAGTTTCACCGCACAAGAGTGCGATGAGTAGTAGTTAGCTACTTAATTGCTTATTTGCCAGCTTCTACGCGATCTTTTAGACCTTTGCCAGCTTTAAATTTTGGAACCATTTTATCTTTTGTAGTATAAGTTTTACTTGTTCCAGGAACTTTACCACTTTTGCCTTTTTGAAGAGCTGTCTCAAAGCTTCCAAAACCTACTAGTGAAACGCTTTGTTTTTTGACTAGAGCTGCTGTTACAGCACCTGTGAAAGCTTTGATAGCCGCTTCTGCTTCTACTTTTGTCTTGTAGTTACCACTAGCTTGCACTAGTTCTACGAACTCTGCTTTATTCATAAACCAACCTTTTATAGTGTAGAGATTGTGAAAATACCTCTTGCCCTAGCACTTTGAGCGAGAAAATATTTCAGCTAAAGACACTTTATAATCAATTTGCTTAAATTTTTCTTCTTTTTTTAAAAAAATTTAGAAAATCACCCTTTTTTGTTAAGTTAAGTGAATTTTTAGTATTCTTTATTATGCCATTGGCAAAGGAAGCGATCTGCTTTGAGCCAAATATAGATAGGTATCCACTAGCTTTAAAGCGAGCTTTTTTGTTGTAAGCAAGCGATGAAAAAAGCTCATCTAATGCCTCTCTTTCTTGTTGTGTTAGGTTGGTTGCACTACTCAAGACTACTCCTCATTTATCTTTCTAACAGCTCTTATGATCTCTTCATCTTCTAACTCGCCTAGCATTTTTAGAGCAATAGCAGCGGCTTGTGGTTTAGCCCTGCCTAGCCTCCAGTCTTGGTAGGTTCTCATCGGTATTCCAAGCTTAGATGCCATATCTTTTAGCGATATTTTTTTGCCCCTATTTTGTGCCTCAAGTGAGTTGTGAAGTATATTGAACAGATCTTCAGTTTGCATAGCTGAAAATATACGGTAATTATACTTAAATATATATTTAAAAGTATAAAATAGTGGTGATAATTTATATAAAAATAGTAATATAGTGTGTTAAATACTTTATAAAGTATAAGATATACAATAATCCGTGTATAAATAGAGTTGAGGTGTGAGGTGTGAGGTGTGAGGTGTGAGGTGTGAGGTGTGAGGTGTGAGGTGTGAGGTGTGTTGGGCGGGTCATTACGAGGAGCAAAGCGACGAAGTAATCTATATGTAGATAACTATTATCAGTAGTAAAGTAGATCTAGAGTTGTTTTAGTGTGTGTTGATAGTGTAAAACTTTGATGATTTTGTGCTAATAGATAAGATGGTGACTCCACGGAGACTCGAACTCCGGTAACCAGGATGAAAACCTGGGATCCTGACCGCTAGACGATGGAGCCACACAAATGGTGTCCTGTGAAGGATTCGAACCTTCGGCCACCTCCTTAAAAGGGAGATGCTCTACCGGCTGAGCTAACAGGACTTTTTGTTATGAGGGTGGAATTATATATAAAAGATGCTCAAATGTCAAGAGTAGATGTGTTTTTTAACTAGATCTTTAGTTTAAAAACCTTTGCACTAGGGGTTAGTGTGACGCTCTCAAAGAGATTTGTGTCATACTCCTCTAGTATAAATAGCTTCACATAGAGCGAGTTGTACGCTCTGTTATCAAGAAGTACAAACCTATTTTGACTAGCCATATAAATGATGTTTACCTCCCCATCTTGAGAGATTGTGTCTACCTCTTTAACAAGTTTGCCATCTTCTGTGTATCTTGTTCTTGTAAAGTTTCTAACCTTAATAGCCTTGCCATTCATTACAACAACGCCCTGTTTCATATCAAAGGTTATGCTTGAGCTAAGTCTAACAAGGTGTTCCTCTTGTCTGTAAGTGGGTGCTGCATAAAATAGAGATCTCTTTAGACTCTTGCCACTCATAAGATCTAACGCACTAAACGCCTCAATGGTTGGGTATATATCTAGCATTCTATATGGCAAGTAGAGGTAGATATCTCTACTTTTTTTAGGTAGTTCTATATCTGTTTGCAAAGATGTTAAAAAGTCGTTGGTATCATTAAGTCCATAAAATTTTGTCATCTCCTCTATGGTGGAGTGTAGCGTAATGTTTTTGTCTTGCTCTTTTAGCTTAAAGCCTCGCTCGGTAAACTCTACATCGAGCCTTGCCATCTTTGCAGCAACCTCTTGAGGTGAGGTTAGTACAAAACTAGTGCCAAAGTTGTGGTGTCCGCTATGTTTACCACCATCTATAAGGGTTTTGACATCACTAAAGTAGCGGATCGGATAGCCATAGTCCCACCACGCTACTGCATAGTCTTCACGATCGGCAATCTCTTTGAGGTTATCTAAAACGCTCACTTCACTTTGAGCAAATACAACAGGTGCTTTGTAGTCCACTATGTGAGTTATGTTTGGTAGAAGCACTAGGAGTGCTAGAAGTGTAGCACTTAAAAACTTTAGTCTAGGTGTTGGCATCTTTCTTGCGATCTCGGTTATGAGAAACGCCACGCCAATGGCAAGTACGGGTACTGCATAGATGGTAAATCTAAGTCCACCGCTAAGTGCTAAAAACCCAAGTCCAAGAAGTGGTAGGGTTAGAAGTATAATGCGGTGTCTATATAGTAGGTAGGCGTAACCTATCAGTGAAACTATAAAAGTGATAGTATGCCCGCTGATGCGAGTTGCAAATGCCTCAAATGGGATCTTACCCGCCTCTTTTATGGTCTGCATAACTTCAAAAAAGTGTAGTCCCATACCATCTTGAGCCTTAGCTACTGAGTCTCTAAAGACATAGTTGTTTAGCTGATGCAGTATAGGGTTTATGCCACCAAGTAGGATAAAGACTAGTACGCTAACGCCTAATATGTGCGGTGTGAAGCGATCAGATCGTCTATCTAAAAATAGTATAAAAAGAGCTACCGAGGCGATAGATCTGATGTATATATCTGCCCCCATCATAGCCACTACCATCATAGCTAAGAGTTTGTAGTTAAAGAGATTTTTGCGATCCCAAACTAGCACATAAAAAAGAAGCAGAGCAAAAAACGCAAACTCTAAAGAGTAACTCTGCGGATACCACCATCTATAAGCGATAATCTCGATGGCGGTGATGATAAGATAGCGGTTGTGGTTGGTTCTAATGGCTAAAACTAGCGACCAGATAAGTAGCACTGGAAGCAGTATGTTTAGCATATCGGTGTCCAAATAGCCCATCATGGTGCGGTTGTAGTAGCTGTTGGCTATGGAGGCTAAAAGTGCAGCGATAAGCCCCATCTCTAGGTTTTGCAGGCTTCTAGCTATGAGTATAATGGGTACAACGATCAAGGAGGAGAGCAGAGCTGGTAAAAATAGCATAACACTCTCTAGGGAGAAAAAAGGCATCAACTGTGCTACAAAAGCGGTAAAGATCGCAGTTGATCTGTGAACAGGCGAGAGATCGTTGTCTTGATGAAAGCCTGCTAGAAGATCTCTCGCACCCTCCGCCCAGTAGTATGAGTCATTGGTGGTTAGCATGAGTGTGCCATTGTGTAAAAATGGCTCATAAGTGTTAAATGTGTAGTACCAAGTTAGTCGCAGAGCAAATGAAAAAATAAAAGCTAAAAATATATATAAAAGTGTCTTTTTTATATCGATTGATGTTATCATAACTATCCTATTTCATTATATAAGCTATCTCTCTCTATTGGGTTAAAACCGCTATTTACGATGAGCTGCCTAAACTCAGCAAGATCTATTCCATTTGCACTTTTTGCACCCGCTGCGGAGTTGATGGACTCCTTTTGTATGGTGCCATCAAGATCATCTGCTCCAAACTCTTGAGCCACAAGAGCGAGGTTTACAGTCGATGTGACCCAGTAGGCTTTTATGTGATCTATGTTGTCTAGTACGATGCGACTAATGGCTATGGTGCGAAGGATCTCATCGGCGGTAATGGGGTTTTTGACATTTAAGTAGTTGTTTTGCGTCTGATATACAAGTGGTATAAAGCAGTTTAACCCGCCACTAGCATCTTGCAACTCTCGAAGCCTTAACATATGATCTACCCTGTGAGATCTCTCTTCAACATGCCCAAAAAGCATAGTGGCGTTGCTCTTTTTGCCCCTCTCATGCCACTTACGGTGGATCTCTATCCACTGCAAAGAGCTAACTTTGCCTTTACATATGTAGTCTCGCACCTTCTCATCAAAGATCTCAGCTCCACCCCCTGGCATAGAGTCCACACCATTTTCTACCATCAGATCTAGCACCTCATCGTAGCTTAAGCCGTGGTGACGAGACAAAAAGTCCACCTCCGCTGCAGTTAATGCCTTGATGTGCATCGATGGGTGGGCTTCTTTTAGTTTTTTAAAGATCCCCATATACCACTCTAGGCTTACATTTGGGTTGTGAGCAGAGACAATATGGAGCTCTTTTATATCTTTTTTGCTTGACTCATCGGCGATGGAGAGGATCTCTTCATGGCTTAGAGTGTATTGGTTTGGGTTTTTGCGTGATGCACTATAAGCACAAAACTTGCACACATCTGCACACACATTTGTGGGGTTTATGTGGCGGTTGATGTTGTAGTATGTTTTGTTGGAGTGGCGAGCGGTGCGGATATCGTGAGCTAGTTCTGCCAACTCAAATAGATCTAGATCATATAGTGCTAGTGCCTCATCAAAGCTAACTCTACTTCCACTAGCTACTTTTTGTTTTAGATCTCTCACTTTAGTAGTGCCCTAAATAGATCTAGACTATCTAAGCGTTCCCATGGATAATCAGCTTGCCCAACTTGCCCACGAGCTGCTACATCTGCGTATAAAAAGCTCTCTTTTGAGGGGCGATCTAGTCCAAACTTGCGAGTGATCCAGTTTGGTGTGAGAGCAAAATTTTCTTGTACAAACTTTGAGAGCAGATCATCATCTATGCCATCAACTGTGGTGTTGTGAGTATCGACTGTAACCGAAACAGGCTTTGCCACTCCTATGGCATAAGAGATCTGAACCACCGCTTTTTTAGCAAGTCCAGATGCGACTATATGTTTTGCTATGTATCTAGCAGCGTAGAGTCCGCTTCGATCCACCTTTGTGTAGTCTTTTGAGCTTTGTGCTCCACCACCAATTGGTGCGTAACCGCCAAAGCTATCGACTATGAGTTTTCGCCCAGTGAGTCCAGAGTCGTGAAGTGGGGAGTGGGAGACATATTTGCCTGTTGGGTTTATATGGACAGTGCACTCATCTTTGTTGTAGAGATCTGATGGCAAGCCCGCTGAGTCGATGAGTCCTCGGATCAGATCTCTTACGCTCTCTATGCTCATAGAGCTAACACATGGTGCAGAAACCACGATAGTATGGATCTTTTGAGGTTTTGCTGCATCAAAGTTTGCTTTTGATCCATAATCTATTGTAACTTGTGTTTTTATATCCACACCTAGCTCGTGAGGGTTAGCTTTGGCGTACTCATAGACCCTCTCCATAAGCACTCTTGCGTAAGTTATGGCACTTGGCATAAATAGATCGCTCTCACAATCTGCATAACCAAACATTATACCTTGATCACCTGCTCCAATCTCGCCATCTTCACGATCAACCCCTTGGTTGATGTCGGGTGATTGGGCATTTAGAAGCACTTGGATCTGAAGATCTTCAGGGTGCAAACACTCAGATCTGCTAAAGTGCGAGTTGCCATCGTAGCCGATGTTAGCTAATGTATCTTTTACGATCTTCTTATACTCATCTTCGCTAAGCTTAGTTTTTGATGTAACTTCGCCACCGATGATGACATGCTTGCCTGCTATAAAAACTTCTGAGGCGACTCTTGAGGAGGGATCGCCCATAAGCAGGCGATCTACAATGCTATCTGCTATAATATCTGCACACTTGTCAGGGTGTCCAGGACTTACTACTTCGCTTGTAAAAAGGTACATTTTCAATCTCGTTTTTTCGCAATTATACCTAAGTAGGCTGATATTAATATATAAGATGCAATAATTACGCAAAGATTTTAGGAAATATTTATGTGCGGAATAGTTGGTTATATAGGTAAAAAAGAGAGTAAAGAGATCCTTATTTCTGGACTAAGAGAGCTAGAGTATAGAGGGTATGATTCGGCGGGGATCGCGGTTTTGGAAGATGGTGAGTTTTCATACTTCAAAGCTGTTGGTAAGCTAGTAAACCTTGAGGAGAAAACCAAAGGCTTTGCAACAAAAAACTTCAGCATAGGCATCGCTCACACAAGATGGGCGACACATGGGAAGCCGAGTGAAAACAACGCTCACCCGCATCTAGGCGATAGCTCTTTTGTGGTGCACAATGGTATCATCGAGAACTATGGTGAGCTAAAAAATGAGCTTTTAGCTAGTGGCGTGAGCTTTTTGAGTCAAACCGATACAGAGGTGATTGTGCATCTTTTTGAGAAGATCCATGCGGACAAAAAGGACGCATTTGAGGCGTATGTGAGTATGCTTTCTCGCCTTGAGGGGGCTTATGCGATGCTTCTTATATCTAAGAGCAAGGAGAGGAGTATATTTTTTGCAAAACATGGCTCACCTATGATTATAGGAAAAAGTAGCGATGGTGAGATCTACTTCGCTTCAAGTGATGCGGCACTCATTGGGCAGTGCGAGAGCGTCTATTATCTCGAAGATGGCGAGTATGGTGAGGCAAAAGATGGTGAGGTAATGCTGTATGAAAAGGGTGGAGTGCTAAAAAAGATAGTCTACAAATCACTGGCAAAAGATAAGCTTCAAGCTCAAAAAGATGGCTTTAGATACTTTATGGAAAAGGAGATCTATGAGCAGTCGAGTGTGGTTGCAGATACTATGATGGGCAGAGTTGGCGATGGTGAGGTAAGTTTTGATGAGTTTGATGCGAGCTTTTTTGATGGTATAGATGAGATCAAACTCTGTGCGTGTGGGACATCATACCACGCGGCACTTGTCTCTTCATACCTTTTGGAGCGATTTGCGAGAGTAAAAACAAGTGTTGAGATCGCAAGTGAGTTTAGATACAAAGATCCGCTTCTTAGTACCAACACACTCTTTGTTGTCATCTCACAAAGTGGTGAGACCGCCGACACACTAGAAGCACTCAAGATGGCAAAAAAAGCGGGACTAAAGAGTTTAGCGATTTGCAATGTGGACAACTCAAGCATAGTGAGATCTAGTGATGCTTCACTTCTAACTAGAGCTGGCATAGAAAAGGGTGTAGCTTCGACTAAAGCCTTTACTACGCAGGTGATCGTGCTTTGGATCCTCACACTCTACATCGCACAACTTCGCAGATCTATGAGCAAAGAGGAGCTAAAAAAGCACACCACTTTGCTTCGCGAAACTCCAAAATACCTCGCAGTGAGTGATGATCTGCATGAACGCATAAAAAGGCTCTCAAAACGCTACTTGCATGGGCATGGATTTTTCTTTATAGGGCGAGATATCTTCTATCCACTCGCACTAGAGGGTGCACTAAAACTTAAAGAGATCTCGTACCTACACGCGGAGGGATACCCTGCGGGCGAGATGAAGCATGGTCCTATCGCACTAGCAGATCCAGAGCTTTTTACCATAGCTCTTATGCCTCGTCACTTGCACTATGATAAGCTAAAGAGTAATGTCGAAGAGTTGAGTGCAAGAGACTCAACCATCTGTGCTATAAGTCAGGTGGAGTTTGAAAAAGCAGATGATTTTATAGCCATAAAAAGCTCATCTCACTATATGCTTGAGTTTTTTGAGATGATGATCGCTTTGCAACTTTTGGCACTCGAGATCTCTATAAGACTTGGTAATGATGTAGATATGCCACGAAATCTAGCAAAAAGTGTCACTGTGGAGTAAATTTTAACGATTTAAAATAATATTTATTTACTTTTGGTTATATTTGCTAATATTTTAAATATTTGATCTGATTATAAAGAGGAGATATGCAAGCAAAATCCAAACTACTTATAGCAGTAGCTGTAATGCTTCTAGGTCTAACTGTTGCAACTTTAGCCAATATCTTAGTCAATTTTAGAGACTATGGCATCAAGAGTGCGGTAGAAAAATCATACACCATAGCAAATATAGTACGAGATGGGCTAACTGCTCACATGGTAAATGGTATGATGGATAAGAGGCAGTACTTTTTAGATCGCATAGCCTCCAATCAAGAGATCAGATCACTTTGGATCGCAAGAAGCGATCATGTAACCAAGCAGTACGGCAAGGGGTTATCTACTGAAACCATCAGAGATGAGATAGACAAGGAGGTTCTAGCTAGCGGTGTAACTAAGCAAAAGATCACCGAAAATGCTGAGAGAACACTTCTAAGAGTAACCATACCCTATAAAGCTTCAAGCCCCGCAGAAAATCTTGACTGTATGAGTTGCCATGATGTTGGTAGAGATGATACTCTAGGCATCATCAGCATGGAGTTTGACATAAGCGATATGCGAACAAGTGGCATGATGACTATGCTTAAGATCGCGGGGATCAACCTGCTTTTTATATTTGTAGCACTGTTTTTGGTAAATCGCTATGTCTCGCCTTTTGCAAGGCTCTTTGAAAATATGCAACAAGGGATCGAAAAGGCGTACAGAGGGGACTTTTCTCATAAGTTTTTGACAGATGTGAAGGGTGAAGCAAAAGTTGTTATAGAGCACTTAAACTCACTCTTTGCTAAGATGCAAGAGGCGTTTGGCGAGATCAAGCATAACTTAGCCACCTTTGTACCTCAAGGTAGAGGTGATGTGCGTGGTGATGATCCGCTACATGAGGCAAAAAGCATTATCGATGAGCTTTCAGATATATATAGGTTTAAAAAAACCATAGAGCATGATGGCTCAAAAGAGGAGGTTTATAGCCGTCTAGTAGATATCATCAAAAATAAATATGGTGCTAAAAGCTTCACTATCTACGAGGTCAATAACACCACAAATCAGCGAGCTGCTATCTACTCTAGCGAGGGTGAGAGTATCTGTTTTGAGAGGGTAAATAAAGATGCGATGCTTTGTAGAGCACATCGAACAGATATAGTGACAATCTCAACAGAGTTTCCAAACCTCTGTCAGTCGTGTCACGCTAATGATGGTATGGAGTATGTCTGCATACCTTTTAACATCAGTCAAGATGTCTCACTTGTGGTATCTATGACCTCAACAGATATAGATGAGATCTGCAAAATGAAGTCAAACATATCAAGTATCAAGCACTATCTTGAGGCGGCTAAACCTGTGATAGAGTCGCAGATACTTATGGAGCGACTGCGAGATACATCGCTTCGTGATGGTATGACGGGTCTGTACAACCGCCGATTTTTGGAGGAGTTTATAGATAAGATGGCGTCTCAAGCAGAGAGGCATAAAGATAGCTACACATTTATGATGATCGATGTGGACTATTTCAAGATGGTAAATGATACTTATGGTCACGATATGGGAGATCGTGTTATAGTTGAGCTATCTAAGGTGCTAAAAGAGTCCATTAGAAGCTCTGATCTTGCTATTCGTTATGGTGGAGAGGAGTTTTTGATCCTGCTTTACAATGCGAGTGAAGAGGGTATAGATATTGTGGCTAGTAAGATTCACTCATCTTTTGCTTCACTCAACTTTGATGCTGGGTATGGCGAGAGCTTCAAAAAGACCCTAAGTATAGGTATATCGAGCTATCCAACCGATGCTCCAAGTGTGTGGAAGTGTATAAAGTTTGCAGATACAGCTCTATATGAGGCGAAGCAAACAGGAAGAAATAAAATCGTGCACTTTAAAGCAGATATGTTTAGTGGCGAGAACTTTTAACCCTATTTTGATAGGGTTAAAATACTCCCATCTAGTTGCTTAGAGTTTGCTCTTAGTCCATCTGATACGCTAGATATCTCACTAGAGTGGATAGCTCTTTTTTCTCCCATTGCATCTATATTTGATATATTTGTAGCAACTGTTGAGATCTTCTCTTCTATGGTTTTGGTCATATTTGCTATGATACTAGACTCTTTGAGGTTTGCGTCCATTATGCTAGCAAGAGAGAGTATGCCATCTCTGGTTTTGTTTGAAGCGTTGATTAGCTCCTCTATCTCGTTAGAATTTTGATTTACCATAGCGGAGTTTGACTCAACTGACTCAAGCATCATCTTGATGCCTGCGTCTATCTCATCTAGGTTTGACTGGGTATTTTCAGCTAGTTTTCTAACCTCATCAGCTACTACCGCAAAACCTCTACCATGCTCACCTGCACGAGCGGCCTCTATGGCGGCATTTAGAGCAAGCAGGTTGGTTTGGTTGGCTATCTCTGAGATGGTGTCGATCATCTGTTTTGAGTCATTTGCACTTTGTGATAGTGACTTAAAGCCCTCTAGTAGATCTGCTTCAGCAGAGTGTACTTTTGCGATGATCTCAGTTAGCATCTCAAGCTCTTTTTTACTTTTGTCTAGCTCGTGGCGTGCGTTTTGTATACCCACCTCATTGCGTGCTATACCATCTAAAAACTGCCCTAAAATCGATGATGTTTCGTTGAAGCTTTTGATAGAGTCATTGACTATTTGCTCCTCTTTTGAGCTAAACTCACCCGATTCTACTCTGACACTGTTTAGACGCTCAATATACTTGATATTTTGAGCCTGCACGCTCTTTATGTCTGAAACACTACTTCTGATCTTATTTTTAAAGCGGGAGATGGAGCTAAGAGCCTCTTCAAGTTCGATGTTATAGGAGGTATCAATATCAAGATCTTTTTCTAGATCCATTTCACGAAGCTCCCTGTTCATCGCTTCAGAGAGCAAAACTCCCCATCTTCTCTCATCATACTCGTGAAACATTAAAGCAACTATCATTATGCCTTGCAAAACCATGCTGATGGTTGATTCGCTAAAAAATATCATATTGATAGCTATGCCAAACATTGCCGCATAGTGGGCTATTCGCATTCTAAAATAAAGTGATCTTATACTCATTGTAAAGCCTTATAGGTTGGATTGTGTATAATTATATTACAAAAATATGAAATTTCGTTATAAAAGTGATACCTAATATGAAGATGATCTAGCAGAAGCTAGATCATTGACTGCAAGCACTAACCCCTGGAGGTGTTGTAGGTTGGACGCTATCATTGCTAGCTCCGCCAGCCGCATTTACTGCTTCTATGGTCGCCCAGATGCTTGCTGCTGCGTCCATATAGCGTTTTGCACTTTCGCTCTGCGGTGCTACAAAGCTGATAGGTTTACCCTCATCACCACCTGTGCGGATCGATGGCTCGATTGGGATCTCAGCGATGATTTTGGTGCCAAACTCATCTGCCATAGGCTTTGTGGTGCCCTTGCCAAATATGTCATACTCCACGCCTGTATCTGGTGCTATGAAGCCACTCATATTTTCTACTATGCCTGCGATTGGGATATTTAGTTTTTTAAACATATCTAGGCTTCGTTTTGAGTCATCAAGTGAGACTGCTTGTGGAGTTGAAACAGTAATCCCAGCAGTAACAGGCACACTTTGAGCAAGGGTTAGTTGTGCATCTCCCGTCCCTGGTGGCATGTCGATAACTAGTACATCTAGATCACTCCATAGTATGTCGCGTAGGAACTGCTCGATTGCTTTCATTATCATAGCTCCTCTCCAGATGAGTGACTGACCCTCTTCCATGAGTGAACCCATCGACATCATCTCGATCCCATAAGCTTTTATAGGCATCACCTTGTTGCCACTGATCTCTGGTTTAACATCGGCCACACCTAACATTCTAGGGATATTTGGCCCATAGATATCAGCATCAAGTAAGCCCACTTTTTTACCCTGTTTTGCTAGGGAGATGGCAATATTTACTGATGTTGTGGACTTTCCAACACCACCTTTTCCAGAGCTTACCATCAAGAAGTTTTTGATGTGTGGAGCTATGTTTTTGTTTTTTGGTTTTGGTGCTTCTGGCATCTTTGGTGCTTTAATATTTACGCTAACATTTCCCGCACCGATCGCTTTTAGCTCATTTGTAGCATCATCTGTGATCTGCTGTGCTACCTCTGGTGCAGAAGATGTGATCTCGACATTAAAGCTAACATCATTACCACTAATCTCTATGCTATTTACAAACCCAAAAGTGACTATATCTTTGGTAAATCCAGGATATAGTACCTTTGAGAGTGCCGTCTCTACGCTCTCTCTTGTCATATAGTAGTTCCTTTTTTTAGTTTTTTGTAATCTTATCATAAATAGGACAAAATTAGTCTTAATTCAAATGATCTATATTCAGATCGCCTCCTTTGCTTTTGCTTCATCGATGATACGCTCTTTCCCCTCAGGATTGTCCATCAGAGTCTGCGTGATTTTATATGAACAAAACTTCGGCCCATCACCATTGATGCTACCATCTTTTTGAACAAGTCCAAAAAGATAGCCTTCTAAAGCTTTGGTGCTAAGCACCAAGAGTGTGTGCCTAGATCGCCTCCTTTGCTTTTGCTTCATCGATGATGCGTTGGATCCCCTCAGGATTGTCCATCAGAGTCTGCGTGATCTTATATGAACAAAACTTCGGCCCACACATAGAGCAAAACTCTGCCTCTTTAAATACCTCTTGAGGGAGGGTCTCATCGTGGTACTCACGAGCACGCTCACTATCGAGTGCTAGCTCAAACTGTTTGTTCCAATCAAAGCGATACCTTGCATCACTCATCTCATCATCTATATCTCTTGCACCTTTGCGACCTCTTGCGATATCAGCAGCGTGTGCGGCGATCTTATAGGCGATGATCCCCTCTCTAACATCCTCAGCATTTGGAAGCCCTAGATGCTCTTTTGGCGTTACATAGCAGAGCATACTAGCCCCATACCAACCACCAACCGCCGCACCTATGGCAGAACTTATATGATCATAACCCGCCGCGATGTCAGTTACAAGAGGACCTAATATATAAAATGGTGCTTCGTGACAAAGCTCGCGTTGGATCTTCATATTTCGCTCAATCTGGTTAAGCGGAACATGTCCAGGCCCTTCGATCATCACCTGCACATCTCTCTGCCATGCTCTAAGAGTTAGATCTCCTAGAATTTTGAGCTCGCCTAGCTGAGCATCATCACTCGCATCTGCTAAACACCCAGGGCGAAGTGAGTCACCGAGTGAGAGTGCGACATCATATTTTGCACAGATATCTAAGATCTGATCATATGCTGTGAAAAATGGGTTCTCTCTATGGTAGTGCATCATCCACGCTGCCATTAAACTCCCGCCACGACTCACTATACCCATCTTTCGCTTTGCGATATGTGGCATAAACTCAAGCAAAAAGCCCGCATGGATAGTGAAGTAGCTCACTCCCTGCTTAGCTTGTCTCTCAAGAACTTCAAGCATCACATCGATGCTAAGATCTTCGATCTTGTTGCCCACATCGTGCAAAATCTGGTAGATCGGCACCGTGCCTATTGGGATCTTTGAGTTGGCGATGACTGCTCGCCTGATCTCATCAAGATCTCCGCCCGTTGAGAGATCCATCGCAGTATCAGCTTTGTAGTGCTGTGAGACTTGGATCTTCTCGATCTCATCTTGTACATCGCTTGCGATCGCGGACGAACCGATGTTTGCGTTGATCTTGCATCTTGCAGCAAGCCCTATTGCCATCGGTTCTAGGTTGGTGTGGTTAATGTTAGAGGGGATTATAAGCCTACCTCTTGCGATCTCGCTTCTAACTAGTTCTGGATCTAGATCTTCTATCTTGGCAACATACTCCATCTCTTCGGTGATGATCCCCTTTTTGGCGTAGTGCATTTGGGTTCTGACCTCGTCATTTTGGCGTTTTGCTACCCACTTGCTCCTCATAAAAACTCCTAATTGTCTAATGGCTGAAAATATAGTCAAATAAAGTTAATCTAAAATTAAAATATCTAAACAGCGGATAAAGTTTGTAAAAACTTCAAGATAAATATAATTTTATAGTGTATAATTTCGTAACACAATAAGCGAGGTGCTAAATGTCAAAACTATCACTTGTGCTCCTAGCAGCAGGCGGTTCTACCAGATTTAAGTTAGATGTTAAAAAGCAGTGGCTAAGAGTAGATGAGGATCCTCTTTGGTATTTTGTAGCCAAAAAGTTTAAAAGTAGTGGACTTTTCAACAAGATAGTCATCACATCTTCAAGTGCAGATATAGCATATATGAAAAACTTTGGCGACTTCATATATGTAGAGGGCGGATCTTCTAGGCAGGAGTCGCTTAAAAATGCACTAGATCATATCAGTAGCGAGCATGTGCTAGTGAGCGATATAGCTAGAAGTTGCGTAGATGTGGAGTTTTTACGCTCTATCATCTCGCAAAAAAATAGAGCTGATGTTATAGTCCCAGCTCTTGGTCTGCAAGATACAGTGGTGTATGACAACAAAACCATCGATAGATCTCTTGTAAAAGTGGTGCAAACTCCGCAACTCTCCAAAACTGAAGTGCTCAAAAAAGCTCTTCTTACTGATGTGGAGTACACCGATGAGAGTAGTGCCATAGTGGCGAAGGGTGGTAGTAGGCACTTTGTAGAGGGGATCGAAGATGCTCACAAGATCACAACCATAAGTGATCTAAAAAAGATCTCATGCCTTAGATCCCCATCTTCTAACATACTAACTGGTTTTGGCTATGATGTGCACGCTTTTGATAGTAAGGGCGAGATGTTTTTAGGTGGAATGGCGATCAAGAGTAGCTACGGTTTTAAAGCCCATAGCGATGGTGATGTAGCACTTCATGCACTTATAGATGCACTCTTAGGTGCTGCTGGTATGGGCGATATCGGCGAGCTTTTCCCACCAAGTGATGATCGCTACAAAGATATAGACTCAAAAGAGTTGCTAAAGATAGTAGTAGCAAAGCTTCACAACTACGGCTTTAGCGTAAGTGGTGTAGATCTAAGTATCGCTTGTGAGAAGCCAAAACTATCAAAATATAAAGCGGGTATGAGAGAGGTTATAGGATCTATCCTTAGACTTCCACCGCAAAGAGCAAATATCAAAGCTACCACGAGTGAAAAACTCGGCTTTGTCGGTAGAGGCGAGGGCGTTGCGGTTTATGCTGTGGCAAATCTAAAATATTTCGACTGGACTAAAATTTGAGAATATTGATTATTGAAAATGAGGTTTATCTAGCTCAGAGTATCGCAACAAAGCTTAGTGAGCTAGGGCATGTTTGTGAGATGTACACATCGGCCAAGGAGGCGATGGGTGTAGGTGAGTGTGATGTGGTACTACTATCTACCAATATAAATGGGCAGGATTTTGTGCCAGTGGTTGAGGCGTTTAGCAACTCCATAGTGATACTTATGGTTTCATACATCAGCAATGATACAGTCTCAAAACCGCTCTCTGCGGGAGCAAAAGACTATATACTAAAGCCGTTTATGATAGAGGAGCTTGTTAGAAAGATAAACCACTATCAAAGTTTTGATGAGCTAAAAAAGCGAAGCGAGGCGTATGAGAAGTACTTGCAATACAGCTTCTCATCTTTTGTTGATTCGCTAGATCCACAAAGTGTAAGTCTACCACTTTTTATAAGCTCATCTTATCAAAAATATGCCGATGCGATGGCGTTTAGATATGCAAAAAGTAAAAATATGCCCATCTGCTTTATCTCGCTAAATGAGCCAAAAGCGATGCAAGATATAGAGAACTCAGCTACTAATACTTTGCTATACATAACCGATTTTGGAGTTTTAAAAAAGAGTGAGAGAAAGCCGTTTTTAGAACTGATTGCTAGTAAAAAAGCGATAGTTTCAAGTAACGACAAGATAGAAGATGTGGAGTATGAGACGCTAGAGATCAAAAATGACTCAAATGCGTTTAATCAAGGCGAGATTCTCTCAATCGAGGATTATGTGAAGTTTATAGTTATAAACTACCAGCAAAAACTTCCTGACACGGAGCTTGCAAAAAAGCTAGGAATCAGCAGAAAAAGTCTTTGGGAGAAGAGAAAAAAGTATGATATCCTCAAGAAAAAATAGCACTCTTTTTATAGATCAAGAGGCTGCTGCTGCACTAGAGTTGCTTCATGATGGGCTACTTTTTCCTGTTACAAAACTGATGAATGAGAAGCAGAGTTTTGAGGTACTTCGCACAGGACTATATGATGGCAAAAGCTTTCCTTTTCCACTTATTTTAGCTCCTGCGGGTAAGCGAAACTCGCAAGTTTTACAAGAGCTTAAAAGAGGCGATGAGGTAGATATATTTTTTGATAATGCTCTTTTTGCTACACTCAAGGTTGATGAGGTTTTTAGCATAGATCCACGGGATCGAATAAGGCAGATCTATGGGACAAATGACACGACTCACCCAGGTGTTCAGGCAACTTTTAGCAGACTAGGAGCTTTGGCGGTAAGTGGTGAGTATGAGTTAGTAAATGGATCTAGAAACCAAAACCAAACTCGCATAAATGATGCAAAAGGGCTTGTAGGAGCTAAGAGAACAACCGCTCTTGTGATGGGTGCAAATCCGCTTCACCGTGCTCATGAGAAGCTTATTCGCCAAACCTTAGATGAGACAGATCTGCTTGTTATATTTCTACTTAAGCCCTACACTGAGACAAATCTCTCTTATGAGATCAGAAAAGAGTCATTGGAGTTTTTTATAAACAACTTCTTAACTAGAAACCGTGTAGTGATAGTTCCACTCGAAAATAGCTACCTTTTTGCAGGATACAATGAGATCATTATCGATGCGATAGTTGCTAAAAACTATGGGTGTGATCGCCTCACTATTGGGCGAAATCACGCTGGACTTGGTATGTTTTATGATAGCAATCTTAACAAATCGATCATTGATCGTATAGTTGGCATCGACATAGAGATAAACATCTCTAGTGAGTATGTTTACTGCGATAAGTGCACGACGCTAGTTAGTAAAAACACCTGCCCGCATGGACAGCATCATCAGATCTCATACAACTCTGTTTCGATTTTGGAGCTTTTGGAGCTTGGCATACTTCCGCCAACTATACTTGTGCGAAAAGAGATCTCATCAGCTATCATCTCCAAACTCTATCCAAATCGCTTTGCAAACCTAGAGAAGCTCTACTATGACATACTGCCAACCGATGGGCTTTTAAGAGAACGCTCAGAGAGTGACTTCTACCTTGAGCTAATGAAGCTCTACCAAACTACTTCACTTACTTAAAGGTTTACTATGAGATGGTTTTTTATAACAGGTTTTTATAGCGGACTCTCTCCAAAAGCCTCAGGTACGGCAGGGAGTGTAGTGGCGATGATTTTGGGTGTGGCGGTGCTTCATTTTTTAGACGCACAGGCTCTTTTTATGCTCGCGATACTAACACTTTTGGTCTCCATAAAGCAGATCAACATATATGAGCAAACAAGTGGCATACATGATGATAAACGCATAGTTATAGATGAGTTTGTAGGTATGTGGCTAGCTCTTAGTATCGCCCCAGCTATTGGGGTGGAATATACGCATCAGATCTTGGAGTGGCAAAGTGGTTTTTTACCTCAAGTGCTTATGTCTTTTGCATTTTTTCGCTACTTTGACATCACAAAACCATCTATCATAGGACGCATCGATCGTGAGGCAAAAGGTGGCGTTGGCGTGATGTTTGATGATGTTGTAGCTGGTGTTGTCGGTGGGATTTGTAGTGCGATAGTGTGGAGCGTTTTTAGCTACTTTTACTTTTAGGCTTGTAGATGTGAGGGTACTCATACTTAAAACGCCTATGTACCCAAAACCAGAACTTTGGCTCGCTTTGTATTAGCGAGGCTAGCCAGTTTGCTTGTTTTTGAGTAGCTTCTAGTATATCTTGCTTTTCATCATCACTTTTTGGGGTGATGATCTCATCAAAAAAAGTTAGCTCATAATGCTCTTCATCTTCACTTGTCATTGTAATGGGTACGATAGCAGCGTCATATTTTCTAGCTAAGTAGGCAGGTGAGGGGGTTTGGAAGATCCTCTTGCCCATAAAATCAACCTCAATCCCTTCGTTTTTGTTGATGGCGGTATCTATGAGTATGCCCATCGCTTTTTTGGCTTTTACTAGTTTGATGAGGTGCTTTACAACTCCTCTTTTCTCAAGCGAGCTGTTGCCAAAATGCTCTCTAGCCTCTATGACCCACTGCTCAAAGTCGCGGTTTTTCATCTTGCGAAAAACAACCGCGAGATGCTCTATAAGTAGCCCTATGCTAGCTCCGCCTAGCTCCCACGCACAGTAGTGAGGTGTGATGTAGATTATGGCTCTATTTTGGGCGTGAATGCGATCTATGATCTCTTTGTTTTTGATGGTGACTTTTGATGTGATCTGCTCAGGCGAAGAGTGCCTAAGCTCCATTAGGTGGTAGAAATTTAGTAGCAAGTTTCTAAAACTATGCTTCACTATCGCTCTTTTTTGCTCATAACTTAGAGTGTCGCCAAATACAAAATCTAAGTTTGTAAAACCGATGCTTCTATATCTTTTTGAGGCGTAGTATGCGATGGTAGCTAGTGAGGTAAAGATGCCTTTTCTGAGCTTGCGAGGTAGGATCATTAGAAGCTTTTCAAGTAGTAAAAATAGTCTAAAGCCCATCGCTGATCCTCTTATGGCAAACTAACCAAAGTACTGTTATAATTTTGAAATCATAGCAGTAGTTTTTAAAAATGTGACAACTAAAGGAGTGCAGATGATGATTTACCCCGCCATAGATCTAAAAGATGGCAAGGCCGTTAGACTAACAAAAGGGCTTATGGATAGTGCTAAGATCTACTCAGATGAGCCGTGGGAGCTTGTGGGGAAGTTTGAGCAGATGGGGGCTAAATGGGTGCATATAGTAGATCTAAATGGTGCGTTTGCAGGTGAACCAAAAAACCTAGAGCAGATAGTAAAGATCAGACAAAATTGTGGTGTAAAACTGCAACTTGGTGGTGGGATTCGTGATGAGGCAACCATAGTAAAGATGCTAGAAGTTGGGATTGATCGCATCATACTTGGCTCTATTGCACTAAGAGATCCGCAGTTTGTAAAAGAGATGGCGGCAAAATATCCTATCGCAGTGGGTATAGATGCGGTAGATGGTTTTGTTGCTGTTGAGGGTTGGGGTGAGCTTAGCAGTATAAAAGCAGTGGATCTTTCTCGTGAGTTCGCTTCAAGTGGGGTAGAGGCGATCATCTGCACAGATGTCTCAAGAGATGGCACGCTAAGTGGTGTAAACATACCCTTTAGTGAAGCAATAGCCGATGCAAGCGGTGTTGAGACCATCGCAAGTGGCGGAGTTAAAGATATAGATGATATCAAAGCACTAAGATCTAGCTCAAAAGTGGGTGGCGTTATAGTTGGCAAGGCGTATTATGAGGGTAGGTTAGATCTCGCTTTGGCGTTTAAGCTTTTGGTATAAATGGCATAGTAATTGCTTTAGGTAAAGCAATATTAATAGTAATGTAACTATTTTTTAGATAAAATCGTTGCAATAATATAATTTTACAAAATAAAGGATTTCATTGTGAAATTACTTGTGGTTGATGATAGTTCTACAATGCGTCGCATCATTAAAAACACCTTAGCTAGACTTGGTCATCAAGATGTGCTAGAGGGTGAGAATGGCATAGAGGGGTGGAATCAGCTAGATAAAAATAGCGATATATCTATGCTTATAACGGACTGGAATATGCCAGAGATGAACGGCTTAGAGCTTGTTAAAAAGGTTAGAGCCGATGCTAGATTTGCTGATATGCCTATCATAATGGTAACAACAGAAGGTGGTAAAACAGAGGTGATCACTGCACTAAAAGCTGGTGTAAACAACTACATAGTTAAGCCTTTTACTCCACAGGTACTTAAGGAGAAACTAGCAGCTGTAATGGGCGTCGAGGGGTGATGCAAGAGTACTATTATGAAGCTGTTGTGAGAGTCTCCTCTCAGCATGAGCTTTTTAGTGATTTTTTAGCCGATACTCTACCTGTTGGCTTTGAAGAGAATGAGAGTGGCTTCATCATCAGAAGCGAAGATAAGCTAGATACTATACTTTGGGGGTTGGAGCAGTTTAGAGAGGCTCTAAGTAAGGCTCTTGGAGTTGGAATCGAGCTTGAGTATGAGCAGAAAAAGCTAGAAAACAGAGACTGG
Source organism: Sulfuricurvum sp. (assembly GCA_041669045.1). Lineage (GTDB taxonomy): Bacteria > Campylobacterota > Campylobacteria > Campylobacterales > Sulfurimonadaceae > JBAYBZ01. The sequence goes on along the minus strand of JBAYBZ010000007.1, from coordinate 26,705 downwards.
ATCAAGGCCTATGAGCAGAGTATTGAGCCTGTGGAAGTGGAGCCGTTTTATATATATCCTGCGTGGTGTGAGCCAAAAGATGGAGCTATAAATATAGTCTTAGATCCTTCGCTTGCTTTTGGTACGGGGCATCACCCAACTACACAGATGGTGCTTCGCTCAATTGCTCAGTATGTTAAAAAAGATCACAAAGTTTTAGATATAGGGTGTGGAAGCTCTATACTATCTATCGCGGCTACTAAGCTAGGAGCGGTTGTTGATGCTTGCGATACTGATGAGCTAAGTATAGAAAATAGTCAAAAAAATATAGCCATAAACGGTGTGAAGCTAAATAGTTTATGGTTAGGATCATGCGATAAAGCGACAGACAAATATGATGTAGTAGTTGCAAATATCGTAGCTGATGTGCTTGTTTTTATAGCAAATGATATAAAAAAGGTGTTAAAAGATGATGCTATTTTGATAGTCTCTGGCATCTTAGATAAATATGAGCAAAAAGTTTTAAGACACTATGGAGAATTTGAGCTTGTTAGTAGGCTAAGTGATGCCGAATGGGTAACACTAGCTCTGAAAAAAAAGAGAGATTAATATGCAAAAACCACCATCAAACAACAACAATAACTTTTTTAACCAAAACCCGCTACTTGCGTTTGCCATCTTTTCAGTCATTATCGTACTTGTGTTTAAGATGATGGTGCAAGATGGTGGCGGTGGCGATGAGATGATGGGCTCAAAGAGATCTCGTCAAGTGAGCTACTCTGAGTTTAAGTCACTTGTGGAGTCAAAAGCTCTTAGAAAAGTTGAGATTGGGCAGAGTTATATAAGGGCTTATGGGGCAGATAACGCCTCTATCTATACCACTAGGATCGTACGGGGTGATGACGCACTTGTGCGAGATCTAGAAGCTAATGGCATCGAGTATGATGGTTTTAGTGAGACAAACTGGTTTACAGAGATGTTTGGCTGGCTATTTCCATTTTTCTTAATAATGGGTCTTTGGATGCTTTTTGCTAGCAGAATGCAGAGAAATATGGGCGGCGGAATGCTAGGGATTGGTGGATCTAAAAAGATGATAAACTCTGAGAAGCCAAAGACAAAGTTTGCTGATGTAGCAGGGGTTGAAGAGGCAAAAGAGGAGGTTCAAGAGATCGTTGATTTTTTGAAAAATCCTGAGAGATATGTTGAGATCGGTGCTAAGATCCCAAAAGGAGTGCTACTTGTTGGAAGCCCCGGAACAGGTAAAACCCTGCTCGCAAAGGCAGTTGCTGGTGAGGCGAGTGTGCCATTTTTCTCAGTAACAGGATCTAGTTTTATAGAGATGTTTGTGGGTGTTGGTGCTGCGAGGGTTAGAGATCTATTTGAGCAGGCGAAAAAAGATGCTCCAAGTATTATATTTATAGATGAGATAGATGCGATAGGAAAGAGCCGTCTAGCTGGTGCTTCGATGGGTGGAAATGATGAGAGAGAGCAGACACTCAACCAGCTACTAGCGGAGATGGACGGGTTTGGCACTGATACGCCCATCATCATACTAGCTGCTACAAACCGCCCAGAGATACTAGATCAAGCTCTACTTCGCCCAGGGAGATTTGATCGTCAAGTTCTTGTCGATAAGCCAGACTTCGAGGGTCGTATAAAGATACTAAAAGTGCATGTGAAGGGCGTTAAGATCTCTGATGATGTAGATCTAGAAGAGGTTGCAAGACTTACTGCGGGACTTGCGGGAGCAGATCTAGCAAATATCGTAAATGAAGCGGCACTTTTAGCAGGGCGAAAAAGCCAAAAGAGTGTTAAACAAAAGGACTTTTATGAGTCTGTGGAGAGAGCACTAGCTGGACTTGCTAAAAAGTCTCGTCGTATAAATCCAAAAGAGAAAAAGATCGTAGCTTACCATGAGAGTGGGCATGCACTTATCGCTGAGACAACAAGTGGAGCTAAAAAAGTCTCAAAAGTCTCCATAGTTCCACGGGGTCTTGCAGCTCTTGGATATACACTAAACACTCCTGAGGAGAACAAGTTTATGGCTCAAAAGTATGAGCTTATAGCTGAGGTTGATGTGCTTCTTGGTGGGCGAGCAGCTGAGCAGATCTTTATAGGTGAGATCTCAACAGGTGCGGCAAATGACCTTGAGAGAGCAACAGATATCGTAAAAGCGATGGTTCAGACTTATGGTATGAGTGATGTTGCGGGGCTTATGGTGCTTGAGAAGTCAAGATCAAGCTTTTTGGGTGCTGGATATGCTCAAAACCAAAAAGAGTATAGTCAGAAGATGGCAGAGGCGATAGATGATTTTATCCGTAAAACCTTAGATGAACGCTATCAAGCGGTGTTAGAGCGACTTAGAGAGTATAGTGGTGCTATCGAGGAGATAGTCAAGCTTCTTTATAAAAAAGAGAATATCACAGGCGAAGAGGTCAAAGAGATCATAGTTGAGTTTGAAAGAGCCAATGGCATAGAGTCTAAGCTTGTGGAGATAGAAGATGATATAGCATCAGAACTTAAGATAGATGCGACAATGTCTCAAGAGGACGCAGACGAGGCGAGTAGAGATGAGAAAAAAGGAGAACAAGATGAGAAGTAATCTTCTACCAATTGCCAAAGAGGGTTGGAGGTATGTAGCTTGTGCACTCGCTTTGCATATACTTTTTTATATGGTGGGCTTTTCTACGCTCTCATTTTTAGCATTTTTGGTGCTTATATTTTTCATATTTGTCTTTAGAAATCCTGAGAGAGAGATCTCACTATTTGAGAGCGGATCTGTGCTCTCACCAGCTGATGGGGTAGTTGTGGGTATCGAAGAAGATGAGATTAGTGATGAGTATGTTGTAAGCATCGAGAGTGGTTGTTTTGATGTGGCACTTCTTAGATCTCCCATAGATGCAGATAGTATCGAGGTAAAAGAGACTAAGGGAGCTCAGCTTTTTAGTAACTCAAAGCTTTTTGACAAGCTTGCACAGCGAGTTGAGATCGTTTTTGGTAGTAAAAGTGGCGATACTCTAAAAGTGGAGCATCTTCAAAAGCAGACCATCTCGCCAGTGAGTGTAGATCTAGCTAGTAGCATAAAGCAGGGTTCGCGTTATGGCTATATGCTAAATGGCTTAACAAGAGTTCGCATAAAAAGAAGCTCAAGACTTAGTGTAGTTCTTGGCTCAAAAGTGGAGGCGGGTGTCACACTTTTGGGTTACTTTGCCAAATAGATCCTTACAAGGATCTATATAAGCATCGGATCATCTGTTGGTTCGATCTCTTCAAACTCCTCTACGATAGTATCTAAGACTTTTTGGATCTTTTTTGCTTTTTCTATATGTGAGCTAAAAGCGTAGCTTGATGATGGAAAAGCACTCATAAGATCCTCATAGATGTAGATACGAGCAATGATATGCTTTTTAAACTCATCAAAAGCATTTTTCAAAAACTCTTTTGAGTTGGTGTGTCTAAATAGAGTCTTGATCATCTTAGATCGCTCTTTGATAGGGATCGACTCATCGATCGCTTCTGCTACTCGTTTTAGATCTAGTCTTGAGAGATAGACCCCACTGTGGGCAGGAGCGAGTAGCTTCTCATTTAGCACATCTACAAAGATTGGAGCAAAATCCTCAAACTCATCTTCGTTATTTTCCTCTTTGTATCTGCCCTCTTCATCGCTAACGCATCGATCTTGCATAAAGCGATTGATCTCATCTCTTAAGTCTTGTAAATCCTCTTTTTTCATAAATCCTCCTTAAAAATTTAATCCCATTGGTGCATCTCTAAGCTCATTTTTGCTCATAAGATACTCATAAATAGTCCTACTCAAAAGTTCCAACTGCTCTTCAAAGCCAAAGTAGCTCTCTCCTAGTTCGTTAGATCTGATCTTAAGAGGTGAGAGCATCTTTTTAGGTAGCAGATCAAAGTTTTGCTTAGCTAAAGATGAGATCATCTCTAGTGAGCTAAACTCGCTCATATCTACTACCGCATCAAACTCGCTTAGATCTACGCTCATACCATCAGCTAGACGGTTTAGATCTGCTTGTTTGCACCCTAGAGAGGTGCTAAAGCTCATAAGATCTTCTAGGTTGTCGCTAAAGTAACTTAGATCTAGTAGATCTCTAGCAAGCAGACCAAACGCCTTTGCTTGTTTGGTTACACCTAAAAGTGCCACTTTTTTAAGCCGAGAAGAGGAGAGATAATCCACTAGAGATCTAACAAGCACCACATCACCGTAGAGTTTTTTATCTTCTCTAAGTACAAAGTCATAGTATGAGCTTTTTTCTACCACTTCACTCATGCTATCTAGCACTTCTAAGCTAGAGGTGCTAAACTCCTTTGAGATAAGAGCACCATTTACATGCGAGTTTTTCATATTGGCTACTGTGAAATGGTAGTCATCTTCTCTTATATTTAGTGGGATCATCATCGCATCTTTTTGCTCCGCTTTAAAGATCTTGTTTAGCTTTGAGCTAACAAGACTAACTCCCGCATCAACGCCTATAAAGCCATAAAGCTTTGTTTGGTGGGTGATCTCATTTGCTGCATTCATCATTTAGTATGGCTCCTTTATGCCCCAAAGTTCTCTTGCTTCGTCCTCTTCGGCTCTACATCTATAACAGAGTTTATCATCGCTGTTTGAGCTGAAAAATAGGTTGCACTCATCGCATCTGCGTACACGAAACTTGATAAGCCCAATCACTTTTGGCTCAAAAAACTGCTCCATCTCATATGATGGTGAGATGCTTAGAGAGTCTGGCTCGCACACATCGTGGCAAGTGTGACACTTTATACACAAAAACGGATCTAGATCTATCTTTGAGTTTTTTAGATCTGAGTAGAGTGCACCTGTTGGGCAGACGCGGTAGCACATCTGACAAGCCGTGCAGGTCTCTTGATCTAGCAGTTTCATAGATGTAAAACTGATAGCACTAGCATCTATGACATGGTAAAACTCTGGCTTAGGGGTTCGTTTTATGGCACTAAATAGTAGTTTTTTCTTAGTTGGAAGACGCTTTTTTCGCAGAAGTGCTATGTCACTTTTGCTAAGTGAGTGCTTTACAAGCTCATCAGTAGCATTTTGTACCTCTTTTTCAAACTCCGCTTTTAGCTTTGCGATCCCCTCTATCTTTGCGTGAGTAAAAAACTCTCTCCTATTACTTATCTGCTCTGTTGCTTCGCTACTATATCCAACATCTCTAAGATCTACTTTATACTCTGTGCCCATCGCTTTTAGTATGTATGATGCCTCTTTTGCCACATCTCTTATCTGCTTTTCGCACTTATGAGCGATGGTACACTCTTTGCAGTGAGCCATATCGAAGGTTAGCCCTTTTTTGAAGATCGCCATCGAGATGGTGTGCTCTACGCTAAGAGATGCTATGCAGGGAACATTTTTCTTGCACGATATAAGGTCGCTAGCATCTTCTAAAAACTCAAAAAAGAACTCATTTGGCTTGAAGTTATCGACACTTATGGCTTCACTTGGGCAGATCGCATCGCACGCCCCACACCCAACGCATAGGGAGTAGTTTATGCTAGGAAGGGTATGAGAGCCGATTTGTATAGCCTCAGTTGGGCAGACGACCTCGCACTTAGTACAGCTACTCTCCTTGGCTAGTGGTCGTACGCACGCCCCTGCGTTTAGTGTGATCATTTTTGATCTAGATTTTCAAAGTCGCTAAGTATAAACTCTAGTGCAAGATCTGCTATATCATAGTAGAGTGGCGTGCGAGCTTCAAACTTCGCAGTTAGCAGATATATAGGTGCCCATGCAACTAGATGTTTTTGCAAAAAATCCCTCTGCATCGCTCTGATATCTCCTACTGCTTCGCTGTCGTTATCTCTCATAGCCTTTAGCTCCGCCTCACATAGGTGGTGCATAAACTCAAGCTCTACTCCGATATGATCAGATGAGACGATGCGAGCTGCCTCATAGTCCACTACGAAGTTTGAAGCGTAGTAGAAGTCTGTTACAGGGTTGGCTCCACCTGTTTCGATCTTTTGATCTTCGCGGGTGTAAAATGTCTCATAAGGTATGAGATGAAGTAGTGAGATGTTTGTAAAATCAGGGTTTATGATCTCATCTAAAAGCCTCTTCTCATCGGGGTTTTGAAGCTCTTCCCACTCTCTAAATGTAGGTAAAAACTCAAGTATATTTTCATCACTTTTTATATCTCTTAGTAGATCTAGATCTAGCTCTTGAAGTAGCACTCTTGAGGTTAGTGCATAGATATTGGATCTGGCTTGTGTCTCTTGCATTTTTAGGTACTTTTTGTGAAATTTTTAGCAATTATATAGAAAAAGAGTTAAGATAAGATTTATTGCAACTAGATATGTTAAAATTGCAGATAAAAAAGGTCTGATTATGTTAGATACCACGATCCATACGATCCACCTCTTTAGTGCTTTCATCTACGGGGGCTTTTTGTTTGTAGATATACTATTTCTCTCCAAAATGCCACAAACCCTAAATCCAGATGAGCACAAAAAAGCTCGTGAAGCCATTATGATACATGTGCGAAAGGTTGTGCCTTACGCCCTTATGGTTGCGGTGGTTACGGGGCTTTATCTCATACACAAACTCTTTGGACCTATAAGCGAAGATGGGCTTAGTAGTTTTCAGATCATGCTCTCTATAAAGGCGTTTTTTGGGCTTTGGCTAGGGCTTCGTGGGTTTAACCAAAAAGTCTTTAAGATAGATCCATGGCTATTTAAGAGTCACTTTTTCCCATTTGCATTGGTAGTTATTGTCATATTTTTGTCACAGTTTATGTATCTTTAGTAGATCTATTCTTTTTATTTATAGGTAAAGTTTATATAGCTTCACGCTTTCATTTATGAAAAATATGATATTATTGTTACATTATTTAGATGTGGAGAGAGTATATGTTTAGTAGTTTAAGCATTAGAAAAAAGATCAACTATTTTATCGCAATGGTGGGTTTGTCGGTTTTTGCGGCCGCCATTTCGATATTTTTGGCGATGGGTTATGTAGATAAGCTATATGATCATCTTCACAACAACTCCATGAAAGCGGGGCTTAGCGTCCTAAATATAGAAAAAAACCTAAACTACGCGAGCAGGCTTACTCGTGATACTATGCTAGGTGGTGACTACGCAAAAAACCTCCAAAGACTTAAGGATACCACAGAACAAACAGAAGCGGACTTTAACGCCATAGAGCCACTACTAGAGGGTTTGGAGGCAAAGGAGCTATTTGCAAATGCTAAAAGCTCTATCATGCCATTTTTGCACGACTCCTACTCTATCATCAGCAAGCTAACTCCTGATGAGATCAAAAACAACAGACAGAGAGTTTATGCCTCATACTCTGAGGCGATTACACCTGTTGCAAATGCTTCTAGGGAGGCGTTTGGCAAGCTTTTGGCGTTTAAGACTAAAGAGCTAGATAGCGACTCTGAGTCACTTGGTAAGATTATCAATATTTTCAAATATCTAGCACTTATCGCAGGGATCGTTGTAGGGCTTGTAGTGCTTGTGGTTGCTACGCTTATACGAAAGTCTATCACCAACGATATAGAGGAGTTTACAAGCGTGATCGAGTATGTCTCCAGAGGAGATTTTAGTCACAAAACCAGTAACAAAGATGCAAACACCGAGCTTGGAGTTATGGGGCTAAGGCTAAGTGAGCTTATAAACCACACCGAGAAGCTTATAGGCGAGATCAATGAGACTATCTCCAACGCCTCTAAGGGATCGTTTGAACGCCCTATATCATCATCTGGTATGAGCGGGGAGTTTACAAAGGCGATCGAGAGTGTTGGCGGAAGCATAGAGTTTATGAAAGAGCAACATCAAAAGGCACTTAGAGATACATTTAACGCCAAAATAAGCTCACGAAGTATCACAGTTTCTGAGTCTATCAATATCATCATAGAAGATCTTAGAACAAATCTGGATCATCTAAAGGCAGTTACTAGCTCCAACAAAGAGGCAGCAGAGCTTGCAAACAACTCAAGACAGAGCATCTCTATGATAGTTGAGGAGCTAAACTCTCTTGTGCAACAAGTAGGCATCAACAGCGATAGTGTGAGTGATATAGCCTCAAAGGCGAACGATATAACATCGGTGATCGAGCTTATAAGTGATATAGCAGATCAGACCAACCTTCTTGCTCTCAATGCCGCGATCGAAGCAGCAAGAGCGGGCGAGCATGGGCGAGGTTTTGCGGTGGTTGCTGATGAGGTGCGAAAACTTGCCGAGAGAACCCACAGAGCTACGGGTGAGATCTCAGTCTCGATCAAGTCACTTTAACAAGATATGAATGAGATCCAGACAAGCTCTGAGAGTATGAGAGAGACCGCCGAATCTTCAGCACAAAAGATCAACAGCTTTGAGCATACGCTTGTGACTCTAAATGATATCTCATCTAAGATCGTGGACTCGTCGTACAATATGGAAAATAGTGTCTATGTGGTGCTTGCAAAACTCTACCACATACTATACAAATCACGAGCATACAACTCTGTGCTATCGCTTAAAAAGATCCTAGAAGAGGAGACGCACGCAGAGTGCGAGCTTGGTGAGTGGTACGAGAGTGAGGGTAGAGTGCGGTTTGCTTCATATGCTCCATCTTTTGCTAAGATCGAAGCACCTCACACGCTACTACATGATCTAGTCAATAAAAACTTAAGACTGCTAGATGGCGATGCAGCTAAAAATACGCTAAAAGAGTGCGATCTGATCTTGGATAACTTTGAAAATATGGAAAAAGCCTCTGATGAGGTGTTTAAACTACTAGATAGTATTTTGGTAGAGGCGAGAAGAAACTAGTAAAACTCATCATCAAGAGATGAGCTTTTACTCTTTTTGTACTTTTTGCTGTTGATGCTCTTTTGAAGCTGGTTTGATGAGTAGAGGATCTCTTTTTTGATCTCTTCTAGATCTAGATCGCTTTTTGAAAGCTCTATGATGCGTCTATTTAGCTTCACAAGATCTAGTAGATCGCTTTTGTATATGGTAGCTTCTGGGGTTTTTTCTAGCAGTTTTTGAGCTGATTCTACCTTGAGTATAAACTTATCTTTTGTGATCTCACCTGCTGTGTACAGGTATGATGTGATCTGTTTGTGAAACCTCTCTAGTGCCCTTATGTACCTATTTCGACTGCTAGATTCTGCTTTTTTTGCTTGTGACATTCTCTACTCATTTAAGATATTTTGTTACAATTATAATATAAATTATAAGGAAAGATAATTGAAAAAGATAATTTTACTACTGCTGGCTACAATTTTTACACTGCACGCGTCACTAAAAGAGCAAGAAGCTTCGCTTGAGCTGATCGACTCAGGGATCCCTATTGTAGATATCAGAACACCATCGGAGTGGCGTGAGACGGGGCTACTTAAAGGCTCTATACCTATCATGCTCTTTGATGAGAAGGGTAAGTATGATCTAGCCAAATTTTTAGATGAGCTAAATAAAGCAGTCGATACCTCAAAGCCATTTGCACTCATTTGTCGCACGGGAAGTCGCACAAGCATACTTGCACCATTTTTGTCACAGCGACTAAACTACGATGTGATCAACCTAAAAAGCGGTCTTGTTTATGCTAAAAAACAGCACTTGCCATTTTTGCAGTATAAAGTAAGATAGAAGTTTGTTATAATAGCTAAAAAACTGAGTGGGGTTTTCATGATCAAAAAGGTTCTTTTTCCAGCTGCGGGTTATGGTACTCGCTTCTTACCTGCGACAAAGGCGATCCCAAAGGAGATGTTGCCAGTTCTTACAAAGCCACTTTTGCAGTATGGTGTAGAGGAAGCTTTGCAAGCGGGCATAACCAATATGGCGATCGTTACAGGGCGTGGGAAACGAGCCATAGAGGATCATTTTGACACTTCGTATGAGCTAGAACACCAGATCAAGGGCAGTAGTAAAGAGCACTACCTAGAAGAGATCAGAAGTGTGATAGATCGAGCCACTTTTAGCTACACTCGCCAGATCGAGATGAAGGGCTTAGGGCATGCCATAAAAACAGGTGAAACACTCATAGGTAGAGAGAGTTTCGCGGTTGTACTGGCTGATGATCTCTGCTACAACGAGGGCGAGGGTGTGCTAAGGCAGATGGTGAGGCTTTATGAGAGATACAACTGCTCTATCGTCGCTGTTGAGGAGATTGAGCTAGAGTTTTCAAACCGCTATGGTATAGTAGCAGGTGAGCAGATAGAAGAGGGTGTCTTTAGAGTAAGCGAGATGGTGGAAAAGCCAGAGCCTTTGTGTGCACCATCAAACCTCGCAATCATTGGTCGCTATATACTTACACCCGATATTTTTGACATACTTGAGCATACTAAAGCGGGTCGTGGCGGTGAGATCCAGATCACTGATGCACTGCTTGCTCAAGCAAAAGAGGGCAGAGTGATCGCTTATAAGTTTAAGGGTAAGCGTTTTGATTGCGGTAGTGTTGATGGTTTTGTTGAGGCGACTAACTTTTTTTATGAGCGTAGTAGATGAAGTACCATCACAACTACACTCCCGCCATCTCTGATGATGAGATATTTAAGCATATTTTACTTGAAAAAAACTACATAGGCTACTATGATCTGCCAAGTTTAGATACCACTATTTACAAAGAGTATGCGAGTAGTGTGGTGCAAAACAACATCGTAGTTATTGGCATAGGTGGAAGCACGCTTGGCACTTTTGCGATACATAAGTTTTTAAAACACTCTAAAAAAATGGCAAAAAACCTCTACTTTTTAGAGACAACAGATCCCATAGATATCAGATCTAAGATCGAGAGCATAAACCTTAGCGACTCACTTTTTGTAGTGATCTCAAAGTCTGGCACTACCATAGAGACCATCGCGGTTTTTAAGTATATAAACTCACTCATAAAGTGCGATGCGAGCAACACTGTAATCATAACAGAAGAGGACTCAAAGCTTGATCTTTTTGCATTTAAAAATGGCATAAAACGCTTTGAAGTGCCTAAAAATGTAGGTGGACGCTTCTCAGTTTTTAGTGCGGTTGGGCTTTTGCCACTAGCTCTTGTTGGGGTAGATATAGACAAACTTTTAGGTGGAGCTAAGAAGATCAGCGACTCTTTTTTCGCTAAAGGCTCAGCGTATGAGAGGGTGCTTACTAAGGCTCGGTTTTTTGTGGAGTATAAAAACAAGTTCAACATAAATGTGGTCTTCTCCTACTCATCGAGACTTGTAGGGTTTAACGAGTGGTATATACAGCTCTGGGGTGAGTCACTTGGCAAGGTGGATATCAACAACTCAAGACAAGGACTAACCCCCATCGGCATCATCGGACCAACGGATCAGCACTCATTTTTGCAACTCATAGTAGAGGGTAGGCGAGACAAGACCATCACAGTCATAAAAGTAGATGACTTTCAGAGTGATCTAGCGATCCCGCCTGTGAGTCTTGACTCACTTGACTCACTTAGCTACATAGATAACCTTGAGTTTGCTTACCTCATAAATAAGCAAGCCGATGCCACCATAGAGGCGATTAGTAGCCTCAAAGATATCCCGTGTGATGTCATAACCATCGATAGTGTCGATGAGCACTCCATCGCAAGTTTGATGTATGAGTATGAGCTTTTAACTTCGGTGTGTGCGAAGTTTATGCATATAAACGCCTATGATCAACCAGGCGTTGAGCTAGGAAAGGAGATCCTAAAGGCTAAGCTTACTTGATGATGTGTCCCACAAATTTGCTCATATTATCGAGTATCTCACCACCCTTTCTAAAGCCTAGTGCACACGCTTCATAGGCGAAAAACACGCCTGCTTGGTACTTAGATCCACTCTCATCACGAGGCAGATCTGTGTACTCTTGGTAGATCATCTTTTGATCTGCATATTCACCCGCTCTGGCTTCAAGCACCTTAGCATTTTCATCTAAGATCTGGACATCTGATCCCTCTCTGCCAAAAAATGGCTTCTTAACGCACTTCACCCCTTTTAGTGGCTCATAAGAGGATCTAAGCAGGTATGGCGAGTCTGGGAAGAGATCGCATAGCACCTTTAGCATACCTTTTGACTGAAACAGTAGCGTGTAGGCGGGGTTTAAGATGATCGCCTTTTGGTTTTGCATGATGCTATTTAGCGTCATAGCAAGCTCACCCTCGTTTATGGCTATATCTTCCCACGGGTAGAGCTTAAACCAGTACTCAAACTCGTTATCATTTGCATCAAAGATCCCATCTTCACTAAAACGCACATCTTGCAAGTACTCAAACTGCGTGGCAAACCCCGCGTCAGTCGCCATCTGCTGAAGTAGCCTTGTGGTAGACTCCTCTTCATCATTGCCGTGAGTTGAGGAAAATAGGATCTTCCACCCATCGTAGTGCTTGTCAAAATCTTGCGGATCATCATAGAGTGTGATGAGTCGCTTGAAGTTTTCGCGGATCGCATCGTAGGCGTTGTTAAACTGCTTTAACTCATCTAAGTTATTGTGACGAAGCATCGCCCACTGAAGCAGTGCGGTCTCATAAAGAGCTGTTGGCGTGTCAGCGTTAAACTCAAGTAGCTTGATAGGTTTGCCATCTATGCCACCAGCGAGATCAAACCTGCCGTAGATGTGCCAATGCACATCATTCTCCCAGCTCTTTTTTATGGTATCTATGAGGTTAAATGGTATGCCAAGCTCGAAAAATAGATCATTCTCTATAACATACTCCGCCGCTTTGGCGTACATATCATATAGCTCGTTTACCGCCTCGTAGTAGGCTTCTGCTTCATCTTGTGTGATCTCTACAAGGGTATCGCTTATGTATGGTGTGTTGTCACTATCGCTATGCCAAACAAAACCGATCTCCTCTAGTTTATCGGTAGGTAGCGGATCTATGCGTCTAAGCTTAACCATCATCAGCCTCCAAAAGATGAGCTTGATTTGGAGCTAGAGGTGCCTTTGCTTCCAAAGTGGCTCTTTTTGGCACTACTTGCTGATGATGCACTAGATGGTGACTTTGCCACAGGGCTTGCGGTGGCTGCTTTTGATGCGAAAGATTTGTTGCCCATGAGAGCATTACCGATCATATTGCCCAGTAGTGAGCCAGCAGCAACGGCAAGTATAGTGCCTGCTAGCCCCATTCCTGCACTGCCATTGCTATCGCTTAGTAGTTCACTCTGCCCACTTTGAAACCGCTCATACTCCTGCTCGGCTAAGGCTCTCATCTCCGCTTCACTCATGATGCGTTCACTTACACTCCCATCGGCGTTTTTCTCGCGTATAAGTGCTCTTGACGCTCCATCTGTTGGCATCTCCTCCACCACGACATATTTGCCGTTTGTGAGTTGTTCTATGACTAGAAACTTGTTTTGCTGGCTTAGCTGCTGCTCTTGTTGTGCGGCTTCGCACCCGCTAAATGTGCTCATAACAAGTAGCGATGCACCACCTAGTGCAACCCCTGTTGCTATGGATCTGATATGCTTCATACTCTATCCTAATTTTTAGTGAAATGATAACAAAATAGAGTTAAGAGTCACTATATAGTCTTTGTATAAAGCTCTATAATCTCCTCTTTTTCTAACTCTCTTTTTAGCTTATCAGACTCTTCTTTTATAATTTGCCCAAATTTTATAGCTTCATCTTTACTCAAATTTATGCCAAAAAACTCACTTATTATAAAGCTAATTCCACCTTTTCCTGATTGGGAATTTACTCTTATAACATTTTCATAACCTCTTTTAATATTTTTTGGATCTATTGGCAAATATGGTACATTCCAAATTTTGCTTTCATTTTCTCTATAAAAATCTATCCCTTTTTTTATAGCATCTTCTTTTAAATCTTGTACAAAATTAACATTTGAAAACAGTGTTTTGATACTCTTTTGGTGTAAGCTGAAAAACTCTTTTAAAGCTTCTGTTTAAGTGGCTTTGGTCAAAAAATCCACTACTTTGTGTAACTTCAATTATTGGCAGATTTGAAGCCAAAAGCTCTTTTGCTAAATGAACTTTTTGGTATCAAGTAAACAATCACAAAGATTTATAAAGTTTTTATAGATATTTTTATTTTTTATTAGTTCAAAATTTGAGTTAAATTCAAAATCAATTTTTTGTAGATAGTTCTTGTCTAAATACAGAACATAACCATCTTTTGAAACTTCATTTAAAGTCGCACAATGTGGAATTTGGCTATTTATAATAGCTATCTCATCTGTTTTTATATCACAAGAGATATTTTCAAAAATTAGTTTTAAAGAGCCTTTTTTAATAGCTGTAATAGTAAGCTCCCCATGAAGATGCATTTTTATACAATCTTGAATATCTTTTATATATCGTAGCTCTAGGAAGTTTAATTTTGAGTTTTTAAAAATTGCAGATTTCATAATAGTTTTTATTTAGTTTATTTTAAATTTTACTACAAAGATTAAAGAGCTACTTAGGTGTAGCCCTTTTTGCCTCCTCAGCTAGGAGTTGGAGTATCTGAGCATTTATCACAGCGATCTCGCTTTGTAGTATCTTTTGGCGATCTTTCGGGGCAGTTTTTAGCTCGCCCTCTAGCTTTCTAACCTGCTCTTGAAGCTTCTGCACGGCACTCTTTTCGCTCTGCTCATCTTCTTTTGTGTATGCAAGAGCGTTTCTATCCTTAAAGCTACCTCTTACAAGTGAGTTGAACTCTCCTAAAAGCTCTTTGGTCTCTTCACTCATACTAGCTACTAGATCTAGTTGTGACATAACGCCAGCTTTGCCATTTTCAAACAGAAAAAAGCCGCTCTTTTGGAGCGTGCCAAGAGTTGTGTTTATGTCTGACTTGAGATCAAAGGGTGTGTTTACAGATCCTAAGAAGATAGCACCGATGCCAACCTCTCCAAGTGCAACGAGGCGATCTTCATTTTCAGTCTTGATCCAGACTCTAAGTTTGTCAAATATAGCGTCATTTTCATCGATCCAGCCATTGTTATCATCATCAAATGCTCTAAGCTCTCTAAATCCATCTCCGCTAAGTCCAAAAAGCTCGCTTCCATCATCTATGCGACCGTTTGAGTTGCGATCATACGCCAAAAATGCGTTGCCATTTTGAAGCAAGGAGATCTGATCTTTTTTGCCATCAGCATCTATGTCAAAGCTAAATCGCTTCTGACTAAGCTGTGGTATGCCCCCATCTAGCGAGATTACGAGAGGATCGTAAAAGTTAGCACCTAGCACTGTGATATTTTGAGCGACGAAGCTTTGTGAGAGCGAGACACTTAGCGATATACTAAGCTCTTTGTTGCCACTTTTGATGATGGCGTTTGCTTCAAAGTTAAGTGATCTCGCCTCCATATATGTGGTCTCTAAGGCTAGTCTTGACTCGCCACTATTTGCAGAGCTTAGGTTGTAGAGGATCTCTTTAGCAAGCTTAGCTTCTAGCTCACGGCTACTTATGTTTGCTCTTTTTTCACCTGAGCTATCCACTTTAGCACCGCTTAGCTCATCAAAGAGCGATGAGTCGCTTTGCACTTTGGCAGTTGTGGAGCTAAACTCTAGCGAGTAGTATGAGGCACTTAGGTTTGCTTGATAGCTATCTATTTTCATGGCGTCTCCTTTTAGCTTAGATCGCCTTAGTGTGAAAAAAGTTTAGCTATCTAAGTTTTTTAAGTCTTCTTGTACCTAGTTTTATGATGCTAGAGGATCTGCTCTCTTTTAGTCCTCTGCTATCTTCGACTATTAGATCAGCGTTTGCAAAGCAAAACTCTCTATCAAAACTCTCTGTGCTTCTGTTTGCCGATGTGGTGTAGTACCACGCAAAGCCCCGCAGGTAGGCAGATGTAGGAGTGAGGTGAGCTAGCCTAAAAGATCTGCCATTTACTACAAATGTAATCTTTTTAGATCTTCTAACTAAGTTTTTATACTTTTGTGGCACTCTAGGAGCAAGAGCAAGCGAGGTTATGGCGGTGATGTAGTGTTTGCCACTAGGTCTGCTTTTGATCAGATCTAGCCTTAGTCTGCTCTGTGAGCCAAAGCCGACTGTGGTGTCGCTTTGGGCTAAAAAAACTAGATCTTTAGGTAGTCTTGTAGAGCTTTTGCACCAAGCCACGCATCACCCTCTCTCTCATCTAGTGCCGATAGTGCAGCTTTTGCTGCGGCGATGGTTGTGAAGTATGGGATATTTCGCTTGAGCACCTCTTGACGGATAGAGAGAGCATCTTTTTTTGAGGTGTTGTTATCTGATGTGTTGATCGCCATCTGGATCGCATCGTTTTTCATACTATCTTCGATATTTGGGCGACCCTCTGAGATCTTAAGCACCACTTCGCACTCTATACCTGCTGAAGAGATGGCGGCTTGTGTACCTTTGGTGGCAACAAGACTAAAGCCATGCTTCGCAAGCCCTCTAGCGATCTGTACTCCCTCTTTTTTGTCGCTATCGACAAATGACAAAAAGCAAGTACCGCTTGTTGGTATGTTGTTGCGAGCAGAGATTTGCGACTTCGCAAAGCTCACGCCAAAGCTAGAGCTGATCCCCATCACTTCGCCAGTGGATTTCATCTCAGGTCCAAGGACAAGATCTGCACCATAGAGCTTGTTGAATGGAAAAACTGACTCTTTAACAGAGATGTGATCTTTTAGTTTTGGCTTGAGTATACCACCATCTTCATAGACGATGTTTTTATCATAGACCGCCAAAGCGTCTCTTAGACTCTCGCCCACCATCACTCTCGTGGCAACTTTGGCAAGTGGGATCCCTGTTGCTTTTGAAGCAAATGGCACAGTTCTGCTAGCTCTTGGGTTTACCTCGATGAGGTAGATCTCATTTTCGCTTATGGCAAACTGTATGTTCATAAGCCCTCGTACACCAAGCCCAAGTGCGATCGTTTTTGACTGCTCTTCAACTCGTGCGATAAGCTCTCTGCTTAGACTTAGCGGAGGCAGTACGCAGGCACTATCACCTGAGTGGATCCCAGCTTCTTCGATGTGTTGCATGATCGCTCCAACATATAGATCTGCTCCATCACAGATGACATCGACATCTAGCTCTATGGCTTGATCTAAGAACTTATCTATAAGTACAGGGGCGTTGTTTGAGACTGAAACTGCTAGATCCATATATGTTTTTAGCTCATCTTCGCTATAAACTATACGCATACCCCGTCCGCCAAGTACATACGATGGACGCACAAGCACAGGGTATCCTAGTCTTGTTGCGATGGCGTATGACTCCTCTTTAGTTCTTGCAAGTCCATTTGCAGGTTGTTTGAGGTTGTGGCGATCTACAAACGCCGCAAACTCTTCGCGATCCTCCGCAAGGTTTATCACCTCTGCACTAGTTCCTGCGATCTTAGCTCCGCTTCTAGTTAGTGCATTTGCAAGTTTGAGTGGGGTTTGTCCGCCAAAGTGTACTATAACGCCATCTGGATCCTCGTTTGCGACCACTTCTCGCACATGCTCAAAGTCGATCGGCTCGAAGTAGAGCACATCAGAGGTGTCATAGTCAGTCGATACTGTCTCAGGGTTGCAGTTGTACATAATAGTCTCGATCCCCATCTCTTTTAGGGCAAACGCAGCGTGTACACAGCAGTAGTCAAACTCGATGCCTTGTCCGATTCTATTTGGTCCACCACCGATAATGAGGACTCGTTTTTTGCTCTCATCTTTTTGTCTTTTTGCCTCAATGCCATTTGGGCTCATAGCAGAGTAGAGGTAGTTTTTGCATGATGCAAAAGCCCCCGCAGTAGAGTCCACATGGTAGTAACCTAGATCAACACCTTGTGCTTTTTTGGCCTCATAAACCTCATCTTCACTCACTACTACGCCACTGTTTTTGGCTATAAGCTCTGCTATCTTTTGGTCACTAAAGCCATCTACTTTTAGCTCTCTTAGAGCTTTTGCGTCGCTTAGTGTCGCCTTTGAGATGGTGCTCTCACTCTTAACAAGCTCCTCGATCTGGTACAAAAACCATGGATCTATACTACTTAGCTCATAGATATCTTCTACGCTTAAACCTCGTCTAAACCCCTCTGCAACATACAAAAGCCTATCGGCATTTGGACGGCGGATCTCATGCTTGATGTAATCTAGCTCACCACTCATCTCATCTAGTCCGCATATCCCTGTTTCAAGTGAACAAAGAGCCTTTTGGAGAGACTCTTTAAATGTTCTACCCATCGACATAACTTCACCAACACTCTTCATACTCGTAGTGAGCGTATCTTCAGCTTCTGGAAACTTCTCAAATGTAAATCGCGGGACTTTTGTAACTATATAGTCTATGCTAGGCTCAAAAAGGGCGTTGTTGCCTGTGATGTCGTGGGTGATCTCATCTAGTGTAAAGCCAACTGCTAGCATCGCAGAGATCTTAGCGATCGGATAGCCTGTTGCTTTTGAGGCTAATGCGGAACTTCGTGAGACTCGCGGATTCATTTCGATGACTATCATTCGCCCATTTTCTGGACTGATGGCAAACTGAATGTTAGATCCGCCTGCGTTTACGCCTATCTCGCGAATAATAGCAAACGAGGCATCTCGCATCTTCTGGTACTCTTTGTCTGTTAGTGTTAGAGCTGGTGCGATGGTGATGCTATCGCCTGTGTGCACTCCCATAGGATCAAGATTTTCGATGGAGCAGACGACGATGGCGTTGTCGTTTTTGTCTCGCACGATCTCCATCTCAAACTCTTTCCACCCAAGAAGCGACTCTTCGATGAGGATTTCGCTCACAGGTGATTCATCAAGCCCCCGTTTTGCCAAAAGCTTGAACTCGTCCATATTGTACGCCACGCCACTTCCGCCACCTGCGAGGGTGAATGAGGCTCTTATGATAAGTGGAAAGCCGATCTGCTCCGCTGCGGCTAGGGCGTCGTCCATATTGTACGCATACATAGAGTAGGGCAAATCCATACCGATGCGGATCATCGCCTCTTTAAATGCTTGTCTATCTTCGCCTTTGTGGATCGCATCAGGAGTAGCACCTAGAAACTCCACGCCCTCAAGCATACCCTTTTTATACATGCTTGTAGCAACATTTAGAGCGGTTTGTCCGCCCATATTTGGTAGTATGGCGTCCACTTTTTCATCTTTGATGATACGCTCGATCACCTCCTCTTTGATAGGCTCTATATAGGTGCGATCTGCAAACTCTGGATCTGTCATAATGGTAGCTGGGTTTGAGTTGATAAGCACCACGCGGTACCCTAGATCTTTGAGCGTTTTTACCGCTTGTGTACCAGAGTAGTCAAATTCGCAAGCTTGACCGATAACGATTGGGCCTGAACCGATGAGAAGTATTGTTTTGATGTCTGTGCGTTTAGGCATTGGGCTACCTTTGGAGGATAAATTTGGAAATTATAGGCAAAAAGTGCTTAAAAAATGTGAAAAGTAACTATAAAACTACTATGGTGTAGGTGAGATCAGATAAAAAAATGTAGGATCATTTTTGTTAAAATATGGCTTAACAGTTGCACTCTGATAGCCTTGCGATTTTGAGATCGAAGTTACTCTACCAACCTTTAGGTTTTTAAAAAATATGCCATCAAGTCCAGAGGTTACCACCTCATCATCAACTGCGATGCTCTGCCAAGCGGGTATATACTTGATGATGATCTCCTCTGAGTTGTTGCCCATTGCTATGCCTTGAGCCACCCCATCGCCTATACATACTGCATAAGTACTTTTTATATCTCCTATAAGTAGTGCTAAAGCTCTTCTCTCATCTGGTATGACGATGCCCGCGACCATATCTTTATATATAAGTCCATAGATCTTAGTGTGATCATAATCTTTTACATCTATCCAGAGGCGGTTGAAGTCGCCAAATTTTTGATAAGAGATGGCTTGAACAAGCTTGATCTGTGGATCGATGGCTAGATCTAGGTGCTCGGAGCTGATGAGATCTTTGAGTTTTGCTTCAAGCTCGTAAGATAGTGTGTATCTTGCTTCATACTCTTTTAGTTTCTCTCCAAGCTCTGCTATATGTCTTGTCTGAAAAAAGTACTCAAAAGCTGTTTTTTTGATCATCTCTGTTGCGTTGTTGTAGGCTATTTGTATCCTATTTACGGTGTTTATAAAGGGTGATTGTAGAGTTGTTGAGTAGTAGAGTGCCCCGCTTAGAGCTAGGGCAAAAAATAGTACAAAAAGGAGTGGTTTTTTATTCATTTTCAAAGAGATCTTGAAGCAAGTCTATCTCTTCGAGAGCCTTTCCTGTACCTCTTGCAACCGCTAGTAGTGGCTCGTTTGAGGCGTAAACAGGGATCTTTACTATATCTGAGAGGTATTTATCTAGCTGACGGATTAGTGCCCCGCCACCTGTTAAGATGATGCCGTTGTTTACTATGTCACCCGCAAGATCTGGTGGGGTCATCTCTAGTACATCGCGAAGTGCTTCGCTGATCTCTTTTAGTGGCTCTTTCATCGCCTCTCTCGCATCTTCACTTGTTAGCTCAACAGAGCTTAGTAAGCCCTCAACTTGATCACGACCGTTGATGATCATTTTGATCTCTTGATCTAGTGTCACTGCTGTACCGATGGTAATCTTGATATCTTCAGCAACTCTCTCACCGATGAGGAGGTTATACTTTTTTCTTATGTAGTTTACGATGGATTGATCTATCTTATCGCCTGCGGTGCGGATCGATTTGGAGAGCACTAGTCCGCCTAGTGAGACGACGCCGATCTCTGTCGTGCCACCGCCGATGTCCACCACTAAGCTACCATGAGGCTCTCTGATATCTACGCCCGCACCAATTGCTGCTGCCATAGGCTCGTCCATCAAAAACACCTCTCTAGCACCTGCACTAAGAGCCGATTCGCGTACTGCTTTTCGCTCAACTTGAGTTAGTCCATAAGGTATACAGATGATGATGCGGGGGCTTATGAGCGAGCTTCTACCATGAGCTTTTTCGATGAACTTTCTGATCATCTTCTCAGTCATATCAAAGTCCGCTATGACGCCATCTTTCATAGGTCGTATGGCTTTGATGTTACCCGGGGTTTTTCCTACCATCTCTTTTGCTTCATGCCCCACGGCTAGCACTTTTTGGTGCCCAAACTTCTCTGTTTTTACCGCAACAACTGATGGTTCATTTATAACGATACCTTTACCCTTTGCTATGACTATCGTGTTTGCGGTTCCTAGATCTATGGAGAGATCGTTTGAGAAAAGCCCTATTATTTTGT
Source organism: Sulfuricurvum sp. (assembly GCA_041669045.1). Lineage (GTDB taxonomy): Bacteria > Campylobacterota > Campylobacteria > Campylobacterales > Sulfurimonadaceae > JBAYBZ01. The sequence goes on along the minus strand of JBAYBZ010000007.1, from coordinate 5,664 downwards.
TAAATATCATACCACCTCCTTATGCTTTTTTGCACTTTTTTTGACATATATAGGCTCTTTTTGATCGTTTATCACCTCGCTAGTGATGATCACTTCATAGCCTGCGTACTCTGGGAGTGTGTACATTATCTCGATCATAGACTCCTCAAGTATGGCTCTAAGCCCTCTTGCACCCGTTTTTCGCTCTATGGCTTTTTTGGCGATCGCTCTTAGGGCGTCTTCTTCAAAGTTTAGCTCAACACCATCAAGTGCAAATAGCTTTTTGTACTGTTTCATCAGCGAGTTTTTAGGCTCTGTTAGTATGCGAACCATATCGTTCTCACTGATCTCATTTAGTGAAGCTATAACGGGTAGTCTTCCCACAAGCTCTGGGATCAGTCCATAGTGCACAAGATCATCAGGTTCAACCTTGTCATAACTGATCTCATCTTGCTCTTTTTTGCTCTTTTTATCATGCGTAAAGCCTAGTAGATTTTGCCCCACTTTTCTTCTTAGTATATCTTTTAGCCCATCAAATGCCCCGCCACAGATGAAGAGGATATTTGATGTATCGATCGCTATAAAGTCCTGATTTGGGTGTTTTCTACCACCTTTTGGTGGTATGTTTACGACACTTCCCTCTATGATCTTAAGTAGAGCTTGTTGCACTCCCTCGCCAGAGACATCGCGGGTAATGGAGCGGTTTTCACTCATTCTTGAGATCTTGTCGATCTCATCTATAAAGACGATCCCTTTTTGAGCACGATTTACATCGCCATCTGCTGCTTGGAGCAGTTTTGTGAGGATATTTTCCACATCTTCACCCACATAGCCAGCTTCGGTTAGGCTTGTTGCGTCCGCGATGGCGATAGGGACATTTAGTACTCTTGCGATGGTTTGAGCCATAAGCGTTTTTCCACTTCCTGTTGGGCCAATGAGTAGTACATTTGACTTTGCAACTTCGGTAGGATCATCTTCGATTTCGTGCATCTTAAATATACGCTTGTAGTGGTTGTAAACCGCCACGCTTAGGAGTTTTCTAGCTCGCTCTTGCCCGATGATATACTCACTCAAAAAGGCGTTAAGCTCGCTTGGTATCATTAGCTCCATCTCTTCATCACTGATGGTTGAGATCTGTTTCTCATCGCCTAGCATGATCTTGTGTATGGCGATAGCACAGTTTTTGCAGATATAGGCACTATTGCCCGCTATGAGGGGGTTTTTCTCACTCTCTTTTGTTCCGCAGAAGCTACAACTTCTATGTATCATGTATGTTTCCTCTCATAAGGGATACCCCTTTTTGTTTTTAGTACAAAGTCACAAAGTGCCTTAACATGGTGGTTTTTGCTAGTTTCAATGAGGTCATTTGCTACATCTTTTAGTGGCTTGCCCGCCTCAAATAGATCTCTATAAGCACTCTTTAGCTCATCTATATCTTCACGATCTATGTTGCGTCTAAGCCCTGTGAGGTTTAGCCCACGAAGTGTTGCACGGTTGCCCTCTACCATGCAGTATGGAGGGACATCTTGAGCAAGTGCCGAAGCCCCTGCCACCATAGCGTAGCTACCCACTTTTACGAACTGATGTATGGGAGTCATACCGCCGATAACTACAAAGTCACCCAGCTCCACATGCCCTGCAAGGGTTGCAGCATTTGCTAGTATGCAGTGGTTGCCGATGATCACATCATGACCCACATGCACATAGCCCATCAGTAGGTTGTAGCTTCCGATGATGGTTTTGCCACCACCCCCTTTTGTGCCAGGGTTTAGGAGTGTAAACTCTCTGATCTTGTTGCCATCACCGATGATAAGCTCTACATCTTCGCCCGCAAACTTTAGATCTTGAGGTTGTGAGCCTATGACGGCGTTGGAAAATATGAGGTTGTTTTTACCGATGGTAGTTTTACCGTAGATGAGGCTACCTTGTGCTATCTTTGTACCCTCGCCTATGCGAGCATCTTTAGAGATGAAGCAGTAAGGGGCTATTTCGACACCATCAGCGATGCGTGCACCATCTTCTATAATGGCTAGTGGGGAAATTTTACTCAAAATAGTGCCTTATTTATCTACGATCATAGCTTTTAGTTCAGCTTCGCAAACTAGCTTATCATCAACATAACTCTCACCCTTAAGCACCCAGATCTGACCTTTGTTTTTTACCACACTTACGCGGTACTCTAGGCGATCCCCAGGGCGAACAGGACTTCTAAACTTAGCACCATCTATGCTCATAAAGTAAACCACTTTGCTAGCTGCTACCTCTTCGCTCATGTCGTCCATACTCTTAAATGCAAGTATGCCACCCGCTTGAGCCATACCCTCAAGAATCATCACACCTGGGTAGATGGGGTGATCTGGAAAGTGCCCTTGAAACACTTGATCGCCGATGGTTACATTTTTGTACCCTATGAGTGACTCTTTGGGAGTTATGTTTGTTACTCGATCTAGTAGCAAAAATGGAAATCTGTGAGGAATGATCTTTTGGATCTCATTTACATCTAAAACTGTTTGCATCTTTTTATAAACCCTAAACTTTTTTGAAAAATTCTATCTAAAAAACTATTATAAAATCATTAGTTTTTGCCTCTTAGCTAGCTTTGGCTTGAAGTTGGCGTAAACTCCCGCAGATCTGGAGCGGTTCTAACAAGCGGTAGATCTAGCTGTGGAAAATTTTCATCATTTGTGATGATCGCCTTGCAACCGCTATGTTTTGCTATTATGTAGTTTGTAGCACTTGCGAAGTCATACCCTTTTTCTACTAGCTCAAGCGTGGCGATGGTCTCTTTACTTCCTATGGTGTACACCTCAAAAAGCAAGCTATCTTCAAGTGTAGATAGTATAAATTTGGTCATCTTTTCTAAGTCACTGTCTCTGCCTGCGTGATGGAGAAGAGGTATGCTACTGCTTGACACCACAAATGTCACTTCTAGATCTAGATAGCGATCTATAACCTTTTGTGTATTTTTGCTATGTTTTCTATCATCAAATAGCTCATCAAGCAAGATGCTTGCATCTAGAAATATCTTAGTTGCCATACTTTTTTATCCTGTGCTCATCGTAGTTTTGCTCTGCGTTGGCACCACCTGTAAAACTACCTCTATATTTAAGGTATTCTTTTTTCGCCTCTTTGTAGCTTTTGTTATCGCTCTTTTGGTTACTGCTGTTTTGATTTGCTGACATTTTAGATCTCCTTTTATAATTATAACTTATGGGGCTTAAACTCTAAAAGTCTCTCTTTTGTATCTTCATAAACTTTTGCATCAAGGTAAAGCTCTAGCTTTTTGATACCTAGATCTTGCACTACCAAAATAGGGCTAAGGTTAAACCCAACCCCGCAGATCTGCTCTCTTATGCTCAGCTCTTCCTCCACGCTTGGCGGATTGTAGATGAGATCATATATATTTGCGTAGCTTCTTTTTGCAAGCGAGTTAAATAGATCTAGATCTATGAGTTTTAGCTCTTCACGGCTAAAGTACGCTACGCCACTACTCTCAAACTCTACGCTAGCTTTTGTGGTTTTTCTAGGCATAGTGGAGTAAAATAGTGCGTGAGCAGGGGTTGTCTTGCCATCACACTTAAGAGTAAGACTAAAAAGGCGGTAGTTTAAAAACTTCTCTTTAATGATCTTATAATCTATATGTTTTGTTTCAAGATCTAGGCGTTTGTTGTAAAGATCTAGCCTCTCTTCGATGCTTGCAGGAAGTACTCTACCGCAGATGGGTGAGAGCAATTCATCGGCGAGTCTATCTTGAGCTTCTCGCTGATTGGTTAAGCCGTAGATGCAACCGCAGTAGTCTTGTCGGTAGAGCTTTTGCTCTTTGCTCACTTCGCTTTGAGTCTGTGTTCCGCCACTAGATCGGTAGTCAAAGTGCACAAACTCCACACCATACTTTTTTCTAAACCGCTCACCACTTGCGATGAGTTGCTCTTGCGACTTTAGCGGGCTTACAAGCAGAGATGTACTCATTTTGGCATGACCTAGCTCTTTTGCCTTTTGCATACTCACTTCAAAGCGGTGATCGAAGCATTTTTTGCACCGCTCACCCTTTTCAGGGTCTTTGTCATGCCCTCGCACCACCTCTAGCCAGCTATCAAAGTCATACTCACCCTCTACAAGATCTATGCCTAGTAGATCGCAACTGCGTTTAACATCTAAGAGACGCAGTCTATACTCCGCGTATGGGTGGATATTTGGGTCATAAAAAAACCCAACAAGCTTCTCATCTGGGTAGTCGTTTTGAAGTTTTTGCAAAAAAAAGTGCGAATCGACGCTACAACAGATGTGAACTAACACTTACTCTCTTTCTGGAAGCACTTTTATACTTACTATATCATCACGCATTCTTATGCTATCTAGCACCTCAAAGCTCGCCGTGTCATCTTTAGCGATAGAGCCAAAAACAGTGTGTACGCCATCTAGGTGATCGCACTTCACAAAGCAGATGAAAAACTGGCTTCCGCCAGTGTTGCGTCCCGCGTGAGCCATAGAGATAGCTCCTCTTTCATGAGCAGATGTGTTGTTGTCGCACTCACACTCGATCGCCCACTCAGGCGAGCCTGTACCTGTTCCTAGTGGACACCCACCTTGTGCCATAAAGCCCGCTATAACTCTGTGAAAGTTGAGGTTATCATAGAAGCCACTATTTGCTAAGTGTGCGAAGTTTGCGACAGTATTTGGTGCTTCATTGGCAAACATCTCTAGCCAGATCACACCCTTTGAAGTCTCCACTCTTGCCCATTTGAGCTTTGATAGCTCCTCGCTACTTAGATCATACTTTTTTAGTTTTTTACCAAACATAAATTAGCCTTTATATATAAAATGGTGCAATTATAGTAAAAAAAGCTATATAATGGCTTTATGAATTTGACTAAGTTGTACTCAAGCATAAAGAGGGCAAGTACGCTAAATGTGGTGCTTCTCATAGCTTTAACTATGCTTTTTGTCTTTTTGCTCATCTATGAGATCTACAATGAGTATGAGCAAAAGGGCTTTGAGCAGATCTCGCAAGCTAGTCACAGTGTGGCTCATTTGGAGCAGGAAAAGTACACGATAAAGAGCATCATAATCCGCACTGCGTTAGCGATTGCTACGCTTAGTTTTATCATATTTGCTATCTTTTTTGCACTAAATAAGCTCTTTTTGGCGACACTTCATCGTGACATAGATAAGTTTTTGGAGTTTTTTAAAGCAGCTCTTGATCGTGATGCGAGCATAGATCCAGATGAGATCCACTTTGAGGATTTTAAAAAGATGGTGCACTATGCAAACGAGATGATCGATCGGGTGCGAAGCCAAAAGCAGAGCCTTGAGGAGCTAAATGAGAGTCTTGAGGAGCGAGTACTTTTAAAGACTAAAAAGCTAAGAGATGAGAGAAACTTCTCTCAAGATCTGCTGCGTCGCCAAAAGGAGTTTTTACGCTACACCGTGCATGAGACCAACACACCTCTTAGTGTGATACTCACAAGTCTTGAGCTTTATACTATGAAAATGCCCAAAGATAGGCACTTAAGTAAGATCGAAGTGGCGAGTAAAAATATCTTTAGCTTATATGATGATCTAAGTTTTTTGATCAAAAAAGATCACATAAACTACAAAAAAAGCCATATCCATCTAGGGGATTTTGTCGCTTCGAGGGTGGAGTTTTTTGATGAAGTGGCACGCATAAATGAGCTAAACTTTGAT
>JBAYBZ010000006.1:0-115843 GCA_041669045.1 Sulfuricurvum sp. | reverse complement strand
TAGAAAAAAAAATGGGGAACATTTCCCTCCCCTACCAAAACAAAAATAAATCTTTTTGTTATTTTCGCCCCTTTTTTTTTTTTTTAAAAAGTGTAAAAAAAAAAAAAAAAAACCCCCCCCCCCCCCCCCCCGAACTATAAAATTGATTGATATTTTGTCATTTGTCACAAAGCCTTGCTATAATGGCTCGTTCACTCGTTAGTGAGTGTTAAAATATATCAAGATCTAACAAAGGAGAGGCATTGAATAGATCCTCAATCAAGTTTCAGACCATCGCATTAGTTGCGTTTTCTCTCATCTTTTTGGCAACACTGAGCGCCTACATATCAGCTACCAAGAGCAAAGAGGCACTTATAACGGCAAATGATGTCCGAATGACGCTAGTTAGAAACGGAAAAATGGCACAAATAGATGCTTTTTTTAAGTCAAATGTGACAAATATAGATGCCATAAGCAGATCTGGCAACATTGCTAAGCTTGTTGAAGATATGCTTCATATCCATGAAGAGCTGGGCGTTGGAGCAAAAGATGCCTACCCTGTTACACACCCAGATGTGGGCATAGCTACCAAACCCCATGAGGAGTTTTTTCAAAGCTATGCTACCAAATACGGCTATAAAGACTTTATGATACTGTGTGCTAAGCATGGGCATGTGCTTTATAGCACTGCAAAAGAGAAAGATTATGGTGCAAATGTCCTTGCGAGTGATCTAAAACAGTCTGGTCTTGGCATAGCTTTTGAGAGAGCACTTCAAAGTGGTAAACCATCATACTCCGATATGGCTCCATACGCACTAAGCGACAATGAGCCACTAATGTTTTTAGCCGATCCCATCAAGATAGATGGTGAGACAAAAGCGGTGGTGGTCTTTAAGATCTCATATAACCTCATAAACACGATCATGACCAAACGAGATGGCTATGGTAAGACGCAAGATGACTATCTAGTGGGTCAAGATAGATTTACTAGAAGTGACACATCGCTTCAAGAGAAGTACAAAGTAGTAAACTCATTTGCTAACAAAGCGGAGCTAAACTGGGAAGCACCTCTTCTTGCACTAGAGGGCAAAACGGGCAATATTACAGTAGAGGGCTTTGGTGGTAAACTTGCCATATTTGCCTACGCACCGCTTAAGATCTCTGATGATATACAGTGGGGCTTTATCTCACGCATAGACTACGATGAGGTAGTTGAGAGAGCAAATGCTCTAAGAGATAGCATCGCGATCATCTCACTTGTGCTTTTGCTTATGATCCTAGCGGTGGCTCTATTTATGATAAACCGCAGTGTGGTACGACCTATTGTCGAGTTTGAGGAGATCATGCTCAAGATCTCAACTGATAAAAATCTCACCATAAAGGCAAATGAAAATACCCCAAAGGAGATAAACCTGATGGCTCGTAGCTTCAACTCGCTCATCTCAAACATACGAGAGCTTATAGATACATCTAAGATCAGCTCAAGCGAGAATGCGTCCATATCGCATCAGCTATCGACCACATCGCTAAGTGTTGGTGAAAATGTCGAAAAAAGCTCATTTGCGATCGAGGAAGCAACCAAACGAGCACTAGAGACACAAAAAAATATAGATGAAGCTATAAGAGAAGCAAACACCAACAAAGCTGAGATATTAAGAGCAAATGAGAACCTACAAAACGCAAAAACACTCATCATCTCGCTAACACATCAGGTACAAAACTCCGCTGAGCTTGAGATCGAGCTAGCTCACAAGATGGAGCAACTCTCGCACGACGCCAATGAGGTCAAAAATATACTTGACATCATCGCAGATATCGCCGATCAGACAAACCTTCTAGCCCTTAATGCCGCGATCGAAGCAGCAAGAGCGGGTGAGCACGGCAGGGGCTTTGCGGTGGTAGCTGATGAGGTGCGAAAACTTGCAGAGCGAACACAAAGAAGCTTAAGCGAGATCAATGCGACTATCAATGTAATAGTGCAGTCCATTATGGATATAAGCACGCAGATGAGCCAAAACTCAAAAGAGGTTGAGAAGCTCTCAAGAAGTGCTACAACAGTTGAGAGCGAGATCGGCTCAAGTGTTGAGATCGTAAATAGTGCGGTTATTGCAACCGAAAAGAGCGTGGGCGACTTTGAAAACACCGCAAAAGATATAGGGCTTATAGTAGAACAAGTAGAGCAGATCAACACAGTTTCAGCTCAAAATGCTAGAAGTGTTGAGGAGATAGCTTCAGCTGCTGAGCATCTAAACTCAATGACTAACACGCTCCACTCAAAGCTAGAGATCTTTAGAACATGACGGAAAACTGACAACAGAAAACGGAAAACGGATCGGTTTTTAGTTGTCCGTTTTCTGTTACCTAATACTCAAAATGCTCAAGCAGTGCATCTTTGTCGATGCTTTTATTTTTAGTATCTACTATACCGCTATCTTTGAAAAACTTTAGTGTTCTTGAGAGTGTTTCGGGCGAAACACCGAGTATCTCAGCTATCTCAATATTTTTAGTGGCAAAGAAGTCATCACTATGATCATATATATACTTAGCGACTCTCTGTTTTGAGTCAAGAACTAGGTTAGTAGAGATGATGTTTTCTAGGTTTTTGATCTTTTTTATAAGAGATCTCTGTATGTTAAATGAGAGGTTTGGATCATTTAGAATAATCCCTTTTAGCTTATCAAAGTCGATCTTTAGCACCTCGATATCACTATAAGCCTTTGCAGTAGCAGGGTATGGCATATTTTCAAAGTTTGCCACTTCGCCTATTAGCTCGTTATCTTGAAAGTACTTTAGCACGATCTCTTTGTGGTTTGATGAAGTTTTATAGAGCTTTATGACGCCCTTAGTTAGTAGGTACAAAAACTTAGGCTCTTCACCCTCGTAAAATAGGATACTCTCTTTTGCAACCCTTTGTATAGTTGTAAACTGCTCAATCTTTTTGATAGTATCATCATCGACATTCTCAAACAGTATGGCACTGCCTATCTTCATCTTCACCTAGTAGCCTCTTTATAGGTATTTGTAACAATATATCATAAAGAGGGTTAAAATTAAGTGAGTTTTTTAAACTAGTCTATATGCGTCCATTTAGCAAGTTTATGAGTGCGAGTGAGACCTCCTTGAAGCCAAAAACTCTCTTGCCACTATACTGTTTTGCAAACTCTTCTGCTTTTTGGTAGCTCTCAAAAGCAGGCAGATCATCTCCCGCTGGCGAGATACCACGAGATCCATACACAAAAAATGCTCCTCTAGCATCAAGCACCTTGCCACTCTCATAGTCAGTAACATAGATCTTGCCAAACTCATCTTCACTAGTTATGCCCAAACTCTCCCATCTAGCAGGGTGCAAGTAGAACTCAAACATCGACTTTGGTGAGCTAAAAAAGTACTCTTTTTTATCACTCATCACTATCTTTGAAGCCCATTCAGGGTACTGTGCAACTTTAAAGTTTCGCACGAAGCAAGTTGTGTCGTCCTTATATCCAAGCTCATTTGAAAACGCCAACACAAACGCAAAAAGTAGTGAAATCAGTAGTTTCATAATCTCTCCTTATACCAAATCTTTTTTCTTAAACACTACAAATCCACCAAATGCAAAGAGTAGTCCAAGCACTATGGGATATATAAACGAAAGCAAGATGAGTAGATTTCTACCCAAACTATCTAGCAAGTAGTAAGCCACTGGCCCCATAACGGTAAGCTCTGGATCAAAAAGCGAGATAGCAGCAACACGAAAGATCTCGATGGGATTTAGTAGCGATATACCGATGATAACGCCTGTTGGAAAGCGGTGTTGCATCATTAGCGAGATGAGAGCTATATCTATAAACGCTAAGAGTGCAATCCAGATAAAAAATGAGATCCCAAGAGCGATTTCACTTGATTTGACCACACTTGAGACAAAAAATGCGATGCCCAAAAACGCCATACTCATAGCTACTATCAGTGCTGAGTAGAGCAAAAATATACTCCACGGGATACTAGCACCTTTGAAAAGCCCAAAGATCACCGCAAGAATCATCGCAAAAAAGACAGGCAAAAAGACTGTCACAAAGCGACCTATGAGCTTGCCCCAATAGTACTGCTTAAGCGAAATAGCAAATGAGAGCATATACTCTAAGATGTTGCTATCGCGATCCCCCGAGATGGATCTAACGGTGGTTATGAGTATGAAAATAGGCAGTATCACGATGGTGATCTGTATATACATAAGTAGCAGTCTGCTAAGTCCGCTAAAGCCCATCACTTGTGACTCAGTTACACCCGCTATAAAAAATAGTGCAATCATGCCACCAAAAACAAGCATATAGATCAAAAACCATTTAGATCTAAACGACTCTTTTAGATCTAAGTATGCTATGAGTGCTAAATTTTTCATCATCTATCTCCTAGGAGCTGTTTTTTTATCTTTGGGTTTGCCATATGTTCGCCTCGAAGCATCATTTTTTGTGCTTCATCAAAACTTACAAAACCCTCTTTTGTCTCTTCATACGCCGCAAAACCATAACTCATAGGAGTTTTATCTACTCTACTATAATAAGCCTTGGTTGCAGGTATAGCCTTTAGAGTATCTTTGGTTTTTACCATCAAACTAGCTAGATCTAGCCCATTTTTGTCAGCATAAAGCACCATACAACCAAACTCATCAAAGTGCAGTTTGCCACTTGAGCAGATGTAGGGACTGCCCTCTTCTATCGCCATATGGCACTGTGGACAAGCCTGTTTATCCTCTGCACCACACCCCGCAAAAAAAAGGGCTAAGATGATGGAGCTAAATAGCTTTATCAACTGTAATCTTTCCTAGATCCATATAGATCTCGCGGTTTACAAACCCCTCCACCTCTTCAAAACGGTGGGTTACAAAGAGCATAACTTTGTTTGAGCTATCTTTTTGCAGTAGTCTATAAAAGTCACCTCTAGCCTCTGGATCTAGGTTTGCTGTTGGCTCATCAAAGATCATTATGTCACTATCTTTTGCAAGTGCGATAGCGATGAGAAGCTTCTGCTTCATACCGCCACTCAACTTGAAAAATGACTTGTTAGCATTACTCTGGACATCAAGTTTCATCTGCGAAGCATACTCCACGATGCTAGATCTATCTATATCTGAACTTTTGGAAGCAAAATCGAGTAGCTCTGAGACACTTAGCTTGATAGGAGGTGGGAGCTGTGGCACAAAACTTATATGTCTTAGCACCTCAACTCTATTTTTTATGGGATCAGATCCAGCTACCTTTACGCTTCCACTATTTGGGTGATAGTAGCCAAGGATCGATCTGATTAGCGTCGTCTTACCAGCTCCATTTGCCCCCATAAGTGCGACACTCTCACCCCGCTTAAATGTACAACTAATCGCATCTAAGGAGATGTGAGAAGCAAACTTTTTGGTTAAATTTTCTACTTTTATCATACTAAGCTCTTTAATCTAAAGTCAAAGTTGAGTGCATCAACATGGCACACATCAATACAACGACCACAAAGCGTACAATCCGCCCCTGTGACATACTCTCGCTCTATACCTTTAGCCTTTTTCTCATCGGCGTACTTCGCCTTGGTGAGTTCCAAAACTTGGTTCTCAAAACAGACATCATGACACACCATACAGTGATCGCAGTTGTCGTTCCACTCCACCCTAAGAGCTGAGATCTTACCTATGTAACCATAAGTAGTACCGATAGGACAGATATAAGTACACCACGCTCTACGGGAGTAAAAGACCTCTATGAGAAACACTGCAAGCACCCATACAAGTGCTAAACTCCACCCATAAGCGATGAAACGGCTAAGGATCCCAACCACGCTAAATGTCTCAAATACCAAATAGCCCGTCGTAAGTGCCAAAAAGAGAAAAACTGCTAAAAAAACATGTCTAACTCTATGATCAAACTTTCGCTCTTTTATGATCTTTTTGGCCACCAAGGTGTTGTGCCACTTCTCGCCGATCTCACTTAGTATGCCATAAGGACAGACCCACGAGCAGTATGTTCGCCCACCGATAAATATATAAAATATAGCAATAGTAATAGTCCCTATAAGCACATTTGTATGCACCTCATAAGTTGCTAAAAATACCTCGATAGCAGTAAAGATATCTATGAGGTGAAAGCCCAAAAAGCGAGAGCCATTGAGCGTTCCCTCAAGCGTTTGTATATCGATGTGAAATGAGAGAAAAAATAGCAGATGCACTGCAATAACCACAATCCATCGCTTTGCTCTGATGCTAAGAGTCTTTTTGCCATCTTTTGATGTGCTAAAAAATGTTGATAAAAATGTGGAGTTTTTTATCGTCTCTCGGTTGTTATATTTATCCATCTTATACTTCTTTAGTTACCTTGAGTTGCAAACGCACCTATCTCATCGGCGAATCTTCTAAGCTCCTCGGTGCTAGTGTTTATAAGAAGCCCCTTCATGACGACATTTTCCTTTCTGCCATCTTTGAAGTCTATGAGATCTTTGTAGATCTTCTCGCTACTTTGACCATAAAGAGCTGGCCCCATAAGCACTCTTCCATCTTGCTCGCCACTTCCATCAATCCCATGACACGCCGCACATCTGCTTCTATACTCCGCACTGATCTTAACAGCTCCAATATTGCTAGCTTTTTTCTTTAGTGCATCTAGCTCCTCATCATGCTCATCACTACTTGTACCTTGCGTAAGGGTTGCAGATCCATAGGTTTTGCCCTCATCGCTACTCTCTTGAACTTGAGAAACTAAGTTACCAATCACCTTGTGATGCTCACCACCTTGGTAAGCCCCACCTCGTGAAGCTGTAAGTGCCATAAGTGCAACAACTACTAGGCTTATGCCCGCAACTACTATATTTTTCGTACTCATTAGTTACCCCTCATTTTTTGAACTTCTTCATTGAAGTCAAATATCTCTTTAGCAAGTGATCTGATCTCATCATCTTGCATATTTGTAACCAGATCACTCATCAAAACATTGGCACTTCGATCTTTTCTAAACTCTGCGATCTTCTCTTCTATATGCTCTACACTCTTGCCTAGAAGCGATGGTCCAACGATTCCATTTGCATAGTTATCGTGACACGCAGAACACTTTTGTATAAAGTTTTTGCTAAGCTGTTTTGAGAGTAGCTCGATTTGTATCCTCTCATAAGGGCTTCTAACATGCAGGTTTGCGTCTAGCACGGAACGCTCTGGCTCTTTAGCATCACTCGCATAGTCTGCGTAGTAGGCTTTGTTAGATCCATCGTGCTCTTTTGGAGCGACTTTGATCTCGTTAGCATCACCTTTTGCTATCTCAATAGATCCACTTTTTGCTACCTCTGCACTACTTGAAGCGGTGCTTTTTTTCGCCTCACCATCATCGCTACAACCACCAAACGCTAACACCATAACTGCAACCAAACTCAAAAGCTTAAAATTTCTCATCATCTCTCCTTATGCTCTATAAACATCATCATAACTTTTACGAGGCAGAACCACAATAGATGGCTCCTTTGTAGGGCAAACCTCTTGGCAAACCCCACACCCTGTACACCCCTCATAGATCTCTGGTCTTTGTCCACCACCCTCATCACTCACCATCGCTATGGCACTTAGAGGGTTTGGCATTGGACACATATCGGCACAGAGCGTACACGCTTCACCCTCAAACGCATCAAACCTCTCAAGAACTTCAAGCTCCATTTCAGTCACATTTCGTGTGTTTTTTATGAAATGGTGCATCTTGTCGTTAAACCCTTTTGGCACGGGAGTTTTAAGTATCCCTAGACAAGTTTGTGGGTTTTGAAGCACTGCTATACCCATATCGATATCTGTTGCTCTCTCGCATGAGCTATCAAGTGCATCAGTTGGGCATGCAAGCACACAAGGCACTGCATCACACGCATAACACCCTCTCTCATTTGCATCTATATATGGCGTACCCACACCCATACCCATCGTAAAGTCTGAGAGCTTTATGGAGTGGTAGGGACACACCTGCAAGCACTGCCCGCACTTGATGCAAAGTGCTAAAAACTTATCTTCATCTACCGCCCCAGGGGGTCTTAGACGCGTCTCGTGACGCACAAGATGTGGAGTGGCAACATACCCACCAGCACCCAGAGCAAGCCCAATGATGCCAATAGTAGAAAACTTTATAAACTCTCTTTTGTCAGCTCTAAATTTTGACATTTTAGCCTCTTATCTTTGGTTTTGGATCTTCTATGAGAAAGATCGGCTCTGTGAATGGAGCGAGCTTTGCTAAAAAGTTTAGTAGCGAGATGACAGGTGAAGCATAGAAGTACTTCACATCAGGGTTGTAAGCCCAGAGCTGATCTGCATACTGATAAACTCTGTGTGAAGTGTCACCTACATTGTCACCATCTCTATCAAACCCCTCATAGTTATCCCAATAGTTGTGCTCAAACCTATTTTTACTAGTCCTTGAGCCTCTGCTATCATTTACTATATCATCGATGTTGCCAAGTATAGTGTTACCTATAAATGTGTTATCTTCGCTGATGGAGTGAAAGTGGATAGCCTCTGCGTTATATAAGATATTGTTATTTAGTATGTAGTTTGTACTCTCTGGCTCAAAGGGAGATCTGTTTATATACATACCTTGAGCACAGTAGATCACAGTGTTACCCTCTATGGTAAAGTTGGAGATCTCTTGTAGTCCAATCCCCATTCCTGTTGCACCTAGAGAGCTTCTAATGGTGTTGTTGCGAGCGATGGTATCTTTTGAGTACATAAAAAAGATCCCAACACTATTTTGCTCATAGAAGTTATCCTCTACTAGATTTTTACCCGCATACATAAAGTGAAGCGAGTATCGACACCCTCTTGAGTAATTTTTGAGTATCTCATTACCATGAGAGTACCAGATCACCATATCTCTTGAGTCGATGAGCCTATTTTCTTTGATGATATTATCATGTGCATACCAAAGCCTAATCCCATCACCTCTAAGCCCTAGATCAAGCTTTTTTGATGTTATGGTGTTGTTGGCGATGATGCTATTTTTAGTCATAATCACATCTATACCAAAGAGACAATCATCAATAGTGCAGTGGCTAACTTCACACTGCTCTACGCCCTCTAAAAGCACGCCAGCATCGATCTTTTCGTGCCTATCACCACTACCAACTATGGTGAGATTTTTTAGAGTTACAAAAGAGCTATTTATGGTAACGACTGTTCCCTCGCCACCACCATCTATGATAACGCCCTCTTCTACTCCTTCGATGGTTATGGGTTTATCTATCTTGATAGCACCCTTGTATAGACCAGCTTTGAGCCTTATCACATCACCATTTTGTGCACCATCTATCGCCTCTTGAAGCAGGTTTGCCCCAAAGAGAGTTGTAGCACAAAAGATAAGCAAGAGGCCTCTTAACATACTATTTTTCCGCCATCTCTTGTAGTGCTTTAGCTCTTGCAAGGTAAGCTAGCAAGCTAAATACACTAATAGCAACAAGCAGGTAAAAACCCATAGCAGGGTATGAATGCGTAGTAAACTGTGCTATCTTGCCATCACCAAAAACTGTTGGCATAAACGGCTTGATGGTAAATGCTCCCCAGTCATGCAAGTTGTGCCCAAACCAGTAGAGCCAATATGAGTAGTCTGCTATAAAAAGTAGAGGCAAAGCCGCAGGTATGAGCATCACATAAGAGAGTATCTTTTTGTCATATGCTATAAAATAGACCATCGCAAGACTAAGGATAAGTAGAGCATAAATGCCGATCTCTCGCTCGATCACACCACCAACCCACATAGGATCCATACCTACATAGTGGTTGATAGTGTTCATCTCATGCACCTCACCACTAAAGCCATCAAAGTGAAAAAAGACAGGAATCCCATCAGGAAAAGCATCTTTTGGATAGTTTGGAGCCTCAAGCGAAACTGCCCAAATAGGTGTAGAAGCTACACCAATCTCAGATGAGGTGGCAATCATCTCATCTAAGTTGTCGTGGGCACTTTTTGGAGTTGATTGACTCTTATAACGACCCTTGTTGTAGGCATTCCAGACACTTTTAGCAAGAGAAGAGACCTCTTGGTTTTTGCCATCATCTATCTTGTTTAGCGTAGAGTGAAAAGCGACCATTGGAAAGGTAAAAGCTACTGTTAGGATCAGTAGAGCTATGGTTGCAAAAATCTTTGATTTTTTCAAACTTTGATGCATGATAAACCTTTTGTTTGTTTTGATAGTGTAAGAACACCTCTAAAAAAATAGGATCTAAATCTTTAGAGGTAATCTTAATAAAATATTATAAAACTTATTTGCTTTAATTATGTTTATATTGACTAATTTTGTCAAAGAAAGAACCACTCGCACAAAAAGTGCGAGTAGGTAGGATTAGAACAGATTTGCGTTATCGTCAATCCATTTCATATATTCGATGATGTTATCAGCATCTTTGCTATTAACACCATTGTTTGGCATTCTAAGCTTAAAGTACTCGATCATACCTTTTACATATGGATCTTCATACATTTTATCTGGGTTCATAATAAAGTCTTTTACCCATTTAGCACCAGTTTCGTGTCTTAGAAGTGCACCTGTTAGGTCTGGACCAGATGAAACTTTACCAACCACATGGCAACCACCACAACCATACTCACCAAACGCTCTCTCACCAGCTGTTGCTGCGTCGGACTGTTTAGTAGCTATCTCTCTTACTAGAGTATCTTTTGCTCTGATCCCAACATCTGCGGTTTTTACCATTAGTTGCCAGATCATACCCTCATGAAGGATCGCTGTGTCGATGTCGCCTTTTTTGTAAGCTGCATCTGCTTTTGCTTTCTCATCTGCTATCTTGCCATACTGATCCATAGCATCAGTTACAAGCTCTGCAACTGCTTTATGTTTTTCGTATTTGTTGTCTTGTAAGAACTTAACAACACTTTGGATAACAGCGTCTGTTGCGTCATTTGTCGCAACAACTTTTTTATACTCCGCCTCAAGCTGATCTTTACTCATAGTAGCCATTTGAAGCTTTTTAGCACTTTCGTACTTTTTGTTTGGATCTTTTACCATCAAATAACCCATCATCTCAAGGTGAAGTGCTGAACAGAACTCTGTACAGTAGTAAGGGTAAACTCCCTCTTTGTCAGCTTTTATCTTGATAGTTGATGTTTTACCAGGCTCTAGTGAAGCGTGGACATCATGACCAAATATAGTAAATCCGTGTGTCTCATCTTGAGCTCTCTCAAGGTTAGTTAGGTGGAAAGTTACCTCATCACCTATATTTACCGTGATACGCTCTGGGTTGATGTGTGATCTAACCATAGTCGCATAAACTGTAACTTTGTTGCCATTTCGCTCAACTCTCTCTTGACCTGCTAGAGTTTTACCCTCATGTGGCTCGCCTGTTGCAGCGTTTGTACCCATTGGGTATCTGATGTGCGTTTTGATCTTAGAAGCTCTGATCGCAACTGCGTTGTGAGGCTCACCTAGACCAATTGGCATATCTACAAGCATATCCATTTTTTTACCAGTGATATCGATCAACTGGTGGTTTTGTGGATGAAGTGGCCCAACTGGTAGGAATCTATCGATTGATAGTTTGTTTAGAGCGATGATATATTTTCCTTGTGGATCAACACTATCACTCTCCATACCACAAAGGTGTCCTATGTTGTAGTGAACCTCTTGTTTATCTACGATTTTAAGAGTTTTGTAGTTCCATTTTACCACTTGACTATCTACATATAGAGATGTGTAGATCTCACCATCAACTGGTGAAAACTGTGAGTGCAATGGCCCAAGACCAAGTTCAGCTTGACCATGAAGTGATTTTTTCATATCAAGAATTGGAATACCGTATGGATCTTTTCCTGCATAATCTTTGTTTTTGATAAGAGCTTGAATCTTTTTGAAGTCATAAACAGACGCATGAGTATCAAGTTTACCACAAACAACTATATATTGACCCGATGGATCCACATCAACACCGTGTGGTGATTTTGGCTCTGGGATCAAAAATAGTGCATCGTTTTTAACAGCTACATCGATTGGAACAACTTTGTGGCCATTTACCATTTTGACATTTTTAGGATCTTTTGCAACTTCAGCTAGCTTTTTCCAGTTGTAAACATGCAAGTAGTCAGTATCATTTCTACTCATACCCGCCTCAAATGGAGGAAGACCAACTTCAATACCACCTGTGTACATCTCAGAGTTAAATGAGTTAGTAAAGCCCCAACCATCAGAGATGCGTTTACCAGAGTCACTTAGATCTTGCATATATGGAGGAAACTCGATAGTAAATGCCTCTTTCTCATTGATAAGCCCTTTTTTAGTATCAAACGGCCACAAAGTTACACCGCCACGGTATGACTCTTTATAGTCCTCTATGGAGTGGTAGTTCTTATCAAATGGTGCAGCGTACTGTGCAGCATCGATGATAAACTCTGTATTTGGAGTAACAAAGCTTCCACCGTGAGATGATTTAAACACAGGGTTTACAACGATCTGTTTTGTCTCAAAATCATCTAGGTGAATAACAGCTATACGAGGGTTTGCTTTGTCATTTATGAAAAGGTATTTACCATCATACTCACCGTTTGTCTCAGATACCGCAGGGTGGTGTGTGTCACCCCAGTTGATCTCTTTACCATTTATATTACCTTGTCTTAGGATCGTCTTAGAGTTCTCATCGTACCCATACCCTTGCCACGGCTCTGGCGTAAATACACCAATGTACTTTAAGATTCTCATCGATGGAACACCATAGACGATCACTTGACCACTCTGTCCGCCTGAACTAAATACATAGTAGTCATCTTTGACGCCACTAGGGTTGTAGGTCTTTGCAGCACGAACAACATCAATCTCACTTAAGCCTCTAGCCTTCATAACTTTTTGGAGCTCATCATTTGCAGATGCGTGTCCAGTAAGTAGTGAAGCACAAATAGTTGCATAAGCGAACTTGTTAATATGTTTTTTCATATTATCTCCTTCATCTTATTACCAAAAAATAATATAAAAAAATAGTGAGCCATAATTTGACCTAGGTCAAATTATACTACTAATAGTAAAAATTAAAAAATGTTTAAGTTTGTTTGTTACTTTTGCGTTTTTACAAGCTCACTTAGCTCGCGTTTTAGATCTGCTACTCGCTTTTTATAGCCTGCTAGCTCCTCTAGCGAGTGTATAATGGCGTCCTCTTTTTTTATCAGCTCTCTATCTCGCTTCTTGCCACCAACCTCATAAAAGAGATCTACCACACTATCTATATCCTCTTCTACTCTAGCAAGCAGTCTCTCCGAGTGCTCGATGGAAGAGGCGTACTCCACGATGGAGTTTTGCACCTTTGCTATGATGGCGTTGTAGCTATCTTGAGCCTCTTTGCTTGGCTCATCGACAACCTTTAGTTTTAATGGCTCAAGCTCGCTTATGCTCGACTCCGCCATAACTCTTTTTGAGATGAGCAAAAACCTCTGCACAAACTCCACCATACCACGAAGCTGAAAGAAGAGATAGACAAGCAGTATGCTAAAAAAGAGTATGAGCATATACTCAACAAGCTTGTAGGTTCGCATCTCTAGCTTAAACCTATGTTGCTTCTGCTCTATAAGCTTGTTAAACTCAAATATAAGTGCAAGGTTTGTGCTATATATCTCCTTGACACTCTTTTGCACAGTCAAGCTTACATATGGTGATGGGCTTTTATAGCTATCTTTAAAAACCTGCACCTGCAGGTAAAAACGGTTCCACAGATCTCTTGCATATGGACTCTGCGTAAGCTCTACTGAGGCTCTATCTACCTTGTGTACAAACTCCTTTACCATCGCACTCAAAGGTGCTGATGAACTCTCTTTGTTTTGGTATAGATATAGTATAGTCTTTAAGATCTCTTGCGTAAAATCCTTCTGCTCATCAAGCGTCTTGATCTCTTGATGGTACTTATCTGTTACCCTATCAACTCTTTGTGAGTTAAGCACCAAAGCTATCGCTAACAAAAACACAACAAACAGAACTATCTTTATCTTTCGCATATTTTACTCTTCATAAAGTCCTCTTAGTGCTTCACTATCTAGCACTTCTATCACACCTGAGTGCACCGCTATGATCCCATCTCGTCTTAGCCTATTTAGCACTCTTGAGAGTGTTTCTGGTTGTATATTTAGCATTAGTGAAGCTTCAGATCTTTTGAGCTTGTTGAAGATACCAAGCTCACGATCTAGCATTATGCTAACCTTTGCAACTGCATTGAAAACAAACTCACGACTTATGAGACTACGCATATTGTTAGCACTTCTTATCATCTGCGAAGCAAACTCACCACAAAGCACCTTTTGATCCAAAAACTGCTCTTTAAACCTCTCATAACCAATAGCTAGCACCCTAGAGGTCTCTACGATTTTTACATTTGCAAATGATGTTATCATCGTACTTGAGAGATCTTTGATATCTGAGATAATACTATCTGCATATATATAGTATAGGTTGATCTCATTGCCAAACTTATCGATCTTGTAGGCTCTTGCAAAGCCATCTATGAGAAAGTATAGCTTATCTGAAACCTCTTTTTCATAGTAGAGCACATACTCGGCATTTAGCGTGCTCACCGAAGAGATCTCAACCAAGGCTAGTAGCTGATCATCATCTAAAGAGGAGAAAAACCCCACTTGTGAGATCTCCTCTTTTAAAGAGCTAGGCTTCAACTCTTACAACTTCTTTTTGTCACTTTTACCTCAAAAAGTAGGCTTTTACTCTTTTTGCTTGTGTAGATGTAGTGCAGATCTATATCTGCTTCTAAGAAGCGTCTTGAGGAGGCACAACTCCCATCTATGATGCCTTGTGCCATTTTCTTTGAGGCATCTTCTCTTAGCTCATCATCGCTTTTGCCATCAACATCTAGCTCATAGTTGTAGATGATAGTAGTACCACTAGATCTAACACTTGCTAAAGTGGTGTAGCTATCCACCTGCTGTGGAGTGTTTTTGTTCATCTCACCTGCTGCAAGCTCGGCGATTTGTCTATTTTGAGCTTTAAACTCTTCGCCAGATAGCTCCTCATTTTTGATAACCTCAGCACCCAAAAGCAAAATAGTAACAGATATAAATAGTATAGATCTAAACATAACTCACCCCTACTTTTGACTCTGCAAAACTCTCTTATAGACCTCATCGTAGTCTATAACTTCGCCCTCTAAACCATCACGACTCTCATACGAGCTAAAGCCAAACGCCATTGGTGTTATGTTTTGGGTTGTATAAAATGCACTTCTAGCATCGATCCACTCGCCACTTTTAGCATCGGTTGTGTAGATCTTCACACTATCTTTATACTCTATGCCCTCCTCATCAAACCAGAGCACCATACACCCTATATCATCAAACTTTCGCACGCGATTGGTGTGGGGATCTCGCAGTTGCGTAGAGTTTTTGCGATCACTTAGCACCATCGCACAGCGATCACACATATCACGATCCCAATGGATCTTAGAAGCTCCGCCCTTGTTCTCCTCGCCACACCCAGCAAACAACAGCACCATCACAAACGCTACAAATGCGTAAACAACTCTCATAGAAAAACTCCATTTTTAAGATAATAGATAACTATATAACTACTTAGCAGTATTACATAAAGAGAGTTAAAAAGAAGTGATCTTTTCAAGCTTTTCTCATAGTCGCTAAAGATAGGCACCATTACACCATAAAGCGTACCCAAAAACCCGAGTGTATAAATGGCATATCCCACATAGTAGTACTCCGCTTGCATGATGCAAAATGGGCAGTGATGCGTAGGGAGTTCATATATGTACGGGCTAAAGTTTGTGATGATCGCCACTAGCGAAATGGGGATAAAAAGCAGGTTCACAGTAGCAAAAAACTCCCTACTTTTGGTGAAGTAAAAGATCCACAACAAAGCAAATAGAGCATAAAATGAGGCGTAGAGGTAAGATGGATCTATACTAAATGCCGCAGAGATGATGCTAGATGCACTCGATGAGTAGATGTTACCACAGCAACTCACTATCTTGTCTATGTCGATGGCATTAAATGTCATAAACTCTAGTGCTATCTCAAGAACAAGCAGAGCAAATATAACCATAAAAAGGAGCGATTTTCGCTTTGTATATGGGAGTATCTCACTTTTTAGATCTAGCTCATTCATCTTTAGCCAGATGGCAAAGAGGTAGATATTTAGTATCTTTAAAGCTAGCAGATAGACACCATAGTCAGTCGCATCAACAACGCCTGCTGCACACATCGCACCTTTGATAACGCTTGAGATCTTATCGAGTGTAAATATAAAAAATAGCAGAAGCGGTAGCTTGATACTAAATATAAACTTGATGATAGTATTTGCTAAGTAGCTCTGCTTCTCAAGCGTGTATTGAGCCTGTGACGAGGCGTCTATGTCCCACTTTTTGTAGATCTTGGCACTTAGTACAAACGCCACTACACCAAAGCCCAAAAAGAGCAGATCTAAAAGCAGTATGGCTAATACTTCGCTCATAAGTAGCATTAGATAATTTTGCCCTTCTCCACTGAAATGATACGATCTACAAGATCTAGATCAAAAAATAGCGGATCGTGAGTCGCTACAACCACTGTTTTTTGCTTTAGCTTCAAGATACGAAGTATCTCTATAAACGATCGTGAAAGCTCCTCATCTAGGTTGGCTGTTGGCTCATCTGCTATGATGATGGCGGGATCTTTTACTAACGCTCTAGCGATGGCGACTCTTTGTTGCTCGCCACCTGAGAGCGTTTTTGTATCTTGCATCGCCTTATCTTGCATATCAAACATCTTTAGCGAACTCATCGCTCTTTCTTTCAACTCATCACTGCTTGGATCTGATGGTAGAAGTGGCAGAGTGACATTATCTAGCACACTTAGATTTGGTAGCAGGTTATAACGCTGAAAAACAAAGCCGATGGAGCTAGATCTAAACTCACTTGCAAAGCGATCCACTAGCTTTGAGACCCGCTTGCCATCAACTATAACCTCACCACTTGTTGGCTTATTTAGTGAAGCAATCAGCGAGAGTATAGTGCTTTTGCCACTTCCACTAGCACCCTTAAGTACCACAAGCTCGCCTGGGTCCACACTAAAGTTTATGTCATGCAGAACTTCGCTCACACTTCCATCAAAGTTTGTAAAGCTCTTATGCACACCTTGAAGCTTTATCATCTTAGCACCTCATCAACCTCAAGTGTCGCACTTCTCCATGAGGGGATAATGATCGAAGCGACATAGATGGGGATCGAGAGGAAAAACAGAAGTGCAAGCAGTTTAAAGTCCCACACAAAAACTAGATCAAATGGCACTTTTAGCTGTGAGTAACCACTAAAAATATCTCTTAGAAGCGGAGCACCTGCTATATAGACAAACCCCAGCGAGAGTGTAACGCCTAAAAGGTAGGCAAACAGACTTACTAAAAGTGCCTCATAAAACCGCACTCTTAGCACATCACCAATCCCCCACCCTATGGCTCTAAGAATAGCCACCTCTCTTTTTTGCTCACTGCTAATGGAGCTAGATCTATCATATATAATGATAAAAAATGTAAATATACTAACTATAAAAAGTGCCAAAAATAGCCCACTTTTGTAGTCAAATATGTTTTGATAACCGATTTTGAGATCATTTGAGGTTATAACTCTAAAAGTTGGGTACGCTAGCTTGATCTTCTCTGCGATGGTTTGGATCTCATCTACATTTGGCACGCTAAGAACTATGTCAGTCGCCTTCTCTTCGCTCATATCAAAGATCTCACGCAGATCATCTTTGCTTAGAACGATCATATCGTTTGACTCTAAGCTAGTCTCACCCTTAAAGACCCCGCCGATGCTCACTTTTTTGAAGCTTCCATCGCTCTTTATAAAGTTAAAATACTCATCATAATGGCTTCTCTTTAGCACCTCGTAAACGCCACGACCCACCATCATAGAGTTAGCGTCAAACTCTAGCTTATCAGCTATGCTAGATAAACTTTTCTTATACTGCAACTCATACTCATCGATGCCTACAAGACTAAAGTTTACTCCAGCATTTTCAAAGTAATAGTACCCCCAAACTCTAGCATTTGCAGAGTTTACTCCGTTGATAGAGAGCAGATCATCAACTACGCTAACATCGATGTCGTAGTGCTTTCCGCCCTTTATGTTTTGTACTATGATGCTTGGCAGGGCATCGACAGTTAATTCAAGCTCTCTTTTGATGGAGCTAGATATAAAAAATATACTTGAGAGTAAAAACACAAGCGTAGTGAGTACCACCACGGTGTAGATGCTCTTGTGCTTTTGGTTTTTTAAGCTCTTTAGTGCAAACTCTACCATATGCAAGTTGATCATTTGCGAGCCTCCCTATAAACAAAACTTGAAGCGAAGTAGTCGCGAAGTGTTGGATCTTCGCTATACACGGCAAAAAAGTTGCTTAAACTTCTATGGCGAATATACGAAGCCTCATTTGAGATGGCTAGATCACTAAGTGTACTAAGTGCTACAAACTCCCTCTTTAGATCTTGCGAAGCACTCTTTTGCGATATATAAGCAAGCTCAAAAACAAGCATAAATAGCAACGCACCAAAAGCAAACACTACTTTTTTTAGCAACTTTTTGACCTTTTTTTGTGACATTATAACCACACTTTGTAACATACAAAAACACTCAACAACTTATTGATAATTATTATCATTTTAATAATCCTATAAGAAATAACTTACTATTATTCGATATTCATTATCAATACCAAAATAAAAAGGATCGAGTTTTGAGTTACAAATCGACATCAATCACGCTAGCTGCACTTCTTTGTGCTACACTGCTACAAGCAGAAAACACGCAAGAGCTTCAAAAAGTCTCCGTCGTCTCGGCCGCTGGTTTTGAGCAAAAACTAGCAGATGCACCCGCTTCCATCAGTGTTATCACAAAAGAAGATCTAGAGAAAAAACCATACAACAACCTTGTAGATGCACTCAGATATATCGAGGGGATCGATATAGGTGAGACTAACGATAAGACCAACAATGGTACAGTAAGCATCAGGGGTATGGGTTCAGACTACACGCTGATCCTCATAGATGGCAAACGCCAAAACAACAGTGGCGATATCTATCCAAACAGCTTTGAGGGTGCACAGCTAGCAAGCATACCGCCTCTTTCAATGATAGAACGCATAGAGGTGATCAGAGGACCAATGTCCACGCTTTATGGCTCTGATGCTATGGGTGGGGTTGTAAATATCATCACCAAAAAGATCTCAAATGAGTGGGTTGGTGGCATGGGGTATGCCAAAACTATTCAGAGCAAAGATGCTTATGGCAACGATGACAAACTAGATCTATCTGTTATGGGGCCAATCATCAAAGATCTACTAGGTGTAAGCGTAAGAGGTAGTCTATTTAATGCAGCAAAATCAAATCCAACTTATGCAAAAGTATATGATCAAGGTGGCGTAGATCGAAGCAAGTCAAACGATAGCTTTGGAGCTGGTAAGGGCAATGTGCAGAGTGAAACATATACACTAGGTGCTGGGCTTACTCTCACACCAAACTCAGATCACACCATCAGACTTGACTATGATCTAGCAAACCAAAGTTTTGACAACAACCCATATCTAACCAAAAGTGGCACTAAAGTTCACCCACTTGGAACAGGCGACTCACTAGAGACTATATGGACAAACCAAAGAGTTGGCTACGCAGACAAACTTGTGATGGAGAGGGAGCAGTACTCACTCTCATGGGACGCTGAGTGGGCTTTGGGTAAAAGTACTGCGTGGGTTCACCACATACAAAGTGACAACGATGGGCGAAGTATGCCCCTTGATGCGTCAGATAGACTAAAAATCGCTGCCAACAAAGCAAACAACGCTGCATCGCCATACCACACAGCTGACTGGAGCACACTGGCTCTTGCTATGGCAGATCCAGACTTTTTAGCATATATGCCAATCGCAAACCGCGAGCTTAGCTCATCAAACACCATCTACTATGCCAAATATGAGCTTCCACTAGATGAACACTATATCGTAGCGGGTGTTGAGTACCAAGATGTAGAGCTAAAAGATGGTGTTTATGGTATGAGCGAGGGCAAAAGAGGCGGTAAAAAAGCCTACTACCAATATGGTATATTTGTAGAAGATAACTATAACATTATAGATCCATTAGTTATCACATTTGGTGCTAGATATGACAAACATGAGGATTTTGGTAAGCAGATCTCACCTCGTGCGTACGCAGCTTACTCCATAGGTGATAGCTGGACGATCAAAGGCGGGGTAGCTACGGGATACAAAGCACCAAAAGCATCAGATCTACAAGAGGGTATCACAGGCTTTGGAGGTCAAGGAACTTCGCCATGGATCGGTAACCCAGATCTAAAACCAGAAAAATCGATCAGCTATGAAGCTGCCCTATACTATGAGAGCAACCGTGGTGATAACTTCAACATCACAGTTTTCCAAAACGACTTTAAAGATAAGATAGACTCCTCAACAGATCTAAAAGGGAGTGCAGGAGCAGAGTGGGCACTACTTAGTGCAAGCTATGGGGATCTAAGCCAGAAACAAAATGTGGGCAAAGCAACCATCAGAGGTGTTGAGCTAGCTACAAGGATCTACTTGCTAGACGATCTAGCTCTTAGTGGTAACTGGACATACCTAGACTCAGAGATCGACTCAGACAACCCAGCCACCAACGGCAAGCCTCTTAGAAGTAGCCCAAAACATCAGTACAACGCAACCATAGAGTACAAAGCAACGCCACAACTTAGTGCATACTTGCAACACTCTGGTGAGATCGATAGGTTCAACACTCGCTACCTAGATGGTGCAGGTAAGTATAGAGATCTATACTATAAAGATTTCTCCATCTTCAACCTAGGTGCTACTTACAAATTTAGCGAAAACTTCTCTCTTATAGGTAGGATCAATAACCTATTTGACAAAGATTACCTAAAGTATAGCTTCGTAGAGCGAGTAGGAACTACAAACCGCTACAAAGAGCACAACAACAAACCAGCAAGTAGAAACCTATTTGTAAGTGCTAGATACACCTTCTAAAACTTACAAACCCTTTAGCAGATCAGGCGTGATCTCGCTAAAGCTAAGAACCTTTTTGCCTTTATGATCTAGTCTGAAGCTTCTAGCTTCCATCTTGCTTTTAAAGGCGATAAGCTCATCTCCCATAGGGCCATAGACATCGCTACCTACGACAAAAAACGCCTCTCTAGCATCAATAGCTTTTTGAGAGTAGTAGTCACTAACTAGCATCTTAACAACCCCTTCTTGATGTTTGAAATAGTACTTCATCATATCTTTTACACCATCAAATGAGTAGTGGCGATCCTTATAGTAGATCTGTGTTGCCCACGCTGGGTACTTATATACAAACATTCCACAAACTGGGCACTTCTCATCTTTAGAGACTACTATTCTATTGCTAGTCGTACTATTTTCAAATCTTGCCACTTCCCAAAGATAGAGGCTAAGTGGTTGAAGCTCACTCTCTTTTAGCTCACCACAAACCCCACTATGGGCAAGCTTAGCCTTTAGCTCATTTAGGCTCAACTGATCAAGAGTTAGATCTTTGCACTTTTTTTCATATATCTTTTTACCCATCGGGTAGATCTGCTTTGTTTTTCTAGCCTGCAACATCTCTACATCGCCCTCTAGCGAACTCTTAGCCATGTTAAACGCCTCATCAAAGCTCATCATCATTCCACCATGCTCGATGTTAAAATCCTCTGCATCGTCTTTAGAAGCAAATGCGATCTTACTAACTCTACTCATTGTACCTTGAACATCACTATCTACCACATAGTGGGCACTTTTGGCGTCTATTATCTTCTGTGAAGCACTATCGACTACGCCGTAGCTATCACTCTCTATCTCACCATCAGCTAGATCTACTGCGAGGCATCTCATAGAGCAGTATTGACGCATCTTGCCATCTTTTGCTTTTGCAGTGTGAGAGGTTTTGTAAAACTCCTCGATCTTCATTCCACACACCCCGCACCACTCCTTTTTGGCACCCTCCATAACAAGCTCTGGTGGCACAGTGGCTCTTTTGGTAAACTCATCTGCACTAGCTAGAGCAACTAAAAATAGTAGTAGTATAAGAAATCGGCGTAGAAGTATCATTTGAAACCTTTAAAAATTGATTTTAATATTGTATCACATCTAACTGAGACGAAGAAGCATCAAACGGCGGATAAAAAGGATAATCAGTGCGATAGCTAGTATCTTAAAATCTAGCTCGCTAGCGTAGTGAACACTCTTAAAGGTGTCGCTCTTAGTCGCCTCACCACCAAGAAGTTGCATCGCTACAATGCGAGGAGTATATACACCACTAAACATCAGTGAGCTAAATATAACAGTCGCGGAACTACCAAAAACTACGGCGTCTCTAAAGCCCCTTTTGTAGGCATAAAGCTCATAAAAGAGCGTAAAAAATGCAAGCAGATAGAGCCAATAGCCAAAGCGTCTAAAGATCTCTGTCATCACAATGCCAGCGGTGTAGCTATCGATGCCAAGATCAAACGCTAGCAAGTCAGTATGAAAAATAACAGGTGCAGCAAAAGCACCCAAAACCACCACAGCACCAAAGCTAGCAGCAAGCAAGATCAAATACGCAAAGTCTAAGTAGATGTTGTTTCTCAAGATAACCTCAATGTAAATCCACGATCAAAACCACTATAATCTCTATAAAATGATATATTTTTATGTGGTTTCGTGTTTATGTATGTCGCTATTTTATCTTTTTGATCATAACCCATCTCACAACTAAACAAATTAATATCGCGTCTTAAGACTTCATCAAGTAGTTTTTTGATCATCTCATCGCCCACCTCACCCCCAAAAAGTGCCTCTCTAGGCTCATAAGAGAGATTTGGCTCTAACTCAAAATCATCAGCTATATAGGGCGGGTTTGAGACGAGATAGTCGATCTTTTCACCAACCTCACTAAGCAGATCTGAGTGTCTAAACTCCACTCTATCCTCTACGCCAAACTTTTTTGCATTTTTTTTAGCGATTTTTAACGCCTCATTTGAGAGATCTACTGCTAATATAGTAGCATTTTTATATAAAAGTGCTAGCATCACACTCACTATCCCACTACCAACTCCAACCTCACAAAACCTCACTTTTGCATCAAGATCTGGTAAGTTTTTTAGCACCTCATCTATAAGGAGTTCAGTTTCAGGGCGAGGGATAAGCACACCCTTATCTACAAAAAACTCTCTTGAGTAGAAGCTTACTTTTTTAGTTATATACTCTAGTGGTTCATACTCTTCGCGTCTTTTTACAAGAGCAAAAAACTCCTCACCCACCTCAACACTGCTTCTAAGATTTGTCGCCACCCAGAGTTGATCTTTAGCCAAATAGTGAGCCAAGAGTAGCATCGCCTCTTTGCGAGGGCTATCTATATGCTTTAGTCTGCTTGCAACTTCGCTTAAGAGATCTGCTACTTCAAGCTTCATATATTTTTCAGATCCACGCCAAGAGCCTTTAGCCTCTCTAGTACTGGTGGGTGAGTGTAGTGGAAAAATATATAGATCGGGTGTGAGAGAGGGAAGCTTTTGTTCTCTTTTACTAGCTTTATGAGTGCGTTTGCAAGCTCCACTTCGCCCCCTACTCCGCCAAGCTTACAAGACATCTTATCTGCTTCATACTCATTGTGTCTGCTCACAAAACCCATAAGTGGCGTCATAAAAAAGCCAAGTGGCGTCATAAAGAGCATAAAAAGTATCATAATCGCCCACGCAGAACTAGAGATGCCTAGCTCCATATATAGCGATTGAGGCAGGTTACCAAAGAGTGCAAACGCCCCAAAAAGCACAGCTCCACTCATCGCTATGTTTTTATATATATCGCCATGTGCGAAGTGCCCTAGTTCATGAGCTAGAACTGCTAAGATCTCCTCTTTAGAGAGCTTTTGCATAAGTGTGTCATAAAGCACCACTCGCTTGCTCTTACCAAGCCCACCGAAGTAGGCATTTAGCCTGCTATCTCGCTTGCTAGCGTCACTCACAAAGACCCCGCTACTCACAAAACCTGTGCGATCCATCAGATCTGCTATACTTTTTGCAAGCTCTGCATCTTCAAGCGGTTTCATCTTGTCAAAAAATAGTGCTCTAAATGTTGGAAATAGCATCATCACCGCCACAAGTACCACAAACAAAAATGCAAAACTCCAAAGCCACCAGAGCGTAAATGATGAGATGATAAGATAAACTCCCCAGATAATCACCCCGCCAATTAGCATAGTCATAGCAAATGAGATGATCGTATCTTTAACCCACTGAGCTTTTGTACTCTTGTTAAACCCCGCCTGCTCATCAAGCACAAACTTCTCATAGTAGCTAAATGGTATGTGAAGCACCACCCCAACAAGCACAAAGATCAGCACTGCTACTATATTTAGCATCGCCTCATTTTGGATAAGCACAACGCTCTCAAGCACTCTAAGTCCAAAACCAAGCCAAAACAAAAAGAGCATATAGTCCACAAAACTCTGCACGATGCTCAATCTCTGCCTAGCTATACTATATTTTGCCGCATCAACAAACTCCCTTTGAGGAAGTAGCACAGCAGTTGAGTTTTTTGCACTGTTTATAAAACCTATCTGCATTACGCTTACATAGACGCTTATAAGCACATATATAGTATAGATAAAGACAACCAACATCAGCATTTTTGCTCCTATTTTTCTATAATTATACTACACACTAACTGCACAAAACTTAGTTAATATTTTAACATCTTAACTAAAAGGAAAAAAGATGAAAAAGTTTATACTACTAGCACTAATCGCGAGTCTTGCAACGCTTCAAGCGTACGATAGATACAGAGATGGTTATAGAGGTGGCTACAACAATGATCGCGTAAATGCATTTGAGATCTTTGATGCAAACAAAGATGGCTTTGTAACAAAAGAGGAGTTTAGCAAAGCTGAAGAGGAGAAGATTAGACGCATCATGGAGGAGCGTCGTGAGCGTGGTTATGGTATGAGATTTGAAGATATCGACACCAACAAAGATGGCAAGATCTCAAAAGAGGAGCTACTTGAAGCCCAACTCAAAAGATCTAACTCTCGCAACTACTACAACGACCGCAGAGGTGGCAGAGGGTGCAGATAACTACACCTCGTAGTCCACAACCTTTGAGCCTGCACTAGCAACCTTAAAAAACTCCACCACCCTTAGATGCTCTGGGTGTGTGGCGTACTCTCTTAGAGCCTCTTTTGAGTCAAAAGTGGAGTAGATACTTAGATCAAACGCTCTTGCCTCATCACAAAAGTTGATCCCAACCTCCATACTCTTTAGAGTTGGCACTCTGCCAAGCAGACCCTCCAAAAGCCCCTTTGCCTCTTTTAGATTTGAGTCTTTGTTCTCATCATGAAAACGAAACAAAACTATATGAACAACCATATTTAATCCCTTTTTTTGCATCATTTTAGCTAAAATGCACTTTATGAAACGACTCTTAAAAGAGCTTTATGGCTCGGGCATACTATTTTTTTACTTCTTTAAGTGGCCATTCGTGCTGTTTTTCCCATACCTCTACCTAATGGGGCTAGATAGCAACCCAATCCTAGATCTACTATGGCTCTACTGCGTTGCTCTTATAGTAAAAGATCTCATCAGATTAGTAAAGACCAGAAAAGATAAGCAAAAGAGGTGATCATTACTGATCCAACTAGGTTGAAGATGATCCCATACTTCGCCATCTGCGAGATCTTAAGTGCTCCACTACTCATAGCTATGGCGTTTGGCGGAGTAGCGATGGGGAGCATAAACGCAAAACTTGCACCAATCGTAGCCACCATCATCACAAGCGTTGGATCTACTCCTATGCTTTGACACAAAGAGAAGACAATAGGCAACATGATAGATATGAGTGCGGTGTTTGATGTCACCTCTGTGGCAAAAGTAACTAGCAAAGCTACACTCAAAAGTAGCAAAAACGGCGGAAGATCTGCTAGTATATCTAAGTGCGACGCTACTTGCACATCTAGCCCCGTAGAGGCAAACGCCGCAGCGATACTAAAGCCTGCACCAAACAAAAACATAATCTCTAGTGGGATCTTGCCTCGATCTTTGCTCCACTCAAGCACACCAAAAAATGGCGTAAATAGTACAAGCCCAAAGCCTAGTAGTATGAGGTTTTCATCTAGCCCCAACCCACTCCAAATAGGCTCGATAGAGGAGTTTAAAAGCAGTAGCAGTGCTAGAGCAACTATAAGATAAAGCACCTTTTTCTGTTTTAGATCTAGCTCTTTCGAGTCGTCGCTAAGCTCAAAATGAAGCTTTTTCATACCCAAGCTGAGCAGTTTTGAGCCAAAATAGAGCATAAAAACAACAAGAGGTAAAAGCATCATAACCCACTGTAAAAACCCGATGCCCACACCACCTCGATCCTGCATAAACCCCAGATATATGAGATTTGGTGCTGTACCTATGGGGGTGAGTACGCCACCAATACTTGCACCATAAGCGACACCAAGAGCAAGCCTTGCTTTTGTGGTAGCATCTTTTGTGATATGCATAGCCATGGGCATCAAAAGCAGTGCAGTTGTAGTGTTGGAAAGAACAGAGCTTAGAAGTGCAGATATACTCATAATGGCAAGTAGCAGTGAGTGCGATGAGCTTACAAAACGGCTAAGGATCTTTTGAGCTATGTAGCGATGAAGCTCCACCTTCTCTAGTGCGATAGAGATCAAAAACCCACCAAAAAACAAAAAGATGATAGGGTTTGCATAGTTTATAGTGCTCTCTTTTACACCAAGTATGCCAAAAGCGGGAAAAAGTATGATAGGCAGAAGCGAGACTACGCCAAGCGGAAGAGCCTCATTTGTCCACAAAGAGACCAAAAGTACGATGATAGCAATGAGTTGGGCGTGAGTTTGGCTAAAAAATGGTAGTGCTACTAGGTAGAAAAGTAGAGCTAACGCCAAAGAGGCAAATAGTCCCACAGTTGCATTTTTACTCATCAACTTGATAGCAGATCTCTAAGAGAGCAAAGCGGATCTTTACCATTTAGCAACTCATAAACCTCTTTGGCTATGGGCAAGTAGAGCGATTTTTTGCTTGCTATCTTCTGAAGTGCCCTAGCAGTACCTACCCCCTCTGCTACTTCGCCAAGATCTTCAAGTATCTCATCAAGCTTTTTACCACCTGCTAACGCAAGTCCCACTCTAAAGTTGCGACTCTTTTGTGATGATGCACTCAAAAATAGATCTCCCGCCCCGCTAAGTCCTAAAAATGTCTCATCTTTAGCACCATAAGCCACTCCAAAGCGGTGCATCTCAACTAGACCTCTAGCAATGAGTGCGGCGGCGGCATTTTTGCCAAGAGCAAGCCCTTCACAAACTCCTGCTGCGATAGCGATCACATTTTTGTAAGCCCCTGCGATCTCAGCACCTATGACATCATCGCTCACATAGCTTTTTATATAACTAGGGAAAAATGATGCAAACTCATCTGCGGTTGTTTTTGCAGTGGAGTTCACAACAAGTGCGGTAGGAAGCGAAGCCTCTACCTCATCAGCAAACGATGGACCAGAGAGAAATGCGATATTATCTGATGGTATAAACTCAGCGTAGATCTCATTTAAAAACCGTCCACTAACTGCTTCAATCCCCTTCGACGCTACAAGCACTTTTTGTCCATTATAGACAAAATGATCTCTTAGCCATGCCGAAGCACTCTGAGCTGGCACAGTTACAACTAGATAATCAAGCTCCAAAACCTCGCTAAGCGAGACAAAATTTGGTAGATCTCGCTTCGTTTTTGAGGTGATGAGAGTCTCGTTTTTTTGTGAGAGTGCAAAGCTTAATGCACTGCCCCATTTACCAGCACCTACGACTCCAATCTTCATGCTTAGCCTAGCTTCGCCTTTAGTATATCATTTAGCACTTGAGGGTTGGCACTCCCTTTTGAAGCTTTCATCGCTTGACCTACAAAGAAGCCAAATAGCTTATCTTTGCCACTTTTGTACTCTGCAACTTTTTCACCATTTGTAGCGATGATCTCATCGCAGATCGCCTCTAGTGCTCCCATATCGCTCACCTGTTTTAGCCCAAGCTTATCGATCGCATCATCAACTGAGATCTCATTTTCCATCAAGTGATCTAGTACATCTTTACCCGCTTTTCCACTGATAGTACCATCTTCGATGCGTCTAACTAGAAGTGCTAAAGTCTTAGCATCTACTGGAGAGTTGGTGATATTTACATCACCCTTAAAGCGACCTAGTAGCTCCACACTTAGCCAAGTTGTGGCGTTTTTCGCACCTGCTCCCTCAGAGACCATAGTCTCAAAAAACACTGCCATCTCAGGCGTGGCGGTAAGCACGCTTGCATTATAAGCACTTATGCCAAACTCATCTACAAAACGCTCCATCTTTGCATCTGGAAGCTCTGGGATCTTTGAGTAAAGCTCAAACATCTCATCATCAATCACCGCTTTTAGCAGATCTGGCTCTGGGAAGTAGCGATAATCCGCAGCTTCTTCTTTACCACGCATAGATCTAGTCTCTTGCTTTGTTTGATCAAAGAGTCTAGTCTCTTGCACTATTTCGCTCGCATAAGTGCCATCTTCCCACGCATCAATCTGTCTCTCAACCTCGATCTCGATCGCTTTTTGGATAAATCTAAAGCTGTTGATGTTCTTGATCTCAACTCTTGTGTAGAGCTTCTCATCGCCTTTTGGACGAATAGAGACATTGACATCGACTCTAAAAGATCCCTCTTGCATATTTGCATCGCTTATGTTTATGAAACGAAGTATAGAGTGAAGTTTTTTGAGGTAAAGCACCGCCTCTTCGGCACTTCGCATATCTGGCTCACTTACGATCTCAAGCAGTGGCATACCTGCACGGTTGAGATCTACCTTAGATATAGCACCCTCATGTATATTTTTGCCCGCATCTGCTTCGATGTGAGCACGGTTGATGCGAACAGTCTTGCTAGATCCATCTTCAAAATCGATACGGAGCTTGCCATGCTCAAGCACTGGAGTGTAGAGCTGTGAGATCTGATAAGCTAGCGGATTATCTGGGTAGAAGTAGCTTTTGCGATCAAAGTATGAGGTGCGATTTAGTTTCGCATCTACCGCAGATGAGAGCATGATCGCTTTTTGAAGTGCCTCTTTGTTTAGCACAGGAAGTGCCCCTGGGAGTGCTAGACAAGTTGGGCAGGTATTGGCATTTTGTCTGCTGTTAAATGTTGTTGGGCATGAGCAAAAAAGTTTGGATTTTGTGTTTAGCTGGACATGAACCTCTAGTCCTATAACTACTTCAAACATAAGTTTCCTTGAAAATATTAAAGTAGATGATTTTAGCAAAAAGTTGCTTTAAAAGAGCTATGACTAGCTCTCTTTAACAAGCTCCTCTAGGAGTAGAGTCTGCTTTTGTGCCTCATCTAATCTAGCTCTATTTACACTAAACGCATCAAGAGCGAGTATCATAAAGAGTGTGACAATAACAAAAGCAACCGTGATAAATAGAGCAAGAGCAAAGCCCAAAAAAGAGAAGAGTTTAAAAACTATGATAGCACCAAATATAACAATCGCTGAGGAAGCCCCTAGTAAAAAGCTTACTAGGGTATCAAAACGCTCTCTTGAGATCAAGTTTTAGTGCTCTTCAACCGCTATGGCACTACCTAGATAGACATAAGTTAGCATCATAAATATAAACGCTTGTAAAAATGCCATAAATGTTAAGAGTGCAAATGGGATCATAGGAAGAATCCACGGTGCAAGCATAAGAATAACCATAAGGAACATATCATCGCCCTTAACATTTCCAAAAAGACGGAAGCTTAGTGAAACAAGTCTTGAGAAGTGAGATACGATCTCAATTGGTAGCATCAACCAATATAACCACCAAACAGGCCCTAAAAAGTGCTTGAAGTAGTTTATGATACCTTGACGACGAATCCCCTCAAAGTTGTAGTAGACAAAAACCGCGATCGCTAGAGTAAAAGCAAACTCCAAAAATGCTGTTGGAGCTTCAAATCCTGGAAAAACACCTATAAGGTTAGCTACACCTACAAAAAGCCCGATAGTAGCAACAAGTGGCAGATAACGCATAGCCGCCTCTTTGCCCATAACATCGCTTCCCATCTTAAGCACACCTAAGATATAAGCTTCCATCACATTTTGTGCCCCTGTTGGAACCACTTTTAAGTTTGCCATCGTCATTCTAACAAGAACTATGATGATCCCCGCTGCTAAAAGCATGTGCGAAAGATATATGAAGGTCTTATCGTGAGAAATAAGCCCAAAAAAAGTAAACAATTCACCCATAGGTGTCACTCCCTCTTTTTTAAATTGTGCAATTGTACAAAAGCTTTGATTAAAGTGAGTTTATAGCGGAGTGGTTTTTGTTTTTTACCATCTGAGCACTATAATTTTTACCCGCGATCGACTCCAAAAAGACCGTGGCGTAAGAGCCTCGTGGCATAGTAAATGAGATATTTAACACGCTCTGATCTGCAAAATATTTTGTTTGTAGATCTTTTGGCTCAACAAGAGCGTCTCTCAAAGAGCCTTTTTGAGCAAAAAACTCATCATCATAAAGCCTCTCTATCTCCCTTGCTTCATGTTTTGCTCTTAAGAGATCTCTACCGCACAAAAGACCGCAGATCTCCATTGGTTTTGCACTTTTTTCTAGGTTATAGTGCCTACTGTGAGCTAAAATATCGCCTCTTAAAAGCTCTAGTGTCTCAAAACCTTTTGCCTTAGAGTCCAAAACACGGTGCAAAAGCCACTTGTTGAAAAGCTCACTCTGATAGATAGAGTACAAAAAACTCTTCAGCTTGCCATCTTTGACAAAAAGCTCACCCGCAACCAGCTCTTTTGCCTGAGCGATCGAGCTTTCATCATGCCCAAAGCGTTGGTAGCCAAAGTAGTTTGGCAGACCATATTTTAGTATCTTAGTGGCACACTTTTGGATCCTGCCTGCTAAGATATTATCCACCTTATAGAGATTTATACTAAACCTATTTGCACCAAGATCTCCAAGCCTAAGCGAGTTTTTGTCTCTAAAGGTTTGCAGTATGCTTATGTTTGGGTGTGAAAATCTTGAGATCTCTTTTTCATACATCTTCTGCACTGAAATAAACTGCGTAGTTGTAGCATGCTTATCTTTTAGCCCTGCATAGCCCACCTTTTGGGGCGGTATGCGAAGATATGAAGCAACTATCTCCACCATCTCCCAAGTGGTAAGATCGATCTTTTGCACCTCAAGAATCAAAAAGTTGCCACTTCCATCAAACTCTTTGTGTGCTAGCTCAAAGACTTTAAAGTCATCTCTATTTTGGTAAAATGAGAATTTTGCATCTGCTACGCTATGAAAATACTCTCTCATAACCTAAATGCTCCCAGCTCTTTTTTAGCCATTTTTATATCTTCTCCTATCGCTTTTTTAAGCAGATTTAGATCATCAAACTTTCTATTTTCTCTGATAAATGCAACAAAACTCACCGCCACTCCATTTTGACATGAGATCTCATGATCTAGTATGTGACTCTCTATGGCAAAACTCCCATCAGTTGAGACTCTTTTGCCCACAAAACTCACAGATGGATATAAGATCTCATCAACCCTAGTGAGTGTTGCATAAACCCCCTCATGTGGTAGCAAAAAACCCTCCGTGCTAAGGTTTAGCGTCGCATATAGCTCCTTTTTGCCAAGCCCCTGCCCCTTTACAAGCTCACCCCAGATGGTATAGTTGTGAGCCAAAAGAGTATTTGCCCTCTTGATATCGCCACTTCTTATATACTCTCTTATAACCCTTGAGTGCACTGCTTCACCATTGATACAAACCTCATCAACCACCTCAACATCGCCATCAAAAAACTCTCGCAAATCTTCTATGCAGTATTTGCGATCTTTACCAAAACAGAAGTCATAACCGACAACTATCCTCTTTAGAGATCTAAATTTGCGTGATAAAAACTCCACAAACTCCCGCCCCTCAAGCTCTCTAATGGCATCAAGCTCAAGATAGTGTATGGGGTGAGTGGAGTAGATCTGCCTATACTTTTGTGGCGTTAAGTTGGCATAACCCGTCTCGATCGCTACGATAGCACCATTTTTGCCAAGGCGAGCAAAAAGCTCTTGATGCCCTCTGTGCATTCCATCAAAACCGCCGATAGCAACTGTATCTATCACGGCTTAACCTTTTTAAAGTAGTAGCAGTACTCTAAGTTGCCCTCTTTTCCACTAAGCTTAGATGCGGAGCACTTCACAAGTTCCCAACCCAGCAAAAACGCACTATCTTCAAACTTTAGCATTGCCATCTCTACTGCTTTTTTGTCCTGAACTACACCATTTCTATCTCGCTTAATCTCCTTGCCCACCTCATACTGAGGCTTAAAAAGTAGCACTATATCATCACATGAGAGCTCATCAACCTTAGATAGTATGTGATGAAGTGAGATAAATGAGACATCACTAACTACTAGATCAAAGCCACTTTTAGCATCAAAATTTCTTATATCACAACCCTCAAAAAGCTTGATGCGATTATCAGATCTAAGGGTTGAGTGAAGCTGATCTCTACCCACATCTACGGCGTAGATCTCGCTAGCACCTCGCTCCAAAAGCACCTGCGTAAAACCACCCGTGCTAGATCCAACATCAAGTGCAAGTCTGCCCTCTACACTAAGAGAGATCTCATCTAAAAAGGCATCAAGTTTATAAGCAGATCTAGAGACATAATCTCTATGCTCCTTTACTCTAACTCTCTCATCTTGTACCTTTGTGGAGTTTTTCAGACACACCACGCCATCGATACTGACAAGCCCGCTTGCTATAAGCTCTTGAGCTTTGTTACGACTATGAGCAAAACCATGCTCTAAAAGGTAGTTATCTAGTCTCACTAAAGCACCAAAAAGCAAGTCGCTGCGACTGCAGTTGGCAAAAGTGCCCCTAAAAATAGATACCTAAAATCAACCGCCCCATCTTCAAAGTGGTGCTTAAGTATCGAAACACCCGCTGGGTTTGGAGCGTTTGCGATCACCGTCGTACCGCCACTTGTTACCGCACCCGCAACTATATAGTACTTAAACTCTTCGCTTAGCCCATCAACAAGTGATGCAAGGTATGTTATGGCAGCGTTATCGGTAAATGCCCCAAGCACAATGGAGCCAAAAAACGCCTCCATATTACCAAGCGAGCTGATGATCCCCTTTAGCCACCACTCCTGCTGCCCACCAAGGATCACAAGCCCAGAGATAAAAAACGCGACCAAAAGCCCCTCACGAAGGATAAGGCGATCTTGATACTGCTGGTAAGCATAAGTGATACCCAAAAAGAACAAAAACACGCTCATAAAAAGCGGTGGATAGTGAGCAAAATAGATCACTAAAAATAGAAACAGATAGTGCGTAAAAGTGATGAGAAATGGGATCGGCTCTCTCTCTGAAGTGGCGGTTTTGATCTCGATGCTTGATAGCTCTTTATAGAAGATGGCGATCATCAAAAGCGTGTTTATGGTTATGGCGATAACTGCTTTCCAACCAAAGTTACTAAACATAAAGAGCGTGTCCCACTCCCAAGTTTTAGCCACCATTAGTATAGGAGGTGCTGCGAAGTTTGTAAGTGCTCCACCGATGGATATGTTTAAAAATAGCGTGCCAAGAGTTGCGTACTTAAGCTTTTGTGAGATGCCACGAGAGAAGAGTTTATCGCTTAGTATAAGTGCAGCTAGCGTCATTGCAGCGGGTTCTGTGATGAGCGATCCAAGAAGTGGCACAAAAAATAAAACCACAAAATAAAACGCTGTTGCACCCTTTCGTGGAAGTGAGTTTGAGAGTCTTTTTACTAGAAGTACGACACTTTGTAAGATCGGTCTAGTCGCTGCTATAACCATGATGACAAAGACAAACATCGCCTCGTCGTAGTCTCTTGAGTCCATATATGCGATGGTCTGCTCTTTACCCACAATGATAAACATAAGAAGTACTAGCACCATCGCCCAAAACCCAAAGACAACCTCGATCTCACCTATGAGGTGAAAAAGTCCAGCATGCCGTGGGTTTTTAGTAGCTAAATGCTCAAAATACCTCACCGAAAAAACATGCACAATCGCCAAAGAAAAAATCACAACTGAGACTATCTCAAACATCTAAAAACCCTTGCATCATACTCCTTAACTCATCTTCATTTAATGTTGCTACACCTAGCTCTATCGCCCTATCTAGCTTGCTTCCCGCATCGTCTCCATATATAACAAAGTCTGTTTTTTTACTCACACTCCCAACTACTCTAGCACCAAAACTCTCCAAAAGTGCCTTCATCTCATCGCGGCTCTTACTCATAGTACCAGTTAGTACCACACTCTTGCCACTTAGTGGCGAGTCTAGCTTGCTTGTTCTAGTAGGCTCTTTTGGAACTAGAGTCTCCATAAGCTTTAGAACAAGCTCACTATTGACCCTTGCAAACTCCTCAAGCGAGTTGCTCATCTGCTCTCCAAAGCCATCAAGTGCTAAGATCTGCTCCCTCGTAGCACTCAAAAACCCTACTCCAAACGCCTCGCTAAGCGACTTTGACGCCACCTCACCTATATGCTCGATGCCTAGAGCATTTATAAACCTCCACAGATCCACGCCCCTAGTTGAGGCTATGGCGTCTAGCAAATTTTGAGCTTTTTTCTCTTTAAAGCCCTCAAGTGTAAGCAGATCCTCTTTTGTGAGGCTAAATAGATCTAGCACGCTTCTAATAAGTGAGTTTTTATGAAGTAGCTCGACTATCTTAACCCCTAGCCCATCGATGTTTAGACACTGTTTTGATGCAAAGTAGATGATGGAGTTTATAACTCTTGCATCGCACGCTAGGTTTTGGCACTTTAGAAGCACCCCCTCATCTAGTAGCTCACCACCACACACAGGGCAGTTGGTAGGTCGCGTGATCTCCACTTCAGATCCATCTCGCCTATCTACCAAAACCGTTGTAATCTTTGGGATCACATCGCCACTTCTAAGTATGATGACGCTATCACCTATGCGAAGATCTTTTCGCTCTATCTCATCAAAGTTGTGCAGAGTTGCTCTCTCAACCACCACGCCATCGATCTGGGTTGGCTCTACAACTGCAACAGGAGTTACCACCCCACTTCGCCCCACTTGAAG
The DNA here is from genome assembly GCA_041669045.1 of Sulfuricurvum sp. Taxonomy (GTDB): domain Bacteria; phylum Campylobacterota; class Campylobacteria; order Campylobacterales; family Sulfurimonadaceae; genus JBAYBZ01. Next base: position 80,809 of record JBAYBZ010000006.1, on the reverse strand, counting down.
CACAACATCTAAAAGTTTGGTGTTCTTCTCTACCGCTTTGAACTTATACGCCACAAAAAAGCGAGGGTTTTTGACCGTGTAGCCCATCTCTTGGTGTGAAGCGATCTCATTTACCTTAACCACCATACCATCAAGCATCATCGCAAAATCATCTCTTCTTGATGCCATCTGAGCATAGATCGCCTCTATCTCATCAGCACCCCTACAAACTCCGCTAATCATAGGTCGTTTGAAACCAAAAGAGTAGATCTGCTCCATCAGATCACTTAGTAGCTTATGAGGAAGTGTGTTCTCGCCCACACCATAAGGCAAAAAGACGAGTCTTCTTGAAGCTGTAATGGAGCTATCTAGCTGACGAAGGCTCCCAGCAGCTGCATTTCTAGGGTTTGCAAAAACCATCTCGCCAGCTTCAAGCCTTGAGCGGTTTATGCTATCAAAGTCATCTTTGTAGATCACCACTTCACCTCTGATCTCAAGTGTGCCTTTGTGATCTATGCTTAGCGGGATCGATCTGATGGTTTTGGCATTTTGCGTCACATCTTCGCCCACTTCGCCATCTCCACGAGTGATCGCTTGAGCCAGAATGCCATCTCTATATATAAGGTTTAGTGATGCACCATCATACTTTGGCTCACAGTAAAATGTAACATCTGGATCTAGTTTGTATGTTTTTTTTAGCCACTTCTTTAGATCTTCATAGTCAAAAACATCTTCTAAACTCCACATTCGGCTTAGATGCCCTGCCTTACTAAAGACATCTAGCAAAGAGAAACCAACCCTTTTTGTGGGTGAGTGCTCTAGTGCCAGAAGTGGGTTTTTTGCCTCAAAATCCACCACTTTATGATAAAGTCTATCATACTCATCATCGGTTGCGATGGGTGCATCTAGCACATAGTAGTGGTGTGCATACAAAGATAGTAGATCTACGGCTTTTTTATACTCTTCATAATCAATCATAATTATATTTTACTATATTTTAGTATATAGCCACTCTTTTTTGTTGTAAATATAGCCATAAATCAGAGCTTTTATAAGTGTTTCAACATTCATAATAATAAAAATAACCTCAATACCATAGCCCATTTTGTAGGCTATATATGATGGTATGACGCGAAAGAGCCATAGTGAGGCGACATTGATGCGAAGTGTGGTTTTGGTAGCTCCTGCACCTCTGAGTGCCGCGGAGTAAACAAACACCATCGCAAGTGGGATCTGCACAAGCCCTACAAAGATGAGATAGTATGAAGCGATGGCAATGGTAAATGGATCGTCTGTAAAAAAGCTGATCAAAAACTCTGGAAAGAGGATCATTACCACGCCGACACTCCCCATAAACAAGTAAGCCACTCTTGAACTGATAATCCCAAACTTAAATGCAAGATCGTAGTTTTTTGCCCCTAAGCTCTGCCCAACTAGAGCTGAAGCTGCAATAGCAAAGCCAAACCCTGGCATAAACGCGATGCCCTCAATACGAAGCCCCACTTGATAACCCGCAAGCTCCACTGTTCCATACGCTGCGATGATAGAGACAAAAAGCAGAAACGACATACTAGAGATGCCTCGATCTAGTGCCCCACTCCAACCGATGCGAAGTGCTCTAAGAGCATCACTTTTTACAAAAATAGGCACAAATCGCACTTTTTTACTGCGTCTTAGTAGATAAAAATAGAGCATAGTAGCGACAATATAAGAGATCACAGTAGCAATCGCAGCACCTCTAATCCCATGTTCGCTAAACCCAAAGTGTCCAAAGATAAGAGCATAATTTAACACAGCGTTTATAAGTGCTGAAAAGAGCTTTATATATAGCGGGTTTTTGGTGTCTCCCGTGGAGCTAAGGGCATTGTAAAAGTAGGTATCTAAAAATATAAACGCCATACCAAGAGAGAGTATGCTAAAGTAGGCTTCACCCTCAGCTATAACTTCGCTACTTGAACCCATAAGTGCATAAAAATCACCACTATAAAAGTAGCCAAGCACGCTTACTACAAGAGAGCTAGCTAGTAGAAGTATGGTTAGAAAAAACAGTAACGCTCCAGATCTATGGTAACGCCTCTGCCCGCTAAAGCGAGCTATAAGGGCGTTTGATCCCACCACAAAAAGGGTGATGATCACATTTATGATCATCAAAAACTGCATACTAAGCCCAACAGCAGCAAGCGATGCCACACCGATATAACCCACCATGATCATATCTGTGAGTATCTGAAGTATATCGACTAGATGTTTTAGTGCCGCAGGAAATGCGAGATTTACGACCCGTTTAGTATCTTTTGAGACTAAAAAAATGTCGCCACCTCGCTCATGGCTTCTAAAAGCTCCTCTTTGCTATCAAAATGAAGCTCTTGTTTATGCCTCTCTTCATCACCCTGCTTTGTGTTGTCAAAAACCAAAACAAAACTTAAGATCTTCACCTTAGATCCATAAACATCAACCCACTCTAAGCTCATCTCACTACTCTCACCTTCATGCTCCACAAGCACAGCGGGGTAGATCCGCACCACCGTTTCTAGATCTACGCTAAAACCATCTCTTTTATAGATCACACCTATCTCCTTTGATACTAAACTCTTTTACAACCCACACGAAGTAGATCCCAGCTATAACAAAAAGCGAGCCAAAGAGTAGCATAACAACCTTTATGCTCATACCAAAAGCAACCAAAACGCCTACTATATAAGAAGCAAATGAGGCAGCAAGCAAAAACAGCATATCGTTATATGCCACTATACGCCCATAAAATGCGGGGTCGGTGTTGTTTTGAAGCATAGTGTATGTGTATGACCATAGCGTTGTGGTAAAAAGCCCTACTAGCACACTCGCACTAAGTGAGAGGTAAAAATTCTCTATCATCATAGCCCAGATGTAGATCGCCACCCCTTGAGCTATAAAGATGTAGTGCAGAGTAGTCTCATTTGCAAACTTGCTAAGGATCGATGAGCCAAAAACAAGCCCGATCGCCCTTGCAGCGTTTAGTAGCCCAATAGCAAGTGAAGTGGCAATTACTCCTGCATAAAAACTATCTACCATCAAAGCGATAAGTGAGTCATAAACAGTAAGACCCACAAATGCGTGAAGAAGCATAAGATGCAGGATCTTTTTGTTAGATCTAACATACCTTATAGTAGATCTCATCATCGCAAAAAAGCTCTCTTTGATGACTGCTTGTTCTACCAAAGCATTTAGCCTAAGTAGCAGTAAAAACGCCACAACAAACATAAAAGCATCTAATACAAATGCCATCTTTATACCAAAGTAAAAGACTGCAAAACCGCCAATAGTCATACCTAGCGTATATGAAGCCGACCAGATGATGGAGTGAAGCTCATTTGCAGTTTTTAGATCCTCTTTTGAGAGGATTTTGGGCAAAAGTGACATCTCTGTTGTAAAGTAAAAGCTCGCCGCCGCCATCTTTATAACAACAAGAGTATATAGCAAAAAGAGATCTGCTAGAGTGTTTATAGCAAGCAGAGATATAGTAGAGAAAAACTCTATGGCTATAAGGATTAGCAGAAGTTTTTTTGGTTTAAACTTATCGATCACTACTCCGCTAAATGGTGCTTGGATCACACCTGAGAGAAACTGAAGCATCGCTACAACTGCGATGGTGTGGGCATTTGCTCCTAGATCTAAAAGCAGTGTAAAGATAGCAACATTGCTAAACCATGCACCAAAATAGACTAAAAACTGAACACTTGAGAGGGTCTTTATGGAGCTGTTGTTTGATATAAGTTTAAGATATTGTTGCATTTGTGACATTATAGCTAAAGTAGTAGATTTTTTTGACGATGTAAGGAGTATGAATAGTATTCAAATATAAAAAAGGAGCAAGTCATGGATGGCATAGCAAGTGTGGCTTCACAGCAACCAGCTCTTCTTAACACTCAAGGAGGTAGCACGAGTGTACAAACACATGAGCCACCTCAAGAGCAGATGGCCGAAGCAACCAAAGAGGGTATAAAGCAAGCTAGGATAGACTCGCTAGAAAAAGCAGAAGATCTAGTTAAAGATCTAAATGCAGCGATTAGTCCACTCAACACATCGCTAAAGTTTGGTGTGGATCAGCAAGATATATTTTATGTTTCAGTTATCGATACCAAATCAAGTAAAACAATTAGACGCTTCCCAGCCGAAGATGCAGCAGCACTACTCCCAAAAATGAGAGAAGTCTCTGGACTACTTTTTGACTCAAGAGGCTAGAGCCTTTTGGGTCAAATACCCCAAAATAGCACCCACTAACTGATATTTAATCTTTTTTATAGTAAAATCCCTCACTTATTTGGCAAAGGTTTTTTATGAAAAAAGATGTAAAAAAGGTAGTTCTTGCCTACTCTGGCGGGTTAGACACAAGCATTATACTCAAATGGCTACAAGATACTTACAACGCTGAAGTTGTAACATTTACTGCAGATCTAGGTCAAGGCGAAGAGGTTGAACCAGCAAGAGCAAAAGCCCTTGCAATGGGGATCAAAAGTGAAAACATCTTCATACTTGATATCCGTGAAGAGTTTGTTAAAGACTTCGTTTTTCCAATGTTTAGAGCAAACACCATCTATGAGGGCGAATACCTACTAGGCACAAGTATAGCAAGACCACTCATTGCTAAAAAGCAGATCGAGATCGCAAAACAAGTTGGAGCTGACGCAGTAAGCCACGGTGCAACAGGTAAAGGTAACGATCAAGTGCGTTTTGAGCTAGGCTATCTTGCACTTAGTCCAGATATAACAGTTATCGCTCCATGGAGAGAGTGGGATCTAAGCTCAAGAGAGTCACTTTTGGAGTATGCCAAAAATCACGGCATCGAGATTTCACAAAAACATATAAATGCCGATGGAAGCCCCAAAGCTTCCCCTTACTCAATGGACGCAAACCTACTCCACATCTCTTATGAGGGACTCCACCTTGAAGATCCAAACGCTGAGCCTGAGGAGTCTATGTGGCTATGGACTACTTCGCCAGAAGATGCACCAGATACTCCAGAGTATATAACCATAGAGTACAAAAATGGTGATCCAATCGCCATAAATGCTCAAGCTATGACTCCAGCAACACTGCTAAAAACTCTAAATGAGTATGGCAACAAACACGGCATCGGACGAGCTGATATAGTAGAAAACCGCTATGTTGGTATGAAAGCTAGAGGTTGTTATGAGACTCCAGGGGGAACTATAATGCTAAAAGCACATCGTGCAATTGAGTCTATCACGCTAGATCGCGAAGCGATGCACCTAAAAGATGAGCTTATGCCTCGTTATGCAAAGCTGATCTATCAAGGATATTGGTTCTCACCTGAACGCGAGATGCTCCAAGCTGCGATTGACAAGACTCAAGAGAGTGTAGAGGGGAGCGTTAGACTAAAACTCTACAAAGGTAGTGTAAGTGTGGTTGGTAGAACCTCACCAAAAAGCCTATTTAACCCAGAGTACTCAACATTTGAACAAGATGAAGTTTACAACCAAAGCGATGCAGAGGGCTTTATAAGACTAAACGCTCTTCGTATGATAATAGCGGGCAAAGCTAGAGGCTAGAGAATGAAAAAAGTAGATATAAACTCAAGCGAGTTTCAAACAGAACTCGCCAAAACCATCAAGTTTACCGACAAAGTAAATGCCCAGTTTGGGTGGGTATATAACCCACATGCGGAGATCAACGAGGGCGTTCAACTAGGGCTTGCTAGAAACAAGTTTCTATATGGCAAATATTTCTGCCCATGCTTTATGGTAGAAGAGGACGAGAGTGGCAAAGCAAGAAGCGTAGATGATCGCATCTGCCCTTGTAAGCCTGCCATAGAAAAGGAGATCCCAGAAGATGGTGTATGTCACTGCGGGATCTACTGTACGCCAGAGTATGCCGAGGCAAAGCGAGCTGAGCTTGAGACAACAGAGGTGATCTACTCACACTCAAGAGGTCTAAGCAAAGCTGAAGCAGAGGCACTTTTGGCTCAACAAGAGCTAGATGGTGATGATCTAGTCTCGCTTCTTGAAGCTAGAGAGATTGGTATGGTTGGCTTCAAGCTTATAGATGTGAGAGAGCCTATGGAGTGGGATCGTGGACATATCAAAGGTGCGGACGCACTTGTGCCAACGAGCAGTTTTTTCGCCTCATTTGAGGAAGCGGGTCTTACGCAAGAAGATAGCATCATACTCTACTGCCATGTAGGTAGTAGGAGTGCTTATGTCGCTAGGATCCTGCGTGAACAAGGGTACAAGATCGCAAACCTAACATACGGCATAGTATCGTACAGATCTGACATAGTGAGGTAAAAATGAAAGTTCTACTTATAAAAGATGTAAAATCCCTTGGCAAAGTGGGTGAGGTAAAAGAGGTAAAAGATGGTTATGGCAAAAACTTCCTAATAGCCAAAGGGTTTGCAAAACCAGCAACCACTGAGGTGTTAGCTCAGCACGCAGAAGATGAGAAAAACGCCAAAATAGCACTTGCTCAAGAGATAGCAGATCTAAAGGCTACTGCTAAAAAGCTAGAAGATCTAAAGGTTGTCATAGCCAAAAAAGCGGGCGAAAATGGTGCACTCTTTGGAGCTATAACCAAAGATGATGTTGCAAAAGAGCTACTTGAAAAGCATGGCATCGAGATAGACAAAAAGAGCATCACTGATAAGAGTGCCATAAAAGAGCTAGGAAGCCATACACTAGATCTAAAGCTAGGTCACGCGATCCATGCAAAACTTCACATAGAAGTAGTAGCCGAGTAATGCTTGAAGCCACAACGATCTTAGCCTTTAGAGGCAAAAACCAAGCAGTTATAGGCGGAGATGGGCAGGTCACTTTTGGCTCAACTGTGCTAAAGGGTAACGCTACAAAGATCAGATCTCTTTATAATGGCAAGATACTCGCTGGTTTTGCGGGAAGCACCGCCGATGCGTTTAACCTATTTGATATGTTTGAGACGCACCTAGAAGACAAAAAAGGAGATCTGCTAAAGTCTGTCGTGGAGTTTAGTAAAGCATGGCGAAAAGATCGCGTACTTCGCAGGCTAGAAGCGATGATGATAGTTCTAGATCTAGAACATATATTTATACTAACAGGCAATGGCGATGTGGTTGAGCCAGAAGATGGAGCTATCGCAGCGATTGGCAGTGGTGGCAACTACGCCATAAGTGCTGCTAGAGCGTTGGCAAAACATGCAGATCTAAGTGCGAGTGAGCTTGTCAAAGAGAGCTTAAAAGTAGCAGCTGATCTATGTGTTTATACCAACGACAACATCAAAATCTTAACATTAGGTGAATAATTTGACTCCACAAGAGATAGTCCAGTATCTTGATAGATATATCATCGGGCAAGATAGTGCCAAAAGATCCATCGCAGTTGCACTTAGAACAAGACATAGACGCAAACAGCTTAGCAGAGAGCTTCAAGAGGAGATCACTCCTAAAAATATCCTTATGATCGGCTCAACAGGGGTTGGAAAAACTGAGATCTCACGCAGACTTGCTAAGATGATGAGTGTGCCATTTATAAAAGTTGAAGCTAGCAAATATACCGAAGTTGGCTTTGTGGGGCGAGATGTAGAGTCGATGGTAAGAGATCTAGTAACTGCGTCTATCTCGATGATAAGAGAGCAAAAAGAGGAGCAGTTTGCTAAAGAGATAGAGAACTATATAGTAAATAGGATCGTAGAAAAACTTGTCCCGCCACTACCTTCAGGCAGTAGCGAGGAGAAACAAGCCTCCTACCAAAAACTACTAAAAAGCATGGAAGAGCGGGTACTTAGTGGCGAGATGGACGACAAGATCATAGAGATTGAGATCCAAAAGGTGCATTTTGAGCTAGCAGACTCCACTCTTCCGCCTGAGATGCAAAAGGCTCAAGAGAGCATCACAAGGCTATTTACCCAGCTAAACAAAGAGGAGAACAAGCGAAGCGTGAGCATCAAGGAGGCAAAAGATCTGCTCCGCCTCGAAGCAAGCTCTAAGCTCATAGATAGCTCAAGCATCAACGCAGAAGCACTTAGGCGTGCTGAAGATGGGGGCATTATATTTTTAGATGAGATCGACAAGATAGCAGTGAGTGCAAAAAGTAGCTCACGAAATGACCCAAGCAAAGAGGGAGTTCAAAGAGATCTGCTTCCTATCGTTGAGGGCAGTAGCGTCACTACCAAATATGGCGTTATAAAAACAGATCATATACTCTTTATCGCTGCGGGGGCATTTCATCTAAGTAAACCAAGTGATCTAATCCCTGAGCTTCAAGGGCGTTTTCCTATCCGCGTAGAGCTTGAACCACTTAGCGAAGAGGTGCTTAGATCTATACTAACTCAAACCAAAAACTCACTTCTAACCCAATACAAAGCACTTTTGGCGGTTGAGGGGGTAGATCTAGAGTTTAGCGAAGATGCCATAGATGCGATCGCACGACTAGCTCATTTAGCAAACCAAAACACCGAAGATATAGGAGCAAGGCGTCTGCATACTGTACTTGAGAAGCTGCTTGAGGAGATCAGCTTTGAAGCAAGCGAGTATAGTGGCAAAACCTACACTATTAGTGCGGAGTATGTCTACTGCAAGCTTGGCGAAGTGGTAAGCAATAGCGATCTCTCAAGGTACATACTATGACACAAACCAATACCAAAGCGGGTTTTGTAGCACTTATCGGTCGCCCAAATGCAGGCAAAAGCACTCTACTAAACTCCCTACTAGGCGAGAAGATAGCCATGGTTAGTCAAAAAGCAAACGCCACTCGCAAACGATCAAACGCTATTGTGATGCACGGTAAAGCTCAGATCATATTTGTAGATACCCCAGGGCTTCATGAGAGAGAGAAACTGCTCAACAAGTTTATGCTAGAAGAGGCGATGCGAGCGATGGGAGATGCAGATCTGATCCTCTATCTTGCTCCTGTAACAGATAGTATAGAAAACTATGAGCGGTTTTTGGCTCTTAATGATGGCAAAGTAAAGCACATAGTAGCACTCACAAAGGTAGATCAAGTCTCACAAGAGAAGCTACTAAAAAAGATCTCTTTATACAACCACCTAAGTGATCACTTCGAGGCACTCATACCTGTTGCGATCCCCAAAAAACTCTCACACACACACCTTTTAGATGTTGTGGCATCGCTTTTACCAAACTCACCATATCTCTATGATCCAGATGATCTAACAAGCGAGCTTGTTAGAGATATATATGCTGGCTTCATTCAAGAGGCGATTTTTGCAAAAGTTAGTGACGAAGTACCCTATGAGAGCGATGTTTTGATCGAAAAGATCATCGAAGAGGGCAAAGTTGATAAAATATTTGCTAAAATAATCCTACAAAAAGAGTCACAAAAACCAATAGTCATCGGCAAAGGTGGTGAGAGTATCAAACGCATCGGCAAATATGCTAGAGCAAAGATAGAAGAGCTTAGTGAAAAACAGTGCTTTTTAGACCTAGAGGTTGTAGTTAAAAAGAACTGGAGCAAAGATAAAGAGTACTTAAAAGAGGCAGGTTACACGCAATGAGACTTATATTGGCACTTCTTATAGTGGCAAATATTTACGCAAACGATATACTTACAAGTTATAGGCTAAATGGTATAGCAAACATCGAAAAAGAGCTAGATATTGAGCTTACAAAGAGTGAGTATTGGCAAGGAGTGGTGGCAAAAAGCGACACCAAATTTGGCTACTTTGAGTCATACGATAACATCTTAGCGTGCGACAAATCGCTATCGACACTTGATTTTTATACGCTTGATGAAAATGGCACATACTACTTCAAAAAACAGCACAAAGCTTTTATAGGAAAAGTAAAAGGTGACAAACTAAAACAGGGCGATCTTAAGACTCCCGTGGGTGTCTATGAGCTAACACAAAAACTCTCAAAAGATACAAAGCTAGATCCATTCTATGGCCCTATCGCATTTGTGACATCATATCCAAACCTATATGATCGCTATCGTGGCAAAGATGGCAATGGGATCTGGATCCATGGTTTGCCAGAGCAAGAGAGCAGAGATGAGTTTACAAGAGGTTGTATCGCCGTTGGCAACGACAATATAGAGTGCCTAAACAAAAACATACATATAGATAACACCATACTTATAGTAGATGAACAAAAAGTCAAAACAGATCTGCCAAAAGAGATCTACTCATCGATCCTAGCACAACTATATAAGTGGCGATATGCTTGGAAATATGATGAACTTGAGAGCTATCTATCATTTTACGATGAGACTTTCAAGCGATTTGATGGTATGGAGATAGCAAAGTTTAAAGAGTACAAAAAGAGAGTTTTTAGCAAAAATGAGAGAAAAAGCATAGTTTTTAAAGATCTAACAGTTGTTGCATACCCAAATGATGATGGTATATTTTATATCTCTTTTTATGAGCAGTATAGATCAGACTCATTCTCATTTAATGGCAACAAAACTCTTGTAGCAAAGCTTGATGAACAAAATAGACTAAAAATCATAGCTGAGAAATAGTTTGCTGAGGGTATTTGCAACAATAGCCCTGCTCTTAGCTGTGACTCTGAGTGCATCTACTATACAGCTAGTCAAAAAAGAAAATAGCGACTCAAACACCACCCTGCTAGTCATCGGCGGTATCCACGGTGATGAAGAGGGTAGCTACTTTGCAGCTTCTATACTAGCAAAATACTATGATATAGAGTCCAACAATCTCTGGATCGTCCCCAACCTCAACAGTTATAGCATACAGAAAAACTCCCGTGGTATCTATGGCGATATGAATCGAAAATTCTCATTTATAAAAGAGGGTGACAAAGATAAGGAGGTGATTGAGCAGATCAAAAAAGTGATCTTAGATCCAAAAGTATCTCTGGTGCTAAACCTTCACGATGGTTCAGGATTTTATAGACAAGAGAGCCATGGAAGCATCTTTAACCCAAATGCGTGGGGACAATCTTGTGTCATCGACCAGTGCGAGATAGGAGCAGATCTACCCTTTGCAAACCTAGGCGAGATAGCCACAAGTGTGCGAGATGGGGTAAATAAAAAACTACTTCAAGATCACCACGCTTATAATGTCAAAAATACAAAAACAAGATATGAAGATGAGGCGATGCAACTCTCTTTGACATATTTTGCCGTAACTCACAACAAACCCGCCTTTGCACTAGAGAGTAGCAAAAATTTGCCTACTCTTGAGCAAAAAGTATTCTACCATCTACTAGCCATAGAGGAGTTTATGATAAACATCGGTATTGCTTACACAAGGGAGTTTGAGCTAAATGAGGCAAGCTTAGAGAAAATAATAAATAATTATGGCAAACTGAGTATAAATAATAACTTTTTCTTAGATCTAAACAATATCAAAAAAACTTTAAGCTATATTCCGATAAAATCATCTGACAATATTTTTAGCTTTTCACATACGCTAGGGAGTATTGCAAGAGAGGGTTCTTTTTATACTGTTTATATTGGTAACAAAAAAATAGCCACTCTTGGCACACAAACCTTTACAAGTGTAGAGGAGTGCAAAGATAGTTTTGAAGCAGAAGTAGATGGCGAGCTTAGAAGTTTTAAGGCCTCGGAAGATATTTTTGTCAAAAACAGTATTAAGATCGTAAAAGATAGTGACTACCGTGTAAACCTGATCGGCTTTACAGCAAAAGGCTATGTTGATGAGAGTGACTTTGAGATAGGTCTCAAGGATTTTGAACATAGATTTTCGCTAGATAATGATGGGCTAGTTTACAGAGTTGAGTTTTACAAAAACAGTGATTTTTGCTTTATGTCAAAGGTTCACTTTATACAGGATTAGTAACAATGAGTAAAAAAAGACAGCACTCTTTAGCCAGTGTATTGTCCATTGATCCTTATAGCAACTCTTACGCAGGCTCTCAAGCTAACTTGCTAGAGCCGATAGAAAACCCGCTATATGACAAAAATTGGTACAATATTTCATATCTGAGCACAAAGAACTTTATAGTTACCCAAGTCTCTTTGAGCAAAAATATCCCAGACGATGACATCTACGATGCCATATATAGTAAGGCTTACGACGAGCTAGGGCTCGATCAAGCTATTGAGTACTCCATAGAGTACACAGAAGTTCACAACAGAAAAGATAACACTCTTAGAGTCTTTAATGTCTTTGTAGTTGAGCCACAATCATTGGAGACTGCTTTTGGCAACGCTCTTGGTAAGATCAAGTACATAGACTACATTACACCACTACCTCTGCTATATAAGCCTCTCTACACCAGAGATATTATTAGTGACTCGCAAGTTGAGGCGTTTATATATATAGAGCGAAATGACGCCTCTTTTACACTATATAGACAGAGTGAGTTTATATATACAAAGTCTCTCAACCACTCTTTAGCAGAGCTACATGAGAGGTTTTGTGAGCTAATTGGCGAAAATATCAGCTACGGCTCTTTTGTAGCGATGATAAGAGATGAAAATCTCAAGCACTCACAAAACCCGCACAAGCTTGAGCTACTCAAGCTATACAAAGAGATGTTTGCTAGTGTGAGCGATATCTTGACATACGCTAAGCGGGCTTTTGATATAGAGAAGATAAACAAGATCTACATAGACTTTGAGATCCAAGCAGCTTCACGCCTAGATGAGATATGTGAAGTTGAGCTAGGCATCAAAAGCAGCTCACTTGAGTTTGAGTACTCATTTTTCAAAAGTAGCTCGTTTATATCTCCTATCCATACACTTATGCACCTCTTTACCATCACAAGAGAGAGTGAACGCTATGAGTGTAACTTTAGCATCTTCCATAGACCGCCAAAGTTTATCAAACGAGAGAGTGCAAAAGCTCTCTTCCTTGTTGCAGCCTCGCTTCTGCTAGCGTTTTTGTACCCACTTAGCTACTATACACTCTCATATGCACAAAGTATGCAGTACAACATGCTACAAAATGAGTACAACGATCTACATGGTCAGCGTATAATAAGAGAAGCTGAGATCAAGACTAAAACAGATGAGAAACTAGCCATAAACAAAAAGCTAAATGAGGAGCTTGCAGAGTATGATGAGAAGAAAAATACTCTTGTTAAGATCCACGATGTCAAGGTAAACTACCCTATGAAAGCCTCTTTTGTAAACACGCTATCAAAAGAGCTAGCAAAACACAACATAAAAGTAGGTGCTCTAAACTACACAGAAGATGGGGAGTCTAAGAGCAAAAAAGAGCTTGCACTTGAGCTTGTCTCAAAAAGCAATATCAACATCACAAAGCTACTAGAAGATCTAACAAAAAGCTATGAGGGTCAGTTTAGTTTTGCACTAGAGAAGATCTCTTTTGAAACCAACCAACAGCTCTATTTTAGCCAGCTGAAAGTGAGTCTGCTATGAGTATGAGACTACAATTAGAAAACCTGCTTCAAGCGGTGGATCGCTTCTTTGCGGGCAAGTCACAAAAAGATAAAAATATGGTCTATATAATGATCGTAGCTTTAGCCTTTGGTGTTGCTTACCCATTTTATGATCTCTCCCTTGATGACTTTACAGCAGAGTCTAAAAAAGTGAGCGAAATCCAAGGCAAGATAAATGGCGACAAAGCCTACTTACAAGCAAACTCAGCACAAAAAGTTGCACTTCTAAATCAGGAGATCTTAAAGGCAAATGAAGAGCTTGTAAAAACCAGTGAGGCAAACCGCATCATCAAAGATAGGATCATGGCGATCGACTCGCTTGTTTATGATGAGAAGCTGTGGGGAGCTTACCTTGACTCTATCTCGAAAAATGCCCAAAAGCACAATGTCAAGATCAACACCTTTAGCAACAAGCTAGTTGAGAGCAAAGAGGCGTTTGGGCATGTGCTTGATATTGATCTAGATATCGTAGCAAGCTACACAGATACACTAGGGTTTATCAACTCTCTTGAGCAGAGCGAGCTAGTAGTGGATCTGCATAACTTTAGCATCAATGCTAAAGATAAGCTAGAGTCTAAGCTAAACATCTCAGTATGGGGGATAACTTACAGATGAAAAAGATATTTACTATACTTACACTACTAATAGTAGTTGTCTATGCAAGTGATGAACTAGAGTGGATCGATACACAGATCGAAGCGATCAAGCCAAAAAGAGAAGCTGTGAATATCGTGGGCATTAGCGATCCTTTTGTCTTTCTAAATAGACCAAAAAGCGATGGATCTAAACAGGGCGTTGCCAAACCAGTAGAGCCACCAAAACCACCAAAGGTTTATACCCTTAGCATGGTGATGAACGAAAAAGCTCTCATAAATGACGCATGGTATGCAGAAGGTGATAAGATCGACCAATATAGAGTTATAGCGATCAGCAAATCGGGTGCAACTCTGCACAGTAAAGATAGCACAAAAGCACTCACAACTGCTACTACCAACAAAATAAAATTTAAAAACAGATAGGACGGTACAATCATGAAACCTATAAGAAAAATCTACTTAAGCCTGCTAGCCACACTACTTAGTAGTAGCTTAATAGCTGGCGACTGCTCCTATGAGCTTTTTAGTATAAGCTCTACAAAAGAGACGAAGATTATCGACTTTATAGAGCAACTTAGCGATGAGTGTGACTTTAGTATAGTCGTAACAGACCCTCATGCAGAGGAGTTTTTGGAGAAAAAACTAAACAAAACCAACTTCAACAACCTCACGCTAAATGAGGTGCTAGATATCATACTAAAAGAGAACAACATCTCTTATAGCTATGTAAACAATCTCCTTCGCATCGCATATCTTGAGACAAGAGTATTCTCAATCGACTACATACTCTCACAAAGAAAGAGTGAGTCAAACACAAACATCACGCTTAGTTCTGAGGGTGCTGGAATGGGCTCGCAAAACAGTAGAAACAGATCTACAAGCAGTGATGAAGAAGCAGGCGGGGGAGGTGCTGGCAAATCTGGCACAAAGATCACAAGCGAAGATGAGCTAGACTTCTGGGGGGCTCTTGATGAAGAGCTTAAAAGTGTGCTAAATCGCCCAGAAGATAGATACCAAGCTGAAGCTCCTATCATAAACAAAAACGCGGGTCTCATAACTGTATCGGCGACCACAAGACAGATGCAAAGACTTGAGAAGTACCTAAAAGATCTACAAGATAAGGTTCAACTCCAAGTACTCATCGATGTACAGTTACTATCGGTAAACCTCAATGATAACAAACAGACAGGGATCGACTGGAGCCAACTATATAAGCTTCAAGACATAGATATGTCCTTTAACCTCGTAGGCAAAAAAAATGTCCTAGACTTTACAAACGAAGGGGGCATCATCTCTGGTATGACCGACTTTGGATCTATGACAAAAGATGCGGGTGCTAACAATGGTCACATATTTCAGATGTCATCAAAAGGTAACCTAAATGAGGTGATCAAGTTTTTGAAAACTCAAGGCGATGTAACCTCCATATCAAACCCAAAAGTACTAACGCTAAACAACCAACCTGCCCTTATCTCCGCTGGTACAGAGTACTTCTACAAGATAATGTCTGAGTCACTCTCTACTGCTGGGACTGCAGGCTCACTCACTACTCAAAATGAGGATCTTCAGTCAGTTTTTGCTGGGGTACTTTTAGATATCACTCCTGAGATCTCTGATAATGACGCCATTACGCTAAAGATTAACCCATCTCTATCAGAGACAACCTCCGATATGTCCATAGTACTTGGACAAGATAGAAAAATGCCACCAGATCTAAGTCGCAGACAGCTATCATCTGTGGTAAAAGTTCACGATGGAGAGAGGATCATCTTAGGTGGTCTCATCAACACCACAAATGGACTAGATGTAAAAAAGGTACCTATCCTTGGTGACATACCTGTTCTTGACTATTTTTTCAAGTTTGAAAACAAGACAAAAAACACACATGAGCTAGTTATCATCATAGAGCCACACATCATATCAAAAGATAAAAAGGGTCTCTCACTAGCAGATCTAGGTTATGAAGAGCTATCAGATGATCTTATGGATAGTGCCTCAAAAGCTGTTAAGATAATGCAAGAAGATAAAGAATAATGCGACATGTACGAAGCGGCTCGAGACTCTTTTTTAGACACTGTTGATGTAAATGGATATGTAAATATAGATAGAGCTTCTATGCTTTTTGATGCCCTGCTTGGCTCTGTTGCAAAGCCTCTTAAGATGGTTTTGCTATATGGCAAGCCAGGAACGGGCAAAAGTATGCTTCTAGCTAAGCTACATGCTAAGCTTTTGCAGACTCAAAAAGCACTCATCTACGCCACACCCATACTAGATGAGAATGAGTTTTATAAACTTTTGGCTCAAGATCTATATGGCATAGAGTATGATGGTGAGCTTAACTTCACACAGTTCATAAAGATAGTTAGATCTAAAGATCTAGGCGATGAGCCAACACCTATTGTGATGCTAGATGAGGCACAGCTATATAGTCCAACTGCTATGGAGAAGATCAGACTTTTATCAGATACTAGAAATATAAAGTTTGTCATCTCTTTACATAAAACAGCTGAAGAGGATTTGATAGCAAAAGAGCACTTTCAAACACGCATCTGGGAGAGTTTTGAGATGCAAAACGCATCTATGGAGGAGATCTCTATCTATGTACAGAAAAAACTTATCCAAAACAACCTGCTAGATGTAGTTACTATGTTTAACCCATCAACCATTAAGCTTATACACAGGCTCACAGATGGGAACTATCGCAACACAAACAAGCTACTTTTTTGCCTATTTGAGATCTGTCATCTATATGAGCAGACTTTGCCCAAAAGGGCTTTTAAGGGCAAAATACCACTAAAAATGGTGGAGATGGCGGCTCTTCATACAGGGTTTTTAAATGATTGATCTATATGAACTAGAGTCAAGGCATAAAAAATATACGCTAAAAAAGAGAGCTCCTTATGCTGGCGTGATCATATTAGTAGTTGTAGTTGGTCTATTTATGCTAGTGCCTTACAACTCCGAGAAAGTAGTAGTAGAGCCTATCAAGCAAGAGATAGCACCAAAAGAGGCATCGCAAGAGATGGCGAAGCAAGAGATAGTGCAGATAGTAGCAGATGAGCCGAGCAAAAATCAGGCACAAGTGCTACTTACTCCATCTCTTGGCTTTTTAGAGCACATAGATGAGTACACTCCAAAACCTATGCCAAAGCCTATCTTATCAAAGCCCACCCTGCTAGAAGAGCCAGAGATAGCCAAACAAGAGCAGATCAAACAAGAGCAGGCTAAGCAAGAGATGCTATCGCAAGAGACACTACCACAAGAAGCACCAAAAGAGGAGCCAAAGATCACTATAACCAAAACCGATGAGAGACAAAATCTCTCCTCGGTCATAGAGCGATTTAAAAACAGCAACAACCCCGCTCTTAGCCTATTTGTTGCTAAAAAATATTATCAACTAGAGGAGTGGGAGAGTGCCTATGACTACGCACTCATCACCAACAATATAAAAAATGATATCGAAGATAGTTGGCTAATTTTTGCAAAATCTCAAGTGAAGCTAGGCAAAAAAGATGATGCTGCTCAGACGCTAAAACGCTACATCTCGCATAGCAATTCACAAGCAGCAAAACAGCTACTAGGCGATATACACTCAGGAAAGTTCAAATGAAAAGCTTACTTTTTTTACTTCTTAGTATAGCACTCTTTGGATCAAACATCAAAGAGGAGCTAGCAGATCTCTATAACAAAAAAGAGTATGAGCAGGTGTGCAAAAAGGGTTTTAACGCATTTAACCAAAACCTAAAAGATGAGGAGTTTTTGAGCCTTTATGCTTATGGGTGCCTCTATGCTGACTACATAGATCGCCTAGCAGTGCCCATAGCCTCGCTAAAGTTTACTAAAGAGGGTAGAGCAAACGCTTCATACTTCTCCATAGTACTTATGCAAAAAAAGCTCCTCTTTTATAGCATAAACGATGGCTATGATATCTCTGGGCTAAATATGCCAACGACTGAGTATATACTCTCAAAAGTGTTTGATCTCTACACCAAAGAGCCATACACAAAAGGCAAAGAGTCCTTTAGCCTAGTAGATAACATAGATGATAGCATAACCTACAAGCTCTATCTTGAACATGATCCAAAACTAAACAAAATGATCATAGAAAAATATAAAGACTCTACTTTTGTAGAGCGTCACATCTATTGGTAGGAGCAAATATGGATATTTTAACAACTCATCTACTTAAAGATGGCTATATTATGCAGTCTCAGGTTGATAGGCTTGTCTCAAGAGGGCTATCATCTAAAGTAGCTCTTAGAGATCTAGTGCTATCTGGATTTATGACAACAGATAGACTCGCTAGATATATAGTAGAACGCATCATAGCAGGCGAGTACACCATAGATCTAGCAGATGAGTATGACTTTATAGACAAAAAAAAGGTACTTCAAGAGCTTGCAAAGAGACAAAACATAGCATTTTTAGATCTTGACTCTATCGACTTAGACTTTAAACTAAGCGAAAAAGTACCACTAAACCAGTTAAAAAGATGTGGTGCTATCCCTGTGCTTGAAGATGATCTAGCTATCATGGTAGCGATCAAAGATCCTCTCGACATTGATGCTAGAGAAAATATACAGAGATTTTTTCCCAAAAAACCGATCAAGATCGCAGTTGCTACGCAAAAGCAGATCGAAGCACATATATACAAAATTGAGATCAAAGATAGCATAAAAGAGCTTATCAAAAAGATCCGAGATGAGCTAAACTCCATCGCCTCGCTAGAAGAACAACAGCAAGCCTCCTCGATCCTTCAGCTCATAGATGTGATCCTTAGTGCTTGTATAAAAAACAGAGCAAGCGATGTCCATATAGAAGCGTGCGAGAAAAACTGTAAGGTTAGAGCCAGAGTTGATGGCAGGCTAGCTGAAATGTTTATCTTTGATAATGACATCTTCCCGCCCCTCTCATCGCGTCTAAAACTACTTGCAAACCTCGATATAGCCGAGAGACGAAAGCCTCAAGATGGGCGGTTTAGCTCCATGGTAGGAGATAGAGAGTTTGACTACCGTATCTCAACTCTGCCAACACTCTATGGTGAGTCTATCGTTATGAGGATACTTGACAAACAAAAAGCTCTTGTTAAGCTAGAAGAAGCTGGTATGGACGAGGCAAACTACGCTAAGTTTATCAAAGCTCTTCATGTGCCTTATGGGATCATACTAGTAACTGGTCCAACAGGAAGTGGTAAAACAACTACGCTCTATGGTGCTCTAAATGAGCTTAGAAACACCGAAGATAAGGTAATCACAGTCGAAGATCCCGTTGAGTATAGAATGAATCTTATCCAACAAGTGCAAGTAAACCCAAAGATCGGTCTAACATTTGCAGCAGCTCTTAGATCTATACTTCGTCAAGATCCAGACAAGATAATGATCGGGGAGATAAGGGATCAAGAGACACTAGAGATCGCTATAAAAGCAGCTCTAACTGGGCATTTAGTCATCTCAACTCTACACACAAATGACTCTATTAGTGCCATAACTCGTATGTCAGATATGGGGATCCCAGAGTATCTCATCAGTAGTGCAGTAGTTGCCATACAGGCTCAAAGGCTTGTTCGCAAGATCTGCCCTCACTGCAAAGTTGAAACAGAAGCTCCCGCAACTGCACTTGGTGAGCTAGGAGATCTCATACCACCAAACAGTAAATTCTACAAAGGAAGTGGTTGCAAGGAGTGCAATATGAGTGGCTATATAGGTCGAGAGATGATAAGTGAGGTGCTAAGCATCTCCGAGGAGATCAGTAGTCTTATAGCCAAAGGTGCTTTGATAGATCAGATCAAAGAGCAGGCGTTAAAAGAGGGCTTTGTTGGTATGCTAAAAAACGGCATAGACAAGGCACTAGAGGGCAAAACAAGCCTAGATGAAGTCTTAAAGGTGGCAAGATAATGCAATACTTCACAGCAACAGTAATAACAAAAGGTAAAAGAGAGAATTTTAGCTTCTACGCACAAGATAGAAAACACGCTAACGAGCTAGCAAAGCTAAAGTATACAGGCATTTTGATCAAAGTAGCTCCAAGCGAAGAGCCACTTGATCTAAAATTTAAAAAGTTTCAGGCATCTTTTGCCTCCTCACTTAGAAAGAAAAAACTAAAACAAGATGCTCTCATAGGTGCTATAAGACAGCTTGCGGTTATGGTAAATGCGGGCATCTCCATATATGATGCACTAAGTGAGATCTCTAGATCATCTACTGACTCTGCACTCAAGGGCGTATTTGCAAAGCTAGCTGATGATATAAACCAAGGATCTTCACTATCCAAATCGCTTGAGCAGTTTAGGTATGAGGTTGGGCATCTAACCATTGCAATGGTAGCCCTAGGTGAAAAAACAGGTAACCTCGATACTGCACTAGTTTCGCTTGCTGATATGCTAGAGGAGATTAGAGCAAACATCTTAAAGTTCAAAAAAGCGATGGCGTACCCACGAAATGTTATGATCGCTATGGCGGTAGCTTTTACGATCCTCATCTCATATGTTGTACCAAACTTTAAAAATATGTTTGAAAAACTAGGAGCAGAGCTGCCCCTACCTACGCTTATACTACTAAAACTAGAGCATCTTTTTAACAACTATGGGCTATATCTCTTAGGTGGCATCATCATTTTTATCATCATCTTTCGCTATATGCTAAACACCTCCACCAACTTTAGATATGGCTGGCATCAGTTTTTGCTCAAAACTTATCTCATCAAAAACATCATGCTAAACGCAAATCTTAGTCGTTTTACACTGGTTTTTTCTGAGCTGATTAGAGCTGGGATCCCAGTAGCTGAAGCACTTGACACAACTGTTAGTATGATAGATGCACTTCCACTAAAGGCAAAACTGCTAAATGTAAGGCAGTCTGTCGAGAAGGGATCAAGCCTTAGTAGCGGACTAAACGAGACACAACTCTTTGAAAATATGATCATACAGATGGTTCGAGCTGGCGAGGATAGTGGTACGCTTGATTCGATGATGAATAAGGTAGCACAATACTACAAAATGCGTTTTGATGCCATCATAGATGGACTTAGCGAGGCTATTGAGCCGATTATGCTATTTATACTTGCTGCTATGGTTTTACTACTTGCTCTTGGTATTTTTGTACCTATGTGGGATATGGGCAACGCGGTTATGGGAGGCTAAAACCTCCCAAAGATAAGCCTACGCTATGTTAGTGTAGACCTTTTGTACATCTTCATCATCATCTAGTCGCTCTAGCACCCTATCTATCTGCTCTTGTTGTTCATCACTGATGTTTATAGGTGTATTTGCGAGCCTCTCTAGGGTTGCTTTTTTGATCTCTACTCCCATCGCCTCTAGTGCAGAGTTTAGGCTTCCAAAACTTGCATAATCAGCAGTAGCATAAGCCATACCCTCTACAAGCTCAAGCTCTTCAAGTCCAGCGTCTATTAGCTCAAGTTCAAGCTCCTCAAGATCTGCTCCCTCGCTAGGCACAAACTCAAAGATCGCCTTTCTATCAAATATAAAATCAAGCGAGCCTTTAGTTAGCATCTCACCACCATTTTTGGAGAGTATACTCTTTACGCTTGCAACGGTTCTAGTGTTATTATCTGTCATACACTCTATAAAAACCTGCACACCATGAGGCAGTTTGCCCTCAAAGTTCACCTCTTGCATATTTGCCATATCTTTTGAAGTGGCACGCTTGATTGCTGCTTCGATATTCTCTTTTGGCATATTTTCAGCTTTAGCATTTAGTATGGCGGTGCGAAGTTTAGAGTTCATATCTGGATCACCTCCGCCCTCTTTGGCGGCATGTGTAATGATCTTTGCAAGCTTTGGAAAAAGCTTAGACATCGCTCCCCATCTCTTTAACTTAGCTGCTTTTCTATACTCAAACGCTCTACCCATCTAGCAAATCCTTTAAATAAATTGTGAAATTATAGCTACTTTAGAAACTTTTTATCAAAAAAACTCTCAGTAGATATATTTTTAAATGCTGCATTTAATGACACAAAGAGCTTTGGAAACTGCTCTTCAAGATCAGCTAGCATCGCCTTTGTTTTCGCCCTTGCGTGAGGCATTTTTATATCAAACCTCATCGATGGGCAAGCCTCATCACCAATAGTAGCAAAGTCATTATCTTTTGCAAATGCCGCTAGCTGTCTCTCGCGAAGTTGTATGAGTGGGCGAATCACCACGATACCACGATCTGATGTGTACTTTGGAGCAAGAGTGCGAAGCTGTCCATTGTAGGTAAAGTTCATAAAAAAGCTCTCCGCAGCATCATCTAAATGGTGCCCTAGAGCTACCTTATTACACCCAAACTTTATAGCTGCACTATATAGGCTTCCCCTACGCATACGAGAAAAAAAGCTACAAAATGATGAATTTTTTCTAATCTTCTCTTGAGCCACCTCATAAACCGAAGTGTCATAGATATGATGAGTGATGCCATGCTCTTTACAGTGCTTGGCTAAAGAGCTTAGATCTTCGCCCATACCGTAGCTAACAGTAACTGCGATCATCTCAAAGCCAAATGGTGCACGGCGTTGTTGCTCTCTAAGAGCATGCAAAAGTGTGAGCGAATCTTTACCGCCACTAAAAGCGACAAGTATGCGATCACCCTCCTCTACTAAGCCATACTCGGCGTTTGTTTTGCCAAGCTGACTCATGATCTTTTTGGAGATCTTAACGCCCAAGCCTATCTACCATTGCAAGCACAAACTTAGCACTCACCTCTGCACTACTTTTTAAAAACTCATCGAAACTAAAGCCCGCCTCCATATCAGCTGCATCACTGATAGATCTAAGTATAAAAAATGGCACGCCAAGAGAGTGACAAACTACCGCTACACTTGCTCCCTCCATCTCAAGAGCATCTGCTTTAAATGTCCGCTCTATAAAGCTTCTGCGAGTCTCATCTGCTACAAACTGATCACCTGTTGCGATGACACCCTCCACCACTTCGATGCCTAGATCTTTTGCTATACTATGAGCAAGCAGGTTTAGCTCACGATCTGCCTCAACAAAAACGCTCCCCTCTGGCACATAGCCATAAGGGTGCCCAAATACTGTAATATCTAGATCATGCTGTGCAAGCTTTGAAGCAATCACGATATCGCCTATCTTTAGTGTAGGTGTAATTGCTCCTGCAACACCACTAAAAAGTAGCTTTTCACACCCAAAATGCTCGATTAGCACCGCTGCACTAAGAGAGGAGAAAACCTTTCCAATCTTAGAGTAGGCGATGACTAGATCTAAGCCTTTGTAGCTTGCTTCATAGTAGTTGTTGTCAGCATAGCGAGTGGTTTTATACTCTCCCACAGCCTCAAGTATAGGCTCAATCTCCTCGCTCATAGCTCCTAAGATCGCTATCTTCATCTAGCAGATCTCACTTTTTACCGCTTCAAGAGATGCTAGATCTAAAACATTTAGCGTCTCTTTTTGAGTGATCTTTTTGTTTAGCCCCTTTAGCACTGTGCCATTTCCAAACTCAACAAATAGATCTACCTCATCTTCTATGGCAACTATGGAGTGCTTATACTTAACACCCTCTACAAGCTGTTTTGTTAGCAGATCTAGTGCTTCAGCTTTGCTTGAGTATGGAAGAGCTGTAACATTTGAGATGATTGGCGAGCTAAAGCTATCTTCAATCATCGACTCCATAAGCATACCTAGTGGCTCACCAGCACTAGAGAGTAGTGGACAGTGACTTGCAACTGACATATTGAGTAGCATTGCTCTTTTGGCACCAGCTTCTTTAAAAACACTCTCTAACGCCACAAGATCAGACTTGATCCCAGCTACAACTATCTGTGAGTCTTGGTTATAGTTAGCCGCCCAAACTTTTTTACCCTCTTTTCTTGCATCTGATGCTATCTGTTCAACCACATCATCTGCCAGCCCTAAAATCACCATCATACCTGCGTCTATGTCGCTACAAGCATCTTGCATAAGCTGACCTCGTCTATGCACAAGCTCTACCGCATCTACGAAGTCGATCGCACCACTCGCACAGAGTGCTGAAAACTCACCCAAAGAGTGACCCAAAAAGTAGCTAAACTCTACATCAGGGCAAGCCTCACGAAAGAGCCTAAACGCTACCATCTGCACCAAAAGTATAGCAGGTTGAGTATATGCAGTCTGGTTTAGCAGATCATTTTCATTAAAGAGTAGCTCATCAAAGTGAACGCCTATGCGTTTACCAGCCTCTTCAAACATCTCTCGTGCTACTTCAGAGTTTTCATAAAACTCTCTACCCATACCGATGGTTTGTGAGCCTTGTCCAGCAAAAATAGCTGCGATCTTTCTCATCTTAGCACCCACATCCACCGCCATGGTTTGTGCCACAACTGCTCTCATTCTCGATTGGCACACCACTTAGTATCTCATCAGCCGAAGCCTCTCTAATATTGTTAAGCGTAACCATAAAAGTTAGATCCTTACCAGCAAGTGGGTGATTGTAGTCAATCACAACCGACTCACCACCTATCTCTTTTACTACAACTTGAACAGTCTCACCGTTTTCACCTTGACCATAAAGTGTCATACCAACCTCTAGATCTATCCCAGCAAACTGATCAACTGGCACCTCATCAGTCGCATCTTCCATATACTCACCATACGCGTCACCAGCTTTTATGAAAACCTCGCTTTTTTGACCTACACTCATAGTTGAGAGTGCACTCTCCAAGCCTGGGATTATCTGATCTCTACCAAACATAAACACAAGCGGTTCAGCACCAACATTGCTATCTATGACGCTTACGCCATCACTTACCTCATACTCTATGGAGACTATCTGATTTTTGACTATTGACATTTTTTTCCTTAATTTTTAATATTGCTCTTTGCTATTCCAGCCTCTTTTGAGTCTGGATAGTTGTTTATAAGTGCATTGTAAAAGCTAGTTGCACTGCTTTCATCTCCGCTTTTTTGCATAGATATTGCGGTATGCAAAAGCAGAGTAGGCATATACTCTGCCTTGTCATATAGTGACGCACTCTTTTTGAAGTATGCGATCGCTTCACTATAATTTTTACTATAATAGCTTATCTCTCCTAGCATATAGTTTGACTTCGCAGGCTTATAGTTCTCTTTTACTAGATGTTCATATAGTATCTTAGCTTTTGCATAATCACTAGATCTAAATGCCTTTGAAGCTTCGGTATCATTTTGTGCGTTATCTTTAGATATAGCTGAGTTGCTTTGTGGTTTTGGCTCGGGGTTTGAAGCAGTTTTTTTTATAGATGCTACCTCTTGTGAGAGCTTCTTAAGCTCATCTTTTGTAGCAAAACGCTTCTCAAGTAGATCTATCTTTTTAGTGATCTCTTGCAAAAATGCGTTAATTTTTGCAATCTGATCACTATTTTCTTCTGCAATCTTGCTCTGTTCACCAAGAGCTTCTGCTAAGCGGTTGTTAAACTCGTTACTATTTGAGCGATCTTTTAAGCTCTGCTCTTCAAGATTTTTGAGCGAAATCCTATTTTCATGACTCTTTGTTGCCAAACTCTCTATGATTGTTTGTACACCATCAATTCTCTCTCTTAGGGTATCTACTTGATTGGCTTGATCGTTGCTTTTTGCACTGATTTTTTGAAGATCTTTTTTTGTTTGAAGGATCGTGCTCTCAGCCTTAGTTAAACCATAAGGGTTTGGCTGATCAAGATCCCCTGCTCCAAAAGCCGAAGGCTCTGAAGCTAGCAGGATAGCACTAGTTATGCTTAAGTAAAATAGTTTAAACACCATTTTTTATGGTAATAGTTTAAAATCTACTCTACGATTTTTTGCCCAACACTCTCTTGTTTTTTCTGTACATAGTGGGCTGTTTTCACCGTAGCTTACCATAGTGATAGATGATCCATCAACACCCTCTGCTACAAGTGCTTTTTTAACTTCATTTGCTCTTTTTAGTCCAAGAGCCATGTTGTACTCATCGCTTCCCCACTCATCACAGTTACCCTCAAGCTTTGTAGTAAGACCTCTTGCCTCACCTTTTAGTATGCCTGCGTTTGCTGGGACTTTACTTCTATTTTGAGCATTGATATTGAACTTGTCAAAGTCAAAATTGATAGTTTGCAACTCACCCTCAAGTCTTGTTATGAGTTGAGCTTTTAGCTCAGCTTCACTTAGCCCACCCGAAACACTCTCAGAAGATGATGATGGAGTACTGCTTGTAGTAGAGTAGCTACTCGCTGCTGACGCACCGCTATCGTCTTCTACTTTTGGGTCCTTACTACTACATCCACTAAACAATAACGCTGCCGCTACAACACCAGAAAACAATATACTTTTCATTACAGTATACCTCTATTTTAGAATTTTGCAATTATATCACACATTATTTAAACGGACATAAACTCACCAATCAAGCGACTGTATCTTTCCTTTTGCAAGTGGAAACAAAAAGTTCTTATTGTGATGAACTCTTATAACCCCGATAGAGCTTTGTGTTTGGTAGTTTTTGATAAAAATAATCGCATCACCATCTATGCTAAAGCGAGGAAACTCATTGACTCCAACTGCCGTTAAGCGTCTGATGGCATCTGTTTTTGTGGACATCAAGTGCAAGTTGAAAGTATTTTGATCAAAAAGCTCAGAGCTCTCTCTTGACTTATATACAAGATAGTTTCCATGTGTTGAACAAGTGGAGTTATTTTTACCATAATAGACCATCTGCTCCACCGATCCTGTCTTTGGATTGAGTGAGAAGATGTTAGGATTGCCCATGCGATCCGAGACAAAGGCGATCTTGCCATCACTCATATATTGTGCATTTACATCGATGCCACCGAAGCTTGTTAGCTGTTTATATTTTTTACTCTTTACATCATACTCATAGACATCTGGTTGCCCTGTTGGAGCCATAGAGAGAAGAAGCTTCGAGCCATCTTCGCTTACATCTGAACAGATGATCATACCATCAACCGCTTTAATATTGGTAATCTTGGAGCTTTTTAGATCAAGATGCTTCAAAACAGGAGTAGCACCATCTAGTGATGTATAGTAAAACGCATTTTGCTCTTTGTTCGCCCACTTTGGAAAGACATTAAACCCTCCAGAGACTATCACATGCTGGTATGAAAGAGTGTAGTCTGATATAACAAGCTGGCTATTGTGTGCACTCACAAGCTTAGAGAAGATCACTCTTCTTTTTATCCACTCTACACTATCTTCACCCATAAACTCATTTATATCATACGCGATGGCGTGAGCACTAAACATAAAGATCTTTTGGCTATTTAGCTCATACTTTTTGCTAAAAACCACCTCATCTTTTGAGATCATCTTTACATATATGTTGTACTTGCCACCTATCGCATCTTCGATCTTATATCTTAGGACATAGTTTATATCTTTGTTCTCCACTAAAACACTTGAAGCATCGAAGCTTACAGTGGCATAACGCTTTTCAACATTGAAGATAGATAGCACATTAAGATCAGATGAGAGCATCTTAAAAAACTTCATTCTAAATGTGCCATCATCAACAGTAGAGCTATCTTCTATGGCTAAGCTTGGTAGAGAATCAACCTTTTTAACTATCTCAATAGTTGCATCACTTGCAAAAAGAGTAACCACACTAAATAAAAACGCTAGCAAAAACTTCAAAACTTCTCCTCTGGAATAAGAACTAAGATTAACTGCTGGGACTTACCATTTGGGCTTTTAGGAAATACTAATGATTCGAGTCTACTTTTGAGGGATCTTATCTCTTCATTAAGCCCCTCATGATCGCTATACTCTAGTACTCTAAAATCTGTCATCTTCCCAAGCGGATTGAGCACCACAACCACCCTTACCCTTCTGCCCTCAGAGTTTGATGGTGGGTAAAAATGCTCATAAACAAGTGCCTGAATTTTAGCATTATATTCGTTAATCTCGCTACCGCTTGAAACCTTTTTAGCTTCACTGCTTTTTGTATCGCTACTTAACTTCTCTAGCTTGCTTTGGAGCGACTCACTTCTAGTGGTATCATCGCTTTTTGGCTTACTTTTTGGCTCTTCAGTGACTCGCTTTTGCTCCTTTTTTATCTCCTCTTTTTTTGTCTCTTTTTTGATATCTTGCGTCTTTACGCTACTAAAGAGATCGTTTATATCCATCTTTTTATTTTTTGTCTCTACGGGTTTTGCTTTTGGCAAAGCACTCTCTTTTGGCTTCTCTTCACTGCTTTTTGTATCGCTTTTTGGCTTTATAAGCTCTGAGCTTTGAATGGCATCAAGGGAGATAGAGACGAAGTTATCTTTTGTTAGTGCATAAGTTATCTGATCTTGTTTGTTGTAAAGTAGCATTGCAAAAAGTAAAATGACTAGGGCAAAAAAACTAAACGAAAAAAGTCCGCCTAGATAGAAATAGTGGTTGTTGTTACTCATTTGTCGCTAAAGAGACCTGCGTAAATCCTGCTTGTTTAACCGCACCAAGCACTGACATTACCACACCATAATCCAGACTTCGATCTGCACTTATAAGCACACTTGCTTTTAGATCTAGCTTCTTTGAGTATTGATAAAAGTTATCGCTAAACGCAGCTCCTAGATCAAAGCGATCTTTATTGACGCTTAGATTGCGATTTTTATCGATGGTGATGTGCACAGGCGGGATTTTAGATAGCTCTTTGGTTTTTGAGCTTTGTGGTAGATTGATCTGCTCTTCATAGATGATAGTAGGTGCAATGACCATCATAATAGCAAGAAGCACAAGCATAACATCAACAAGCGGAGTGATGTTTAACTCTGGTTTCTCCTCAAAATCATATGCCATTTATGCACCTCTAGCTATGATCGCATCTCGTTGCATCTCTAAAAGGTTGATGATCTCATACGACTTTCGCTTAAGTACTTGATGGTAAGTGTAAGCAAAAATCGCCACAAAAATCCCCGCTGCTGTTGCAACAAGAGCATCAGATACACCCGTAGCAATGTGTGACATACTTGTACCACTTTGACCAATATGCGTGAAGGTATCAAGAATCGACACAACTGTACCAAAAAGCCCTATAAAAGGTGTAGTAGAAGCAAATATAGAGAGTGTACTTAGCCCTTTTGTCGCATCTTTTGTTGCAGCTAGAAGCCCAAGCATAAAAAGTTCTCGATTTTTATTTGTGCTATTTTTGGTAAAGTTATACAAAAATGATTGGGACGAGATCTCAGTTGATCCCATCATAAGAGACTCTAGTGCTGATAGTTCAGACTTTAGCCAAGCACCAAGAGTGAAGTATCGATAGAAGTAGATCCAATTTAGTATGATAAAATATAGTGCGAGTAGTGCCAACACACCCAGTGTAACGGGGTGTGACTTTATATAAAAATCGGCAAGTTCATTAAACATTTTTACATCAGTTTTTGAGCTGCAACTTCAAGTCTTGAAGCAACAGAAGCTATGGCAGGGTTGTTGTTTTTGATAGAGTCAAGAAGCTCTTTAGCACTTCCTAGTGCCTTTGAGATCTCACCTTCACTCTTACCTCTAATGGCAACAGCACCCTCTACTAAAACAACAACCTTAGTCTCATCAACTTGTACCATACCCCAGTTTATAAGTATGGACTCAACACTTGCGTCCTCTTTTTCAACATCAATAACACCCGCCTCAAGAAGAGTAGTGAGACTTGAGTGCTCTGGAAGCACTCCAAACTCACCCTCTTTACCAGGTAGAGTAACACTCTTTACGCTTGAGTTGAAAATCACTCCATCTGGAGTTAAGATTTCAAGTTTTAGTAAATTCACATCTTTTCCTTTATGAATTACTTCATTTTTTGAGCTTTTTCGATAGCCTCATCAATTCCGCCAACCATATAAAATGAGTTTTCTGGCATATCATCACACTCACCATCAAGGATCATTTTAAAGCCTTTGATGTTATCTGCAAGTGAGACATACTTTCCTGGGCTTCCTGTAAAGACCTCTGCAACAAAGAATGGTTGCGATAAAAATCTCTCAATCTTTCTAGCTCTCTCAACAACTTTTTTATCATCTTCACTAAGCTCATCCATACCAAGGATCGCGATAATATCTTGAAGATCTTTATACTTTTGAAGAGTTTGTTGAACACCTCTTGCAACTGCATAGTGCTCTTCGCCAATGATTTGTGGATCTAGAAGTCTTGAGGTTGAGTCAAGTGGATCTACTGCTGGATAGATACCTTTTTCTGCGATCTTACGGTTAAGTACTGTTGTTGCATCAAGGTGAGCAAAAACAGATGCTGGAGCTGGGTCAGTCAAGTCATCAGCTGGAACATAAACAGCTTGAACTGATGTGATTGAGCCATTTTTAGTTGAAGTGATACGATCTTGAAGAGCTGACATCTCACGATAAAGTGTTGGTTGATACCCAACAGCTGATGGGATACGACCAAGTAGTGCTGACATCTCTGAACCTGACTGAGCAAAACGGAAGATGTTATCTATAAACATAAGAACATCTAGCCCTTTTTCATCTCTAAAGTACTCAGCCATTGTAAGACCTGTTAGTGCGATACGGTTTCTTGCCCCTGGCGGTTCACTCATTTGACCGTAGCAGAGTGCAACTTTATCCAAAACATTTGACTCTTTCATCTCATGGTAAAGGTCATTTCCCTCACGAGTTCTCTCACCAACGCCTGCAAAAACTGATAGTCCATCATGACCCATCGCGACATTGTGGATAAGCTCCATAATGATAACTGTTTTACCAACACCAGCACCACCAAATAGACCAACTTTACCACCTTTTGAGTATGGAGCTAGAAGATCAACAACTTTGATCCCCGTCTCAAACATCTCAGTAGCAGTTGATTGATCTACTAGCTTTGGTGGATCTCTATGGATCGACCATGTTGGTGCATCAGTGATTTGATCGCCATCATCGATTGTCTCACCAATAACATTAAAGATACGACCAAGTACTTTTTCACCAACTGGAACTTTAATAGGAGCTCCAGTTGCTCTTGCGTCCATACCACGAACAAGACCCTCACTCATATCCATAGCAATAGTTCTAACTCTTCCATCACCAAGGTGAGCAGCAACCTCAAGGACAAGCCTCTGTTTGTTGCCCTCAACATCAACATTTACCTCAATTGCTTCGTTGATTGCTGGTAGGTAACCATTATAATCAACATCAACAACTGGACCCATAACTTGACTTATTTTTCCAACCATTTTTATCTCCATTATTTCATAGATTCAACACCGCTAATTATCTCAATTAGCTCTGTCGTAATCGCTGCTTGTCTTGCTTTATTGAACTGAATCTGCAATGAGCTTACCATCTCTTTTGCGTTGTTTGTTGCTGCGTCCATCGCCTGCATTCTAGCACTATGCTCCGCCGCAACAGAGTCTATAAGTGCGTAGTAGATCGAGTACTCAACATATCTATCTACTAGTGAATCAAGCATCTTCTCCTCATCGTCTGACTCCACCTCTAGGGTTGATTTTCTTGCATCTTCACAATCAAGCATAGATGAATCAACCGGCAGAAGCTTATATGAGTGAAGCTCTTGAGTTATCATATTTTTATAGCCATTATAGACAACATGCAAACCATCAGTTACGCCATTTTTAAAATCCTCAATTGAGGATCTTATAAACTTATCTGATCTTTTTTTATCTGGTTTTGAGCTTAGATCATTTAGATGATCCATAAGTTCAGTACCATTAAATTTGAAAAACTCAACACCTTTTTTACCGATGCCTCGCAAGCGTACCTTTACACCTTTTGAGGTGTACTCATTTATTAGTTTTCTTGTAGCTTTTAGTGTCTGTATGTTAAAGCCACCGCACAAACCTTTATCTGCTGTTACAAAAACTATATCTACGCATTTTGGTGAGCTGATCTCATTAAAACATCTATTATCAAGCCCGCCAATTTTATTACATTTTATGCGAGTTGCTATTTCGGCAATAACCTGATGCATCTTGTGTGCATACTGACGAGATCTCTTTGCCAACTCCTCAGCTCTACGAAGCTTAGCAGTTGATACCAGCTTCATAGCTCTAGTAGTTTTTTGAGTATTTGACACACTCTTGATCTGTCTTTGAATCTCCTTCAAGTTTGCCATCTAAGTATCCTTATGCAGCTACGAAAGATGATTTGAACTCACCTAGTGCTTTTTTCATTAGCTCTTTTGTCTCATCGTCGATGCTTTTTTTCTCTCTAATAGTCTCTAGTATAGAAGAGTAGTTTGCCTCAACAAATGGGTATAGCTCAGCTTCAAATTTATTGACCGAAGATGGAGCCATATCATCAAAGAAGCCCTCATTTCCTGCGAAAATGATAAGTGCTTGTTTTTCAGCTGTTAGCGGAGAAAAAGGAGGTTGCTTTAGAACCTCAACCATTCTCTGACCACGCTCTAGCTGTTTTCTTGAGCTCTCATCTAGATCTGATGCAAACTGTGCAAACGCTTGAAGCTCACGGTATTGTGCAAGATCAAGTCTTAGAGTACCTGCAACTTGTTTAGTAGCTTTGATCTGAGCAGCACCACCAACACGAGAAACTGATAGTCCCACATTGATCGCAGGGCGGATACCTGAGTTAAATAGCTCAGTCTCCAAAAAGATCTGACCATCAGTGATAGAGATAACATTTGTAGGAATATATGCAGCAACATCTCCCGCTTGAGTCTCGATGATTGGAAGTGCTGTTAAGCTACCTGCACCTTTTTCATCTGAAAGCTTAGCAGCTCTCTCAAGTAGTCTTGAGTGAAGATAAAAAACATCTCCTGGGTAAGCTTCACGACCTGGAGGGCGACGAAGGATTAGTGACATCTCACGATAAGCAACTGCATGTTTTGATAAATCATCATATACGATTAGACCATGTTTTGCATTGTCTCTAAAATATTCACCCATTGTCACACCTGTGTATGGTGCCAAAAATTGCATTGCAGCAGCTTCAGAACCTGTCGCAGAAACAACTATGGTGTACTCCATAGCACCATGATCTTCTAAACGACGAACAATTTGAGCGATGGTTGATTCTTTTTGACCAATAGCTACATATATACATACAACACCGTTACCTTTTTGGTTGATGATAGTATCGATTGCAACCGTAGTTTTACCTGTTTGTCTATCGCCGATGATAAGCTCTCTTTGACCTCGTCCGATTGGAACAAGTGCATCAATAGCTTTAATACCTGTTGCCATTGGCTCATGAACAGACTTTCTTTGCATGATCCCAGGAGCTTTCTCCTCAACAAATCTATGCTCACTAGCTTCGATTGGCCCTTTGCCATCGATTGGCTCACCTAGTGCATTGACAACTCTTCCAAGAAGTGCATCGCCAACTGGAACTCTTAGAAGCTTTCCTAGTCTTTTTACAGAAACGCCCTCTTTTAGGTTTGCACCACCTCCAAGGATAACAACACCAACACTGCTCTCCTCAAGGTTCATAACCAACCCGTTAGTACCATCTTCAAACTCAACCATCTCACCTGCCATAACATTGCTTAGTCCATAAACCTGTGCAACACCATCAGCAAAAGATATAACTTTTCCAGTCTCATTTATATCAACACTCAACTCAAAGTTGTTGATACGCTCCTTGATTATAGAGCTGATCTCATCAGCTTGTATTTTAGATACCACTACTTCACTCCTCTCAAATTAAATTGCTTTTAATATATGATCTACGATCTGGTTACTTATGCGTGTTTTAGAAAAACTTATCTCAATACCTAGATCTTCAACGCTTACTTTTATGCCCTCAAAGTTATCTTTTCTATACTCCAAAGATATATCAGAGTCAAACTTTTTGCCTAGTCCTGCACCCAAACTATCGAGTGTAGTTTGTGCGATCTCTGTGTCACTATGCACTACGCCTACATATCTTTTTTGTGAGTGTGCTAGATCTTTTTTGAGCACTTTTGAGATATAAGGGATAATACCTAGTCTTGCATTTTGTGCAAGTAGTTTTATAAGATTTTCTACATGGCTATTTTTTGCACTCTGCAAAGATGCCACAATCATATCTGCTTTTTGGCTCTTTGAGATGCTAGGATTGTCTATCATGGTGCGAAGTGAGCTATCTTTAAACGCCTCTGCCAAAGCATCAAAAATAGATATTATCTCATCAACATTTACATCATCTTGGGCTTTTAGAGCTTTTACATATCTTTTTGCTATCAACTCTTCCATTATGCCACCTTCTTAAGAATTAGATTTGCCATCGCTTCACGATCAAAGCTCGCACTAGCACCATCTACTGCTTCAGCTAGTATAGACTCAACAACTTCTCTAACCATCTTTCTTTGCTCAAAATCGATCAAAGATGCTTGCTGTTTTGCCATATTTTGCATATCTTGCTCGCACTGTGCCAGTATGCCATCGCTTAGCAGTTTATTCTCTTTCTTAGAAGTAATAGCTAGATCTTCTGCAAATTTTAATGCATCTGCATTTTTTGCCATAGCCTCTTTTTTAAGCTCCGCTGACTCTCTTAGTCTATCTTGCACTTTTTTCATCTCATCTGCAATACTTTTGCTTCTTGATGCAAAAAAGCCCTTTATCGGCTCAGATACCAAATAGTAAATAATCCCAGCAAATAGTAAGAAGTTTACCGTTCTTTGAACTATATCCGTCTCACCGCCTGAAGCAAAAACAGAAGATGATATGGCAATTAGTAAAAATATAATCTTTTTCATACTCTCCCCTATATTGTGCTAAGCTTAGCTTTAATAGCATCTTGAAAGATAGGTAGCTGAGACTTTAGCTCATCTCTTAACTGCTCTTTTGTCTTTGCTAACGACACCTCAAACTCCGCATACTGCTTAGCCAACTCTGCTCTTTTTACTTCGATCTTGCTCTTTGCTAACGCACTTGCTTCCCCAACAACTCTCTCCCTAAGCACAGCTGCCTCTTGCTTAGCTTCTTCTATGATCGCATTTGCCTTCAACTCAAGAGTAGATATCTCATCATCATTTGATCCAGCATGATCTAGATCATTTTTGATATCTTCTTCTCTCTTGTTGATATATGCAAATAGCGGTCTATAAAGCCAACTATTGAGTATTGCGATAAGTGTGAGAAATACAACTAGTGTAGCAATAAGTAGCTCTGGACTTATATCTAACATAGCACCTCCTAAAAGTTGCGTGATTATACACTCTAAAAATTGAAATATTGGTTAAATAAGATTAAAACTCTACTCTTTTGCTTTAATGCAAAACTAAGTATGCAAAAACTACTCAAAAAACTTTATAAGCCTCTGGATATCATCTTGTGAATCAAACTCAATCGTGACTTTTTTTGCACCACACTTTATGCTAAAACCATCACTGCGAAGGTAGTTTGAGAGTGTTTCAAGATCAAGCTTCTCTATCTCCTGCTTTGTAGGAGTTTTCTGCTCTTTACTCTTTAGATTTTGCACAGCACTCTCTACATCTCGAACACTTAGTTTTTGTCCTATGATAGTATCTACCATCACTTGTTGCTCTTTTTCACTAAGTCCTACAAGCACCTTTGCATGCCCTGCTGAGATCTTCTTCTCAACTATGGCTCTTTGCGTTTTTTGGCTTAAACTCATCAGTCTTAGGGTGTTTGCTATGTGTGATCTACTTTTGTTGATACGCGAAGATAGCTCATCTTGTGTGATCTCATGAAGCTTGATAAGCTCAGAGTATGCAAGAGCTAGATCTATGGGGTTTAGATCCTCTCTTTGTATATTTTCTATAAGTGCAAACTGACGCATTTTGCGATCATCTTTACCAACAACGATCGCCTTTATGCTCTTTAGCTTTGCTATCTTAGATGCTCTAAGACGCCTCTCACCCGCTATTAGGATATAGCCATCTATATCTTCGGTGACAACTATGGGTTGTATTAGTCCATCATGCAGTATCGATTCACTAAGCTCCAAAAGAGACTCTTCATCAAAGTGGCGTCTAGGTTGATATGGGTTTGGTCTTATATCTTTGATGCTTAGCTCAACTACGCTATCTCGTGATGATAGCTCATTTTCATAAGCCTCATCAATCTCGCCAAGTAAGGCACCAAGACCTCGACCTAGTTTTTGAGCTTTCATACTGTAACGATCGCTTGAGCTAGATTTTGGTAGGACTCGCTACCACTTGACTTGACATCATAGAGTATGACAGGTTTGCCAAATGATGGTGACTCTGCGAGTTTAACATTACGAGGAACAACGATGATCTCGCCACTCTCATCTTTAAAGAGTTTGCTATCAAAGTGCTGTTTTAGATCTGCTAAAACCTGTTTTGAAAGGTTGTTTTGCAAACTATACATAGTTGGTAAAAAGCCCTTGATAGTAAGTCCTTTATTGATCGATTTGCGTACAAGCTTGACGGTATTTAGTAGTTGTGCAAGCCCCTCTAGTGCAAAAAACTCACACTGTATAGGAATGATAACCGAGTTTGAAGCCGATAGTGCGTTGATCGTCATAGGACCTAGTGCTGGGGGTGAGTCTATGATGATATAGTCATAATCTTTTAATACGCCAACTAGTGCTTTTTTAAGAACTAGCTCTCTACCTTTTGCATTTTCATAGTACTCTTTTTCGATCCCCACAAGCCCTATATTTGATGGTGCAAGATGAAGCGTAGAGATCTCAGTTTTTAGTATGATCTCTTTTAGTTTTTTAGTGCCAATTAGTACATGGTAGATGTTAAACTCATAGTCATTCCTATGAAACCCAAGCGAAGTTGTAGCATTTGCCTGCGGATCTGAGTCTATAAGAAGCACTCTTTTTTCTGCTACTGCAAGAGAGGCTGCAAGATTGACAGCAGTGGTGGTTTTGCCTACGCCACCCTTTTGGTTTGCAATTACTATTACTTCACTCATCTTAGACTATATAACCTCTCACCATCAACTACAACCGAGCCATCATCTTGCAAAATGGACTCTTTTAATGAATATTTTTTATCTTTATAGTTGGTAAAGTAGTTTTGATTTTTGTAAAATTCTATCTCATAGTTACTAAAAACTAGCTTCCATGACTCGCTTTTTTCTAGCGATAAAAAATAGTCTCTTAGCAGATCATCTCTACTAGATCTCACATCTAACACCCCAAAACCATCTGGCGAATCTACGAGATTTAGCCCAATCCCACACAACAGAGTCTCACCCACTAAGGTTGTAATAACACCGCCACACTTCTTGTTGTGCAGATAAAAATCATTTGGCCACTTGAGCCAAACGCTAGATCCAGATCTACTTAGTAGATCTTTTAATATATAAGCAAAATATATAGAAGCGGACTCAAGTTTTAGATCTTTTGGCAAGCTTGATCTATGCAGACAAAATGAGACAAAAAGGTTACCGCTTAGTCCACTCCAAACATTAGATCTGCTCCCAATGCCATTAGTTTGCTCATCGCAAACCACCGCAAAAGGTGCTTTTTTACCGCCTAGTAGCAACTCTTTTGCCCTTAGATGAGTTGAGGGCAGGCTCTTAAAGTAGAGTATCTCCACTCTTTAGCCTCTTGCCATTTATATAAGAGAGTGAGCTCATCTGCTTTTTAGACTCTGGTTGAAGCTCATAGATCTCCAAACTTCCCACTTCACAACCCACTACTATATGATCTTTTTCAATACCCACTATCTCGCCCGCCCTATTTTGCGAACTATCTTCATGCAGTTTGATTCTTGCGAGCTTCAAGCCACTTGACAAAAACACGCTTGGCCACGGCGTAAAAGCTCTATATCTATTGTAGAGATCTTTTGCATTACTAAAGGTGACAAGCCCATCAGATCTAGCTATTTTTTTGCAGTATGACGCCTTGGAGTCATCTTGTTTATAGGGCAGTAGATCTCCAAAGTCTCTAAGTACGCTTAAACTTAGATCTGCTGCTACAACCGAGAGTCTAGCAAAGAGACTCTCTTGCATCTCATCTTTATCTATCTCTAAAGTTGAAATACGCAGTATATCGCCAGTGTCAAGCGTCTCGTCCATCAGCATAGCAGTTACTCCCGTAACACTATCGCCATTTAAAAGTGCGTGCTGTATGGGGCTAGCTCCTCTATAACTAGGAAGCAGTGAGGCGTGCAGATTTATACAAGGAGCGTGATCTAAGATCTCAGAGGGTAGCATCTGTCCATACGCTGCAACGACTATATAGTCGCACTCTATTGCTAGCACCTCGCTTATAGCATCTCGCAGTTTTTTTGGCTGAAAAACCTCGATACCATGATCTAGTGCCAAAGTTTTTACAGCAGGTGGAGTGAGTATCTGCTTTCTTCCAACGGGGCGATCCTCTTGGGTAAAGAGTGCTACTACCTTGATATCCTCGCTTTTTATAAGAGCCTCTAAAATCACCCTCGCATACTCAGGTGTACCCATAAAGATCACTCTCACGACTCACCCTTTTTAAAAAGCGTACCACCAATCTGCACGCCATCAAACATAAACGACTCCACATCGCCGAGGTTATAGCCACTTGCTAGAAACATCTTTTTGCTATTTTGTAGAAGATACGCAGCAGCTTTTAACTTAGTAACAATCCCGCCTGTTGCAAATTTGTGATTTGGTGTTACACTCTGTTCAAGCTCACTTTGATTGATACTACTAACCTCTGCAAGAGAGATCGCATCATCAAAAGATCTAGGATCTTTGTTGTAGTAGGCGTCTATATCTGAGAGGATTATAAGCAGATCTGCATCTATGTGGTTTGTAACATACGCCGAGAGCTGATCGTTATCGCCGAGAACTAGCTCTTTGGTGGTTGTTGCATCGTTTTCGTTGATGATGGGCATCACGCCATTTTGTAGTAGAGTATCTATCGTATCTCGTATGCGTCCCGTCTCTTCGGCGTTACAAAAGTTAGCAGCACTAAGAAGCACTTGAGCCACCAAAACATCGTGTTTGTCGAACTTTTTGGCATACCTTGCCATTAGTATCGGCTGACCAATTGATGCTAGAGCCTGCTTGTTTTTGACCTCGCTTCGATCTAGTGGCAAAGCACTAAAGCCCGCCGCCACAGCACCTGATGAGACGAGCACCACCTCATAACTTGTGCGAAGTCTTACCAAAAACTCCACTAGATTTTGCATTCTAACTACTGCGATGCCATCATCTTCGCTTAAAACACCGCTTCCAACCTTGACAACTACTCGTCTCACACACTACCTCTTGTATGCAAAACTAACTCAAAAAGGTAGTTTTTTAGTCTATCTATGTTGTGATGTGTAGCTGATGAGATATCTAGCACAAAGTATGGTTTTGTATTATCAAGAGTGTCCAGATCTTGTTTGAGTAGATCTAAGCTAGTGCTAGCTTTAAACTCTGCAAGCTTAGCATCAAGCTCCTCTTCCCCGATCGCATCACATCTTGTAAGTGCGATGGCAAAGTAGTTTTTGCTTAGATCTAGCGAGTAGCTCTGCACTTCAGATCTAAGTGTTTCATACTGCTCGCTCATATCTCTATAACCCGCCACATCGATCATATAAAGAAGGATCTTTGTTCGCTCAATATGCTTTAAAAACTCTAGTCCAAGACCCTTGCCCTCGCTTGCACCGCCGATGATACCAGGGATATCCGCCATCACAAATGAGTCAAACTCTCCAACATCTACTTGACCAAGCTTAGGCGTCAAGGTTGTAAACTCATAGTTTGCGATCTCTGGAGTAGCATTTGAGAGAGTTGAGATGAGCGTTGATTTGCCAACATTTGGAAAGCCAACAAGACCCACATCAGCGATCAGTTTTAGCTCTAGTCTTATGCTTTTAGTCTCACCAGCTTCGCCAGGTTGGGCATGAGTTGGGCGTTGGTTTGTAGAGGATTTGAAGTGGACATTTCCAAGTCCACCTCTTCCACCCTTTAGAAACAGAACCTCTTTGCCATCTTCTACTAGATCTAGTAGTAGCTCGCCACTCTCGGCATCATATACAAGTGTACCAGGTGGGACGATCACAACCTCTTTTGCACCGCTTTTGCCTGTCTTGTTGCTCCCCTCACCCGCTACACCATTTTGTGCTTTTATGTGCATATTTTTGTGAAACTTTGAGAGAGTGTGAGTGTTGTTATCACAGCGAAAGTATAGATCTCCACCTCTTCCGCCATCGCCACCATTTGGGCCACCCTTGATGACAAACTTCTCTCTTCTAAATGCAACACAACCCGCACCGCCCTTGCCAGAGCTAACTTTTATCTCTATACTATCTGCAAACATTACAACTCCTTATTACTCCACCAACTAAACAAGTTAATTCTAGAGCCATTTTTTACAAAAGAGATTGGCTTAAAAAAACTCGCAGGGCTACTTATTGTAGCTCAAGAGTTTTTTAAGATCTAGATCTAAAGTAAAAAAGGCTCCCGAAGGGCAACTGTGTGACTTCATAGCTCGTCGTTAAAACTACTCGATTTGCAATAAGCAAACTTTTGTAGCTTTGCCTAGATCTATCTTGCCACACAAGTTGCTAGACTCTAGCTTGCTTAGCTGGTGGAGTAAAAAAGTAAAACACTTAAAAATTCATACTGTCTATAAAATAAATTGTTAAATATTTTGAAGTTCTCTAGATCTAAAGAGATCTAGAGAGTGTGTTGTGCAACTTATGCAGCGGGGATAATAGAGACTTGTTGGCGTTTTTTATCTTTTCTGTGAAAAGATACCACACCATCAACAAGAGCAAATATAGTATGATCTTTACCCATACCTACATTTTGCCCTGGGTGAACTTTTGTTCCTCTTTGTCTGATGATGATATTTCCAGCTCTTACAACTTGACCACCAAACTTCTTAACACCTAAACGACGCCCTGCCGAATCGCGGTTATTTTGTGTACTACCTTGACCTTTTTTGTGTGCCATTTTCTACTCCTTATATTATGCAGCGATGCTTACTATGCGAACGCAAGTAAAATCTCTTCTAAAGCCTCTTTTTGTTTTAGAGTCTTTTCTGCGTCTTTTCTTGAAAGTGATAACTTTTTTATCTCTTCCCTCTCTAACAACCTCAGCAGTTACAACTGCACCATCAACAAACGGCTTGCCAACTTTTAGCTCACCACTATTTACTGCTAGAACCTCTTTGATCTCAACTTTACTCTTTGGCTCTAGTGACATATTGTCAAGCTTTAGTATATCGCCCTCTTGAACTCTATACTGCTTGCCACCATTTTTTATAATTGCGTACATGCTATAAATCCTTGATTTTTGTGGCTAACCCACATAAAAAGTTTGCAATTGTACCTAAAAGTTTTTTAAGTATTGTTTAATGAGTGATCTTTTTTACCACCAACCCCACTTTAATATCACTGCTGGGACTAAGCACTATCTCTTTAGAGTGTGCTAGATCCTCACTCACCCCACTCCATGCAACAAACTCATAGCCATCATCTATGCTAGCTTTTAGCTTTATAGGTAGATCTGTGGTGTAAATCCCACTCCAACTGCTCCCATTTAACTGTAAAGTATTTACACCTATGCTTGCACCCTCTGGTATCTCAATATCAAGATCATAGTAGCTACTAAGCTTAAAGTGTTTTTGTAGTTGCTCAAACTGACGCTCTCTTCTATGCTCTACAAACTCTAAAAGCTTATCTACATAGCTACTCCACTCACTCATACTCTCAGGTGAGCCCCATCTCTCTATCTGTCTTGGCATCTCTGAAGCTATATGATCTCTCGCCTCTTTGACAAAAGCACTTAGCCTATCTGGCATAAAGTGAGTGTTTAGCAGATCAAAAAAACGGGTCAAAAACTCCTCTCTTATCCTATCATCGCTCATAAGGTTTTGAAACATCTTAGTCGCAACACTATCTGCATTTAGGCGATCTTTTAGTATATCATACTCCATAAATCCAGCTCTAAATGCGTGTGCTAGATGATCTGCATCATACAAAAACCATCGCCATCTACCATCTGCGAAACTACCCTCTTTGGCACCTTTGCCTCTATATCGCCACACCGCCATATTGTTATCTGCCCAGTCGCTATTTGCTAGAAATATCTCAACAGCAAAGTAGTCATAAAAGCTACCTAGATCCATAAGCGTCGCAACTCTATCGTAGTAGGAGTCATCTTTTTTGCTCTCAATAGTCCGTACAAGCTTGTTAAACTGGACTAGATCACCCTTATCGGCTATGCGATTTTTCTTTATCTCATCTATCTTTTTACTAGGTAAAGCATAAAGATCTCTTATATAAGCTGAGTCTCTTCTATCTCGTGCGTTTAGTATGCCGTTATACTCGCCATTTATAAAAACCACAAACGGCTTATACCTCTGAGTACCAAAGCTTAGATCAGCAAATGCCCTGTGCATCACGCCATCTGCTAGAAATGTCTTGTAGTTGTGGTTGCCTGCGTTTCTTAGCATAAAGCGGTTTACCTCTACGCCATCATCAAAAACCTTTATGCTCCTCTTCTTATCCGCTAGCTTGAGCTTAAGCGACTTTTGAGCATACTCCCTAGAAGATCCTCCATGCGGGCTTATGTTTGCCTCAAACTCTCTATACTCCGCCTTATCAAAAAGCTCAACTACTGCTTGGATCTCTCGCTTGGAGTCCCAGTTTGCACCCGCATTCCCACCTCTTAGTTTTTTATCTTTTTTGCCCGCTTCAACCCACTCATCATAAGCCCTACCTGCAACCAAAACACCATCATCGTAGTTGAAAAGCTCTTGCGGATCTACTATCAAGCTAACAGCGGGCAGATCATACTTCTCAAACCCCACAAAGTAGCTCTTAGCAACCACTTGTGAAGCTACCCCATCATCACCTAGTGCCATAGCTTTTAGCACCACGCCCTTTTTTGTATACTCTCTTGGCTCTTCATACTCTAGATCCAAAAGTGGCAAAAACTCCCTATTGCCCACTTTGGTCTTTGCACTATAAATAAATTTGATCACATTTTTTATGCCTCTATTGATGAGGAGATTAACCTCATTTGCTAGATCATTATAGATACTCTTTAGCCTATTAGACAAGCTATCTTTTAGCTTTGGCTTTGGAAGATACTCAGGCGGATTTGGGAAGCTGATGGTTGTTGAAACCTGCGAAATCCTATCTGGAGAGTATCTTAGATCTTCTATAAGTATAGGCTCTTTATAGGTGAGTGTTTTATATGTAAAGTGCTCAAACTTATCTTCACTCTTGCCAAATGGTGGTGATGAGTAGCTGTTTTTATACTCAAAACTTTTGCCATCAAGGTTTGCTGGATCTGGGTTAGATCCATCAAGTGTATAGTATATGGTAGCGTTAGGATCTGTATGGGTTATAGTGAGTAAAAAGCTATCTTCATAAAACCCAGACTTGTGCGAGAAGCTTGGTGGCAAAGTAGCAAACAGTATAGCAGGCAGTAGCAACAGTAGTAGTTTAAGCATCATTTTTTCTCTCATAAAAACTCTTTAGCCGTAGATCTAGTGGAAACATAAGCTTGTAGATGATCGGCACAACAAATAGTGTCAAAAACATAGAGCTTGTTAGTCCGCCGATAACTGAGATCGCCATTGGGGCTTTTGTCTCACTCCCCATTCCACCAGAGATAGCAAGCGGAAGCATAGCAAAGATCATAGCAATTGTCGTCATAAGTATGGGGCGAAGTCGCCTCCCTCCCGCCTCTGCTAGTGCCTCATCTACGCTCTTACCACTGCTTACATAGTGGTTTGCAAAGTCCACCAAAAGCACTGCATTTTTACCAACCATTCCCATCAGTAGCATAAAGCCGATCATCACAAACAAGCTAAACTGCAAGCCCGCCATATAGAGTGCAACAACCACGCCAAGCACGCTTAGAGGGAGTGACACCATTATGATGATGGGTTGGATTAGCGACTCATAAAGTATGGCAAGTATGATATACATAAGCACCATACTAAGTGCTATGGCAAAGCCAAATGCCGCCGCTGTTTTTTGCATCTCCTCTGCAAATCCACTAAAGCGATAACTCACACTTGAGGGCAAAATAGTCTCTATCTCATCTTTGACATACGCCA
Source organism: Sulfuricurvum sp. (assembly GCA_041669045.1). Lineage (GTDB taxonomy): Bacteria > Campylobacterota > Campylobacteria > Campylobacterales > Sulfurimonadaceae > JBAYBZ01. The sequence goes on along the minus strand of JBAYBZ010000006.1, from coordinate 37,108 downwards.
ACGCACTCCCTAGATCTAGATCATAAAGATCAGAGAGTATCATCACTTCTCGCTCCCTATCAAAGCGGTTGATAGTGGCTTGCGTAAGTGAGCTACTAAACTCCACAAGCCCATCAAGATAGACCAACTCGCCACTACTAGATCTAAGCTGGATCTTCTTTAGATCCTCTATGCCTACCCTGTTTGCATCATCAAAACGGAGTGTTATATGGTACTGTTTAGATCTATCCTCAAAGTATGAGATCTCTTGATCGCTCGAAAACGCCGTAGCGATCGCCTCTGCGATACGCGAAGCACTTATGCCATATTTTGCACTATTTTGCCTCTTGATCTTCACTTCTATCTGCGGTTTTGCATCATCAAGATCGGTATCTAGATCCACAAAGCCCTCTTTTTTGGCAAGATGATCTAGCATGGCATCTTTTGCAACACTTAGATCCTCAAATGAGTTTGACTTTAGTATCATTTGAAATGGTACAGTTGCACCTGCACCACGGATATTTGGTATAGCTGAAGCAGTTATTTGCATGCCATTACTGTCTGCTTTTAGTTTTTGACGCAACTCTTCAACTATCATCTCTTGCTTTAGATCTCGCTGATTTTTTGGCACAAGCTTCACATAGATCACCGCCTTATGCTTATCTCTAGCGGTGTTATACGCCACACTTAGCGTCGTGTACTCAACCACACTTTGAGATCTTATGAGATCTTCTATCTTTTTAGATCTACTCACCATATGCTCTAGCGAGATCCCACTCTCTGCTTTTAGTTTCACCTCAAACTCACCCTTATCCTCTTTGGGCATAAAGTCCATTCCAACTACGCCAAATAGCCTAAAAGAGAGCACTACTAGCAGAAGAAAAAAGAGCAAAAACTTAAACTTATGCCTTAGTATAAGCTCGATAGATCTTCTATAAGCAAGATCTAGCTTAGCAAAAAATGGCTCACTTAGATCATAAAATGAGCCTCTTTTTACACTAAGCACCCTAGCGCTTAGAGATGGTATGAAAGTTAGTGCGATGGTGTATGAGATGATGATGGCAAAGCCCACCGTCATGGCAAAACTCTCAAAAAACTTGCCCACAATCCCGTCCATAAAACTAACAGGTATAAACACCGCAAGTAGCATCGCCGAGATGGCAAGTATGGTAAAAGAAACCTCTTTAGTCCCCTCAAACGCTGCCTCATAGCGAGGCATTCCAGACTCTATTTTTTTGTAGATGTTCTCCACCACCACGATCGCATCATCTATGATGATCCCAATAGCGAGAGTAAGTCCGATGAGCGTCATCTTGTTTAGATCATACCCCATATAATCCATCATCGCAAATGTCCCAATAATACTAGCTGGGATACTAAGTGCTGATACTACCGTGATGGTAAAGTTTCGCAAAAAGACAAAAACAATGATCGAAGCCAGTATTGAGCCATAGATAAGATCAAACTCTACATCATTTAGCGACTGTCTTATAAAAACAGAGGTGTCATTTAGCACCTCAACACCAAACTTCTCGCCCGCTAACTGCTGAAGTCTAGGTAGAGTCTTTTTCACATCATCTACTATACTAAGAGTGTTAGATCCAGAGATCTTTTGCACCTCAAGCATAACTCCCTCTAGCCCATCATACGATGAGTAGCTATTAGCATCACTCAAGCTATCCTCTACACTAGCCACATCAGCAAGCCTCACGCCATCTTTGATCCTGATCTCTCTTAGCTCATCAAGTGTGAGTGCATCAGCTTTAACCTTTATGATAAGCTCTGACTCATTTGTTATAAACTTAGCCCCGCCTAGCTTGATATTTTCAGCTTTTACTATATCATTTAGCTCGCTAATGGTTACGCCATAACGATTGAGTCTTCCTATATCTGCAAAGATCTTTATCTCTCTATCTCTATAACCTATAATATTTACAGCACCAACATCATTTAGACGCTCTAGCATCGGCTTTGCCTGCTCATCAGCAAAAAGCATCAGATCTTGCAGACCACCCTTTTTTGCACTCAAAAACAGATTTACAACAGGAGCAGATCCGATATCTAGCTTGCTCACAAGCGGTGTTTTTGCACCTAGTGGCAGACTGGTAGCTAAAACCTTATCTCGCACATCATTTGCCGCTTCGTTTATATCTCGCTCTAGGAAAAACTTCACCGTTACGACGCTGATCCCATCGGCACTATTTGAGAAGATAGTATCAACTCCGCTGATCCCACTTACCGCCTCTTCGATCTTTTGCGTCACTTCTGACTCGATGGAGCTAGCCTCCGCACCAGAGTAAATTGTTCTGATACTAACTATGGGAAAGTCTACATTAGGAAAGAGTGCCACACTCATAGATCTAAAGCTAAGTAGCCCAAAGATCGTAAGCACCATAACATACATAAGCGTGGCGATGGGGCGGTTTATGGCTATTTTATACACTATTTTACCTCTATAAACCCATCACCAAAAAGCCCAACTTTGAGTCCATCAACCCTCGCTTCTGCAGTGATTTTTCTGCTATTTTTATCAGCTTGTGGGTAGATCTTATCTAGCACAACACCTCTTTTCTCATCACTACCATCTACTGCAAAAACAAAGCGATCACCCGCGTTTACCCTACTCCAATAGCTCTGATCAAAGCTTATAAGCATCTTCTTGCTACCCGCACTCTCTATGCGAAGCACACTCTTTGACGCCGCCACGCTAAGAGCATCTCCTCTCTCCACATTTTTAGCATAGATCACACCATCAAAAGGTGCTACCATACGGCTTTTGGCAAGTTGCACCTCTCTTAGAGCAACATTTGATCTAGCAAGATCTAGTTGTGCTTTAGATCTTCTAAGAGCCTCTTCAACTCGATCAAATGTCGATTCATCAAGCAGATACTTCACTTTTGCCTGTCTAGCGTGCTCTCTAAGGGCAAACTCATAGGTTACTCTTGCTAGCTCTTGCTCATTTTTAGCAACTTCAAGCAGTCGCTCTAGCTCATCATCAGCAAGTTTTGCTAGCAGATCACCCTTTTTTACTACACTCCCAACATCAACAAAGATCTCCTCAATCACCCCACCTATCTCAAAGGATAGGCTCGCATCTTGCATAGCAGTGATCTCATAAGTAGCGTAGATCTCATCGGCTTTTAGGGCTAAGAAGATCATCATTATCCATACTATTTTCATTTCAAAAACTCTCCAATCTCTTTGTTGGCGTAAAAATATAACAGAGCATAAGCTGACTCTAGCTCATACTTTGAAGCACTTAGCATCGCCTCTGCTTCAGCTTTTGTACTAAGTGCATCTAAGTACGCTACATAGTCTACAAGCCTTGCTTCATACTTTTTGCTCACTAGCACAAATGTGGACTCCGCCGCATCATAGGCACTTTGTGAGCTTGCTATGAGCCTCTTTGTGCTTGCTATCTTATCTTTTGCAAGCTCATAGTTTTGCTTTTGCTCTTTGGTTTTAAACTCTCTCTCATACGCCATTGCTTGCGAGTTTAAAAGCAGTGCTTTTTTGCTACTGCTTACACTCCCAAAGTCAAAAAGTCGCATATTTAGGTTTAGCATCAGTGTATTTTGATACTCAAGATCTACTTTAAACTCTGGCATATTTGGCAAGCTAAACTCCCGTTTTGGAGCGTACCAAAACCGTGAGTAGCGATTTTGCAGACTAAGACGCGGGTAGTAGATGCTCTCTATCTCTCTAGCTTGAAGCCTTATAGCACTGCTTTTGTGCTCAAGTGAGCTTATCTCATCTGAGATCTCAAACTCTAGCGTAGCATCTTTTATAAAGTGCGACTCATCAAAGCTTTTTGGCTCATAGCCACTCTTTAGCTCTAGCTGTTTTACAAGCTCTACTCTCTCATAGAGCACAAACTCTAGCTCATAGAGCGTACTCTCATAAGATGAGCGAAGCCTCAAAAGCTCATCTTTGGAGGCTAGCCCTGCATCAAAAAAGCTCTCTAGCCTCTCAAGCTGTTTAGAGATAGCCTCTCTTTTAGCTCTTAGAGCATCAAGTTTTGCATCTTTGCTTTTTATGGCAAAAAATAGTTTAGCAATCTCCAAAGAGAGTGAGTTTGCGAAAAATGACTCATCTTTTTGTGATGATCTAAGTAGGTTTAGTGCTGCATCTTTGGCGGAGATCTTAGCACCCCCATCATATAGATCTAGCGAAGCTGTGGCACTTACGCTGTAACGATCTCTAGTTTGCATAAGCGAGACATTTGAGCTATTTTCATAGCTTGCACCTAGATCTATGGTAGGATAAAAACTACTCTTTTTGGACTCTAGCTCATACTCTTTTGACTTAGTGATGGCACTTTTTGCCTTTAGCAAGTCACTATGTTTAGAGGTAGCTTCTAGCAAAGTTTTTAGATCTTCTCCACCCAAAACAAGTGGCAAAATCAGCAAAACTACCCTTAGCAAACTACCCCACCAACGCTATGGCATCTATCTCTACGAGTGCATTTTTTGGTAGTGTCTTTACCGCAACTGTGCTTCGTGCAGGTTTGTGATCTCCAAACGCCTCGGCGTAGATCTCATTTACCACTGCAAAATCTTCCATCGAAGCTAAAAATATAGTAGTTTTGACAACACTCTCAAGACTCGATCCACTCTCTTTTAGCACCTCGCTAAGATTTGCTAGCACCTGCTTGGTTTGAGCCACCACATCATCATCAAGCATCACGCCATCTGGCGTAAGAGCGATCTGCCCTGATGTAAAAACCATACCATTTGCCACAACCGCCTGCGAGTATGGTCCTATCGCTGATGGTGCCTTGTTTGTAGTTACAAATCTCATCTATCCTCCTTTAGTTCATCTACTTCATCTAACATCTCATAAAACCCCTCAACACTTCGAGCACCAATGGTTGTATATATCACATTGCCATCTTCATCTAAAAAGTAGTGTCTAGGCACTGGTTTTGTCTCTATATGCTCTGGTATGTCGTCAAAATCCCGTGAGAGATGCAGTAAAACATAGCTTCTCTTAAGGCGATCGATCACCTCTTTTTGACTTAGTACCTCTTTTTTGAACCTTTCACAGTATGGGCAGTACTGCGAGCTTACAAAGAGATAGATCTCCTTTTTTTCGCTTTTAGCCTCTGTGAGAGCATCATCATAATCACTTGGCCAATCAAGCGAAAAAAGCAGACTAACACTAAGAAGCACACCCACTAAAAACCTCATCGCCTCTCCTTAAAAACAGTAAAAACAATTATACAACAAATTAAAAACCCTTTACATAACTATGCTAAAATTTGCCAAAACTTCAACTAAGGCATAACCTTGCAACACTTTTTCACCAAAGTCAAAAGCCAGCTTAGCAACAAAGAAAACATAACAAAGATAATATTTACTCTTATATCTTTGGTGCTTCTACTCTTCATCTCATACTTCACACTTGTAGCTGCCTCGGCCGATATGAAGAGCAAAAATTTCGCACTTGTGGCATTTTTGATCATCATCTTGGGGCTATCAAGAAAAGCGTTTTGGCTTCTAGCATTTCCCATCACCCTGCTTCACGCCATCTACCTGCCTGTTGCGATTATATTTGGTAGGATCAACTATGAGTATATAGCCTCCATCAATGACACAAATCTACGCGAAACAAGGGAGTTTTTTAAGCTTTTAGAGGGCAAATATATACTCATCTCTATCCTTATGATCGTAGCTCTTGTGGCGTATAGATTTATAACAAAAAGATATAATATAAACTTCGCCAAAAATAGGTTCTTGCTCATACTGCTAGTTATGATCGCTATGTCATCTCAAGCACCTCTTCAGCACCCGCGAGAGGCTTTGGAGTCGATGAAAATGATCCTAAAAGAGCAGAGACTACTGCACAATCTCAAGCAAAATAGCTCATGGAGCGAAGTAGCAAGCTCACCAAAGTATGACACATATGTCCTTGTTATCGGCGAGAGTGCGAGGCAGGACTACATGGGAGCATATGGATATAGCGTAGATACCACGCCATTTATGAGCAGTAGCAACGGAGTGCTTGTAGATGGGCTTATAGCGGGTGGTTTTAACACTGTCTCATCGCTTAGAGTGATGCTTACAAATGCACAAAAACGCTTCGGAGGTGAGCCAAACTACGAGCAAGATCTCATATCGCTAGCCAATAGTGCAGGCTTTGAGACGATCTGGATCTCAAACCAGAGCTATCTTGGCAAGCATGACACACCCATAACCGCCATAGCAGATGCAAGCCATGCTAAGCACTTTTTAAAATCGGGCAAATATAGCTCCGAAAATACCGATGATATGGATCTTTTGCCAATATTTGCAGATGAACTAGCAAAAAAAAGCACAAAACCACGCCTCATAGTTTTGCATCTATATGGTTCACACACCTCAACTTGTGAGAGACTTCAAGGCTTTAGCAACAACTTCATCATACCAGATCCAAACTACACAAACTTAAGTTGCTACCTCGCTAGCATAGAAAAAACTGACTTTTTGCTCTCCAAACTAAACGATGAGCTACAAAAACAGTTAGACAAAGATGCTAAGGGCTACTCTATGATCTACTTTAGCGATCATGGTTTGTCACACAAATACCGTGGAAAAGAGCTGATCTTAGGGCACTTTGAAACCAAAGAGCAGTTTATGATCCCGCTCTTTAAACTCTCAAGTGATGATACAAAACATACGCTCATCAGTAGCTACAAATCACCCCTAAACTTCACCAATGCACTAGCAAATTGGCTAGGTATCAGCTCTGCAGATCTAGATCCTAACTATGATCTATTTGCTAGCGGTGATGATGATGACTATGGCTACGATAAGTACTTAAAAACACTACCGAGTGACCCCGCTTTGGTGTATCAAAATCTCTGTTTTGACAAAGAGTATATGAGCCAAAAAGCAAATGAGTTTGCAAAAGACAAACACCGCTTTATAGCCCATGCTGGCGGAGCTATCAATGGTAACATCTACACAAATAGCCTTGAGGCACTAGATGAAAACTACGCAAAAGGCTTCAAGCTTTTTGAGCTAGATCTAGTAGAGACCTCTGATGGACACATCGTGGCTCTGCATGAGTGGAAAAAATACCCACAGCAGAGTGGCTACAAGGGCAAACTACCGCCAACACTAGCTGAGTTTAAGTCTCATAAGATCTTGGGCAGATACACCCCAATGGATCTAGATGATATAAACCGCTGGTTTGAAGCCCATAGCGACGCTATTTTAGTAACTGATAAGATCAACACTCCCGCTCTTTTTGCGAGCAAGTTTGTAGATCCATCTAGGCTATATATGGAGCTATTTAGCTGGGACGCCCTAAAGGAGGCAACTAGCGTTGATAAGATCACTCCGATGGCTACTTTTGGGCTAGTAAAACGGCTACCATCAAGCACCAACAAAGCAAAACACCTAAAAGATCTAGGCATAGAGTATGTTGTCTCAAACCGCAATATGGACAAACTTGTAGCTCAAGAGCTAACAAATGAGGGGATTAAGATCTACGCCTACATACTTGGTGATGAGGTAAGAGAGAGACAAACCATCTGCGATGAGTCTGCCTACTTTTATGGGATCTACGCTGATGAGTTTATGTTTGATGAAAAAATTGATTGTAGTATGTTTTAGTGGATATACTACTCATATTTACCCCTTATCTCTTTAATCTTATTTAGCATAGACTTATAGTCTATCTCTTCATAGTTTATTGTGGAGATCTTGTGGTAAAGTAGCCCCATAGCTTTTGAGTCCTCTTTCATCTCCTCTGTCCTCTCACCTGCGAACAGATGCCCCACACTTGCATACTCCAAAAGCAGATCTTTTTCCATTATAGTTGCCATCTTCACCCCCCCCCCTGACAGTTTTGACTACACAGTTATATTATGCTCTTGTATAACCATCAAGTTACCATAATCACCCTCATTAGGTCTCTAAATATCCCATCTAGCTTATCTGCCTCTTTTTTATCAAGATCCACATCTTTAGCGAAGCTACCAAACCTCATAACTGCACTTTTTATCTCATCTATTATGCTCTTGTGCTCTCTTATGCCATGCTTTTTTGCTAAAACTTCCAGATGGCGTATGGTTGGGGTTTTCCCCTCGTTCATATATGTAGTGCTATGCTCAACTCCAACTCCAAATGAGTAGGTCAGATCATAAGCTGGGGCTAGCCTCCACGAGTTGTCACTACCAAGCAAAAAAGAGAAGTTCTTTGCATGATCATCACGGTTGTGAGCAAATAGGTTAAAAACTGCGAGTCTATATAGCTTTATAACCTCATTTATATCTTTGGTAATATAAAAACAGAGACTCAGCAGATCGTCATAATCTAAAACTGGTATCCTAAAGTCACTATGAACAAGCCCTGCAACACTGTGTATATGGACTCTACTATCACCCTCTCTATCAAATCTTTTGATAGCAAAATAACTACTCTTTTGCCCCTCTAGTAGCTTAGTTTTAGGCATCTCTATCTTAGCTTCTCTTGCCATCTGTGAGTATATATACTCTATTTTTCCACTGTTTTTTGCATCGCTTGAGTTTGCAAACTTGATGATGTAGTGCTCAAATCCATCTTTTAGACTTTGACTTCCGTGAATAATGTTGTCTTGCTCATCAATCTGAGCCATGATCTTTGGTCTTGCACCTGCACTACTTCCCCCAATAGCTAGTAATGTTTCTAGCATCTCATAGCTACTGCCTTCTAGTATATCTATCGAGGAGTCTGCTATATCATCTAAGATGACTAGACTGTTTATATCTTCGTATTTGGCTAAGATCGGCTCATACTCTAAAGCTCCGATCCCATATTTTCCCACATAGCAGAGCCTATCTATCTGACTAATGCTCTTAAAGTTTACGCCTTTTGACATCAAGTGTCTATCAAGAAGTAGCTTACCCCAACCATCAGGCAAGCTATCTGCAAAAACACCAAAAAGCCCATCAAATACTCTATCGTCGCAAACTTGCAGATCCTTTTTTAGAGGCAACTTGTATGGAGAGATCTCTATTCCTGTTTTTATAAACTCCTCGTCATATTCAAAATATATCTTTCTATTGTTTAGAGCTAGTTTGCCAACAAGGTATCGCTTGTCTGAATGGTTCAAGAAGACATCTACACTATTTATCACTTCAAAGCTCCTCTTTGTCTCTCTTTTTTAGGTCTTAGTAGCTCTTGCATAGTTTGAGGCTCATCATCTTTAACTTTTGCAATATCTAAAAAATCATCTAAAGAGTCTAGTATAAAGGCTATCTTTAAAAGTGACTCTAGTGATATTTGTCCAGTACTTTCAAACCTTTTTAAACTCCCTAAGCTTACTCCACTTCTACTAGATAGTCCCTCTTGAGTGAGGTTTAGCGATAGTCTCTTTGCTTTGAAGTTATCTCTTATGGTTTGCATGGTAGAGTTTGGTGTATTTATAGCTAACATATTATTCCTAAACTATATATTTTAGATAGTATAGCTAATGTATTAGCGATTGTCAAAGTCTAAAATCTCTATATCTATCTTTAATAAGCACTTAGCAGATACGCGACAGACTGTTTAATTTGCTCCAAAACACTTCTTGATCACCCTCGCATATATTTACAATCTTCTTGATACTACCTGCATTAACCTCTACACAAATATAACCTAGAAGCTTTTCTGTTATTGTTGCAACACTTGGAGTTTGTACATTGCCATTTACGCGGCCTTTTAAGAGATAATGGGGGGGTACGCATTTTAAAAATAGCTACAAAAATGAGTTCCGCACCCCAATAGTATTTGATTGCAACTGAAATAATTTGAAAAGAAATGTTAGCTATTGAAAGCAAATTAAACGCTTAAAAGCCCTATTCTGTGTAGTTTTGATGAAAGGATCTGAAAGAATTTGAAAGCTTAAGAAATGATTAGAAAATGTTAAATGGTGGATAGGGAGGGATTATAAAATTGCCTATTTTAGGCACTTTTAAGCCATAAAAATAAAAAGTTACCATCAAAGCTACCACCAAGTAGATATTTGGCTAAAAATGTTACCAAATGTAATAAAACCTCTATAAGCCCCTATATCACGGGTTCTCGGAGTTATCGGAGTTCTTGGACTACTCTGAGTTATACTGCTTTTTTATATCCTCTATCCATTTGATTATCTCTTGATAGTCCCAGCACACCCATCTATGTGAGATCTTAACACTCTGTGGAGCTTTACCCTCCGCCATAAGTTTATACCATTGGCTTTTTGAGACACCCACTATATCCAAAACATCATTAATTCGTAATAGTTTATTTTCTTTGTTCATCTGCTACCTCGTCGCTTGCTTTTGCGATTACATTCGCTAGATCTTCCATATCATTGCTCCAAAACTGCTGCTGCACATTGATTACTTTCTGTTTGACTATCTAAGCCTAACTTTTCTATCTCTTTTTTACAGATAGCTTTAATTTCATCAGTTACTTTCTGGTCATCTTCTTCGCTTAGTACCTCCGAACTGAAACCATTTGATAGATAGAAAAATGAGTACATATGTAGCTTTGCTATCTTTCTGGCTTGTTGTTTTGTCATCTTCTGCTCCTTATACTTTTTCTCAATCTCTCCATCTCAAAACATGGGTAATGGTAAAATGAAAAAAACCCATCGACATCAATAAAATATGAATATTTTCAAGTTGTTCACCATACCAAGTTGGTTGTAATGTCTTCATAACCACATAAAGAACCATTAGGTTTGAGGTAAAAACTGTCTCTTTTCTCACAAACATAGAAAAAAATATTTTAACTACCTCCATCTTTGTCATTGGTTCTACTTTTTTGCTCATTTTTCTCTCCTGTTTTAGATACTCTATCAGCTTTGCTTTATACCAGCTACCATAGCGGTAGCACCAAAATAGTAATTCCAGCAATCCACGCCATTATCAGGATTATTGTGTCTCTTTGCTTTTTACTACGATATATATCGCTCTCCTCTTTGAGCTTTGCTATGGTCAGCTCAACCCCGTCTGCTAGTATCTCTACTCCGTATGGTAAATCTTCAAGGCTTGCATCTAATGGCAAGTAGCCTTTGCCATCTAAAACTACACAATAGTTAAAAGGCTTCTCCTCTCTTCTGGCGTAGAGCATGGCTTCATCTTTACGCTTATGTTCACTTATGCTTTTGTAGCAAAAGCCCTGTTTTTGTAGCACTTTATATCTTTTCATATGTACACCGCCTCGATATCTTTCTCCCTGGGCAAATCATCATGCCTATTTTGCGACTTCTCGGAGCTATCAAAGCTACTTTCTTGCTCATTAACACTGCTTAAACCACCATCACTATGGGTTCTCGGAGTTCTCGGATCGTACTCTACCACTTCGACACCCCCATAAAGCCCTATATTAGGGGTTCTCGGAGTTCTCGTACTATTTTGTACACTACTGCTATTTGTGCTCTCTAGTAGGTAGTAGAGCTTCTGATTGTTGCGTTCACCTTTGTAGAAGTTCCATAGCTTACCAACACCTGCTTTGATGACATTACTTGCTTTTTCTTTGTCGTAGCCTTGCTCTGTTAAGTTCTTCCATAGATCACTCCACATAGGAGTACCTCTAAAGCTTCGCAAAAACTCTAGGGTCTCTTCGATCATCTCCTCATCTTCTCTGTTTTGTTTCGCATACTCTAGATCTAGCTTGGTTAGAGTATTGTCTTTGTTGTATCTATATGCTTGCTCAAAGAGTTCTCCACTTCTAGCTTTAAATGGTTTGAGTATAAGAGCTTGTTTATCTTCGTTTCTCTCTAGCACAAAAGCATTACTTACATCTTCTTCAAATGCAGAACTTCCTGCGTAGTTTGAGTTATGATCTTTTTGCTTCTTGTTTTGGTGATGAAGTAGTAGCACTGTTGCACCGTTGTTGCGTAGAGATTTGATGATCTCCATAGCTTCGCTTACATCTTTGTTTTTGTCTCTATCGCCTTGTATAAAGTTCTTTATGGAGTCAAAAACCACTAAGCACTCGCTTAGATCCATCTGTCTAAGCTTGCTGATGATGTGCTCAAACTCTCGTTTGCTCCTACCACAAAAGTACATAAACCTATCTTGATGCTTTCTCTTTAGATCTCCTATGCCTCTGCTTGAGACAGTAGAGAGCGAGTTGTCCCCATCTAGGTAGATTACCCTTTGAGTACTGCCTCGCATAAGCAGCATATTTGAGAGTGAGACGGCAAGTAGGCTCTTGCCTGTTCCAGGGCGAGCTGAGATCATAGTGATCTCATTTTTGACTATAAAGTGGTCCAGTAGATACTCAAACTTTAAACTCTCCAGCTCCTCAACATCAAGATCCCATCTCGCAAAGTCACTCCACGCATCGTTTTTTAGTACCTTGATGCCCTCGATCTCATCGATCTTCTCTTTGTAGAGTCTGATCTCATCTACAACACCTAGATCACCCTCCATAAGCTTATGAGTTGCTTTAGTGATCTTCGCCTTTAGGCTCTCTACCTTTAGCCCTTTGGCGTAGTACTGTAAAGTAGAGCTACTTAGTGGGTTTGCGATCATCACATCTGTTAGTAGATCTGGGTTAAACTTCCTTTGTCTCTCAAGCTCTTTAGCTATAAAATGTTCATCTATGGGCTTTTGAGCATCATCAAGATGCAATATAGCTACATATATGTCTCTATATGGAGCAGAGAAGTCACTCTTGTCTATAAGTAGCTTTACTTCATCTAGGAGCTTTGGATCGTAGATGATGCTACTTAGCAGTGTTTTTTCTATGTTTGTGTTATAATTCACTTTGATCCCTCCTTTGGGTCGTTAAAGCAGAGTGCGAGCTGTTCGTTTGCCTCTAATCTGAGATGAGTTGCTAAGTATTCTATATGCAACTCATGCTCACTCTTAGTCTTTCTCATCATCTCTCTTTCTAACTCTTCATTTAGTAATATCTCTAGTGGATCTGTTTCATCTGTATAATTTTGCTCTAGTGAGTTTGCAAACAGTATCAGATCTTTTTTGATACAAATTTTATATCTATCATCAAAAAGGTTTTTGATATTGTTGGTGATCCGCACTACTATTTTTTTGATAAGCTTTAAAACCGAAGCTTGACAAGTAGCAGTGCAATTGAGCCACATCTTCCCGCTATGTATGGCTTTTTGCAACTGCCCCCTCGTAGTACTCACCGCAAAAGGGTAGATATCATCAAAGCTCATCTGTTGTACCACAAACCTAAAGTTTGTCTTTTGTAAGATCTTTGCTACATCTTCTTTAGCCAAATCAAAAAGCAAACTATCCTCACTCGCCATATCTTTAAAAATATCTTGTGCACTATATCTACTAGCAAGTGCACTCTGCCAGTCCCAGCTCATCTCTTGCTCCTTAGTCTGCTTCTTTAGCATCTTCTAGTAGCTCAAGCTTTTTTCTAGCTTGAAACTCTGCTATCTTGATCTTAGGGTAAAGTATCCTTCCGCCTACAACAAGAGCCTCTATGAAGCCCTGCTTTCTCCAGTTGTCAATGGTCGGTGCAGTCACGCCGATAACCTTTGCAGTCTGCCTTAGGTTTAGGTTGAGTGTGTCCTTAAAGCCCAGCTCATCTATTAGTTGCAGGTTGATAACTATTTCATCGTCTAGCAAACCCATGTTGAATCCTTATGTATAGAGTTGTGATTAAGCATTGATTTAGTATTATTTATGTGAAAATGTAAAATATATACCAATAAACGCTATTATGTGTATTATATACAATATTATGTTTATTTGTCAATATATAACAGCTTTATGTTTACAAGGAAGCATTATTATGATTTTTGACAGAATTAAGATGGTTCGAGAGAGATTGGGTTTTAAAAGACAAGAGGATTTTGCAAAAGCCATAGGCTTAAGCTTTAGAACTTATCAAACCTATGAACAGGGACAAGTTAAAAATATACCACACTCGTTTATACTAAAGCTTAATGAACAGTATGGGGTATCTTTTGAATGGTTACTTCTAGGCAAGGGTGATATGTTTACAAAAGATATCGCAGTAGATGGAACTATGACCATAAATACCAAAGACTACACCTATGGTGATGAGATCAAAGAGCTTTTAGAGCTACTAAAAGATGTGCCAAGATCGTGGATACAAAACATCACAGAGAAACTCAAGAGATCGCTAGAAGCATTTAATGGTGACTTTAAGTAGGGAGCTAGAATGGACATAAAAACTATACTAATCATTGCTAGTATTATTTTATTCTTTTTTATAAAGAGTAAGTTTAGCAGGTATAAAAATCAAATTAAAGAACTAGAGAAAAAATTACCACCAGTATTTTCTAAGGAAGAAAAAGAAAATATGAAAAAATATGGCGATGAGTTTGAAATGCTTGTTGGTAAAAGTTATGAGGCAAGCGGTTATGAAGTCGAATATAGAGGCTTGAAGTTAGGCTATAACGATCAAGGCATAGATCTGCTCGCTAGAAAACATGGAAAAACAGTATTGATACAGTGTAAGTATTGGAAAAAACAACACTCTATATCTCAGTCTATGGTAAAAGAATTCTATGGTAGCTGTAACTTTTATATAGACAATAACAATTTAAATAGAGATAATGTGGTTTGCGTTTATGCGATTGCAGAACAAAAAAGTGTATCCCCATTGGCATATCAGTTGTTTCAAAAAAACTATATAAAATGTAGATACGAGCTGTTTAACAGTCCATTTTTGGTAAAAACATATTTATAAAACAGGAGATAAAATGAAAACTAACAACACAGATAACAATACAACATCGATAGATAAGCTACCTATTACACTAGGTTTTGGTTATGAAGTTGATCCAATAGAAGCAGAAGAACTAGGTGCATTTGTAGAAGATGCTATTGACTTTGAAGATGTAGAAGAAGCAATAGAAGATGAAGCATAAATCTTTGTAGTTGATGATCCGAGGGGTGATTAAGCCCTCGTTTTTGATTAGTGTAAAGCTGGTGCAAGCACCATTAGCACTAAAAAGATTATCAACAGTTTGTGAAGCAAAAACTTAATCTCCTTTCGGAAAAACTTCCCACTCCACCCTGCCTACCAAAAAAATGGCAAAAAAAAAGCAGAGACCTCTAAGAAGTCTCTGCTTTAAGTGTTTCCTATCCGTTAATCAAGCGGAAGGAGATATCGTATTTGCTTACAAGTAAAATTATATCACAAAAGTATGAATATCATATATACCAACTAAAGGAGTATATATGAACAGTAAGTTTAATTCTCGCATTATCACAAAGAGGGTGGAAGAGCTATGAAAAAGAGATCTTTAGCACTCCTAGCATCTATGTGTTTGCTTAGTTCATCTGCTAGTGCAACAGGTATCCCAACAGTAGATGTAGCTGCAATACTTCAAAGCACTATGCAGTATATGCAGATGTTAGAGGATTATGCTATGCAGGTACAACAGTATGAGCGAATGTATGAGCAACTAAAGCAACAGATCCAGATGGTAGAAGATAGTGCAAAAAACCTAAACAAGCTTGATAGCTTTGGCTTTAAAGATATCAAGGGAGTCTTAAAAGACACTCACAATATAATGTCTAGAGTTGGTGCTATAAGCTATGACCTAGGAGGAGCTAGTGGGCAGTTTGAGTCTATCTTTAAAGATAGCTCAGAGTACTCACAGATGCTAGGTAGTGCGAGCAATGAAGAGCAAAGAAATACTCTTTATAGCAACAGATATAACCAGCTTACACAAACAAACCAAAACACACTAAATGGCACCCTGCAAAAGCTAGAGGCTAAGTATAACCAGCTAGATAGCGAGAGTGAAGATCTAAACGATCTTAGATCTCGTGCTGCAAATGCAGAGGGTAACCTAGAGGTTTTACAAGCCCTTAGTGATCTAGTAGCATTTAACACCGATGAGCTTCGCAAACTTCGCTATACAATAATGGATCAGTCTAACGCTATGCTCACCGCTATGGCGGCTCAAAATAATGAGAAGATACTAGGGAAAGCTAGCTTAGATAAGTTTTCTAATAAAACAAATAGAACAAATATCTACGACACTAAAGGTGATGCTAGAGATTTTGCAAAAGTTAAATAGAAGCAAAGGAGCATAGTTTTATAATGACTAGTTTTAACCATAAAGGAGGTTTCAAAGATGAAACGATTGGCTATCAAGACGGTATTTGCAGTGTCAGCAACACTGCTGTTTGTGGGTTGTGGAGATCAGATCAAGACAAAAGAGTATTACAGTGCCCACCTAGAAGAGGCGAAAACAAAGATGCAAGAGTGTCAAACGGCAACAGGAGTGCTCGATGAAACTCAAAAGCAAGAATGCGATAATGCCTATGGAGCACTCACCTCTAACAGATCAAGTGGGGTTAATATCTACGACACCAAAGGTGATGCTAGAGGGTTTGCTAAGCTCGGCTCTTCATCAGAAAAATAACCCCTCACGAAGTAGCCTACCTTGGCTACTTATCTTTCTTCTTACTTTTACTACCCCTATATATGCGATAGAAAACTCTACTGACATACTTAATTTAGTCAGTTCTGGGATTGGCTCTTGGGTACCCTATGTTAAGCAAGCAACCCTATGGGTTTTTTGGACTTTGGTAGCCATTGATCTAACTTGGACATTTGGCAAGATGGCTCTTAGTGGCTTTGAGCTTGGGGAGTTTTTGGCAACTCTTATCAAAAAGATAATGTTCATCGGTGTGATAATTTATCTTTTTGATGTTTCATATTGGTTGAACAATCTTTTAAGCAGTTTTTCGATGTTATCCCATAGTGCGAGTGGTACAAGCGTGGAGCCTAATAGTATTATTTCAGGTGCTTATAAAATATTTCTGTCAATTTGGGACTCTACAAGTTTTTCAGTATTTGATACAGGAAAGAGCATAGTTATATTGCTAGTTGGTTTATTGACAATATTTGCTTTTGTTTTGATGGCAATAGACTTGGTGATAGTTTATGTGAAATTTTATATTATGCAAGTAGTAATCTACTTCGCTTTAGCCCTCGGAGGATTAGAGCACTTTAGACAAACCGCACTAAGCCCCATATTAACCGCTATCAAGGTAGGTATAGAGCTTTTCGTCATACAAGCACTCATGGGGCTTGCACTCACATCAGTCGAAAATGCTTCTACAACACTCAAAGAAAATGCAACATTAGAAATTGTAATACAAATTTTAATAATGTCCATGATTTTTGCGGTCATAACAAAACTTGTACCAACAGTAGTTGAAGCGGTTATGAGTGGTAGTATTGGCGACAATAGTGCAGCTTCTAGTGGATTTAAACAAGTTGCTGCGATGGCTGTGGGTGGTGTAGCAGGAGCTGCCGCAACAACTGCTGCAAATAGTGTAGGAGTAACTAGGGCTATGGCAGCTGCTAGAGATTTACATGATGCACAAGGTGGCGATAAAGCTTTTGTAAGTACTGTAAAAGGTACCGCTAAAAATATGGCAAATGCCTATAAAGAGACTATGGCAGGAAGCTTTGCAGGTAACACTAGCTCAAAGCGAGGTGCAACAAGTCACACGATGGCGAACAGCATGAGACTTGATGCGAGAATGATGAGAGAAAAGAGTGCAAATAGTGCTGCTAAAGCTGAAGCAACAAAAACTGAAACAACAAAAACTGAAACAACAACAGAGGGTAGCATCTCTGGTAAAGGGCAAGAGACAGGAACTACACAGAGAGCCTCTGCATCGCTAGGGCTATAAAGTGACTATACAGAGTATAGGCATGAGATGTTTGCTAGTTTGTTTTTGATATACTACTTATGAAGATATTAACAGTTAAGGGGTATTAAGTGTCGATACAAAGCTATATTTCAGGCTGGGAAGCTCTAAATATCCCAACTAGCGATGGCAGTGTAGCTGACTGGCACCCTAAGCACTACTTTGGCGATGATAAGAAGCTAGTGCTTTACCATCACAACAGCATATTAGGAGATCGTGGCATACAGAAGCGTTTTATCCCCATGCTCAACGCTCAGGGGTATGTTGCTTCTTATGCAAGAGCGATCGCTGATCTAGTCTATAATGATGATACCATTGGGCTAAAAAACTGTGTATATGACTACTTAGATGATGATGAAGCTTGTGAGCTATTTGACTACCTTTTGGTTATGCGTAAACATAAAGATGTGGAAGACTTTATGAGGCATGAGCTAACGAAACTCTATTTTAAGGATAAGTCCCATCTTGGCGACTATCCTCTAAAGATAGAAGTAAGCAATCGTAATAGACCTTTGTTGCAAGCAGGGCTATTGAGCTACGATAAGATAGATGGAGTAAATGTCTACTCCATAGATGAGCTTATCAAGATGAAAACCGTTGCATTTAGTGGTAGAGACAAGATTAGAGATTTTTATGATCTTGGTTTTTTGCTGGAGAAGTATCCTAGTGAGTTTTCAAAAGAGTCACTTTTTGCGGTACACGAAAAGATCTTATACGCTGGAGTAGATGAGCTAAATCTTCTACTAAAAGATGAAGCACAAAAGCATAAACTTGTATCAAAACAAAGCATAGACATAACCGACAACTATGCACAAAAGATTCTCTATAAGGTAGAGGATCTAATGAAGCAGAGACCAGTTGTCAAATCAAAAGATAGAGAATCAAGCATAGACTGGTTTTGATTGATAATCCGAGATAGGAGGAAGATATGATAAAACCTATAAGAAATGAAGCAGACTACAAAGCTACTCTAAAGAGAGTAGATGAGCTCTCTAGCCCTCTCTTTTAGTAGTATCTGTGTTGCTATGATCTGCTCTACCAAAGACTCTATGTCTTTGTAGCTATGCTCTTTACTAAGATCTGGCTTATTGTCCTCATTTCTAGCAAGCCAGTGTTTAAAGAGTCCTCCAAGTCGCCCCATATCTGCTGCAACCTCAAGCACATCTCTAATCGCCTTCTGATCAACTATGCATCTAGTGGGGTAGTTCAGAGAGATATTTCTAATATAACTACTTACACTTAAGCCGTGATCAGATGCTTTTGCTTTGATCAGATCTAGCTCCTTTGGCGTAAGTCTTGAGGTTATCTTTGTAGTTCTTTTTGCCATTTTTACTCCTTTATTTACTATTCATACTTTAAGCCTCGCAGAGCAGGATTTTAGAGCGGTACCGCGATAAAACTTCGTAAATGTACGACATTTACATATCCTGTCCTCTAAACCAAACATAATTAGATGTATTTAGGCGTATTGATGCACCTATTAGCCTAATATTGTTGATTACGCTAAAATTTGATAAATTATTCTAAATAATGTTAAAATATGCTATCGTATATAAGCTATCAGAAAGGAGCCAAAGTGGGAGAAAAGTTGAAAAAAGGTGATGGCACAATAGAGTTTTATGCAAATCTTAAATGGCTAAGAGAACAGTATGAGTCTGGGCTTGTTGTGGCTAAGCGACTTTATGAAAAGGCAGTTGAAGAGAGAGGGTTTAAAATGGGGTATTGGCAGTTTACTAAGTATTTTAACGAAGAGCTAAACCAAAGAGAGGTAAAGCAAGCTGAGCAAACAAAAGGGTTGCCTAAAAAAATAGACTGGGAACAAGCAAACTATTTCAGAAGTAATATAGAGGTATCAAAATGAAACGGGGTGAAGCAAAAATAGAGTTTTATGCAAATCTTAAATGGTTAAGGGAGCAGTATGAGTCTGGGCTTGTTGTAGCAAAGTTTCTCTACGATAAAGCAGTAGAGGAGAAAAATTTTAAGATGAAATATGTTCAATTTAATAAATATTTTAATGATGAGCTAAATGAGATAGAAAAAGCAACCAAAGAGCAAAAAGCTAAAGAGGCAGCAAAAGAAGCAGAGCCAGTAGCAAAAGAGGACGCAGAGACAAAACCAAAGAGTGGTCCAATAGTCGTGCGAATGCAAAAGCACGAAAGAGTCTTTGATCCACTAAGAGGTAAAAACATAGATCCTAGTAGGATCTTATAGAGTTACCTACCCATATAAGAGCTAGTCTCTTGTCGCTTGTGTCTCTCACCTAAGATATACTTATCTATGGTTGCACTATTTGGGACTTTTTTTGTGGCGTTGTTGTAGATCTCCTGTTGTTCAAAGTGCCCCTCTTTGCCTCTAGTCTCTACACGGGCAAAGACTTGCATATGATCTGCTAAGCCTGTTTGGGCGACCTCCTTTATATGCTTAGAGAGGTTCTTTACTACATTGTCATGAAACTCTTTATCTACTGCTCTACCTGTTATCCTCTCTCTAGCTAAGCAAGAGTTCCAGCTTAGCTCACTAGAGCAAGTTTGCACCAACACAGTTGTCTCATAGCCACCCTCTTTAAGTTGCGTCAAGATATTTTTAGGTACCTGCGGATCCCTAAAGGTACTTTCGATTATGACACTATATTTACCCTCAAGTGCCATATCTGTTATCGTATCTTTTAGTTTTCCAGAAAAATTTTTGAGCAGATCATGAGCATCTTGAGGGTATATCTCTTGTATGGTGTCATATCTTGGGTGAAAGGTTTTTAGTATATCAGCATCTATTGAGACTAGATTTTTATTATCCTTTAAAAGTTTTTTCACTAGAGAAGATTTGCCAGCTCCTGGTTGTCCACCTATAACAAAACCTTGAGGGTTTACCCCTGGCGTGGCGTTTTTTTCTATAACCAGCACACTCCAAGCCTCCTTGATCGCTTTTATAAACTCTTGATTAGAATACTCACCCATCTTATTCATGCCCTACCCTCATCTAAACCCTGTCTTTTATATAGTATCTTTTTATATGGTGCTTCAATCTTAGCTAGCTCTACTCTGAGTTTCTCAAGCTCAAAGTTTAAATAATCAGTTTGCATCATCTCATCTTCTAGGTTGTGTAGTGTTTGTTTATCTATATCCACTTTCTCTTTTGAAAGGCTTAGTTCATCTTGTACATAGCCTGCTCTAACTATCGCACCTCTGACACTGTTTATAAGCTCAAATCCTGCTTCATATTCTACAAACTTACTCATATTTACCCCTTATCTCTTTAATTTTATTTAGCATAGACTTATAGTCTATCTCTTCATAGTTTATTGTGGAGATCTTGTGGCAAAGTAGCCCCATAGCTTTTGAGTCCTCTTTCATCTCCTCTGTCCTCTCACCTGCGAACAGATGCCCCACACTTGCATACTCCAAAAGCAGATCTTTTTCCATTATGGTTGCCATCTCTTCTCCTTTGTTTAGATCTCACTGTTGATTATATTATAACTCTCCATCTGTGCTGCTTGCAAAAGCTGCGTAAGTTTGTTTTCATCACTCATAGACTCTAAGTAGCTAGCTCTAAAGGTCTCTTTTATAAGTGGCGGGATTAGATCATTTTGGATAAACTGCCTTGTCATCAGCAGTCGTCCCACCCTACCATTACCATCAGCAAAAGGGTGGATCCTCTCAAACTCTATATGAAACTTAGCAATCTCATCTATGCTCTTAGGGGCGTCTTTGAAGAGAAGATTTTCTAGATCTTGATGGATCATCACAGGGCTTGAGAGCTCTATATCTACCCCTTTGATGGCTCTATGATCTTGTCTATATGCACCAACGGGTCTCTCTACTTTGTCAGGGCAGACTCTTAGAGCTTCATTGAAGATGAGGGTATGAATATCCTTGATAAAGCTAGATGTTATTTTGCTTGTTGAGTACGAGCTTCTAACTATCTCATCATAGGCGTTTGCAAACCCCAATATAACCAGATGATCGCTTAATGGCTTGTTGGGTGCTGTTATGCCATCTTCCAAGAGCTTCTTGGTCTCTCCATAGCTTAGGGTTGTTCCCTCTATCTTGTTGCTATGATGAGTGATCTCAACTCTAAGGGTAGAAAACATACTATTTCTCTCAATGATACTCAGTTCACTTAGATTTGGTATCTTTCGCATAGTGCCCCCCTCTTTATATGGTTATATTATGCTCTTGCAGATCTTGTATAACTAAGTTCTGTAAGTAGGCACTTCTATTGCCATTAAACTCTGCTAATCTTTGAGGTATCGCCTCTAAGATATCGCTCTTGATCATAATATTGATGCGTGCAAGCTTCTCCACCTTTAGATCTACTACTTGAGGAGTAGCGTTTGATGGAATATCTAACTCTTTATTTGCTAAAAGCTCTTTTAGTGATGAGGCTTTTGGTATAGTTTTTAGATCTTCGCAGTAGAGTTCACCTGCTTCTTTGATCATCTCGACAGTCTGCTCAAATGTATCACCACAAGAAAAACACCCCTCTAGATCAGGTATGGTAGCATTAAAGCCATCTCCACTCTCATCTGGGTATATAAATGCAATATACTTCATAACTTTCTCCTATTTTAAAAGGCTTACACCTGTTAGCTTTTCAATACTCTTCACCGTGCCAATCTTTATATCTTTTTTGCCATGATCTGGAACGATGGTAGTTTTATCACCATTTGTCATTTTAATATGAGAGCCACGCTGAGATTTTTTATAGTAACCAGCATCTTCTAGTTTTTTGATAATCTCTTTTGCGTTCATTTAGTAGCTTTCAATATTAAATATGGTACACATTATACACATATTTAACTTAATATATTATTACACATTTTGAGTAAATATAGGCTTCAAAACAGCTTGTATAAATATATCCGATAACTCCGAGAACCCCTAATATAGGGGCTTATAGAGGTTTGATTATACTTTGGAGAAGCAAGAGAACTCCGAGAACCCGTAGTGATGGGAGTTTGAGAGATGTTTTACTCCAAAGTAAAAGCTAAAAGTTACCGAGAACCTCTAATATAGGGCTTTATTCTTTTATGGTGTATATCATGTTTAAAATATATTATAGAAGTTATATAGGGATCTAAGAAGCATAAACGCAGTTTGGGGGCAAGGGGAGAACCCCTTGGCGTCACAAAAGTAACGGTGCAAAGATGCACATAAGCAGTATCGCGAATATAAGCTTATCCATAAAACCCCCTCAAATGTGAACTTGGAGGACAAAAAAAAAGGTTAGAGGCTAATTACTTCCCCTAACCTATCTTGTCGCTCCATTGTTCACATGAAGAAATTATATTCGCAAGAGTTATTATATATATTTAGATCAAATAAGTCAATTTGTTTTATGGTATATAAATATATCCGATAACTCCGAGAACCCCTAATATAGAGCTTTGTAGAGGTTTGATTATACTTTGGAGAAGTCCGACAACTCCGAGAACCCCTAATATAGGGACTTTTCTTTTATGGTGTATATAATAATAAATAAAATAAAAAATATATATTACTACTAGAGCAGTGATTCCAGATAGTTAGAGTACCACTGCATAAGCTCTATTCTCTCTTTTAGATACTCTGCATGATTGTACGCTGCTTTAACACTGTTTTTATCTGAGTGTGCAAGCTGTCTCTCTATGGCATCACTGTGTATGTTGTGAGCGGGTATATTTTCGTGCAGTATGGTAGATGCTATGCCTCTAAAGCTATGCACTACTATCTCATCTTTGGTGTAGTCAAGCCTTCTAAGAGCTTGTAGCATTGTGTTCTCACTCATAGCCCTACTATTTGACATAGATGATGGAAATATATATTTACTACCGCCTGTAATAGCGTGTGTGTTATGAAGTATCTCAAGGGCTTGAGATGATAACGGTACTATATGAGCTCTACTGCTTTTCATCTTCTCTGATGGTATCCTCCAGATCTTAGCTTCAAGATCGATCTCACTCCACTTAGCAAATCGTATATTTGCTGGTCTAACAAATGTGTGAGCTATAAAGAGTAGTGCATATTTGGTGACTACATTGCCATGGTAGTTCTCTATGGCACAAAGTAGCTCACCTAAGAGCTTGGAGTCTATGATGGTTGGGTAGTTACGCTTTGGTGCTCTTTTAAAGGTATTTTTGCGATCAACATCAGCTATGATATTGTGCTTCATAGCTCCTATACCTACTGCATACTTAAATATAGAGCTTAGTAGATTGAGTACTCTTCTAAGTGTCTCTAGTATCTCTTTTTGCTCCATTATCTTAGCTAGTGCTACTATAT
This sequence comes from Sulfuricurvum sp., assembly GCA_041669045.1. Classification (GTDB taxonomy): domain Bacteria; phylum Campylobacterota; class Campylobacteria; order Campylobacterales; family Sulfurimonadaceae; genus JBAYBZ01. Next base: position 13,243 of record JBAYBZ010000006.1, on the reverse strand, counting down.
CGCTACTGTGCAGAGTTGCTATATCTCTATCGCCTATATATGGATTTATATGGTTTGCTAAATATCCAGTAACAGATTGAACATAAGATCTGCTTAGCCTTTGCTCATTGAGCAAAAACCATTGATTGGCTATCTCTTTAAATGTTGTAGTGCTGCTCTCTTTAGCTTCTTGTCTAGTAGAACTTGGATCTATCCCATCTCTTAGAAGTTTTCTATACTCCTCTCTAAGCTCTCTAGCCTCTGCTAAGCTTACATCTGGATAAACACCTAAAGAGAGAGTTTTTTGTTTGGAGTTATACCTATAATTAAGCCTCCACCACTTAGAGCCATTTGGTCTTACTATAACATACATACCACCACCATCACTAAGTTTATAGTCTTTATCTTTAGGTTTGGCATTTTTGATCTGTGTATCTGTAAGGGGTTTGATGATTATAGCCATAATGATCCTTTTGATGGTAACTCTTTTTAGTGGTCTAAATGTTACCATAAAAACTACCATCATAAAAGGTGTAATTGTGTGGACTTATATGGACTTATGTGTAAAGATAAAGCCTTTGTAGTATCGTTATTGTAGGCACTGTGTGGACTTATGAGGTTTTATGTGGACTTATAGCTGGTGGATAGGGAGGGATTTGAACCCTCGGCACGGTTACCCATGCGCATCCTTAGCAGGGATGTGGTTTCGGCCACTCACCCACCTATCCGTTGTGGAAGTGAAATTATATAGGCAAGTAGATAATATAGAGCTTAAAATTGCTCTAAAATCTTCTCTACTACGCCTTTTGGATCTGGGTTATTGTAGATGGGGCGACCAACTACGATAAAATCAACCTGAGCACTCTTGGCATACGCCACATCTGCGACGCGTCTTTGATCGCCACTATCTTCGCTAAATGGGCGAATCCCAGGGCTAAGAGTGATGAAGTCTCTATGCGTAGCGTTTTTGATCTCTATGCTCTCATAAGCAGAGCAAACCACGCCATCAACTCCGCAACTATAAGCATCTCGTGCAAATTCGCTAGCTTTTGTGATGATAGAGGTGTCATAGATAGATCTAAACTCATCATCACTAAATGATGTCAGAGCCGTCACTGCTAAGATAAGAGGTCTGTTTTTGTGATCTTTTAGTCTATGAACCACCTCATTCATAGCCCGTCTACCTGCACTTGCATGGATATTTAGCATATCGACACCTAGATCAGCGATCGCCTCTGCCGCGTCTGCCATAGTGTTTGGGATATCGTGAAGTTTAAGATCTAGAAATATTTTGAACTGTGGATTTGTCGCTCTTAGCTCATCTAAAAACCCGCTACCATCGCGGATAAAACTCCTAAGCCCCACCTTTAGCCAGATAGGGTACTCCTTTAGTTCTCTTACTAGCTCTAGGCTCTTTTGCCTTGAGTCTAGATCTAGTGCTACACAAAGTTTCATCGATTACTCTTTCTTTGTTTTTGAAAAAATTGTAAAATCTTAGCATATTTTTACTAAAGGCTACATAATGATACTAGCAAACAAGAGCGTACTCATAACAGGTGCAAATGGAGGACTAGGCGGTGCACTAGTTAGCGAGGCACTAAAAAATGGCTCTACAAGAGTCATAGCAACCGCTAGAGATATAACCTCGCTAGAGCACCTAAAAAGTGAGAAAAAAGTAGAGATCTATGCACTAGATATCACCAACAAAGATCAGATCTTAAGCGTTGCAAAAGAGGTTGGCACACTAGATCTGCTTATAAATAACGCAGGAGTAAATAGCTCTGCAAGGCTATTTGACAAAGAGACTATGGAGAGTTTCATCGACTTTGAGGTAAATGTCAAAGGCACGCTAAATGTCTGCTTAGCATTTAAAGATAACATAAAAGATGCTATCGTAAATGTTACATCTTCACTAGCTCTAGTCAATCTCCCGCTTATGGCGAGCTACTCCGCCTCAAAAGCAGCTCTGCACTCACTTACTCAAGCTTTAAGAGCAGAGATGAGGCTCGTAGGCGTTGAAGTTTATGAGGCTCTCCCCGGACCAATTGATACCAAAATGACAGCAGGATCAGCTATGCCAAAAGCCTCGCCTAAGAGCGTAGCAGAGGCGATACTAAAGGGTTATGAGCAAAAGGAGTTTGAGATCTTTACAGATAATTTCGCGTTGCAAATCAAAGAGGCACTAAAACACAATACAAGCCCGCTTGAAGCGGAGTTTGCCTCATTTTTAGCCCGCTAGCGAAGCAGATCTTCTAGCTTAGAGGATCTTGCTTCACTCCCACCCTCAAGCATACCCATAACAAATGCGTCTATCTTGATGGGATTCGCGTTTTTATCATGCTTTAGCTCATCTTCAAGCCTCACTCGCATCTGCTCTAGCAGGCTATCTCTATATTGAGCTACAAGGGCGTCGATCTCTAGTAGATCCTCCTCGCTGATGCCATTTTCGCTCGCTTTTTCCATGTCATCTATGAGTTTTTGCTTATACTCTTCTACTAGCTTATCGATCTTGCTCTGGTTTAGATCTGCTAAAAACTTCGCAGCACCCTTAGATCTTAGATCGTGCAAAAACTGCTCTAAGGCTAGATCTGTCTGCTCCTCATCTTCACTCTCTTGCTTTGTTTGTTCACCTTTGTTATCATCATAGATCTTATCAAAAGCACTCCAAAATGCTCGCAGACTCTCTTTTGCCTCTTCACTTGTGTAGCCACCATCAGTTGGGTTTAGTCTTGATTCGACTCTACTCTTAAGCTCTGCATAGTTAAGAGTCCCACCGCCTAAAAATGTCAAGCTCATAGCAGTTAGTCTATCGCTCTCATCTAGCGTATCTAACGCCTCTTTAAACGCTTTTGCCACATCATCTGGCATCTGCGGCTCTCTTCTAAGCTCTTGCAAAAACTGTGATACCTTAGCATCTATATCTCTTTGTGGTGCCTCATAGTTTTGCATCATATTTGGGTAGTTTTGCTGGATCTGCATATCTGCTCCTTTGTGCTAGAGAAGCAAAAAGAGTTCCGAAGTGATATAAGCAGAGCAAGATCTGCTCTGCAAAAGTGTAAAAAAGTCTAAAGCATACAGCTCTGGACTGTGGAGATAATCTCCTCAACAACTGCTGGATCTTCAAGCGTTGAAGTATCTTGTGTGATCTCCTCGCCTCGTGCGATGAGTCTAAGTATGCGTCTCATAATCTTACCCGATCTTGTCTTTGGCAGACCCTTTACAAACACCACATCATCACAAAGTGCGATATTGCCGATCTCAGACTTGATCACGCCATTGATCGACTTCACCTCTTCCATCTCATCAGCGATGCCACTATCAGACTTTAGCACGATATAAGCGAAGATACTCTCGCCCTTGATGTCATGTGGTTTACCAACAACCGCCACTTCAGCGACATTATCATGCTTTTTGATCGCTGCTTCGATCTCCGCTGTTCCCATTCTATGCCCTGAGACATTGATCACATCATCTGTTCTGCCTGTGACTGTGATGTAGCCATCTTCATCGTAGTAGGCACCATCACCTGTGAAGTAAACTCTTTTGCCATCTTTTTTGATATCTTCAAAGTATGACTTTATAAAGCGTTCATCATCACCCCAAACACCTCTTATCATCGATGGCCACGGCTTTGTCACACACAAAAAGCCCTTCTCGCCAACTGGCGGACGGTTACCATTTTCATCTAAGATCTCAGCTACGATCCCAGGGAGCGGAAGCGTTGCACACGCTGGTTTGATCGGCGTTGCCCCTGGAAGTGGAGCTACTAGATGCCCACCATTTTCAGTTTGCCAGTAGGTATCAACGATACTACATCGCCCCCCTCCAATCTCCTCATAGTACCACTTCCATGCTGGTGGATCGATAGGCTCACCAACTGTTCCAAGCACTTTTAGACTACTTAGATCATACTTTTTAGGCTCATGCTCACCCGTTTTGTGAAGCACCCTAATCGCCGTTGGAGCGGTATAGAACTGGTTGATCTTATAGTCTTGCACCATCTGCCACGGTCTGCCCGCATCTGGATAGGTTGGCACACCCTCAAACATTATAGTTGTCGCACCCATCGCAAGTGGACCATAGACTATATAGGTGTGTCCTGTGATCCAACCGATATCTGCCGTACACCAATAGGTGTCGTTTTCTTTGACATCAAACACCCACTCCATCGTCATCTGTGCCCAAAGTATGTAGCCTGCTTGAGTATGCTTCACCCCCTTTGGCTTGCCTGTGCTTCCCGAAGTATAGAGCAAAAATAGCGGATCTTCAGACTCCATCATCTCTGGTTCGCAGACACTTTTGCATGACTTTACAAGCTCATTGTATGAGTAGTCACGCCCCGCTACCCAGTTGATCTCCTCATTGTTTCGCTCAACTATAAGCACCTTTTTTACAGGCGTATCGTTGCCACTTAGTGCCTTATCGACCACTGGTTTTAGCATATAAGGTTTTGCTTTTCTAAAAGCACCATCGGCGGTAATGACCACTTTTGCCTCTGCATCGATGATGCGATCTTTTAGAGCTTCGCTTGAGAACCCACCAAAGACTATGCTATGAATCGCCCCGATCCTTGCACACGCAAGCATCGCATAGGCAGCTTCTGGGATCATTGGCATATAGATGACAACGCGGTCACCCTTTTTTACACCAAACTCATTTTTTAGCAGATTTGCAAAGCGGTTTACATGGTAGTAAAGCTCTAGGTATGTGATGATCTGATTATCACCTCGATCACCCTCAAATATGATCGCAGCTTTATTTTTTCTATGTTCAAGATGGCGATCCACGCACTGCACACTTACATTTAACTGCCCGCCCTCAAACCACTTTACAAATGGATAGTTGCTCTCATCAAGCACCTTTGTATAAGGCTTAAACCACTCGATCTTCTCTTTTGCGTATCTATCCCAAAAAGCCTCATAGTCCTCGTTTGCCTCTGCTACAAGCTCATTGTACTCACACATATTTTTCACTCTAGCTTGAGCACTAAACTCTCTATTTGGATAAAAAACTTCTCTACTCATTTATATCTCCTTTTGTTAGTTTTAAGTATATCATTGCGGTCATTATCGCGTCATTTAACGCGTTGTGCTGACCCATTTGTGGCACTCCACACACTCGCAAAATTTTATCAAAGCTTAGATCAATATTTCCTTGCGGAATCGACTTAATCCTAGCATCAAAGTAGAGCGAACTCACATCTACCATCTTGTTTGGCAAGTCGATACCTAGTCGCTCCTTGATGTAGCGGTTGATGATCGCCACATCAAACTCAAGATAGTACCCAACGATAGCTCGACCCCCGATAAAATGCAAAAGCTCACTCATCGCCTCATCTAAACTCCTCGCACTAAGCAGATCACACTCCCTGATACGATGCACTTTTATGCTACTGCTATCTATGGCTTTGTGGTTTTTGACATAGATATCAAGTGCCTCGCTAGTTAAGATCTTGCTACCTTTTATCTTAACTGCTCCGATGGAGATGATCTCATCTTTTTTTGGATCTAGTCCCGTAGTTTCGGTATCTAGCACCACCACTTCATCACTCACATCATCAAACAAAAAGCTATAACTCTCATCTTTTAGAGCTTTTCTTGCGAAGTGCTTCTTTATAGATCTAAACACATCTATCCTCTATACGACCATATTTAGCTTGAAGTGGTAGCTTAGAAACTTCTTGAAGCGATTTACCACCTTAAAGCTATCTTTGAGCAAGTCTCGCTCTATCTTATCAAGCTTAGCAGGATCTACACTACTGCCCCTACCCTCAAGCATTGAGCCAAGCCTTATGGAGCTAAGCGTATCAAAACTCTCTATAAGCTCAGTGGCAAGCTCTTTGTCTAGCACACCGATGTTGTTTAGCTCCTTGATCCGCTCTATGGTGTTTGTGGCTTTGATCATCTTTTGTAAAGAGAGCATTCTCACACCATGAACAATGGCAAAGATCCCGCCCTTTTTGAGATCTAGCTGGCTATCTTTTTCTACCACAAAACCCAAAAAGATCGAAAGTGGTGTCTCAAAAGAGAGCACCGCCTTTGCCATATGAGCTAGCAGATCATCTCGCAAGACAAAGTTTCGCTCTATGTGGGAGCGAAGCAGGCTAAAAAGGGTCTCATCACCCGCCATAAACTTAGCATCTAGTAGTATGGTGAAGTTTTGTACACTCTGCTGGCTAAAGTCATACATAAAGTTCTCTATCTCCTTTTTGTACTCGCTTAGCCTCTTGCGATAGTGGGGGTTTGTGACCATTATATCACCCTTGCACTCTTTGTACCCGAGTGAGCTAAGAGCACTATTTAGCCTTCTCATCGGCTCTACAAACATAGCCTCATCGGCATCATCTGCGATGATAAGGGCATTATCTTGATCACTTTTTAGAAGCTGTTCTTCTCTACCTTCACTCCCCATCACCATGAGTGCACACTTAGATCTTAACTCCTCATCGACACACAAAAAGAAGAGTTTTTTATATATCTTCTCATTTAGCGATGAGATGAGTTTGGCGATGTAGCGAACCTTAACACCCTTAGATCTAAGAAGCGTTATGAGACTTCTAAACTCATCTTCGATCTCTTGTAGATCCTCTATGCTCTTTGCTCTATCTATCTTTAGAGCGATAAGATGTGAATGGCTTGTGAAGTAGCTAAGCAGATCTAGCTGGTTTAAAAGCCCCACAATCTTGCCATCATCAAGCACCACCACCCGTTTGATCTCATTTTGCGTCATCACGAGTAGAGCGTTGAACAAAAAGTCATTTATATCTACACTTATAAGCCCATAAGTAGCGATGCTACCTATCCTCTCATCTGTGCTAAGCCCCGCCAAAAGCACCCTGCGTCTTAGATCACTATCGCTTACTATGCCAAAGTTTTCGCCCTCTTGCACTATGATAGCACCGCTTCTTAGATCCTCTAGCTTCATAAGTGCCTCATGGATAGTAGTGCTACTACCCACCACACACGGGGCGTGCAAGTAGATATCGCTCACCCCAGAGACTATAAATGGTGTCATTTCGCTCTGCATTGAGAGCTGTTTTAGTTGCTGATGACGAGTCGCAAAATCCTGCAAAAAGTATGCACTCACCTTTGGTTCTTGCAGTAGATCTAAAAAGTGATCTTTTTTGATCTCATAGCAGATGAGATCTTCACTCACTATAAAGTCTGAGAGACTTTTAGAGTAGATGAGTGAGTCCGCATCAAAGCTATCGCCACTAGAGTAAACATTTAGCACCTCACTATCTAGTATCTCCTGTACGCTACCTTTTATGATGATATAAAAAGCAACGCTCTCAAGGCTTTTGGAGATGAGCGTCACACCAGATGGATAGTAGGCTATATCTATCTTTTTTAGTAGTGCATCTAGGCTAACCTCGCTTAGCAACCCAAATGGGTGGATCGAGCCAATAAGCCTTCTTTGATCTAGTAAACTCATCTTAGTGACTCACTGCACCCTCTGCACCGATGCCTGTTTGGGCTCTGATATACTGTGCATCAAATAGCTCTTTTTCTGCCTCGGCTTGTTTAGATCTATCTAGTTTTGAGAAGAGATAAGTCGCCACAAACGCCGCTGTTATAGAAAATAGTGCGGGGTATTGGTAAGGGAAGATAGCCTTTTCAAAATGGAAGATATCCACCCACACAACAGGGCTAAGTATAACAAGCCCCACCGCCGTAGCAAGTCCTACCGCACCGCCAATCACTGCACCTTTGGTAGTTAGCCCTCTCCAGTACATTGATAAAAAGAGGATCGGGAAGTTTGCAGATGCCGCGATGGCAAATGCTAGCCCCACCACAAACGCGATGTTTTGTTTCTCAAACGCGATCCCAACGATGATAGCGATGATCCCAAGAGCGATGGTAGCAAGCCTTGAGACTCTCATCTCTGTTGCTTGATCCACTTCACCTTTTTTATAGACAGATACATAAAGATCATGGCTAATCGCCGAAGCACCCGCAAGCGTAAGCCCCGAAACAACCGCAAGTATGGTTGCAAACGCCACCGCTGAGATGAAGCCCAAAAAGAAGTCCCCACCAACTGCGTGACTTAGGTGGATAGCTGCCATATTATCACCACCTAAGATTGGGTAGTCACCGCTGATAGCGTGCTTTGCCATGTCAAGATACTCTGGGTTTTTATAGACCATCAGTATGGCACCAAATCCGATGATAAAAGTTAATATATAAAAATAACCTATAAAACCTGTCGCATAAAAGACCGACTTTCTAGCCTCTTTAGCGTCACTTACTGTAAAAAACCTCATAAGTATGTGAGGCAGTCCCGCAGTACCAAACATAAGAGCAAGCCCAAGTGAGATAGCCGAGATAGGATCACTCACAAGTCCCCCTGGAGCCATAATCGCCTCACCTTTTACCTCAACTGCCATCTCAAACATCTTGATGGGGTTAAAACTTGTGTGAGCAAGCACCGCCACAGCGATAAACGACGCACCAAAAAGGAGCAAAAACGCCTTGATGATCTGCACCCAAGTAGTAGCAAGCATTCCACCAAATGTAACATAGAGGATCATCAGCACGCCCACAAGCACAACTGCTAGCTCATATGGCAGGTGAAAAAGTAGCTCTATAAGCTTGCCTGAACCCACCATCTGTGCAATGAGATAGAGTATAACAGTAGCGATCGATCCACTAGCAGCTAGACTTCTGATGGGTTTTTGAGCTAGCCTGTATGATGCCACATCGGCAAATGTGTACTTGCCAAGGTTTCTAAGAGGCTCAGCTACCATAAATAGTATGATCGGCCACCCAACCAAGAAGCCGATGGAGTAGATGAGTCCATCATACCCTTTCATATATACAAGCCCCGAGATCCCTAGAAATGACGCTGCGGACATATAGTCTCCCGCGATCGCCATACCGTTTTGAAAGCCTGTAATCCCACCACCTGCGGTGTAGAAATCCTTAGCCGATTTGGTTTTCTTAGATGCCCAAAATGTGATCCCAAGAGTTGCAAGCACAAAGAGCAAAAACATAACGATCGCAGAGAGGTTAAGCCCGCTCTTTTGCGACTCCACAGCTAAAAGCGTGCCAGATCCAAGAAACAAAAACAGTAAGATCCTATTCATTATCTTGCTCCCTAAGTGAGCTTTTTACTCTTGCTATGAGAGTATCAAACTCCCTATTTGCCCTAGCGGTATAGACCCCTGTGATAGCGATGGCAAAAAGGATCACACCAAGTCCCACAGGAATGCCAACAGTTAGCACACTCCCCTCGGCAAGCTTTGCACCAAGCACCTCAGGAGCAAAAGCGATGAGCAGTATAAACGATATATAGATCGTAAGCATTATGATAGAGAGCTTGATCGCGTAGGCATTTCTTGTTGCAATCAGCTCTTGATAGTCGCTATTTTGTAGCACTCTTTGTATATCTTCTTTGTTCATTTTCACCCCTTAAAAAGTGTAGTTTGCTATGAAACGGTACTCGTTCCACCCTAGATTTTGCCCCAAAGTCTCTCTATAATCCCTAGGGAAGTTTGCACGAAACCTAAGTTGTAAGTTTTTGAGATCTTGTGGCTTGTAGATGAAGTCACACCCCACCTCGCTAGCTCTATTTGGCGTAGTGGAGTAGCCATTTAGTGCGTCCATATCAAACCACGCATAGTAAGCTATGGTGGTTAGATCTAGTGTATGGTGAGTTTTTGTGTTGTAACTAAGTGCAGCTTTGTATGAAGCAGTACCAGCAAAAAACTGATGTCTTGTCACCATTCCTTGCGTATAAGCAGGCATTCCACCCCACGGAGTGATAGTTCCACCGTTTATGACTCTACCCTCTTTTTTGGAGTTGTACGAAGTAGCAACATATAGATCTACCCCCTCATACTTTGCACCCACTTTGCCTGCTACAAAGTCGCTACCCACCTTACCTGCATACTCGCTTCCAACACCATCTTGTCTGATGTACTGCACACCCGCATAAAGCCCTAGATCAGCTACTTTTATGCTATATAGTGCATCTGCGTAGATGGTGTTAAAAAGGTTGTGTGCATAGTAGTCCCAAAGGGTAAGCTTAAGGTTTGCTATGCCTTCATACTCCACGCCCGCAAGGCTCACACCGCCATTTTTTCTACCAAAAGCGTACTCACCCATATTGGTAAACTCACCCGTGTGCTCCATTAGCCCCGCTACTCCGCTATAACCAGAAGTGATGGAGAGATAAGCTGGGTTTGAGACAAGCGGGTTGTTATCTAGTGCCGATGCGGTGTGAACATAGGCGTTTGAGAATGTCCCTGCTGCAAACTTACCCACATGAGCTAGAGTGATGGTAGTATCTGCAAAATCTTTGCTACTCAAAAACACCCCCTCAAAGAGGTTTGGTAGCTCCCTTGCATCATCGCTACCCATCATAGGTGAGTCAAAACGCCCTCTACCCGCCTTTAGCTCCATGCCCTCATAAACATACTTTAGGTACGCCTCGCCTAAGTAGCTCATACTCTTGCCATCTTTGCCTAGCAAGGTTTTATCGTTACTTGTGTCGTTTTTATGTTTGTGATTTAGCTTGTTTGTAGTATATAGTGCAGCTCCCGCACTCACCCCGTAGATAGGAGCAGTCTCATACCTAAGCCACCCACCAACCGCCAAAGCATCACGGTGTACATCAAGACCTCTATACTCTCTATTTATATAAAAAGATCTTATCTCACCGCTCACCTTACCACCCTCAAACGCCGTTAGGATCGCATCTTTGGCGTCTAGTGTGTTAAAGGCAAGCAGTGTCATCAAGCTTAAAGCCAACTTTGCTTTCATCTATACTCCTTTGGCGTAAATAGTAATTAACTAACATAGCATCAGTATAGCATTTTTTAAAATAAGCATTTTTAATAAACAATTTTTGTTTATATATGTAAAAAAGTAACACTTTTAGTTATGCTATAATGCCAAAATGATGAAAATAGATGGTAGATTTTGGTTAGATAAAAATGGCGAGAGCTTCTTAGGGCGTGGCAGAGTAGTGCTTCTAAAGACTATCGACAAGACAGGCTCGATCCACAGTGCAGCAAAAGAGCTTGGTATGAGCTACAAAGCGGCGTGGGATCGCATCGACATTATGAACCGCCTCGCAGATGAGGAACTTCTTGTGCGAACAGTTGGTGGCAAGCGAGGTGGCGGAACTACGCTCACACCCTATGCACACGAGCTTATAGCGACATTTGAGAGGCTTGAGAGTGTGCATCGCACTTTTATTGAGCGGTTTGCTAAAGCAGGAAGTGACGCGGAGTACCTAGAGCAGATACTTAGCAGAGCATTTCTTACCACAAGTGCTAGAAATCAGCTTCTATGTACTATAAAAAGCTTAGATCTAAAGGGTATTGAGTGCAATATCACTCTTGTGCTACCAAATGGCAAAACGCTTTTAGCCTCCATCACAACTGCCTCAGCTAAGAGTATGGCACTAAAAGAGGGTAGAAAAGTCTATGCACTCATAAAGTCAAACGATGTCATCATAGTGGATCAAACAGACAAGCCAAACCACTTTGACGGGGTGGTTAGTAGTACCGTAGATGGCACAAACTCACAAGAGATCGCAGTAGATCTAAGTGGCTTAGATCTCGTGCTTGTTAGTCAGGCTTCTAGCCTAAAGGCGGGCGAGAGAGTAAGTCTTTATGTAGATCCAAAAAGTATCATCATCGGGGTGTAGTTAGCCCACTATCTCGCAAAGTGACGCTTGGATCTTTGCAAGCTCATCATCGCTTAGTTTTGCAACTCGTTTTTTGATCCTCTGCTTGCTTAACGCCGTGATCTCATAGATACAAGCATCGCTATCGACAAGAAGATCTTCTCGTTTTTTCAAAAAGAACCTATATGGAGAGCTATTTTTCAGCACAACACTAGAGAGCGGTATAACTATCGCGGTAGCTAGTGCCTCTAGTTCATCAGATCTGCTTAGCAGTATGGCAGGTCTTAGTTTTCCCATCTCGCCACCCTTAGCAGGGTTGAAGTCCACCAAGCATATATCGCCTCTAGTGTAATCCATCTGCCACCGCTCCATCATCTATGGGATCTTTTTTTTGAGCCTCTGCGATTTTTTTGAGCAGTTTTGCTCTTTTTTTGGACTCGATCTTCTCTAAAAACTCCAAAAACTCCGCCTTAAGCTCTATGGGTACAAAAAAGCCTATATCTTCCTTTTTTCTACCATTTACTATATGAAGTATCTCATCAGTTTTGAAAAACTCTATGGGATTTCTAAGATCTGCTAATGTAATAGTATTCATACAAATCCTTTTAGCATTTAATATTGCAGACTATTATAGTATATTGAAATGTTATTATCTAGGCAAAAGAGCAAACTCCTCATAGCTAAGCACGCTCTCTAGCGAAGTAGATCTACTAGCAGATCTATCGTATGTGACTAGAGTATGTCTGTATTTCTTATCAGGATCAAAAGCACTAAATGCCCTAAGTTCTCTATCTCTTGTCTTCTCATCATCTATGTTATAGCTAACTTGCAGTAGTTCATCATCACACAAAAAGTCTACCTCAAGCCTCTCTTTGACATAACCTAGATCTTCACACTCTCTTTTGAGATCTATGGCTACTGCATTTTCTAGCATAGCTCCGAAGTTTTGAGATCTTTTTACTCCGAGGTTTAAAAAGCCCGTATCGCTTAGGTAGATCTTCTTAGTTGAGCGTATCTGAGTAGCTAGCTTTTGATGGTAAGCTGGTATAGTATATAGTAAAAAGTTATCTTCAAAATACTCTATATACTCCTTTATACTCTTAGCGTCGATGCCTATTTTCCTAGCTAGTGTGGCGTAGTTTAGCAGGCTTGAAGCGTTTGAAGCTACATAGTAGAAGAGATCTCGTATCTGCTGGGAGTTTTTTATGCTGTATCTTGGCACTATATCTTTTAGTATGATATCCTCCACGATGTTTTTGAGTAGATCTCTTCTTAGCATATCGCTATTTGTCGAGATCACATCAAAGTAACCTCCCCACTTTAGGTACTCATCTTTCGCCCTAGAGATTGCAACTCTGTTCTCTACCATCTGCAGTTTTGTAGCGTGATCTATGCCTTTGTAGAGTAAAAACTCGCTAAAACTAAAGCTCGTTATAGTAAGCCTTAGCACCCTGCCACTTAGAACTGTTGCTAGATCACTACTAAGCAGAGATGAGTTTGAGCCTGTTATGATAAACTTTATGTTGCTATTTTCATACTTTGACTTTAGAAAAACCTCCCAGTTTGCAAAGATCTGCACCTCATCAAGAAATAGATAGATCCTCTTATCTCTATCTGGATCTGCTAACTT
>JBAYBZ010000005.1:0-118482 GCA_041669045.1 Sulfuricurvum sp. | reverse complement strand
CCCATAATGCTCGCATCTGCTACGATCGTAGCTAGTTGCAAGTAGATAAAAACGCCTGCAAAAACTACTAAAACTATCTCTTTTATGCCCACAACTATCCTTTGTAAAATTGTAACAAAAACAAGATTATAGATAGTTTACTAGGCTTAATTTTGAGATCTTGCCAACGGTTGAGAGCATTGCATTGTATGTTAGCTCCAGCTGTGAAAGCTTAAGATACGCCTCTGCAATATCAGTATCTAACACATCAGATCTAAGCGACATGGTACTAATCTCTAGCATCTTTGTTCGCTCGATCGATGTTTGGAGTGCATTTGACTGCGACCCTGCCTTAGAGTGAGCACGAAAAACATGATCTTGCAAGTCATCAAGCACTCCGATCGCATTTTCGATCCCTATCTGACGCATAGAAGTTGAGCTAGCATCTGGGTAGAGGTTGTAGCTCTCCACTGCTGTTACTATGTCATCTAGCGTCTTAAAAAAGTCAGTTTTTGGATCACGAAGCGTTATGGCGTTGTTGGCATTAAACCTCATCACAGACGCATCAGCCCCTACGCTAAAGTCACTTGAGTTTGCATCATACAAAGAGATGCTTGCCTTTGTTGTAGCAACTCCTAGCTCCTTAAAACCTATCTTGCCATCACTGCTTAGGTAGGCATTGCCTCGCAAGTTTGCATCTAGCGTTGCAGCGTCATAGTCGCCAGCAGTTGCTCCAGCAGGCAGGTTTGCAGTGGTTATCATATTGATCACATCAAGAAGCTGTTTATATGTCATATCATCAGCTCCAACCGCCACTCGCGGGGCATTTACCGTATATATATCGTAAGTGTTTACGCCTATGCTAAAGGTAGAGCCAGCATTTGCTAGATCTATGGTCGCACTAAAGGCATTGCCATTTACATCAAGCCCCTCAAAAACAAACGACTTGCCATCAAGCGATGCACCAGACGCCACCTCGCTAAGCTTTGTGGAGTTTGTAGCAAAAGCATTTGTGGTTTTTACTATCTGTGCGACACTTGAGGTTAGGTTAGATCCACTTATACTAAAAGCAACTCTATCATAAAGTGCCCCCTCGATCGCAGGGATCCCATTTGCACTCTCAAGCCCCGATTTGATAAACTCTTTGACAAAGAGATCTGGCTTGAGAGCGGGTGATGATGCATAAAGTATCTTTGAGTAGTCGCTCTCGCCATCTGCTAGATCGTCTATATCATTTACATCAGCGTCAGCTCCACCGCTAAAGTCAGTCGCAGCGACCATATGAAAGTCTATCTTGCTTGAGCCCTTGATCTTGTCATAGATCTCTATTTGACCGTTACGATTTATACTGATATCGACAACTTTTAGCTCTGGTGAGTTACCATAAAAGTCACCTATGCGATCTAGTAGATCTGAGATCTTGTCACTATCTTTTAGTGCTATCTTCTCCTTAAATGACTCACCTAGAGAGTTAGTGCCTTGTATGTAGAAAAAATGTTTATCGTTTATGGTATCGATCACATCGTCCATATCGCCCATCAGATCTCTGATTGTGCTATTTTTCGTAAGTGACTCTTGAGCATCTATGAGGTTGGTGTTTGCGACATTTGTGCTGATACTTCTTTGCACAAGCCCCTTTTCACCCAAAAATAGATCTGCTCCTGTGATGTTGTAGCCAAGCCTGCTACCAGATCCACTAAACGCCTCAAGATTGGAGTTATTGCCTCGGTATATGCCATCTTCATCGATTGGTTTTGTATCGATGTTTGAGCCAGAGAAGAGAAACTGACCATTGATCGAGGTGTTTGCAAGTGTCACCATATGCTTCTCTATCTCCCTAAGCTCCTTAGCTATGGCATCTAGCGAAGTTTCATCATTTGAGCCATTTGCCGCATTTAGTAGCAGTTTTCTCATTCTAAGCAGGTTTGACTCAAACTCCCCAAGCGTACTATCTGTCTGATCGGCGAACTTTAGAGCATTTTGCGTACTTGACTTGACTTGAGAGAGCGTCACCATCTCGTTGTCTAGTCGCATAGTCTCGGTGTAGATCTTTATGTCGTCGCTGGCGTATTGTATCTTTTTAGCAGAGGCGATCTGCTTGTTTAGATCATATATGTCGTTACTCAAAACAGCGTTATTTCTGGAGTATAAGTTCTTAAAGTACATACTAGTTGTGATTCTCATGATAACTCCTTTATCTCTTGCTCAAGCAAGTTAAGTTCCATTACACCCACATCGGCTATTTTTACGATTTTTTAAGTAAGAAACTAGTACCATTTCAACCTTTTAGCCAGTGTGGTGAAATGGTAGACACAGCGGATTCAAAATCCGCCGCCCTTAAAGCATGACGGTTCGAGTCCGTCCACTGGTACCACCTTAACTCTTATAGATCCGCCTCTTTTTTTACACTCTTTGGAGTCAAAAACATATAAAAAAGCACAAAAAGCATCACAAAAACACCAAGCGTATAGATATCATCTCTTGCTTTAAACCCTAGCCCAACATAGACAAAGATGAGTTGCAAAAGTATCAAGATAGAAGATGTTTTTCGCACATCTCCACGCTGACTAGCTAGCACTATATGGTGTATGTGCGTTCTATCTGGGCTAAATGGACTTCGCTTCTGCCTTACCCTTCGCACCATTACGATTAGCGTATCTAGCACAGGAACCGCCGCTAGTAGCAGTATGGTTACAGCACTAACATAGTCCATATTTATGGCATAAATCGAGAGCACTGCTATAACAAAGCCTAGGCTCAAACTCCCCGTATCGCCCATAAAAACTCTTGATGGGTGCCAGTTTAGTAGCAAAAACCCCACTAGCGACGCAATAAGTACAAGTGGTGTGTAGAGCAAAAAGCTGTCGTTGTACTTAAACCCAACATAAGCAAATGAGGCTAGTATCACTATGCCTATACCAGCAGATAGCCCATCTATGCCATCTATAAGGTTCATCGCGTTTACAAACCCAACCACCGCGAAGAGCAAAAAGAGGTACGCCACAAAACTAGGCATCGCCAGATCTACACCAGCAAAAACCCCGATGGAGTCTATATAGTAGCCCCCAGCATACAAGATAGTAGTAGCCACTATGATCCAAAAAAACTTTACTCTAAAGGAGATCTCTTTTATATCATCATAGATCCCAAGAGCAAAGATCACCATAAAAGCAACAAGCAGGCAAGGTGAGACCTCTATGCCAAGTAGCAAGATACCAAGCATAAAGGAGATAAATATCGCCACACCGCCTGAGCGTGACTTCTCTACCTTATGCAAGCTTCTATGGTTTGGTTTATCTATAAGCTTGAGAGTATGCGAGTATCTTATAAGCACGATGTTTAGAACCAAAGATGCCACAAAAACCATACCAACTATAAAGAAGCTCACCTCTACACCTTATACCTTTAAGATCTCTGCATTATACCCTAAGCACTCACCTATGGCACTTAAGTACTTCTTTATGACTATCTTCTCATCGTACTCACGCCCCATCTTAGCTCTACCCGCCTGCCCCATCGCCACAAGATCACTCTTCTCTAAAAGTAGCATCTGCTCCATCTTATCTGCTAGATCTCTGCTATCTCTCATCTTGCACAAAAAACCACTCACCCCATCATCTACAACATCACGGCACCCTATGGCGTCAGTCGTTATGATGGGTTTTGCCATACTCGCCGCCTCTAGTAAGCTTCTAGGTGTTCCCTCTCTATAATACGATGGTAGTACTATACACTCAGCTTTTGCTATCTCATCTTCTACCTTGTCACTTTTGCCTAGGTACTTGATAAAGTCATTTTCTAGCCAGCTTTTTAGCTCATCTTTGGTTATGGCGGTTTTATTTTTAGCCCCAAGTTCCCCAAGGAGATGCACTTCAAAGTTAGTGTACTTTTTACTTAGCATCACACTAGCCTCAACCAGCTCCGCTACCCCTTTGTCTCGTATGAGTCTAGCTATAAATAGAAAGACAAACTTAGCATTTTGCGGTTTTGGACGCGGAGCAAAACGCACAAGATCCACCCCACTACCTGGCAGGACATCTATCTTAGTGCTATCAACTATGTCACTTTCCAAAAAGAGATCTCTATCGTCGCGGTTTTGAAAGAAGATCTTATGGTTTTTAGATAGTGAGATCTTATATAAAAACTTCACCAACAGAGTCAAAAAGCTCTGCTTCACAAACACCGTACCAAGCCCTGTGATGTTTGAGATGGCACTTATGCCTAAAAGAGTACACGCTAGGGAGCTATATATATTTGGCTTGATAGTGTAGTTTAGCACGACACTCGGTCGCTCTTGCTTGTAGATTTGGTAGAACTCCCACAGCGTTTTTAGATCACCTAGCGGGTTTAATCCTTTTGGATCTATGCACACACAGAGGCTTCTAAACTCTTGCTCCAAAAGCTTTGTGTACTTCTTATCATAAGGTGCAACAAAGAGCACTTCATAGCCACCAAGTCTTAGATCTCTTGCTAAGTTTAGCCTAAAGTTGTATGCGTACCACGCACTGTTTGTAGCTACTATGATCTTAGCTTTGTGACTATTTGCCATATATCTCTTCCCATTTATCTACCCTACCCTTTAGGTCATACCTCTCAAGAACCCTATCTCTTGCTAGCTTCCCTTTGGTTTCAAACTCTTTTTCATCTAGTAAGTAAGCTTGCCTCATGGACTCGAAAAGCTTATAGCTATTTTCTGGCTCTACTAGATAGCCACACTCTCCTACTACTTCCAAAACTCCGCCACAGTCCGTAGCTACAACAACTCTTTGACAAGACATAGCCTCTGCAACAACCAAACCAAATCCCTCCCACGCGGAAGATAAAACAAACAGATCACTAGCACTAAGTAGATCTTCTATATCTCTTCTAACCCCCAAAAGAGTGACAAAACTCTCAATCCCTAGCTCTTTGGCTAGTCTCTTTATCTCTTCTCTTAGCTCTCCATCTCCTACTATCAAAAGATGGACATCATTAAACTCCTCAAGTAGCATCGAGTATGCTCTTAAAAGATTGGGGTAATCCTTAGCCTTATGAAATCTACCCACAGAGATAAATACTTTTTTCTCTCCTAGTCCTAGCTCTTCTCTTATGTGCTCTCTACTTTTTTGACTAAACTTAAATCTATCTGCATCAATCCCATTGTACATAACTACCATTTTACCTTTTGGCACGGCCTGCTTAACTTCATACTCCAAAACAGCCCTCTTGCTTACACCAGTAAAGAGATCTCCTAGACTATTAGTAACTCTATAAAGAAGCATTCGGAGGCTACTACCCTCATTGTTGCTATGAGAGGTGCATATTAGCTTTGGAATCTTTACAAGCACCCTTGCAAGCCTTGAGATTATATTTGCATGATACATGTGGCTATGTACAACATCTGGATTGATGCTATCTATTAGTTTTACTAGGTTTTTATATACTCTTAGCACTCCCGCTAAGCTCTTATCGCCACCCAAAGAGATGATATCCACATCTGCTGATCTAGGCAAAACAGTAGCTGGTTCTACTATATATGCGATAGTTACATGGTGTCCTCTTGTGTGTAGCTCATCAGCTAGGTTTACAACCTGATTTTCAGCACCACCCATACTAAGCCCCGTAACAACAAAGAGGATCTTCATATAAAAACCATTCCAGATAATTTGTAGCTCGATTATACTTGCTCAAGCATTTAGCAAGACTTAATCCTCCTAAGAGTTTATAAAGATAATTTTTGGATAATATGCAGGTTAAACTATAAAAAAGAGACAGTAGATGAATCAGAGATTCTTAGTTTTAGATAGCTTTAGAGGCATTGCCGCAGTATGCGTTGTGCTGTTTCATACACACATAGTTGGCTCTATAACAGAGTCAAGTTTTTCCAGAGGAAGCTATCTGTTTGTTGAGTTTTTCTTTGTCTTAAGTGGTTTTGTCTTAGCTCATACTTATGGGTTTAGGGAAGTATCTTTTAGAAGATTTATCATCGGTAGAACTTTTAGACTCTATCCACTGCATCTATTTATGTTTATGATCTTTTTTATTTTGGAGCTTGGTAAACTTTTTGCATATAAGCAAGGATTTACCTTCAACAATGCACCATTTACGGGACCACACGACATAAAAGAGATGATCCCAAATCTACTATTTTTACAATCTTGGCTTCCAAACTTTGAGTCACACAGCTGGAACTATCCCGCTTGGAGCTTAAGTGTTGAGTACTACATGTATATTATATTTTTCTTTACACTTTTTGTAAGATCGCGATCTAAGTATATTGTATGGCTTGTGCTCTCTTTGCTCTCTTTTTATATGATCGTAGAAAATTCTAAGGTGCTAAGTGAGGTTCTTCGCGGGCTTTCTTGCTTTTTTGCTGGAGCTTTAGCTTACATACTGTTTAAAAACATAAAAGAGAAGTTTTACGACTTAAGCAAAACACTATTTTCAACCATTGAGATAACTCTACTTATAATGGTAATTTATACTATTTCTTATATGGAAAACCACAAAGGAGTTTATGCAAGTTTTACTTTTTTGCTTGTTGTATTTTTCTTTGCGTTTGAAAAGGGTTTTATATCACATATACTAAAAGCACCGTTTTTTCAACTTCTAGGAAGACTATCTTACTCGATCTATATGATACATGCTGCAATTTTATGGTGCTTCACATCAACTGCTATGATTTTAGAAAAAGTTTTTAGTAGTAAGTTTGCACCAATGATTGCAAATATTAGATATATAGATTTTGGAAATATCTATATAAACAACTTCGCAGTTTTAGCGGTAGTTTCAACTGTTATCTTTGCTTCAACACTCACCCATAAACAGATCGAAGTAAAAGCTCAAGAGTTTGGCAAGAAGATCATCTAAGCATAAACCAAACACCAAGCCAAAACTTTTTGTATAGCAGTGAGTGTAAAAAGCTCAGATCTCTACGCTTGATCTTATAGTAGATCACAACTAAAAACTTCTTTACCAAAAGTTGCTCTAAATATCCTTGATGAAATACTTTACTAGATCTATTTGCATCTAAAAGCTTGTTTAAGTATCTATCCAAATATCTTAGATCTATATCTTCTCTTGCGATTCTATCGTTTAACTGCAAGGTGAAATGCAATCGGTTCTCCTCCTCGCTGTTATGCACTCCTATTTTTTGGAGATTTTTTTCAAATACCTGCTTTAGCAGTCTGTATCTTAGCTCTATTTTTCTACCATCTGCTGTGTAAGTGACACTATCTTTATGCCTTCTATACCTAAGTAGAACTTCTTGAATATTTGAGACTTCAGTGTACTCTACAATCCTACTCCAAAGCTCATAGTCCTGCGAGTTAATAAACTCCGTATCGTATCTAAGATTGTGCTTATCTAAAAGATCTTTTCTTACTATAACAGTGGGGTGCATAAAACAAGGACTAAAGATTAGCCTAACCCTAGCCTCTTCATATAAAGCTGGGGTTTTAACGGTTTTGGTTATAGAATCGGCACTAAACACATCGATCCAACCCCCACAAACCCCTATATTTGGATTTGCCTCCATAAAAGCTACTTGTTTTGCAAACCTAGTAGGCAAAGAGATATCATCAGCGTCCATTCTAGCTATATACTTGCCTTTAGCTATATCAATCCCCTCATTTAGCGAGTATGGTAAGCCTCTATTTTCTCTGCTAATCAGTACTATCCTACTATCTTGCTCTTGATATCTTTTTATCACTTCTAAACTTTGATCGGTAGAGCCGTCATTGATGATAATAAACTCAAAATCTTTATAGGTTTGACTTAAGACGCTTTCTATGGCTTCAGTTAAATACTTTGCTCCATTATATACTGACATCACAACAGATATCACTGGATTTTCTTTCATAATCTAATCCAATTTTCACATATGATATGACGACTATTTTCATTTTTGCTATGATCGGCAAACCATCTACTAGGAGCTACGACAACCTTATTGCTATTTTGATTTAGCCAAGCACCCCACCAGCTAAAAGAGCTGTTTGCAATAATATTATCTTGACATATACTCATCAGGTATATATCTTCATGTGGCGGGCGTTTTGAATTGCTATCCACAAAGATAGCGTTTTGCAAACCTAGATTTTCTTTTGTCCACTCCATATCATCAGAAAACACAAAAAAGCAAATATCATCTCTTTTTTGCTTTAGAAACTCAATCGAATTTATATAGTACTCCAGCCCTATAAGTCCATGAATATTTATATTATTTCCTACCAGATAGTCGCCTCTTCTTATATGTATGGAACAGCTATTTTTGCTTATGCCAATTTTCTGTTTCATATCCGCTGTATAGCTTGAGAGATTATCTCTGATAGCAAACTCCTTTAATAGCAGATCTCTTATATCTATAAAGTATCTCTCGCTCTGAAAATAACCAATGATATATCTATCATCTTCTATTTCTAGCCATTTTTTGTTAAATGCTAAATTGTCATCTATCAGTACATTTTTATCTCTTTTGCCAAGTTTTCTTAAAACTTTTGCCAAAAAATCTCTTTTGTAATATCTAGCTACCTCTTTTTTAGTTGCTATGGGTAGCGAGATATTGTATTTGTCTAGCCCATAGCCATTGTGAAGCCTGTATGTCTCAAATCCACTTATATCCATCTTGACTTCATAGCCTCTCTGCTCTAGTGCTTTTGCATAAGCATACATAAACATCTGATTGCCAAGACCACCGATTATATTGATTATTATCAATTTATCTTCCTAGCTCTAACATGATATCCATAACAAAGTACCTCATCACTTTTGTTTACCATATCTGCTCTTTTTTTAATTGCTCTTTGCATAAAGAACAGTATCACTTTTTCAAAAAATGATAGCTTTGTGCCAGTATATTTTTCAGATATTGAGTTTAACCTAAAATTTTCTTGAGCAAGGTAATGAAAGAAATCACCATTGGTAGCTATATCCATTATCTCAAATCCCAATTTATTTAAGTGATATTCATAAAAATACCTATTAAATCCTGTTGAAAAATGATACGGTGCAAAATGTGTAAGTGAACAAAATGGAGCAGTGAGTATTATCTCACCCCCCCCTCTTTAAGTACCCTGGTTAATTCTCTTAGTGCCAAAATGGGTTCTGGCAAATGCTCTAAGACCTCAGTACATATCACATAATCAAACTCACAATCATCTACGGGTATATTTATAATATCTGAAACTATATCTACCTTGGAAGTGTCCCACTTGCCTGTCTGAAGAGCATGCTCATCACCCTTGCCATTATATTCACAAAAATCTTGTGATACATACTCTAGATGAGTGCAAAATTGTCTATTTTTTAGCTCTCCTGCACCAGCATCTAGTATTCTACTTCCATCTGGCAGCTGTGCTAAAGTTATTCTGAGCCACTCATTTCTATTTTTTTCATTATCCCTACCTACATCTGGTATAAACACTACATCTCCTCTTATTTCTTTCTCAACTCAAAGATTCCACAACCATAGTCACAGCCACAATTATCTTTTATATTCTGTTCAGTTAGTACTACTTTTTTATGCAGATCCCCCGCATCATCAACATAAGAAAAGGATACTATCTCGAACTTACTCACGAACATTTGCAGTAGATATTCAAGCGAAAATACTCTATGTGCATTAAACTCAACTCTTAAATACCCAATGGGAACTGAGAAGTAAAGTACGCCATTTGGCTTCAAGATATTGTACATATTTTCAAAGCCTTTTAGATGTCCATCTACATCTACTGGATCGCCGTATCTGCCAAGTCCAAAATGCTCCAAAGCATGCAAACAGGAAAGCGACTCACAACTTTCATAAAGCTTTTCCTCCATATCTATCATATTTGCTTGTAAAAACTTGATATTTGGAGTCTTGCTCTCTATCTCTCTTATATCTATGATCTCAACTTCTCGAAAAACAGCAAGATGAGCTATAAAACCATCAACTCTACTACCTATATCAACATGTCTTATTGGATTTGCCTTGTGTATCATCTGAGCTACTAGCAAGTCCTGATGAAAATAGTGTCCGCTAGCCACTCCTCCCTGCTGATATTTATCATCAAGAATGGGGTAAAGCCTAAGCTCAAAAGAGCTGTTTATATATTTTTTGAAAACTATATACTCTTTTATAAAACTTGGCAA
Organism: Sulfuricurvum sp.; assembly: GCA_041669045.1. Lineage (GTDB taxonomy): Bacteria > Campylobacterota > Campylobacteria > Campylobacterales > Sulfurimonadaceae > JBAYBZ01. The sequence continues at coordinate 108,393 of JBAYBZ010000005.1, read as the reverse complement.
TCCTCTAATACTGTATATAAACCTTTTAGGGTTTAGACCCATAGTGTTTAAATATCTTCGTATATTTTTTAACATTTTATCACCAACTATCCTCTCTTATTTCAAAGATATTTTCAATCTATTATAAATTTTTTGTTTAAATACATTTGGCTCAAACTGCCTTAGTATTTTCATATAGTAGTAGCCTACATCTTTATTTAACTTTATGTAAGAGTAGCTTATCTCATCACTTATCATACTAAAAAAAGAGTCTGCGTCCTCATGTATCTCGTAAGAGATATCATTTTTATGCTCAAATCCATAACCAAATACATGGTGATTAAGCCCAATGACCCTAGAGTTTATACCAAACTTTACTAGAAGCTCTTTTAACATTTTGTACGATCTGCTTTCTAGATCTAGATCTTCCTTGTATAAAAAGTGAAGCTTGTTGTCCTGATCTGCATAAACCAAGCTTAGATGAAGTTCTATATTCCTAAAAAGTTCATATATATACGATGGTACTTCAACATAGCCACCTCTGGACGAAACCCTTTGAAACTCTTTAAAAAAATGTGGCAATTCAAGTTTTGGTATATGCTCTAGCACATGTGAGCAAATTACATAGTCGAACTCTCCATCTTCAAATGGGAAGTTATCTTCACTAAAATAGACGATCTTTTTTTTCAGATCTACTTTTTTTGATGAGCCTGTTTGTTTGAGAGCTACTTTATCATCATCAAAAACCTTCTCTAGTAATACATCAGATCTATAAAATGGTGTATATCCGGGACCAACATCTAATACATAGTCTGACCTTTTTATAGATCTTATTTTTTCATGAAAAAACATTTCTATCCTTTTAGATTTTTTATTCTAATTTTATCTGCTCTTTTTTGAACATATTTATTTAGTACAAGCGAGCACAAAATACTAAATAGTATAGCTAATATAGCAATATAATCATCTCCGACCAGTTGCGATAAAATTGATACAACAAGTAATACTGGATAAGATAACTCACCAATATTTCTATCAAGCTTACTATTTTTTGTATAGTCAAAGACTAGAGGTAAGACTAAAATAAAAAATATATTCTTATTTTTTACCAATGAAAAATAAAGCCCTTTTGAATAAACCCTATATATAATCATTCCCAATAATAGCCATAATTTTTTATTGCTACATACGGAGCAATCGCGTAAAACATTATTTCCAAGCTCAATGTCCAAGATTGTGGTACTACAATGAATTTGTAAAGTGGTATGCTTATATCTGAAAAGGATTTGGCAAAAACTATTGAGTTACCATCAAACCCCAAAAACATCAGCAAATCTTCTCCAATTAAAAATATATTTGAAAAAAGTATATACAGATTAAAGAACCCTAAGTTATCGATGTTTTTAATAATATACTCTAAACTCCCACCTTTATTTAGAACAATATATGAAACAAAAGACACTAACAATGTAAGAACTAAAATAGTCCAATAAATAGGAAATAATTTTAAAAATCGATTTTTATAAAATACTACTGTTTTATCACTGTTGTTGTATTTTTCATTTAGTACTAATGCCATATAAAATCCTTAAATAATAAAAAACAACTCAACTGCAATCTCTCCTCCCCATAGCTTAAGTCCTGCAATTGGGCTAGAGTGGGCGATTATTACACTTATGGCTAAAAGCAATCTTATGGTTCCCAAATAAAGCTCCTTACATTATCTAGTTATTTTTATTTTATAAAAAGTAATAATTGAATAAAGTTGTAGCTTTACATTTTCTCTAGTTTTTTCGTAAAAATAATCGACAATAAATAAAGTAAAGCTAAAAGAAACAATACTGCTATAAATAGCTCCTTGTGCACCATACTCTTTAATCCATATAAAATTTAATAGAATATTTACAATAGCTCCAACTGTCATAGTAATCAGTGCAAATATAAATAAATTTTCTATTTTTATAAAATCTTGTCTAGCATAGCCAGAATTTGTAAAAAATAATCTAATAGAGAGCAGTGCCAATATCGCGCCTGCAGGCCTATACGATTCTCCATATAATAAAAAAACTATTTGCTCTGCAAATAGATATATTGGTAAGGCACTTAATAAAAATAACACAAAACTTAAACGGTAATAGTTTAAAAACCTTTCTTTATAAATTAATTCTGATATTTTTTTAGCATTAAAAAGTGCAGGAAACAATGAGGCACTTATCATGCTTGGTAAAAATGCAAGTGCTGCAATCAAATACATAGCTATACTGTAATAACCTGCTTCCTTGCTTCCAAGCATCTCAAAAATCATAATTTGGTCTATTTTTGCTTGAATCAATAAAACAAAACTGGCTAGTATTAGTGGATAAGAATTTTTAACTAGCTTGATGGCTATATATTTATCAAACCTTAGGCTAAAAATACTATATTTTGAGTGTTTTAAATAAAAGTACAAAAATCCAACCCCCAAAATAATACTATCAAGTAAAAGCAACCAAATAAAAGAACCAAGAGGTAAGTTTTTTAGTATAAAAATAATTTTCAAAATACTAGATATAGTTAGTGCAATAGTATTAATTATGACTACATATTTACTTAAAACTTTTGCCTGAAAATACATATCTACTACATTAAATGATTGAAAAAAAACTGAACTCGCTACAATATATATAAATACATTTATCTGATGTGTATTTGAAGTAAAAAAAAGTGCAAAAAAAATAAAAATAAAAGATATAAAAGCACCAAATATCTTTAACCAAAAAGCTGTGCCTATAATCTTGTTTATCCTATATTTATATTTTATAAGCTCTCTTACAAGTACACCCTCTAATCCAAAAGTAGCAATTACTGCAAATATGGAAACAAAACTTTGCACATAGTTATAAATCCCATATTGTTCTGGTCCTAAATATCTAGCAACCCAAATTCCTACAAATAGCCCTACAAAAATTCTCAATATTTTTTCTGCCATAAGCCATGAAGTGTTTTTAAAGTATCTCATAAAGCCTTGATGATTTTTGAGAGATTTTAGTTTATCTATCAAACCTTATCCTTAGAGTACTGTTTTGGTAACTTCTCATCTTAACTTTTCTAAAAACTAAACTATATCTAGCCGTGAGCTAGCTACTTGCCGTGTACCCACTTGGATTTTTGCTCTGCCACCTAAAGGCATCTCTACACATATCTTCAAGTGTTCTGCAGGCTCTCCAGCCTAGCACCTCTTGTGCTTTTTTGCTATCTGCATAGCATTTTGCTATGTCGCCTGCTCTTCGTGACACTATACGATAAGCAATTTTTATACCATTTGTACTCTCAAAAGCCTTTAGCACCTCTAGTACCGAGTAGCCACGACCCGTTCCTATGTTGAAGATCGCCTCATCTCTACTGTACCTGCTAGAGTCTATATACTCTAAAGCCCTCACATGTGCATCTGCAAGATCCACTACATGTAGGTAGTCTCTAACCCCCGTGCCATCATCTGTCTCATAGTCATCTCCAAAGATGCTAAGATGCTCTCTTTTACCAACTGCAACTTGCGAGATATATGGCATCAAGTTATTTGGTACGCCGTCTGGATCTTCGCCTATCTCACCGCTACTATGTGCACCTACGGGGTTGAAGTACCTAAGTATCGCCACTCTAAACTCATCATCGCTCCTGCTTAGATCTTGAAGTATCCGCTCTACCATATACTTACTAGTACCATAAGGGTTAGCAGTAGCACCCACTGCAAAACTCTCATCTATCGGGTTACTCTTAGGCGTACCATAAACCGTGGCACTAGAGCTAAAGACTATCTTTTTACAAGAGTATTTTCTCATAACCTCCAAAAGCTTGAGCGTCCCTGCTACATTGTTGTCGTAGTACCTCAAAGGCTCTTGCACCGACTCACCCACTGCTTTGAGACCTGCAAAATGCACCACCGCATCTATCTTATAGGTACTAAAGAGATCATCAAGTTTGCCACCATCTCGCACATCGCCCTCTATAAAGGTGATCTGTTCACCTATGAGTTTCTCTACTCTCTTTATAGCCTCAAAGCTAGAGTTGCATAGGTTATCATAAACAATAAGCTCATATCCACACCTACTCAGCTCAACCAAAGCGTGGCTCCCTATGTAGCCCGCCCCGCCAGTAACTAAGATCATCTCACCACAAACCATGGATTTAGTAGATCTTCTTTGTTGTAGATAAGCAGATCTTTGGTGTCATATATGTAGCACGCCTTGCCCGCTTCACGCACGATCGCATCAGCTGCGGCGGTGTCCCACTCCATAGTTGGAGCTAAGCGGGGGTAGATATCTAGCTCTCCGCTTGCTACCATACAGAGCTTTAGACTAGATCCCATACCCACAAGCTCCATCTCGCCATGCTCCCCTCTTAGGCGATCCACAAACTCTTGTGTATGGGGGTTTATATGCGATCTACTAACTGCTACTTTTATGATCTCATTGTTTATATATGGCAGTTTTCTTATAAAATTTGGCTCTATCTTATCATACACATTGTACTCGTAAGCCCCCTCGCCTCTTTTGGCGTAGTAGAGATCACCTCTGGCAGGAGCATAAACAACCCCAGCTACGGGAGTATCTCCATGCACTAGAGCTATATTTATGGTAAACTCGCCATTTTTCTTGATAAACTCTTTGGTGCCATCTATGGGATCTATGCACCAGTAGTACTCCCAGCTTCGACGCTCCTCATAAGCGACCTCTCTACTCTCTTCGCTCATTATGGGTATGTCAAGATAGAGCTCTCTAAGCCCAGCACAGATGATGTTATTTGCCAGAGTATCTGCCTTTGTTAGCGGTGAGTTGTCATCTTTGTACTCTACCTCAAACTCACCTTTGTAGATCTGCATAACCGCACTACCAGCCTCGATGGCTATATTTACGATCCTCTTTATATCAAGCTTACCTAGATCAAGCCCGCTCAACCCTGCACCTCAAAAAACTCTAAGTACCAATCCACAAACCTATCTACCCCCTCTTGCACAGGCGTAGCGGGTTTATAGCCTAGATCTTCTACTAGATCACTCACATCGGCATAAGTAGCGGGCACATCGCCATCTTGCATCGGGAGCATATTTTTTGCTATCTTCCTACCTAGTCTCTTCTCGATCGCCTCTATAAACTCCATCAGTCTCACAGGGTTGTTGTTGCCGATGTTGTAGATCCTATATGGAGCACTAGAGCTTGAAGCTCTATGATCCCACGCCTTGCTAGCCTTTGCGGGGTTGTCGATCACCCGCACAACACCCTCTACTATATCATCTATATATGTGAAGTCGCGAAGCATATCGCCATAGTTAAAGACATCGATCGCCTCGCCCTTTAGTGCTGCATCTACGAACAAAAACAGAGCCATATCTGGTCTGCCCCATGGTCCATAAACAGTAAAAAACCGCAGTCCTGTCGTAGCTATACCAAATAGGTGGCTATATGTGTGAGCCATAAGCTCATTTGACTTTTTGCTTGCTGCATAGAGGCTTATGGGGTGATCTACATTGTGATCTGTGCTAAATGGCATCTCCTCATTTAGCCCATAAACCGACGAGCTAGAGGCGTAGCTAAGGTTTTTCACACCAAAATGCCTGCACGCCTCAAGTAGGTTCACAAACCCCACGATGTTGCTCTGCACATAGGCATCTGGGTTGGTTATGCTATAACGCACACCCGCTTGAGCTGCGAGGTTACAAACCGCGTCAAATCTCTGTTCGCTAAAGAGCTTAAAAAGTGAGGCTTTGTCCTCTAAGTCTATCTTTATAAAGTTGTAGTTTGGGTAAGTTTGTGAAGTAATCATCTCGCCGTAAGGCACTTCGCTCGTGAGATCTTTGATGACCCCAGCATGCCTAAGCCTGCCATACTTCACCTTTTGGTCGTAGTAGTCGTTTATGTTATCTAGCCCCACCACTTCATCACCGCGACTAAGCAGCTTAAGAGCTAGATGGCTTCCTATGAAGCCCGCTGTGCCTGTTATAAGTATTTTCATCGATCTCTCTTTAAGGACATTAAAGGAGATTTTAGCACTTTCTTGCTTTTCTAATACTTATCGTCCTCATCTTCGTCGTCGTCATACTCATCATCATCAAACTCGTCATCAAAGAGATCTTCATCATCATACTCTTCATCGTCAAAATCCTCATCATACTCCTCATCTTCGCCCCTTTGAGCAGAGATGATATCTGCAAAGATCTCCTTACACTCATCTTCACTGATGCTTTCGCTATAGATCTCTTTTAAGATCTCCTGCAAGTCACCCTTGAAGTCCCTTAGCTCATCGATCTCCTCTCTTAGCTCATCGGAAGTATCTTTAGATCTATCGATATACTCAAAGATCTCATCTAGCCTATCATCTATATCTGGGATCACACTCTCTTTTATAAGTGTTTCTAACTGTTTTGCGTGTGTTTGCATATTTTCCTCGCTTAAAATGAAAATAATAACTCAAAAATGGATAACGCAAAAACAAGCACTCTCTTTTGTTGTATAATTTGAGTATGAATTATTTAGAGATAGCAAAAGAGACACTTCGCATTGAGGCAAACACGCTACTAGAGGCGAGTGCCTACCTAGACGAGAGTTTTAACAAAACAGTAGAGACGATCCTCTCTTGCAAAGGCAAGGTGATCATCACAGGTGTGGGCAAGTCAGGACTCATCGGAGCAAAGATCGCCGCAACACTCGCCTCAACAGGCACACCGAGCTTTTTTCTGCACCCCACAGAGGCACTCCATGGCGATCTAGGTATGATCACAAAGGGTGATGTGGTTGTTGCCATTAGTTATAGTGGCGAGAGTGAGGAGCTTAGTCGCATACTTCCACACATCAAACGCTTTGGTATCCCACTCATCGGTCTTACAAAAGAGCCAAACTCTACACTCGCTAGATATAGCGACACGCTTTTGGAGCTACATGTCACCAAAGAGGCATGCCCGCTAGGAGCAGCACCCACAAGCTCCACCACACTCACGCTCGCCCTTGGTGATGCCATAGCAGTTGCTCTTATGAGAGCAAGAGACTTTAAGCGAGATGACTTCGCCTCACTCCACCCAGGAGGGAGTTTGGGCAAGAGGCTTTTTGTCAAAGTAGCAGATATTATGCAACAAAACAACCTTCCTATCATCTCACAAGATGCTACGCTAAAAGAGGCGATCTTCTCCATTAGTGAGGGGCGAGTTGGTACTGCTCTTATAGTCGATGAGGCAAAAAAGCTAGTAGCTATCATGAGTGATGGCGATGTTAGAAGAGCCTTGCTAGATCAGAGCTTTAGCCTAGATGATCCTGCTTTAAAGTACGCCACAAAAGAGCCAAAAACGCTAAATGATGAGAACATCTTAGCATCTCAAGCCCTCGCACTCATAGAGGAGCTTCGCATACAACTACTTGTCGTAACCTCAACTAGTGGCGAGGTAAAAGGCGTGCTTCATATCCACACGCTAGTTCAAATGGGGATCTAGATCGGTATAAAGAGCTGATGAAAATCATCTAGCTTAAAAAAGAGCTTGTCACTATTAGTAGAGAGCATAGAGAGCGATCTTTTGCGAGTTATGTGCTTGGTAAATGGTAGTATCTGCATAAAGTTATCTCTCTTTGAGAGCTCTTTTATGGGGTTTTTTTCGCTATTTTCCACATGGATCTTTTTAGTGAAGTTTGTAGCAAGGTTTGTAAAGTGCTCGATCATCTGCTCTTTTACCTCTTGATGCTCATTTAGGTAGTTATATAACTCTAGGTTATACTCCAACTGTTGAGATATGTCAAATATGCTAGATGAGATCTTCTCTATATCACGGCTATCAGAGAGTACGATCACCCCATCTTTGAGACCCTCTACATCTTTGTTTGAGAGCTTAAGTAGTGGGATCTTAAACTCATAAAAGAGATCTCTGCACCCCTTATGACAAAAGATCTCTTTTGAGACTACTATTAACCCTATAAAAAAGCTCTTTATATCAGATCTGATCAGCTCATTAAACGCCACATCATCATAACAGATCTCCACTTGTACATCAAGCGAAGCGTGCTTTTTGATCTCTTGGATCACTGCTAGATCTGTTGGGTTTACCACTCGCACATATAGCTTTTTTTTGAACTTCCCTCTTAGGTATTTGGCTTTATCTATAAGCTCATCTAATAGTAAAAGGTTGTCTGCAAGCATATCTATAAATAGATACAAGTTTGTCCCATAAGGCTCTGGAAACTGCCCCAGCTCCTTTTTGATCCCCATATAGACCGACTTTAGGATCTTTGGATCTCCGATGAGCAGTAGTACATCATTTGGGTGGATCATTCTTGTTTGGTATGGAAGAACTAGCTCTTGGTTTCTATATATAGCAGCGATTCGCCACTCTCGCTGCTCTATGGCGGAGATGTGTCTATATATAAACGAGCTTCCAAAAGGAACCATCACCTCCATGATCTCACCCTCACCTAAGCCCACATTTTGGGCGACAACTGGTATATTTGGCAAAAAGTCTAGCATACGGTATGAGAGCAGATCATTGCTATTTACCGCTATGATGTTTGGGTCATCTTGATGCAGTTCAAACTCACTCAAAACCACTATGCGAAGGTGCTTTTTTTCTAGTCGAATATTTTTGATAGTATGCTCTATATCATCGGGGCGATCTAGCATTATCATCACTTGAAAAAAGTCCATCTTTAGGATATTTGCAAGTTTATAGTGGCTCGTTGGGTCAAACTCAAAAAACTTAAACCTACTCTGGTTTATATGCTCATAGTTTGAAGCACTGCTCTCTACTATGTAGTAGATGTTATCGCTTGTGTAACTTTGTGAGATTTTATCTATAAAACGCCTAAGAACATCTCCGCTACCTATGATTAGTATCTTTTTCATATCTGAGCCTTTCTAAGGAGTTTTACACCCATTTCAAGGTGGTTTGTGTGTGCAAACTGATCAAAGATCGCCATACTTACTACGCTATGAGTTTTGCAAAGCACCTCAAGATCTCTCTTTAGTGTCGCGGGGTTGCACGATATATAGATCACTTGGCTAAACCCACTTGCAAACTCAAGCGTCTTTGGATCAAGTCCAGATCTAGGCGGATCTACAAAGAGCGTCATAAGGTTAAACTTAGCTAGATCTACGCCCTCTAGCCTTTTAAAAGCTCTCTCTCTAAGCAGAGCACTTCTTAGCTCCTCACTACTAAGTCTCGCAAACTGCGTGTTATGAACGCCATTTAGTAGTAGGTTTGCTTTTGCTGCTGCGATGGAGCTTTTGGAGATTTCAGTTGCCAAAATGTTTGCAAAACGACTTGCAAAGGGTATGGTAAAGTTGCCCGCTCCACAATAAAGCTCAAGCAGATCTGCATCACAAAACTTTAGATCTTTCAAGCTCCAGCTTATCATCTGCTCATTTACACCGCGGTTAGGTTGCGTAAAACTCGCTTCGATCTGCTTATAGTAGTACTTTTTGCCATCAACCATAAGCTCCTCAACTATATGATCACGCCCAAAAACTACCCTCTCGCCCCTACTTCTTGCTATGATAGAGATACTAAGCTCATCAGCAAGCCTGCTTAAGATGCTTCGCATCTGCTCATCTACCTTTTTGTGATAAAGCAGTGTCACCGCCACTTCGCCCCTACTTGAGCTTAGAAACTCTATACCAAAAAGCCTCTGTTCCACTTTGAGATCTTGTAGTCTGCTTAGCAGTTTGGGCATCAGATCATAGATGGCTCTATCAACGATCAAGCACTCATCTATGGGAACTATCTCCCCTTTTACTCTGCCGTTCATAGCGTATGAGATCTTGCCATCACTATGGTAGATGCGAAACTCTGCTCTAGCTCTAAAGTGCTTCTGTTTTGATGCAAAGATCTCCACCTCTTTATCAAAAAACTCCCCAAACTCCGATCTAGTCTGCTCTAGTTTAAAAAGGAGCTGATCCTCATAGCTCATCTCGTGTAGCGTACAAGATCCACACTTTCCAAAATAGTTACACTCCATTTTACTCACTTTACCGATGCTATAAGATTACCAATGAGCAGATTCCACCCATCTATAAGTATGAAGATAAGGATCTTAAAAGGCAGTGCTACCATCACGGGCGGAAGCATCATCATACCCATAGACATAAGTATCGATGCCACGACCATATCGATCACCAAAAATGGCAAAAAGATCAAAAACCCGATCTCAAACGCTGTCTTTAGCTCACTGATGAGAAACGCAGGGATAATCACGCCAAAAGAGACATCATCTATGCTTTGCGGATTTGGCATATTTCGCACTCGCAAAAATAGTGCGAGATCCTTTTCGCGAGTGTTTTTGACCATAAAACTCTTAAATGGTTCACTCGCCCTCTCAAACGCCACATCATAACTGATCTCTTGGTTCATATAGGGCTTTATGCCCTGATCGTAGGACTTTTGTCCCACAGGCTCCATCACAAAAAATGTCATAATCATAGCTAGCATCACAAGCACCTGCGTAGGCGGGACTTGCTGTGTACCCATCGCTTGACGGATAAACCCAAAAACGATGAGAAAACGGGTAAATGTGGTCATAACAAAGACCATACTAGGGGCTAAAAAGAGAACAGTTAGAAGAAGTACAACATTTAGTGAGTTTACGAGCTGTTCGGGGCTATTTGGAGCACTAAGCTCAAAGTTCATCGTGGGGATTACGGGCGTATCTGCCAAAACCACACTAGCAAATAGCAAAAATAGTAGCAAAAACGCTCTTCTCACCCGCAAACCTTACTAAAAACATAATGCGAATCATACCAAAATAACATTTAACAACTTATATTATACTTCCACTAAAAAGAGTCAAAATATGCCAAACAATATAAGCGTCGTCATACTTGCAGCAGGCAAAGGAACGAGAATGCACTCATCTACGCCAAAGGTGCTTCACACCATCAGTGGCAAGCAGATGCTCTACTACTCCATCAGATCCGCAAAAGAGCTAAGCGATGATGTGATCGTAGTGGTTGCCCACCAAAAAGAGGCGGTTATAGATGCTATGAGTAGGCACTTTGATGATCTAACTTTTGTAGAGCAAGACACCATAAACTACGCTGGAACGGGTGGAGCATTGCGAGATGTAAAACCAAAGTATGAGAGAGTTTTGGTGCTAAATGGCGATATGCCTCTAGTTGATCCCGCTTCGCTAAAGGGCTTTGTGCAGAGTAGCTCTAGCGTGGTGATGTCCTACTTTGAGCTTGATGATCCAAGCGGATATGGCAGAGTCATCATAGGTGGTGGTGGAGTTAAAAAGATAGTAGAGCAAAAAGACGCCTCTGCTGATGAGCTGGGTATCAAAAGCGTAAATGCGGGCGTATATATGTTTGCGACCTCACTTTTACAAAAATATATCCCGCTACTCTCAAACAACAACGCACAAGGTGAGTACTACCTAACTGATCTCATCTCAATGGCGGTTGATGATGGGATCAAAGTAGAGCCACTAGAGGTGAGCAAGACGCACTTTAGGGGTGTAAACTCTAAGCTAGATCTAGGAGTTGCTGAGGAGATTATGCAGGAGATGATTAGATCTAGACTTATGACGCAGGGTGTATCTATGCAGCTGCCAAGCACCATATATATAGAAGATGGAGTAGTGTTTGAGGGCGAGTGTATGCTAGAAAATGGTGTTCGTATCACTAGCGGATCTAAGATAGTCTCCTCACACATCAAAGCCCATAGCGTGATCGAAGATAGCATCATCATAAACTCTGACATCGGGCCACTTGCTCACATACGCCCCGCTTCACACATAGAAAATTCACACATCGGTAACTTTGTAGAGGTCAAAAAATCGCACCTTGATGGTGTAAAAGCGGGACATCTTAGCTACATAGGCGATGCCAAGGTTGGCAGTGGCACCAACATAGGAGCAGGAGTGATCACTTGCAACTACGATGGCAAAGCAAAGCATAAAACCACCATCGGCAAAAATGTCTTTATCGGGAGTGACTCGCAGTTGGTTGCACCTATTGTAGTTGAAGATGATGTTATGATAGCTGCGGGAACAACCGTGACAAGTGGCACCATAAAGAGTGGCTCACTCGCACTTAGTAGAGTAAAGCTAGAGCAAAAAGAGGGCTTTTTTCACCGCTTTTTTAGGAAGCCCTAAGGCTTGCGAGCTTACTTATGACTAGATTTACATCATCTAAGCTTAGCTCATAACTACTATCCATCATCTTGTTTATATGGTAAACCTCGGTGATGGTCACACCATAGGGATCTTTTTTCTCTAAGCTCCATGAGCCATTCTCAAAGCTATAAAGATTTAGCTTTTTTCTGCTTATGTGTATATAAAAAGTCACTACGATCTCATCGCTGTGCTTCTTCTCTACTGCTACTACCACTCTTTGATCACCCTCAAGCTCAAGCCCGCTTTTTAGCATCGGCTCTATGGCATCAAACCTCGCATAACCGATATAAAATTTATTGTAAAGATCATGGTATCGTTGCACAGTTTGGCTTAACAAAAAGTCATAGCTTATCGTATCTTTTTTAGTAGATCTTAGCTTTTTTGTAAGCCATGAGATGGTGTTGTAGTAGCGAAATGATGATGGCTTAAGAGAAGATGCCTCGATAGACTTTTTAGACTTATATTTACGCCGTGGCTCAATCTTTTTCTCACTACTATCTAGTATGTAGTTTAAAACCTCAAGTGCAGAAAACTCCTCCGTCTGCCACACTGTACAGTATGATGGAAACTGCTTAATCCCCGTTGCACCATCATTTAAGATGATAAGTGATTTCACCTCATAGTCTGGAAAAAGCGTATCAAGAAGTGCTTTTTTCTTTCTAAGACGCTTACGAAGTTTCAGCACAGATCTAACAAGTGTCATCTCTACAAAATATAGCTCACCACTCTTAGTAGTAAACATAGCATCAAACTCGCCTATCTCTTTGTTTTTAGTTCTATAAACTATCTGTTGCTTTTCACTTATGCTTAGCGAGTTTGCATTTGGGCGGTTTTTGTTTTGATGAAACCCTTTTAGCACAAAGCCTGTTATCTCATCATTTTCATCTGCATAACGAAGAAGTTTTTCATATATATAGTTCTCAAAAACCTCCCCCTCAAACGACCTATATGAGCTTAGATAGCGAGGATCCTCTTTGTCTATACCCTTTTTTATGAGTGAGAGTAGATGTTTTACATTATATTTGTAGTGAAATATATTGTCATCTAGATCATCATAACTCAGTTTTTTTATACTTTTACTTATCTTTAACAAACCATCAACTCGCTTCCTTTAAAAAAATCATCTATAACTGCTCTATACTCCGCCACATCGCTTATCTTGTTTACCTGCTCTCTTAAGTGCGACGCTCCTCTATACCCCTTTGAGTAGGTGTGTATATGTTTGCGAAAAAGCACAGCCCCGTGAACTCCATAAAACTCCACCATAGAGTCAAAATGCTCAAGTATGATCTCATGCTTTATAGCAGGATCCAAAAATGCACTACCACTCTTTAGCTGATGAAAGATCCACGGCTTACCTATCGCACCTCTACCTATCATCACGCCATCGGCTTTAGTGTGCTCTAGCACCCATGATGCCTTCTCAAAGCTATCTATATCGCCATTTGCTATGAGCGGTATCGAGATAGCCTGCTTCATCTGGGCTATGGCGTCATAGTCCACTTCGCTACTAAACTTACCTGCTCTAGTTCTTCCATGGACTGCTATAAAGTCCGCTCCACTATCCTCAACCACCTTTGCGATCTCAAGATGGTTGTTTTTCTCAAACCCAAGTCGCACTTTTACACTAGTTAGTGGTTTGTTGGAGTGAGTTTTTATGGTTTTTATGATGCTACTCATAAGTGGTAGATCTTTTAAGAGTGAGCTTCCGCTTCCGTGTGAGACGATCTTAGGTACAGGACAACCACAGTTTAGATCTATGATGTCGATCCCATCAATGCTATTTAAGTACTCCACCGCACCACGCACTACGCTAGCTTCAGCACCTGCGATCTGCACAGAGTATGGAGTCTCGTTTGGGCTTTTTTGTAGCATATGGATACTTTTTGCAGAGTTATGCACAAGTGCGTTGGAGCTTATCATCTCACTCACTGTAAGATCTGCTCCAAACTTTTTGACCACACTTCTAAATGGTAGATCTGTATAGCCAGCAAGCGGGGCTAGTGCGTAGATGGGCTTGTCAAATGAGATAACGCTAGACATCGCTCACTAGATCAGATGGTCTATGTTGAAGTGTTTGTTGCAATCTTTTAGTGCCACAAACATCTTAAACTTAGCATACTCTCCCTCTTTAGTATTGGCTAAGATCTCTTTAGCCATACTGACCATTTCAAGGTCAAAAAGGGTATATATGTAAGCATCTGCGACAGACTCTTTTTCATTACTAAGTGTCTCAAAGAGTTTCATTCTCTGCTCTGGAAGCATCGACTTTGAGAGTACTCTACTCATTGCTATATACTCATCTCTACTCAAAGAGAGATCTTTTATAAAGTTTATAAGCGTCGCATTTTCAACGATTAGCGTCTCTTCATTGCCATTGATGCGTGGCAAAAACTCAAAAAGTGCATCTTTTGTGAGGTAGTTTTTATATTTTAGTATCTGATCAAGTGGAGCTTTTTTGACAAAATCTACAAATACCTCTTTAGCCAAAGAGGCGTCATATCTGTTAGGATTAGCTAAAACCACCTCAGCACTTAGCTCACCCTTTTTATATCTATTTCGCTCATTTTGTATCACAAGATCGTTTGAGATAGGAAGTGAGTATCTCTTAAGCTCTACCACTTCACCATTTGCTATCTTCTCTAGCACCTCTAAAACTTCCAAAACTCGCTTATCATCTACATCAAGCTTAAAGCTTTTTGGGAACACTTTTGAGTTTGCGATCACACTACCTAGTAGCTTATAGCGAGGCATTTTATACTCTTGTGTCTTTGGCTCTTTTGCCAAGTAGGCATCAACAACTGCATCTACGATGTGATCAAAATCTTTTGCATATCTTCTGGAGGTTAGTGAGTTTTTAAACGAGTAGTAGATCATATGTAGCAAGCTTGCTAAAAATAGCACGCCCATCACCACCGCAACCCAAAGTGCGATCGGCATAGTAGCTATCTCAAGCCCAAAAAAATCGACTCTTAAGCTCTCTTGCGTCATAAACCCATAGATATACCAACCAACAATATTGATAAGTATAAACGATGCAAATATATACTTCTTAATCTTCATCACTAACCCTTTCTACTCTTTTCCACTATCTCTCTACAATCGATGCAGTAAGTTGCATGTGGCTTAACCTTGAGTCTTTGAAAACCGATACTCTCTTCGCACATCTCGCAGATCCCATACTCGCCACTCTCTATTTTACCTAAAGAGATATTAATCTCCTCTAACTCTCGTTGTTGCTGAGAAGCTATGGCACTATCTATCATCACACTATTATCAAGCGAGGCAATATCCGCCTCATCGCTTAGTCCGCTACTTGACATATTGCCAAGTGATTCACTCACACTTTGTAAGTTTTTGATTATCTGGGCTTTTCGTCCTAGTAGTATCTCTTTAAAATACTTTAGTTCACTCTGTTGCACTCTGATTTTCCTTTATTTGTGATAGGGGTGGTTACTAAGTATTGCAAACGCTCTATAAATCTGCTCTAAAAGAACCGCTTTTGCGATCTTGTGACTCATAGTTAGATCTCCTAGTGAGATAACAGCATCGCCTCTATCTAAAAAACTCTGCTCAAACCCGTAAGCCCCGCCTACAAAAAATTTGAGTGAGATTTTACCATCTAGTAGCTTACTAAAACCATAACTATCGATCTTTTTGCCATCTGGGTGCAAGATCACACTATACCCCTTTGTCATATATGGCTCCAGTGCCTGCGAGTAGCTCTTTTGTGCCTCGCTAGCAGAGATACTATGAGCCTTGTTTATGGCAGAGTTGAAGATCTCTACATCATCTATGGTGGCAAATTTTGATGAGTGTTTTATAAGCTCTTTGTATAGTGGATCGTAGATACTTCTCTCTTTTTTAGCGATACTAACGATCTCAATCTTCACGAAAAAGTCCACTCCCCATCACTCTATAAGAGACATGCTCAAAACTATCATCAAACCTCACTCCACCGATCACTGCCACAGGGTGAGTTGATATGCTAGCTAGCTCATCGAGCCTAGATCCAAGTATATTTGTCGCATCACTTTTGGTAGTTGTTGCTCTTAGTGCACCAAGCCCTATGTAGTTTAGACTCATCTCGTTTGCCTCTAAGATCTCCGCTTCATTATGAGTTGAAAGCCCTATGATCTTATCTCGTCCAACCTTAGATCTAAGTGCTTTTATGCTAGCTTTTTTATCAGCTCCAAGTCGCAAAAGATCCTCTTGTCCAAGATGCACACCATCACAAAACCGCACCAGATCTATATGATCATTTACTATCAAAAAGCCATCATAGAGCTTGCGAAGCTTTATGAGTGCATTTTTTATAGCCACCTCATCGCCACTTTTGTCTCTATACTGGAGTACTTTTGCATCATGTTTTCTTGCCACATCTACAAACTCTTCTAAGCTTAAGCCCTTTGAGGCTAAAAGCATGGCATCACACAGAGCATAAAGTTGCATCAAGCTACTTTAAAAAAGTTGAGTAGATCTGATATAGTATTTTTTAGATCATTTCGATTTACTACCATATCGATAGAGCCTTTTTCTAGCAAAAACTCCGCTCGCTGAAACCCATCAGGCAGAGCCGAACCGATAGTCTGCTCTATAACCCTCTGACCCGCAAAACCCACCAATGCCCCTGGCTCAGCGATGATCACATCTCCAAGCATCGCAAAAGATGCACTCACTCCACCCATCGTAGGATCGGTTAAAACCGATATGTATGGCAAGCCATGATCGCCAAGTTTTGCGAGTGCTGCGGAGGTTTTACTCATCTGAAGAAGTGAAAAAGTACTCTCTTGCATTCTAGCTCCACCACTCGCACTAACTATAACAAGCCCCTGCCCTTTATCTATGGCACGCCCAGCTGCACGCACTATCTTCTCACCCTCAACTGATCCTAGTGAGCCTCCCATAAAAGCAAAGTCAAAGACAACAAGTTGCGTCTTGACGCCATTCATACTGCATTCGCCACTCACCACAGATGAGTATTTGCCAGTCTTTGCATTTGCATCTTCGACGCGTTTTTTGTATAAGATCTTATCTGCAAACTCAAGTGGATCCACAGGTCTAAGCGAGCTATCATACTCCACAAAACTCCCCTCATCAGCAAGTTGAGCGATGCGATCTTTTACACCTAGTCTTATATGGTATCCACACTTTGGACAGACATGCTTAAGGTTTTCTACCTCTTTGTAAAACATTAGTGATTCGCATGATTTACACTTCACCCATTGTGCAGTTGCTTCAGCTTTTAGCGGTTGTTTTTGTTCAAATGCTTTTGAAAATATACCTAGAAAGTTCAAAAATAGATCCTTTTAAAAAAGTGGCACAATTATATCTAAACTTAACAAATTAATCATAATCTCGTATAATTAGAGCAAAAAGAGAAGCAGTTGCAGGGATTTATCGTAGGCTTAAATAGGGTAAGAGATGAGGATCTAATCGTTCGCATCATCTCACGCGACAAGCTTTTAACGCTCTACCGCTTCTACGGAGCAAGACACAGCACCATAAACATCGGCTACAAGATTGACTTTCAAGATGAGCTAGGAGTAAACTCTAGCATCGCAAGGCTAAAAGATGTGATCCACTTAGGCTACAAATGGCTAGATAATACCCTGCTTCTAAAGCCATGGCAGGACTTTACACTTCTACTTGGTCGCCACCTTAGAGACTCCTATGAGCTAGATAGTTTCTACTTTGATCTGCTAGAGTTTTCTAGCTCTATTTGGCACAAACAAAACCACAAAAGAGTCGCTATCGAGGCGTATATAAAGCTTTTGGAGCATGAGGGACGACTTCACAGTGAGCAGATCTGTTTTTTGTGTTCACGCGGTATTGAGGATCACATAGCCCTTCTTAGAGGCTTCCTACCCGCATGCAAAGAGTGCTCAAAAAGATCTACTATATCCATCGACGGATTTTTAGATCTAGTGCATAACCACTCCACGCTATACCTAAGCGACAAAGAGGTTGAAGCTCTCTATATAACACTACAAGAGGGCTTTTAGCAGTTATCCAAACTAAGATATAATCTTGCATCTCAACAAAAGGATTTATTATGTCAAAAGTTACAGAAAAGCTAAAACAACTTCAAGCAGACTCGCTTGCACTTTTTGTGAAGCTTCATAACTACCACTGGAATATCAAAGGTGTGCATTTTCACCCTATCCACAATATGACTGAAGCTATATATAACGAAATGGCGGAGATCTATGATGACACAGCAGAGAGACTCTTACAACTTGGGCAGAAGCCATACATAACTATGAGCGAGATCGCAAAAGCTACTACGATTGGTGAGGAGACTAAAAGTGACTTCGATGCAAAATATGTTGTAACAGAGATCTTAAAAGTTCAAGAGCAGTTTTTAAAGGCGTTTAGAGATCTAAGCGATGCAGCTGATGAGGCAGGCGACAAAGCTACTATTGGTTATGCTGATGAGAAGATCGCTTCACTAGAAAAATCGATCTGGATGAACAAAGCTATACTTGCGTAAGCTTAGTGCATAGCCTTTTTGGCTATGCTTTTTTAGCTACTAGCGAAGCCACCTTTACCTTCTCTCCGTTACTATTTATAGCATCTTTTTCTTCATAGTAAATTATATCAAGCCCTATAAAAGCATGCAAAAGCTCATTTTTTCTAAGCAGATAGTCTAGGTTTGTAGTAGGCAAGTTATACTCACCATAAGCTAGCAAAAATGTCTCATAGATAAGCACACCACCACTCTTTAGAGCATCTTTGATCTGCGAGTTTAGGCGACGATTTAAAAAGTTGATATTTACTACAAGATCATACCTGTTTGGGGTAAGATTGTACTTATCTAGATCGCACTCTATCTTTATGATCGTAGCACTATTTTTAACACTCTTTAACCCCTCATCAGAGATATCAACAGCATCTACCATAAACCCAAGTTCAGCTAAAAAGTGAGTGTTTCGCCCCATTCCACAAGCTATATCGATCGCTTGATCTACTTTTGCGTGGTGAGCGTACTTTTTGAGTATCTCACTAGCCTCATTAGTATGCGGGTTTTGTCTATATTTCTCATTCCATCTACTCTTATCTTCACTCATCGTAAGACTCCTTTTTTAGGATTATACAACACAAGGCTCATCAAGACTTAGATCTAGATCAACTAAGCCTTGTTTTATACTCCTCATACCCAAACTCCCGCACAACATCGATGCTTCCATCTTCTTTTTCTATCACAAGTGATGGTAGTTTTATGCCATTAAAAGTTGTGTTTTTGACAAATGTGTAGTGGATCTGATCTTCAAATATTATCACATCTCCCTCTTTTAGTGGCTCATCAAATGAGTAATCACCCATTATGTCGCCTGCCAAACAGGTGTTGCCACCTAGTCTATAAGTGTGTTTTTTCTCGCCCACCTTACCACCTCCTCGCACCATCGCACGATATGGCATCGCCAAAGTATCTGGCATATGAGCCTCCGCAGAGGTGTCAAGTATGGCTATATCCATGCCATTGTGCATCACATCAAGCACACTTGAAGCTAAGTAGCCCACTTGCCACCCTACCGCTTCGCCAGGTTCTAGGTAAACTTCAACTCCCCACTTAGATCTAAACTTCTTGATCAGATCTATAAGCTTTGCTACATCATAACCCTCTCTTGTTATATGGTGTCCACCACCAAAGTTTACATACTTTAACCCTTTTATATATGAGCCAAACTTAGCCTCAAAAGCCTCTAGCACATCTTCTAACGCGTCACTATCTTGCTCACAAAGAGCGTGGAAGTTTAGCCCATCAATGTAGCTTAAAACCTCCTCATCGAAGTTTGCTTTTGTA
Source organism: Sulfuricurvum sp. (assembly GCA_041669045.1). Lineage (GTDB taxonomy): Bacteria > Campylobacterota > Campylobacteria > Campylobacterales > Sulfurimonadaceae > JBAYBZ01. The sequence goes on along the minus strand of JBAYBZ010000005.1, from coordinate 88,488 downwards.
GTACCCAGCCTGCTAAAAACCGCACAAGGATTATAGATATCTTTGGGTGAAGATGACTGCTCAGGATTTACCCTTAGCGACAGACTCACGCGTGGATTTATCTCTTTGGCAAGTTTTGCAAACCTTAAAAGCTGTGAAGGGGAGTTAAAGACTATGTGATCGCTTATCTTGGCTACTTCAACTAGATCCACCTCACTAAAAGCTGGTGAATAGGTGTGAACTTCTAAACTCTCATCGCCCTTTTTAAACTCCTCGCTCGCTAACTTTGCTTCATAAAGTCCACTAGCAGTACACCCTACCAAGTACTCCCTTACTAGATCAAATGTACTCCACATAGCAAAACCCTTAAGAGCTAAGATAATCTTAGCTCCGCTTTGCTCTTGCACATATTTTAAAAGCTCTAGGTTTTTGCGAAGCTTAGCCTCCTCGCAAAGATAGTAGGGAGTTGTTATAGCTCTTTTACTTGCCACGGAAGACCTTGCGTATTCATAAGCTCCATAAATGGATCTGGATCAAACTGCTCCATATTAAACACTCCTTTGCCACTCCACACGCCATCAAGCATAAGCTTAGCTCCAATCATCGCAGGCACACCTGTTGTGTAGCTCACCCCTTGAGAGTTTGTCTCTTTGTAGCACTCCTCGTGATCTTTTACTTGGTAGATGTAAACTTTGCGTTTTTTGCCATCTTTAAGCCCTTCGCAAACCACACCGATGTTGGTTTTGCCTTTTGTACGAGATCCCAAAGTCGAAGGATCTGGCAGAAGTGTCTTTAAAAACTCCATCGGCACTATCTGCATACCCTTATGCTCCACTGGCTCTATACCTAGCATTCCGACATTCTCTAAACACTTCATATGAGTCAAATAACTCTGCCCAAATGTCATAAAAAAGCGGATCCGCTTTAGCCCTTTTATGTTTTGTACAAGCGACTCTAGCTCCTCGTGGTAAAGAAGATAGCTATCTTTTTCACCCACCTCTGGGTAGTCCCACACCATCTTGATCTCCATCGGCTCAGTCTCGATCCACTTACCCTCTTCCCAGTAGCGACCTTTTGAGCTAACTTCTCGCAGGTTTATCTCTGGGTTGAAGTTTGTCGCAAAAGCGTAGCCGTGATCGCCTGCGTTGCAGTCAAGTATATCTATGTAGTGGATCTCATCAAAGTAGTGTTTGGCAGCATAAGCACAAAATACATTTGTCGCCCCTGGATCAAACCCACTTCCAAGTAGTGCCATCACGCCAGCGTTTTTAAACGCCTCATCTCTTGCCCACTGAAGCTTATACTCAAACTTCACCTCATCTGGATGTTCATAGTTTGCAGTATCTAAGTACGGCGTTTTTGTCTCTATACAAGCGTCCATTATGGTTAGATCTTGATACGGCAGAGCCACATTTATGACTATGTTTGGTTTGTATCTGTTTATCAGATCTACAAGATCTGCCACACTATCAGCGTCCACCTGCTCAGTTACTATGTTAGCCTCTGGAAGCTCCGCTTTTATATCATCACACCTTTTTTTGGTTCTACTAGCTAGCACGATTTGCCCAAACGAGTCACTATTTTGTACACATTTGTGCACCACAACACGCCCTACTCCGCCAGCACCGATTATCAAAGTTGTCTTCAAACCCAACTCCTAGTTCTATTTTTGAGCAATTTTATCATCTCTTAGCTTAAGCACATCATCACGCAAAGTTGAACTATCTCCTCTAAGCCCAAAGTGTACTTTTACCACCCTACGACGCAGAGATCTTGAGCCATCATCAAAGCGAGCAAACACGCTCCCAAATAGCCCACTTATATAAAACGGCACTACCTTGACACCGCTTAGATCTATGTAGTTTAGCCCATTTCTAAACTCCGCCGCCTCACCACTTCGCACTATCTCACCCTCTGGAAATATCGCTACCATACCGCCATTTCTAAGATGAGCTGATGCTCTTTTAAAGGCATCTTTGCTCGCTCTAGCAGAGATGGGTATAAGTCCAGCTGTGCGTAAAAATGGCTTCAAAAGTGGCTTATCGTAGATCTCTTTATCTATCAAAAAAGCGACTCGTCTCTCAAATGGCAACTGCAACGCTAGCCAGTCGATCCAGCTGATATGGTTGCCCGCCAAAAGCAGAGGAGTTTTGCCATCAAGAAGATCTAAACCCTCATAGACAAACCTATACCTAAGCCTTGCTACAAGCTCCAAAAATGCCCACGCCGAGATGACACCATACCTGCGAAGTAGTAACACAAAAAGTAGCACACCAGCTAAGCTCATAGCGTAAAAAAGCACCTTCGCATCAGCTCCAAAGTAGGCAAAAAGTGTCGTTAGCATAAGAGAGGCGAACATAAAGAGTGTCTGTATAAAGTTGTTGCCAGCTAGGATAGATCCGAGGTGGATATTTGGAGCGATAAACTGCATCTTAGCGTTTAGTGGCACTATGATAAACCCGCTAAAAAACCCAAAAAGCACAAACTCCAAAGTGAGCAAGTAGCTATTTTGCGTCATACTAAGTAGAAGTGTCAAAGACGCCACCATCACCGCACCAATGGAGGCAAAACCGACATTTATATAGTAGCGACTAAGCCTTGCAACGATGAGTGAGCCTGCTACTATGCCGATGATGGAGCTTGCCATCACGCCTTGCACAAAGATAGCGTTTGTGATGCCGAGGTTGGTTTTGACATACTCGCCAAATATCGCCAAGATCACCTGTGAGATAGACCAAAAGATACTAAGTGCAAAGACAAGACTTAGCAGATCTCTCTTTCTTGTGATGGTTTTGAGGTTTTTTCGTAGGTAAAATAGCTTGATATAACGCCTAAAACTAAACCGCCTGCCCTCATAAGATCTAAGCCTAGTAAGCCTAAGTGAGAGCAAAAACTCCAGCACTGAACCCGCAACAAGTAGCCAGCCAAGCGGTGCGATCCTCTCTATGATCTCTTCACTTCCTCTAAACTCATCGCCCACTATAGACTCAAAAAAGAGTGTATAGACGATGATGCCAGCTAGTATAGCGACAGTGGTAACGGCTTGTAGTGCTCCATTTGCCACGCTTAGTTTTGACTCACCCAAAAGCTCCTTAAGGTAGGCGTATTTGGCAGGCGAATAAAAGGCACTCTGCAGTGCCATAGCAAATGTAAAAGTAAATGCGAGCCAAAACCAGCCGTTGTAGTAAGAGAGTGTAATGAGTAGCGTGATGATGATGGCTACAAAAGATGAGACCTGCAATATGCGAGCCTTGTCAAACCTACTAGAGAGAAACGCCGAGGGGCTAAAAGCGAGTATGAAAGGTAGAAGCATCAAAGCGTTTACCACCGCTGTTAGCACTATCTGCTCTGAGCCATCATAGGTTTTAAAGATGGTGTTTTGAATGTTGATCTTGTGTCCTAGATCACTAAATGCGTTTAGAAACACAACAAGCAAAAAGTTTACAACTACGCTACTTCTCATCACTCAAAACTGTACTAAAAAGCTCATAATTGCCATGCTCTTTTTTAGCTAACTCATAAAGTGTTTCTATGCAAGAGTTAAGATCTAAAAGCGAGTGCTCTCTTACAACAGCAACGCCATAACCATCGATATCTAGCTCATCTTTGAGTCTAAAACCAACCTTAGAGGCATTTGCGACAAAACGCTCCATCTGAGTAGGTGTGTCAAATGTTGCGTAGTGTTCAACTTCTCGCACACTCTCTAACTCATCACCTTCGCTTAAGAGATCATCTACTATCTTTTTAGCTTCCATATACAAAAACTCAAGCTCATTTGGCAGTAGGTTTTTGTACCAAAAGTCCCATTTGGCATCTTTAGTCGAGCTTGACTCATAGGCGTACTCACCGCGTAAAAAGGTGGCTACTTGCTTGTCAAGCCCTTTTGTATCTTGTGCGTAAAAGTAGATCTCACACCACCCATCATCTAGCCTACTACCAGCATATAGCAACTCATCTAGCGTAGCGATAAGTGCCTCTTTTGTGTCCAAAAACTGCTCATATAAAAACTCATCGTCACTCCTAAGCTTAACAAAAAGACTATAAAGATAACCAAACTCACTATCTTGCTCTAAAGCAGAGTTAAACTCCACTAAAACGCCATATCTATAAAAACTCTCTATCATGATTTGCTCTGTTTTAAGGTGTGTGGATTATATCAAAAATTGGTTGTAGAAGTTGCTTATTAACTTTAGTTTGTGCTATAATCCTCTTTGTAATCACACTTTTCATTCATTCAATGGAGTGGCAAAGGTTAGGGGAAGTCATGAGCCTCTAACCTTTTTTTTTGCCCTCCAAAGACTGAATGAAGGGGGACTTTATGGAAAAGCTTGTGATTACAATACTGCTTTTGTGCATCTTTGCACCGTTACTTAGGTGACGCCAAGGGGTTTATCCCCTTGCCCCCTCATTTAGGGCTTCATAAACTACATACTAAATATATAAAATCAAAAGGATTGGTTGCGGAAGTAGGATTTGAACCTACGACCTTCGGGTTATGAGCCCGACGAGCTACCGAACTGCTCTATTCCGCGATATATAAGGATCTAAAAAGGAGATCTTATGAGGTGGATGGGGTAGAGGGATTCGAACCCCCGAATGACTGGACCAAAACCAGTTGCCTTACCGCTTGGCGATACCCCAACAATAGAAAATGAAAGAATTGGTTGCGGAAGTAGGATTTGAACCTACGACCTTCGGGTTATGAGCCCGACGAGCTACCGAACTGCTCTATTCCGCGGTACTTCAAACAAGCTTGTGCTCTGTTTGGAAGCGTGATTATAGGTAAATAAAGTAATCTTGTCAAGTTTATGTTAAACAAGTATAATGACGCACTCAATAAAAAGGCGAAAATATGAGAGCCATAGATAGAATAACAAGAGCCATAGACGCACTAAAACGAGGCGAAATGGTAATAATGATAGATGATGAAGATCGTGAAAACGAAGGAGATCTAGTTTACGCAGGAGCTTTCTCCTCGCCAGAGCATATAAACTTTATGGCAACACACGCTAGAGGTCTTATCTGTGTAGCATTAAGCTCGCAGATAGCAACAAACCTTGAGCTAAACCCAATGGTAGGCTCAAACACCTCTGCTCACGAGACAGCATTTACCGTCTCTGTTGATGCTGCAACTGCCTCAACAGGCATCAGTGCAAAAGAGCGAGACGACACCGTAAAGATCCTCTCTAGCCCCGTTGCACAGGCAAATGATCTTGTGCGTCCTGGACATATATTTCCCCTCATAGCCAAAGATGGTGGCGTACTAATCCGCACAGGTCACACAGAGGGATCAGTGGATCTTTGCCGTCTAGCAGGGCTTAGAGAGAGTGCTGTTATATGTGAGATCGTAAAAGATGATGGCGAGATGGCACGCAGAGATGATCTTGATATCTTTGCTCAAAAACATAACCTTGAGACTGTTTTCATCTCCGATATAGTAGAGTATAGGCTAGCAAATGAGAGGCTTGTGAGCAAAAGTTGCAGTGAGGAGATAGAGTTTTTTGGCACAAAAGCCACCAAACATACATTTTTAGATCATGACAAAAAAGAGCATATCGCCATAGTTTTTCACTCCATCTCGCACACTACAAATGTACGCGTACACAATGTTTTGAGCGATCTTGAGCTACTACTAAACCAAAACAAATACAAAAACCTCATCGCCTCCATAGAGTACCTTAAACAAAATAGCGGGGTGATCATCTTCATCAACAAGCCGATCCACCACGACAAAGCGGAGATCAAAGAGTATGGCATCGGTGCTCAGATCTTAAAAGATCTAGGGGTAAAAAAGATGAACCTACTAGGATCAAGTAAGAGTGCGGAGTTTGTGGGACTTGGTGGCTTTGGACTAGAGATAGAAGAGATGATAGAGCTATAAGTGAAGTGGATCATACTTTTTCTAGCAGGGCTTTTTGAGGTTGCATGGGCGGTTGGACTTAAATATAGCGATGGATTTAGCAAACTTGTGCCATCTATATTTACGCTTGTAACTATGGGCGTGAGCATCTATCTACTTAGTTTAGCCCTTAGATCACTTCCTCTAGGAACTGCCTACGCCATTTGGGTTGGGATCGGAAGTGTTGGAGCGGTGATCGCAGGACTGTTTTTGTTTGGCGAGACACTAGGCTTTGCTAAGCTTATAAGCATAACCCTTATAGTAAGCGGTATAGCTGGACTCAAACTCTCTAGTTGATAGATCAATCCCTTTGCTCTTCTCAGTGACAAAGAGTAGCAGACGCTTTAGCGTCGAAACGACAAGGTCGCGGGAGCCCCACACCGAGTGGAACTCAGCGTTAGCGAAGCGAAGCGGAACTTGTTTTGTTCGCGTATAAAATAGTAGTACTTAAAACCACTCGCTAGAGAATTTCAAAAATGGCTTCTGAGCATAAAACTCCTCTTCGCTAAAGCTATACCTAAACCCCTTTATATACGCCTCCAAAAGCTTATATGCACCTAAGATCTGCACAAACTTTGCCTCATCGCCACCCTCCACATCGGGGTGGTAGATCTTAGATAGCTTTTTGTAGCGATCCTTTAGCTCTGCGTGGCTAAATCTCGTCGTAATATCTAGCACTTCTAGGGCATTTTGTAGCTCTTTATACTCCATTTGTTACTCTTTTTTACCATATTAACCTATAATATCAAACATTGTCAAGCATAAAAAAGTAGGTATTTTGCTAAATCTTCCAAACACTCTTGCACTTAGTCGCATACTCCTTGCCCCAATTATGTTTTGGGTCATACTAAATGGTGATGTTTTTACACAAAATGGCTTTGATATCAGCTGGAACTACTACACCGCGGCACTTCTGTTTGTAGTAGCGAGTGTGACGGACTTTTTTGATGGCTACATCGCAAGAGAGTGGGATCAAAAGACACTTCTAGGTGCTATACTAGATCCACTAGCTGATAAGATGCTCACTTTTGCGGCATTTTTGGCACTTATGAGTATCGGCGAGGCTTCAGCGTGGGCGATCTATATCATTGTCATTAGAGAGCTATTTATCACAGGGCTTAGAACCATTGCAGTGAGTGAAAACATCGACATAAAAGCGTCGTGGAGCGGTAAGATCAAGACTGTGCTTCAGATGTTTGCCATCGGGTTTTTACTGATGCACTGGAGTGGAGGCGAAGCACTACTTTGGCTCGCAACTGCTATGACACTCTACTCTGGATTAGAGTATCTATGGCACTTTAGAGTAGCTTTACTAGGAGTTAAAAAAGTATGAGTATATTGGTTTCACTTATAGTTCTATCAATTCTTATCTTCTTTCATGAGCTAGGGCACTACGCAGCAGCTAGGGCTATGGGGGTAAGGGTTGAGGTTTTTAGCATAGGGTTTGGTAAAAAGATCGCATCGTTTCACAAGTGGGGCAATGAGTGGCGACTCTCTGCTATACCGCTTGGCGGCTATGTTCGTATGAAGGGGCAAGATGATAGCGACCCTACAAAAGTAAGCCTAGATAGTGATAGCTACAACACCAAAACACCACAGCAACGCATATTTATCCTACTTGCTGGACCTGTGGCAAACTTTGTGCTTGCGTTTTTTCTCTTCTTTTTTGTAGCTCTTGGTGGACCAAATATCCTCTCACCTGTTGTTGGCGAGGTGCTAGAAAATGGTGCGGCTTATAGTGCAGGAGTAAAGAGCAATGACCGCATAGTCAGCATAAACTCACACGCCATCACAACATGGGAGGAGATGTCAAAGCATATTGAGCAAGCAAATGGCTCGCTAGCGGTGGTGGTGGAGCGAGACTCTAAGCTCATACCACTCACCATAACTCCTCGCATCTCGCAGAGTACCAACATCTTTAATGAAGTGATACAAAAAAAGATGGTTGGTATTGCCGCAGCGGGCGTGACGCACAAGCTAGATCTTAGCCTAAGTGCTACGCTAAACTACGCCATAGATCAGAGCATTTTTGCCTCGACGCTGATTTTTACAAGTGTCAAAAAGCTCATATTTGGCGAAGTTCCCGCTAAAGAGCTTGGCGGTGTCATCTCCATTGTTAAGATCACATCAGACGCAAGCGAAGCGGGGTTTATGAGTCTGTTTTTCTTTGCAGCTCTCATATCGGTAAACCTAGGAGTGCTTAACCTTCTGCCCATTCCTGCACTAGATGGCGGACACATTATGTTTAACACCTATGAGCTTATCTCTCGTCGTAGTGTGAGCGAAGCGATGATGGTTCGCTTTACGCTAGCTGGGTGGGTGGTGCTCTTTATGCTGATGGGGCTAGGACTTTACAACGACATAAATCGACTAATGGGGACACAATGACAAAAGAGGCTTATAGGCTATATATAGATGAGGTGATTAGACGCGTTGAGGGGGCGAGAGTTCGCTTTGATCAAAAGCATATAGTTCGCATAGTGGCGATTAGCAAATATGTAGGAGCAAGCGAGATTAAGGCTCTATATGAGGCGGGGCAGAGGGCTTTTGGAGAGAACAAAGTTCAAGATCTAAAAGCAAAAGCACATGAGCTTGAAGATCTACCACTTGAGTGGCACTTTGTGGGCAACTTGCAGACAAACAAGATCAACAATCTTTTAGATCTAGATCCATTTTTGTTTCACTCACTAGACTCAATTGATCTGGCTCGTGAGCTACAAAAAAGACTCGCCTCAAGAGATACTACACTAGATGCACTTATGCAGATAAACTCCGCTTACGAGGAGTCCAAACATGGCTTTTTGCCCGAAGAGGCTCATGATGCTTATGAGCAGATCGCCTCAGAGTGTCCAAACATAAACTTGCGAGGCGTGATGAGCATCGGAGCACACTCAGATGACAAACAAGAGATCAAAAAGAGCTTTGAAACCACTCACAAGATCTACTCTGGGCTTAAAGGAGCTGATATCTGCTCTATGGGTATGAGTGGCGATTTTGAGCTAGCAATCGAGTGCGGATCTAACCTGCTTCGCCTCGGCTCTATAATGTTCGCGAGATAGACTTTGAGTAGATTTGAACCACTATTTGCTAAGCTAAAGATCAAAAAAGATAGCATGAAGCAAAAAGTATCGAAGTGGATCAGAGACAAAGCATACACCAACCTAAAGGCGGAGTTTGAGGCAAACTCTAAAGATATAGAAGATCTAAGCAGTGATGAGCTTGAGGGGCTTTTAAAGGAGCAAGAGGACGCCATTGTTATAGATCTACAAAAGAAGAGCATCTTGGCACTTTTAGCACTCTTTGGCATCAACCTTTTTGTATAACTATGTGGAAATCATTTAAAAATATCGCCATCTGGACACTGCTTTATAGGTTTAGAAATAGAGTGCTTTTGGTGCTATTTTTGGCTCTTATGCTCCCACTCGTCTCACTTATACATAGCGACATACAGACATATCTTGAGCTTACCAAAAGGCTAGATCTACTCATCTACTTTCTAGTAGCAAAATGGCTCATAATCACCACTTCACTCACTACCATGCTACTGCTACTGTATAGATGGATAGGCAAAGACAAAAAAGAGCCAAAAAAGAGTGAGCAAAATCCCACCAAAAGTAGCTCCAAAGATGAAAAAATAGATGATCTACTAAACAGATCTAAGCTAAGAAGCAAAAAAGAGATCTACTTTGAGAAGTAGATCTACTTACCCACCACCTACAAAATCCAAAAACTCCAAACTATCGCCATCTTGAGGCTTTATGCTTCTCCACTCATCTTGTTTAACGATGTTCATATTAAGAGCCACCGCCATTACGCTAGACTCTATGTTAAGCTTTGCTAGAACATCAGCAACACTAAGATCGTCCTCAAACTCCATCTCTTTGCCATTAATACTAAGCTTCATAGTCGCCACCTTTTTTAACCCTTGATCCCATCTGCACGAGGCGAGAGCAAGTAAGTTCTAACTTGCAGGAAGTATATCACAAATGGCGTCGCCCAGAGCAGAGTCGAGATCCATATAAGAGTCATATAGTCCATATCTATATGAGCAATAAGCGAGCGGATCAGCGTAGAAGCTACGATCATAAGCACTCCTAGCTGAATCCACCAATTGGACTTTAAAACCCTACCCGTATGCACATAAGTAACGATCACCATCACCACAAAAAATGATAGCCCAAACGCACCTGTGGTCAAGAAGTGCAAGTAGTTGCTAAGACCACCTGTGCCAAAAAGGTAGCTATACCCCATAAAACCATAGCCTAGCGACATCATAATGGGCACAAGTGCCATATGGTAGGCAAATGGCTCATTTAGAAGCGAGACAAACTTTAGGTTGTAGTCATTTAGCACACCCAGTATACTAGCTGCTGCAGCAAGCCCAACCCACCCTATGGTGGAGTGCATCGCGGGGTAGAGATACTCTAGCGTAGTAAAGAGAAGCACTGAAAAAACCGCGACATTGTAGCGAAATGGCTTTGCAACAAACGCATCATCGAGCCTCTCATGCTCTAGCCTCTCGTTGATCGCTTCCATATTTACTCGTCTAAGAGCAAGGAGCAGTAGCACCATAAAAAGTCCGATGCCAACCTTTAAAAGTGCTAGCGGATCGAGTGAAGCCACACCCATCACACTAGCAAAAAAGAGAGCTTGCAAAAGTGTAAGAGCCACCAGCGTATAGGCTAGGCTTGAGTGGCGTTGAAGTCTATCAAGCACCACAGGCTTAAACGCCCATGCGATCACCACTAGCCACATCGCGATATTGAGCACCGCAGTTAGAAACACACTTGTATAATCCATCGTCCAAAAGCTTACTCGTCCTGCGATCCAAAGTAGCATTATGAGCTTTAGTCGCTTGCCGATGATTGGCACAGTTCCAGGAAAAAGCTCAGGCAGACCAGTAAACAAAAACGCCATAACTCCCGCAACACCCACACCAAAAACCATCTCATAGATGTGCCAGCTTAGCATATCATCAAGTGGCACAAGCTTTATAACCCCACTAAAGTATAAGCTCCAAAGCACGATAGATATAACTATATATGGTGCAAGAAGCAGAAAGATTGAGCGAAAACCATACGCTAAGTACGGCGGAACACCCTCTTCATCTGGGTAATATTTGTAGTGTTTTGTAGCATTTTGTATCTCATTCATCACTTAATTCCTATCTCAAACACCTCTAAGATGTCTGGGTCTGCTAAAAGCTCTCTAGTTTTTGCAAAAACAAACTCATCATCTCGCTCATTTTTGCTCTTTTTTACCTCAAAAACCTTTATGATCTCCCCTGGATCACTCTTTAGTAGCAGTATGCGATCACTTAGGCGGATCGCCTCCATGATGTCGTGAGTGATGAAAAGCACTGCCATATTTTTACTCATACTCTGCTCTACTACTAAGTTTTGTAGATCCTTTTTTAGCCCGATATCGAGTGCTGAAAATGGCTCATCAAGGTACAAGATCTCACTTTGGCATACTAACGCTCTAGCGAAATTTACCCTCTGCCTCATGCCACCACTTAGATCTTTTGGGTACTTTACAAAGTCATCTTCCTCAAGCCCTACTCTAAGAGCCATCTCGCTAGCTCTCTCGTATGCTTCAGATCTGCTCATGTTAGCGATAAGCGGGAGCATAATGTTGTCGATGGTGTTTTTCCACGGCAAAAGCCTTGCATCTTGAAATGCAAACGCACTAGATCTAAACTCATCTACGATCTCACCCTCAGTGACATCATTTAACCCTGCACAAAGACGAAGCAGTGTAGTTTTACCACCGCCACTAGGCCCTACTATGCTTACTATCTCGCCAGAGTTTAGATCAAAGTTTATCTCACTAAGTATCTGCGTAAAGCCGTAGTAGAAGTTTAGATCTCTAACAGATAAATTAGCCATAACTTTGCCTTTAAAAAATCTATTTCTCTAGTAGCTATTCTCGCCACGACTCCACCTCCTGCTTGATAGGCTCTAGGATAATATACTCCACAAACATAAGCACTCCGATCATTACCGTGACAAGGGCAAGTGCTGTGGTGGTCTCTAGCTGACTTCTAGCCACGGCTAAAGATGCTCCGATGCCATCATTTGAGCTTAGAAGCTCCGCCATCACAACGATCTTCCAGCTCATACCAAGTGCACTTACCCACGATGGAAAGAGGTATGAAAAGAGGTGAGGAAAGTATAGATCTCTTGTTTTTTGCCAAAAACTTAGTCTAAAGCTATCCATCATATCTGAGAGATCTCCCTCGATGGTGCGACTGCCTTGAAGTGCTCCTATAAAGATGATAGGAAATGACGCCACCACCACGGTAAATATCACAGTAGTATCACCAAAACCAAACCAGATCATAGCCAGCACTATCCACGCAATGGGTGGAACTCCCACAAGTATAGTCACGATGGGGCGACTCATGATCGAAGCTGTCACAAAGCGACCGCCAAGAAGACCTAAAAATGTCCCAAGAGCTAGTGCGATCCCAAAGCCATAGATCCCGCGTTTGACACTAAGGGAAAGATCATGCAAAAACTCGCTCTGTTTTGACAGCTCTACGATCTCGCCAAAGATCGCTAAAGGTGCAGGAAGCACAAGATCACCATAGATCTGGTTGCCCACATCCCAAAGTGCTAAAAAGAGCAGTATTGAGGCGATCGAACCCCAACCACTCCACAAAAACCACGGCAGATCTCGCACTATCTTAAAAAAAACTCTCATTACTTGCTCTCGTAGTAAAAGCCACTATCTGGGAGTTTGCCGCCCACAAGCTTTGGCTCAACATCTATGAGGTGAGTGTAAAAATCCTCAAGATCAACTCTTGCATCTTTGGCACTAACGGCCTCTAGGCTCACATGCTCGATAGAGTCACTCACCGCCTCAGCTGTGAGAAAGTCTATATTTTTAGCTGTTAGCTCGCCCGCCTCTTTTGGGTTAGCTTTGTACCACTCCAACGCCTTATTATAAGAGGCGATAAACTCCTCTACAAGCGAAGCCTCCATCTCACCAAAAAGAGCTAGCGAAGCTGTTGGCGTCTTGCCACCTACTACCCTGCTCCACTCATCATCTAGCTTAAATGCACGGTGAAGCTCTGGTGCTATGATGCTAATAGGAAAAGATCCCGTTTTTCTTAGTGCCATCGATGTTGCAGGCTCAGCAAGAAGTACATGATCAGCACGGCGAAGTATCATCATCTGCATAGCATCAGGTGGCGTTGCAGCGTAGTTTATGCGTAGATCTTTTTTTGAATCAAGCCCCGCTTTTTTTAGTACACTTTGAAGCACGATATCTGGCATATCGGATCTAAATGGCACTACTATCTCTTTGCCTCTAAGATCTTCTATCTTTTTTAGCGTAGCATCTCGGCTTAAAACCTCTAGTATCCCCCACACAGGCACACTTAAAAGCTTAAGATCTACTCCTTTGTTGTAGAGATTTGCTGCCACATTTGTAGGAACTGCGACAAAATTGACCTCTTTGTTTATAAGCATTGCTCTTAGCTCATCTGGGTTTTTCCAGAGTCTAAACTCCAGCTTACCACCAAGGGCTTTATCTTCGATCATCTTGAAAAATGGGTGAGAAATAGTCGCAACTGGTCCAGCAACAACGATCTTTTGAGCTAGCAAAGAGCTAACTAGAAGCATAAGAGAGAGTAGAAGCTTTTTCATCTTTAAGCCTTATTTTTTTGTAATTTTACCAAAAGATTTATAAATAGGAGTTTTTTTATCCTATTTATCTTGATAATATGTATCAAAATATAGCAGATCTTGGCTTAAGATATTATTATAAATGATATTAATTATCATTCTAGCTGATAAAAGCTAGAATCTCATCTTCGATCTTCTCTTTATCGATGATGGTTTTTTGCACTATCTCTTTAGCAAAAAGCCCCTTGATCATCGGCGGAATCTCCAGCTTTGCTTGGTTAGATATGCTTGATAGTGCATCAAGATCTCTACTGCCACTCTCACCTGTTAGTGCATTTGCGATCACTGGAGAGAACTTTGTCCACTCCGCAGTTGAGTAAGCTATGGTTTTTACGCCCTCTTTTGAGCATGTTTTATAGGACTTTAGACAGGTTGCAGTGTGTGGATCCATCAAGTAGCCATCATCATAAAATGTGTCGTGAATAAATCTCTTACCCTCGCTATCAGTGCAATAATCAGCATCAAAAAACTCTCTAAGCTTGGCTAGCTCGGACTCACTCAACTCATAGTAGTCCTCATCTTCTAGTTGCATCATCAGCTGTTTTGTGCGATCCGCACCAAAAAGATCATAAAGCACTCGCTCGATGTTTGATGACTTTAGTATATCCATAGCGGGCGAAGTGGTGTTTACAACCTCAGCTTCTCGCAGATCATACTGACCTGTTTTTATGAGCTTTGTTAGGACATTGTTCTCATTTGAAGAGATGATAATCTTCTCCACAAAAAGCCCCATCTTCCACGCATAGTAAGCTCCTAGTGCATTTCCAAAGTTACCGCTTGGAACATTTAAGTAAACCCTTTCTCCCATCTTGATCGCTTTTTGTCTCACAAGCTCTAAGTAGCTATGCACATGGTAGATGATCTGAAAAATGATGCGTCCAAAGTTTACAGAGTTTGCAGCTGAGAGTTTGATGTCACTCTTTTGCAAAGCCTCTTTAAACTCACTTGAAGCAAGCAGGCGTTTTAGGGCACTTTGAGCATCATCAAAGACACCATTTATACCTATGACTTTGACATTTTTAGCATCTTCAGTGACCATCTGAAGCCTCTGCACATCGCTAGTGCCACCATCTGGGTACAAACAAGCCACTTTGATGTTGGCTCTGTTTTTAAATGTCTCTAGTGCCGCAGGCCCTGTATCACCGCTTGTTGCAGCAAGGATTAGGTAGTTTTCACCTCGCTTTTTAGCGATGCTTGAGAGCACTACGCCAAAAGGTTGAAGTGCCATATCTTTAAAGGCTCTTGTTGGCCCATGGTATAGTTCACTGATGAAGAGATCCTCTTTTACTTTCACCACAGGTACAGGGTTTGTAGGGGTATCAAACTTATCATAAAGATCTAGTGCCTCTTTTATGGTTACACTGCTTACATCAAGATCAAATAGTTTTAGTAGATCGTATGCAAGATCTTTATAACTTGAGTCTATGTGCGAGAGCAAAAACTCGCTACTAATAGTTGGTAAAAACTCTGGTACATAAAGCCCGCCAAATGAGGCTATGGGGCTTAGTATCGCCTCTGAAAAGCTAACCCTCTTCTCTTCATCGCCATCATATCCACGAGTACAAACAAAATCCATCTAGCCCTGCCTATTTTTTGGGCAATTATAGCAACTATGAGCTTATATATTACTCAAAAAGTCTGATCGGGTTTATGTGCGTAGAGTGCTGAGTCGCTTCAAAGATCAGCTCCCTATCTATGCGTCCTATAATAGCACCTTTCTTTACCCTAGCACCCTTTTTTATATCTGGTGCGATCTGCGAAAGGTTGGCGTATATGGTGTGCAAAGCGTTATCGTGCTCTACTATGACGATGTTATTTAGCACCGCTGTCTTATCGGCGTAGATCACCTTACCATTAAAGACTGTGCTAACTTTTGTATCCGACTCCTTTGAGCTCATCGTTATAGACTCATTGAAGACTTTTATGTTGTAGATAGGATCGGTATATGTTCCATAACTTTTTGTTATAGTGTATGGATTAAATGGCGGTATAGTTTTTGCCCCGCTATAAAGCTTTGTCTTGACTGCTTGATAGGAGCTACCCTTTTTCTTGACATCTGGCAAAGAGCTACTACTAACTGCTGCTTCGCCACTAAATGCCTCCTGTCTTCTTGCTAGCTCCTCTGCTTTTTTCTGCTCATCTATCTTGATGATGTTTAGTTTTGAGAGAGTATCTTTTAGCTCATCTTGAGTATTTAGCACGCTACTAAGCTCTTTTTTATACTTTTTTACATCATTTTGCATCGTTACTATTAGCTTCTGGTTTGCCTCTTTTGTCTTTACAAGCTTACTTTTTTTGCTCTCGATCTCATCTATGCTCTTTTTTAGCTTCTTGCTCTCATCTGCGATCTGCTCTATATTTTTACTCTCTTGTACATACTTTATGTTTAGATCTTTTATCTGTATCTTTGCTTCACGAAGCATTGCTGAGAGCACCTCTTCTTCAACTATGCTCTCTTTTGATGGAGCGTACTTTTTCTCTAGCACCACAGAGATGCTAACTATCTTTGAGATGGTCTCTAAAAGCTCCTCTTGCAGGGCTTTTTTTTGTGACTCAAGCTCATTTTTCGCCTCCCTTAGTGATGCTAGATACTCTAAGTTTTGCTTATGGGTATCTTGTTTTTGCTCAAGCTCCTCTTCTATCTCTTTTATGAGTGCCTCTTGCTCTGCTAAAGATCGCTTATGTTTTAGTATCGCATCTGCTGTATCGCTCATCTTTTTGTTTAGCTCTTGCTCTGTTTTCTCATTTTTGTCTATCTGCGTAGCTGTGGTTTTGATCTTTTGATCAACACTGCTAGCTAAAAGAAGCGAAGCAAAAAGAAGTAGTACTAGCTCTTTCATACCTCTTCTTTATGCCCTATAATGATGAGCATCGCAAGCAGTATGGACGCTCCAAGTGAAGATGCCACCAAAAGTGCAGTATCGCCAAAAAGATCATAAAAAAGTATGCTGATTCCGATGCTTGAGAGCTGATCTTTTACAAACTCACTCGATGAAAAATAGACAAAAACCACCACCGTGATGGCACTTGAGATGATCGCATCAACTATGGCAAGTCTAAAAAGTATGGCAGATCTAAGCCAGAGTGGTGCACCAAAGAGTGCCATAATGCTCATGCGTTCATGGTGCTGATACTGCCAGATCTTTAGCTCTTTAAAGATAAGAAGCGTAGTCACCACCAAAATAACTGCGGAAAATATCGTGATGACTGTTTTAAAAAGTAGCAGTAGCTTATAGATCACATCATGGCTTTGTGAAAAATCCTCCACCCTAATGATGCGATGATCACTTAAAAAGCTCTGTTTGAGGCTCTTGATCTCATTTGGTGATGGGTAGTACTTAAGACTCACCTCGTAAAAATATGGCAACATTATCCTTAGCATCTCTACGCTACTGCTCTTTAGATCTGCACTAAAACGATCGATGACACTCTGTGATGAGATCTCGCTAGATCTATCTACAAGTGGGCTAAAAGCTATGATCTCTTCAGGAGTTAGACTCTTTTTGCTAAGAACTATCATAGAGTAGTTTTGAGTTAGGTTGTACTTATACGCATCGATAGCTCGCTCAATAATCACATAAAACTGGATAGAAAAGAGTATGCTAACAAGTGCGATGATGAGCGAGAGATGGTTTCTAATCGATCTCACGAATACCTCCATGATCTAGGTGCAGATGCCTATAATTTACACTCAAGTTTTTAGGTATATGGTGAGTTACAACAATAACAGTTGATTTTAACTGCTTGTTAGCACCCTCTAAAAGCCCCCAGATAAGTCCTGAAGAGTACTCATCAAGGTTGCCTGTTGGCTCATCGGCAAGTATAAGTATGGGGTTGTGAGCTAACGCTCTAGCCATCGCAACTCTTTGCTGTTCACCACCACTTAGCTCAAGCGGATATTTGCCCACTTGATGATTTAGTCGCACATGTTTTAGCAGTTTATCGACTTGTTGTTGTGCTACATTTTTCGCATAGCCATTTATGAGAAGCGGTAGCATGATGTTTTTCTCAATCGTCCACTCTTTTACAAGCTTGTAGTCTTGAAACACTATGCCCATATGTTTTCTAAGCAAGTTTAGCTTTTTTGAGTTTATGCTAGCTAGCTCAACGCCACCCACTACCAAACTACCAGAAGCGGGTTTTAGTGCCCCATACATCGACTTTAGCAGGGTTGATTTGCCACTCCCGCTAGCTCCTGTTATAAAGACAAAGCTCCCCGCATCTATATGAAAACTGATACCATTTATGATAAGCTCACTATCGTTGTAGCTTAGCTTTAGATCTCTTGCGATGATTACTTTATCCATGCAGTAGCTCTTTTAGTTTGTTGTGTGCCATAACCGCTGCTCTTGTTTTTAGGAGTGTGCCAGCAAAGTAGCTTGCTTTTGCATCTTTTACTAGCAAGTAGAGGTTTTGTGCCCTTGCAAAATCCCCTAAACTTAGCCTAAAAAGTAGTCCACCATCAAGCTCATAAAGCCTCTCAAAGTTCAAAAATCCACCCTCAAAAATAAAGCGTTTCTTATGAAGCAAGAGCAGATCATCTCTACTAAGTAGCACTTCAAGCTTGGCAAGCTCACCTAGATCATCTCTAAGAGGTGAGTGCTCATCATTTATGAGAGTTAGATCATATATATTTTTATGCATTCTCTTCCAGCGATCCTCATACTTGCTACTAACTGCAATGTCACGGTTTTTTGAGATGCTTAGATCTACTCTAGCTAGAAAGAGCATCGTCTCATATGAGTACTCATAGTATAGATCACTATCGGTTCTAAGCTCAAGTGTGCCACCCACTTTTAGCACCCTCTTTGCCTCCTGCACAAACGCCTTCGAGATAACTCGTCTATGCGGTTTTTTATCCCATGGAACAGGAAAGTGCACAAAGATCCGACCTACAACATTAGACTCCAAAAGCTCCAAAAATAGCCTCGCATCATAGTCAAGCAGGTAGATATTTTCTATGTTTTGTATATTGATCTGCTTAAGCACTTGCTCGATTGATGGCTTATGGATCTCTAGTGCTATAAAAGTGATGTGTGGATTTGCCTTTGCTTGATGGAGTAGATGCCTACCAGAACCAAACCCTATCTCAACCCAGATCTCACTTTTTGGTTCATATTGGTTGGCAAAAAACTCTATATCTTTAAGATATGAGAGGTTTTTTAGATGCAGACTTCTCATTTTTTCTACCACATTTGAGCTTAAAACCTCAAGATCTGCCTCTTTAGCATAGCCTAAAAGTGCCTTTTGTAGAGTGTGAGTTGCGGGTGGGCGAGTGGTCTTATCTACCTTTAGTAAGCTTTTGCCACCCTGCTCTTTTAGTAGCAAAAAGAAGCTCTCCCTGCCACACAGCGTAGCTATAAGCTTCTCGCCACGACTATCAATGTTGTTTGCTACAAAACCAAAGCTTAGATCCTCATCGCACTCGCAAGGGGGTATCTCTTTGAACTTCTTTATATGCAGATGTGGCATTATCTCTTCTTAGTTGAAATCATCTAGCGGTATAACTACCTCTTGAGGTATGTCGCTACTACTTGGTATATTAGCTGGCACTTCCCGCTCAGGCTCTACTATCGTACTTTTTTGAGTAACTTGTGGCTCCTCAGGAGTTAGATCTCTTATCCTAACTTCTAGCTCTATACTTGGTTCAGATCTGATCCCATTTTGATCCACTGAAAAGACTTTATAATAATAAATATCACCCTCTTTTATATCACGATCATAAAACTCTTTTGACTTTATACCCTCAATATCTAGCGTTTTAGTATCAAAAATGCTCTTTTTATGCTTCTTTTGCACCACAAAACTCACTACCCTTGGATCTTGACTAATCCACGAGATCTTAACACGATCGCCTTGTAGCTTCGCCTCGGTAATTGATGGCGTCTCTGGCTTAATAAGAGTCTTACCCATTGCTGTGTGTCTATTGTAGATCGACTCAAGATTATCTTTATCTACTACACTAACTCTATAAAAATACTCTTTTGAGTCCTCTTTTAGCTCATCTATATACTCACTATTTTTAGTCTTAGCTACTAGTTCATATCTACCATTGATATAGTTGGCTCTATAAACTCTATATATCTTAAAATCCTCTTGTGGCGTATGTTGCCAACTCACCTTTATAACTCGTGGCAGATCTCTTGAGGCCTCAATATTTGCCACTTCATTTGGTAGCTCTTTAGTTAGTATCTTCACCTCAGCACTTGGTAAGGAGATAGTGCCATCGTAGGTTTTAACTCTTATGCGGTAAACATAAGTAAAGTTATCCTTTAGATCACTATCTAAAAACTCCACGCTCAAGCGTCCATCAACCACTGCTCGCTCTTGGTACTTGTCGCTTTGTAGTGTTTTTCGCTCAATGATGTATGACTTGATTTTCTCATTTGGGTGTGGCCTCCAGATAAGCTTAGCAGTACGAGGCATACCCTCAACTGCATGCAACCACGAAACAGACTCTAGCGGTGGAAGTGACGCAACCTCAAGTAGCGAAGATCCAATAGATATGGCATCTTTGCTATATGCTCTGATATAGTATGCGTACTTTTTAGAAGGCTCTATTCTTTTATCTACATAGTGTGTAGAGAAGCGGTTATCGACCGTTGCAAGGTAGTTTTTGTCCGATCCTATTTGTGAGCTTTGGCTTAGATCTACTCTATATATAAAGTAGCCATCAACTCTAGGATCACTTATCACTTTCCACTCTAAGGCGATGGAGTTTAGATCTACTATCGCTCCACTAGAGCTAAACTCCACCACAGGCAAACTCTCATCTGTTGCTGCATTTTTGCTTGGTGTTTTTGCTACACAACCACTAAGCAGACTCACTAAAATAACGCCAAATAGCCCCATTTTTAAGTACTTCATCAACTCTCTCCTTATCAAATCTACTATATATATACTCTCTCATATACTCATCAAGCCCAGCACTAAAAAGAAGTCGCTGCTTGGTTGTTGGGTGCTCAAACTCCAGTTCGTATGCGTGAAGCAAGATCCGTTCCGATTTTGTACTCTTTTGCAAGGTTTTGTAGAGTCTCTCACCAACTATCTCTCTACCCAAACTCTCCAGATGCACTCTGATCTGATGCGTCCTACCTGTAAAAAGTTTACAAGCGATTAACTGCTCTTTTTCATCATTTGAGTAAGCTAGCACTCTAAAACTGCTCTTTGCATAGCGACCATCACTACCTGATACGCTCATCTTTAGCCTATTTTTACTATCTCTGGCGATGGCTTTTTCAACCGTTATCATATCATCTTTTAGTGGCGGAGCGATAACACACAAATAGTATCTACCCACAGATCTATCTTGTAGTTGCTTCGATATCAAAGCGTGAGCAGTGTTGTTTTTTGCCACTGCCAAAATCCCACTAGTCCCACGATCTAGCCGATGGACGATCCCATGCCTCTCCTCTCCGCTAAGAGTCGATAGCGAGATGCCTTTATACTTTAGCCAATCAACAAGAGTGTTTTGTTTTACGCTTGGAGCGTCATGCACCACTAGATCACTTGGCTTGTTTAGCACTAAAATATCATCATCTTCATATATGATCTCAACATCAAACTCTATCTCCTTAGGCTTGCTTGAGCTAACCTCAGGGGTGTTTACCACCACTTTTTGATCTAGCTTTAGCTTAAACCCGCTCTTTTTAAGAAGTGTCCCATCTACTAAAACGCCCTCTTTTTCTATGAGCGTAGCGACTTGAGATCTACTATGACCCATCTTTATGGATAAAAAAAGATCTAACCTCATAGGCTCATGGGCAACAAAGTCAAAACTATCTTTTTTCAAGTTCACTACCTTTTATGCTACAATTTTACAAAAACAAAAACCAAAAAAGGCTCGGCTTTGTGGAGATTTGATCGCACTATTTTAACACAATTTGACTTCATCTCCATAGCTCTCATACTGCCACTTATCATATTTTCTTACATTCTCATAAATGAAGCAGTTCCAGCACTTGCTCAAAAACAGCTAGCCTACATAGGAGCATCTTTTTTTGTCTTTTTGGCTATATTTTTTCTCCCCATCAGACGGCGAAGCTGGATCATACCATTTGTCTATTGGGTGGGGATTGCACTTCTTATTGCTGTATTTATATTTGGACATGCACGCCTTGGTGCACAAAGGTGGATTGAGATCCCACTTATCGGATTTACGCTTCAACCATCAGAGTTTATGAAGCCAGCTCTTGTTTTGATGCTAGCTTATATCATCAACAAAAAACCTCCGCCTTATGGAGGATACCGCCTGCTTGAGTTCTTAAAGATCAGCTTCTATATCCTTGTGCCATTTGTTCTAATTGCCAAAGAGCCAGATCTAGGAACTGCTCTTGTGCTTCTACTTATAGGTTATGGCATACTCTTTTTTATAGGGGTTTATTGGAAAATTTGGGTTGGGATTTTGGTTTTAGTCTCGCTAGTAGTGCCAATATCGTACAATTTTTTGCTTCACGACTACCAAAAAAAACGCGTAGAGGCGTTTATGGGTGCTCCATCATACCATGTTAAACAATCCATCATCGCCATAGGCTCAGGCGGGCTTTTTGGTAAGAGCAAAGAGGAAGCCACGCAGACACAACTGCGGTTTTTACCCATTGCTACGAGCGACTTTATATTTGCGTTCTTGGTTGAGAGAAGTGGTTTTATGGGAGCTTTGGGGGTGATAGTGCTCTATGCTCTACTTATACTGCATCTACTTAGTCTAAGTATCTACAACAAAGATTATCTTATCAAGGTTGTTAGTGTTGGGATCTCTTTTATGATCTTTATATATATGAGTGTAAATATCGCTATGACCATAGGATTTGCCCCCGTTGTAGGCGTACCACTACCTATGTTTAGCTATGGTGGAAGTAGTTTTATAAACTTTATAATACTATTTGCGATTATGCAAAACTTGATGGCATTTAGATACAAAGATGGCTATAAGTCGCTAAGGAAGAAGACATTTTTATAAGATGGCGCAGCGGACGAGGCTCGAACTCGCGACCCCCTGCGTGACAGGCA
Organism: Sulfuricurvum sp.; assembly: GCA_041669045.1. Taxonomy (GTDB): domain Bacteria; phylum Campylobacterota; class Campylobacteria; order Campylobacterales; family Sulfurimonadaceae; genus JBAYBZ01. The sequence continues at coordinate 65,910 of JBAYBZ010000005.1, read as the reverse complement.
GGTATTCTAACCAACTGAACTACCGCTGCAGCCAAAAAATGGTGGGCACTACTGGACTCGAACCAGTGACATCTACCTTGTAAGGGTAGCGCTCTACCAACTGAGCTAAGCGCCCTAAAATTGTACTTTTTGCTCTATTTATCGTTAATTTTTTCTTCAGCTTCGTCACATAGATCTAACTATGCTCCTCGCTTCATCAAAAATTGCCTCAACTAGAGACAAAAACTTCTAATTTTAATCTAATCACGGCTTCATAAAAAATCCGCCTCAACTAAAAGCAAAAATTACAGATTTTGCTAACTATAAAAAAGAACAACTTTAAAGATCTCTATGGCGACCCTTAAAGGATTTGAACCTCTGTTACTACCATGAAGTGATAGTGTCCTTGGCCACTAGACGAAAGGGTCACTCTGATAACAAAAGGTTTATAGATAAAACCAATGGTGGGCACTACTGGACTCGAACCAGTGACATCTACCTTGTAAGGGTAGCGCTCTACCAACTGAGCTAAGCGCCCTTTAGATATTGCTTTTTACTTTACTCTTCGTTAGTTTTTTATTCAGCTTCGTCACTTAGATCTACTAAGCTTCCTTGCTTCATAAAAAATCTGCCTCGATTAAAATAAAAATCAAAGATCTACTAAACAATGGCGCAGCGGACGAGGCTCGAACTCGCGACCCCCTGCGTGACAGGCAGGTATTCTAACCAACTGAACTACCGCTGCAGCCAAAAAAATGGTGTCCTGTGATGGATTCGAACCATCGGCCACCTCCTTAAAAGGGAGATGCTCTACCAGCTGAGCTAACAGGACTTAGCTTGCCTCTATTTAAGAGAGTGGAATTATATGCAAAAGAGATCTATTTGTCAAGTAATTTAGAAAAATATCTCTTGGTTTATAACCAAAAATGTTTTGATAGCAAAAAGTACGCTCTGTTCTTGTATATAGTTGCGATCCCCTTTTAGGTTTAGCTTTAACTCGATGTTGTACTCCTTGCCCCTTAGACCCACAAAAACAGTCCCCACGGGCTTCTCTTTGCTTCCACTACCATCACCCGCAACCCCACTCACTGCGATAACATAGTCCGCAGAGCTAACCCCACGCACACCATCACTCATGCTAGCAACCACCTCCGCACTCACAGCACCCTTTGAAGCCAAAAGCTCGCCACTCACCCCCAACCAGTTCTCTTTTAGCGTGTTTGAGTAGGTTACAAGCGAGCCATCAAAGATCTTAGATGAGCCATTGTTCTTAGTAATATGATAGCTAAGAAGCCCGCCCGTACAGCTCTCTGCAAATGAGATCTTCTTGCCATTTGCCTCAAGCCGATCGATCATATGATCATATATAGACTCTGCAGCGATGATCTTTTTAGGCAAAAGCGACTTAGCAAATGAGACAAATTTGGCTATATTGCCATACTTTTTACTCTCAACTCTAAGTAGCACCCACCCCTCTACGATAGTTGCAAACTCTAGCGACACCTCATAAGTAAGCGAAAGAGGTATCAGCATCTCGCTTATATTTGCCTCATCTTCGTCAAATATATGAAGTACTCCGCTAAGATCTTCACTTTTGAGTAGCAGTCGTGGAAGTTTTTGCATCTCATCAACCTGTACGACATTTATCATCACATCATTATGCTCAAGCAGATAGCTTCTGCTCTCATGCTCGATAACTTTTGATGGCATAAGTTGCTCACCTAGTAGCACTTGGTTATCTTCGGTGATGGTTGAGATCACCTTGCCAAGCGTAGAGAAGTTGCGACTTGTCGTAAAGATTATGATATTTTGCGACTCGCTAAAGAGTCTCTCTATCTGCAAAAAGAGAGTATTGTCGCTATCTTTTAGAAAAAGTGTGCTTTGTGGTAGCTCGTAACTCTGCTCAACTTGCCTAAAGATATACTCTCTAAGCGGTCTATTTAGTATAAATTTATTGCCTATAAAAACTAGTTGTAATCTCATAAACTCACTCCATTTATCTACAAGGCATTATATCTTAAACTCACTTTTAAACGCTTTTGCTATAATTTGCGAAAATTTTAAAGTGAAACATATATGGACTACAAAGATACCCTTTTACTGCCTACAACTGCCTTTGAGATGCGAGGCAACCTCACCGCCAAAGAGCCACTTCGCTACGCCTCATGGTATGAGAGCAAAGTTTATACCCGCATGAAAAAAAACCGCAAAAATGCACCATCTTTTACCCTACACGATGGTCCACCATACGCCAATGGACATACACACATCGGTCACGCACTCAACAAGATCTTAAAAGATATCATAGTTAAGCAAAACTACTTTAACGGCAAGTCTGTTCGTTTCACCCCTGGGTGGGATTGTCACGGTCTGCCAATCGAGCAACAAGTGGAAAAAAAGCTCGGTGGCAAGCAGAAAAAAGAGCAACTAAGCACAGCTGAGATTAGAGGGCTTTGTAGATCTCATGCAAGTGAGTTTATAGATATTCAACGAGATGAGTTTAAACGCCTTGGCATCATTGCAGACTGGGAAAATCCATACATCACGATGGATCATAAGTTTGAGGCAAATATATACAGAGCACTTTGCGAGGTGGCTAAAAATGGGCTTTTGGTAGAGCGAAGCAAGCCTGTTTTTTGGTCGTGGGCGGAGCGAACAGCACTTGCTGAAGCTGAGGTTGAGTATGAAGATAAAGAGTCGCACTCCATATATATAGCCTTTGAGCTAAGTAGCGAGGCAAAAAAAGATCTTGCTATCAATGGCAAAGCTGCACTTGTTATCTGGACAACCACACCGTGGACAATCCCTGCAAATACAGGTATAAGCCTAAACCCAAATGAGGAGTACGCTCTTACAAGCGATGGCTATATAGTAGCTAAAAAACTGCACGAAGATCTGCTCTCTAGCGAGGTTTTAAGCGGAGAGATAGTTAGATCTTTTAGTGCAAGCAGTCTAGAAAACCTACTTGCTATAAACCCGCTAAATGGTAGAGACTCCAGAGTAGTTTTAGGCGAGCATGTACTTATGGATAGTGGATCTGGATGTGTTCACACCGCCCCTGGACATGGTGAAGATGACTACCGCATCGGGCTTGTTTACGATCTTGAAGTAATTATGCCTGTCGATGAGACGGGGTGTTTTGATGAGAGTGTAGTTAAGCTTGGACTCATTCCAAACGCAGACTCATTCGTGGGCAAACATATATTTAAGTCAAACGATGAGATCATAGATCTAATGGGCGAAGCGGTACTAAAAGTTAGTAAATTTACCCACTCCTATCCGCACTGCTGGAGAAGCCATACTCCGTTAATTTTTAGAGCTACAAAACAGTGGTTTATAGGTGTAGATCTTGTGCCTAATGGATCTAGTAAAACACTTAGAGAGATCGCACTTGATGGAGTACAGAGCACTACATTTTACCCACAAAGCGGACATAACCGCCTAAAAAGTATGGTACAAAACCGCCCAGATTGGTGTATCTCTAGGCAGAGAGATTGGGGTGTACCGATCGCATTTTTTAGACACAAAGAGACAAAAGAGGTCATCTTAGATGAGAAGGTGCTAAACTTTGTTGCGATGATCTTTGAGATGCAAGGAAGTGATGCGTGGTACTCGCTTAGCATAGAGGAGCTACTCTACCCTGGAAGTGGCTATAAAGCAGATGAGCTAGAGAAGGTTAGCGACATACTAGATGTCTGGTTTGATAGCGGATCTACTTGGTTTAGCGTACTAAAATCACGCAACTACGATGCGGGTGAGTACCCAGCAGACTTGTACTTAGAGGGGAGCGATCAGCATCGCGGTTGGTTTGGATCTTCGCTGTTTTTAAGCTCCGCCATAGAGCAAAAAGCTCCATATAAAAGTGTGCTAACTCACGGGTTCACCGTCGATGAGAAGGGTGAGAAGATGAGCAAATCAAAAGGCAATGTCGTTGCACCTGAGCAGGTTATAAAGGAGTTTGGTAGTGAGATACTTCGTCTTTGGGTAGCATCAAGCGACTATCAAGGAGATCTAAAGATCTCAAACAACATACTAAAGCAAAACTCCGAAAGCTACCGCAAACTTCGTAACACCTTTAGGATAATGCTAGCAAACATCAGCGATCTTGATGAGCTTGTAAGTGATGATAAGCTGGGTGAGCTAGATAGGTGGATACTGCGTGTCGCAAGCGAAGTTTTAGGCAAAGTTAGTGCATCTTTTAGTGAGTACAACTTTGTACATGGTATGAGTATGCTAAATAACTTTGTTGTAAATGAGCTAAGCGGGATCTATATAGATCTAACCAAAGATACACTCTATTGTGATGCAAAAAGTTCACAAAAACGCAGAGCTGCTCAGAGTGCAATGGCAAAAATCCTTAGATCTATGCTTTTGCTAGTTGCTCCAATCCTTACATACACCGCTGATGAGATAAGTGAGCATCTGCCACACTTTCTAAAGGGTGATGCGAAAGATATATTTGATCTAACATATGAGCCACTTAACGCAGTTAGCTCAAACTTTAATGATGAGTTTATGCAAGAAGCAAGAGAGAAGTTTTATGAGATAGTCGATACGCTCAAAAAAGATAAAGTGATCAAAAGTACACTAGAGCTTGTGCTTGTTAGTGGCTCAAAAACCGCTTCTAGCCTAGCAAAAAGCACACTTGAAGATTGGTTTATAGTCTCTGGCTTTGAGACTAGCCTTGATGGTGAAACATATGGTAGTTTTGAGGTTGATGGTGAGAGTTTTAAGATAGTAAAAGCCACAAAAAGCAAATGCCCTAGATGCTGGAAATACCACTCATCAAGTGAAGATGAGCCGTGCCAAAGATGCAAGAGCGTAGTAAATGCTTGACTTTTCACAACCTGTTAGCACCACTTTTACAGTTGCTACCATAGCGGTTATACTCACACTAACACTAGCGGGGGCTATGTTAGTCAAAAGAGCAAAAAAGCGTGAATAATGCTATAATTTCCCAATTTTACACTAAAAAAGAGCAGATATGATAACACTACAAGAGGCACTAAAACTAGATAAAGATGGCATCAAAAGCCTAAAAGAGGAGATCTTAGAAAAAGCTAAGATTAGATCTGATCTAAACGCCTACATAGATCTAAGTGATGGTGGCGAGGGTGTACCAATCGCCATAAAAGATAACATAAGCGTAAAAGGTTGGGAGCTAACTGCTTGCTCAAACATACTAAAAGGCTACATCGCCCCATATAACGCAACTGTTATAAAGAAGTTGAGCGAAGCGGGACTTAGTGCGTTTGGTAGAACAAATATGGACGAATTTGCGATGGGAAGCACCACAGAGTCAAGCTGTTATGGCAAGACTCTAAACCCGCATGCAAATGATCGCACCGCTGGTGGAAGCAGTGGCGGAAGTGCTGCTGTTGTAGCTGCGGGGCTTGCTGTCGCAGCTCTAGGAAGCGACACGGGCGGATCGATCCGCCAACCCGCCTCATACTGTGGTGTAGTTGGTATGAAACCAACCTATGGCAGAGTGAGTCGCTACGGACTTGGAGCATACGCCTCTAGCCTAGATCAGATAGGCACACTCACTCAAAATGTAACTGACGCAATGATTTTATACAACATCATCAGCGGTTATGACGCAAAAGACTCCACAAGTGCAACCAAAGATGACAAAGTAGAGCTAAAAGAGGGCAGAAAGCTTCGCATAGCAACACTTCCAAAACATATAGAGTCTGCCTCAAGTGAGGTAAAAGATGCCTACGCAAAAGCAGTAGATGCACTAAGATCTGCTGGACACACCATAGTAGAAAAGGAGCTTTTAGATGCCAAATATGATATATCTGCCTACTATGTGACATCTTCTGCTGAAGCTTCAGCAAACTTAGCTCGCTATGATGGGATCCGCTACGGCAAAAGAGCAGAGGCTAAAGATCTGCACGAACTCTACCTAAAGAGTAGAAGCGAGGGCATGGGTGATGAGGTAAAAAGACGCATCATGCTTGGCAACTTTGTGCTCTCAAGTGGCTACTACGACGCATACTATGTCAAGGCTCAAAGAGTTAGAAACCTCATCAAAGCTCGCTACGATGAGATATTTAGCGATGCAGATCTGATCCTCTCACCAGTTAGCGTGGGTGTAGCTCCAAAACTAGGCTCAAGTGCTTCACCGCTTGAGATGTACTTAGGCGATATGTACACACTTGGTGCAAACTTAGCTGGATTGCCCGCTATCTCGCTACCTATTGCGAACTATGATGGTTTACCGCTTGGGCTTCAACTGCTTGCAAAAGCGTATGATGAGCAGACACTCTTTGAGGGTGCACTAGCTTTAGAAAAGGAGATCTCTTATGAAAAGCTTTAGTGTTGCAAATGTAAAATGCGGTGGGTGTGCAAATACCATCAAATCCGCACTAAAAGATGAGTTTGGTGAAGTGGAGATTGATCTAAGCGTAGAGCCTAGAGTTATCTCACTTGAGATTGCAGATGAAGATGTTGAGAAACTAAGATCTAAGATGCTCTCTTTGGGGTATCCATTTGTAGATGAAGATCTAAACTTGCTTCAAAAAGGCACTACAAAAGCCAAAAGCTTTGTCTCTTGTGCCATAGGCAAGATGGGAGAGTAGATTAATTATAGCCTTTTACCTTTTTTTAACAACTAAAAGGCTATAATCCGTAGAATTTTACCCCATAGGAAAATTCATGAAAATCCGCAAAAAAGCCCTCACATTTGAAGATGTACTACTTGTACCACAATACTCCGAGGTTTTACCAAAAGAGGTAAACCTAGAGACAAAACTAACGAAAAATCTCACTCTAAATATCCCGCTCATCTCCGCTGCAATGGACACTGTAACAGAGTATGAGACTGCCATAGCAATGGCAAGACTTGGCGGGATTGGGATCATACATAAAAATATGGACATAAAGACTCAGTGCGAGCAGATCAAGCGAGTCAAAAAGAGCGAGAGTGGGATCATTATAGATCCTATCTACATCTACCCAGATGCAACACTTGGTGATGCTGATGAGATCATGGCAGAGTTTAGGATCTCAGGCGTGCCTGTTACAGACACTCACAACAGACTACTTGGTATCTTGACCAACCGCGATATGAGGTTTGAGAAAGATATGAGCAAACGCGTCGATGAGGTGATGACAAAGATGCCTCTTGTTACTGCAAAACGCGGTATCTCACTAGATGAAGCAGCAGAGATTATGCACAAACATAAGATCGAAAAGCTCCCTATCGTCGATGATGATGGATACTTAAAGGGACTTGTAACCATCAAAGATATCAAAAAACGCATAGAGTACCCAAACTCAAACAAAGATGAGTTTGGTAGACTAATGGTTGGTGCGGCAATTGGCGTAGGTCAAATGGATCGTGCTGCTGCTCTTGTAGAGGCGGGTGTTGATGTGCTTGTGCTTGACTCCGCTCATGGTCACTCAAAAGGGATTATCGAAACTATCAAAACCATAAAAAAAGAGCTTGCAGTTGAGCTAATAGCTGGCAACATCGCCACCGCAGAAGCTGCCGAGGCACTCATCGATGCAGGAGCTGACGCTATCAAAGTTGGTATCGGGCCAGGTTCGATCTGTACTACTCGCATCGTTGCAGGCGTTGGTATGCCTCAGATATCGGCTATCGCAGAGTGTGCTGAGGTTGCTCAAAAGCATGGCGTGCCTGTCATAGCAGATGGTGGGATCAAATACTCAGGAGATCTTGCAAAAGCCCTAGCAGTAGGAGCTAGTAGCATCATGGCTGGCTCACTTCTAGCTGGAACTGAAGAGTCCCCAGGTGAGACCATAATGTATCAAGGCAGACAGTACAAATATTACCGCGGAATGGGAAGTATCGGAGCTATGACTAAAGGCTCAAACGATCGCTACTTTCAAGAAGGAACTGCAGCTGATAAGCTAGTCCCTGAGGGGATTGAGGGGCGAGTGCCGTTTCGTGGAACTATCGCAGGCATTGTGCATCAGATGATGGGCGGGCTTAGATCTTCTATGGGCTACTGCGGAAGCAAAGATATAGCTACTCTTTGGCAAAAAGCGGAGTTTATAGAGATGACAAGTGCGGGACTAAAAGAGAGTCATGTTCATGATGTCATCATCACTCAAGAGGCACCAAACTACTATATGTAAAGCTCTATGTTGATACCTTTTATCAATTATTAAGGATAATATTGTAAAATTTTATCAATCTTATAAATTGATATAATAAAAGGTAGGCATAAAGTGCAGACTATTGAGCTAAAGAGACTAAAACATTTCCCCATTATGATGTATGCCATCATTATGGGTCTTAGTGGACTCACTATTGCATACCAAAAAGCAGCTATTTGGCTAGGTTTTCCAAGCTTCTTAGGTACTTTTTTTGCGGTGCTTACTACTGCGGTTTTTCTAGTTGTCTCATTTTTTTATATACTTAAACTTATCCGCTACCCAGAAGCTGTTAAAAATGAGTTCAACCACCCTATTCGCATAAACTTTTTTGCTGCGATCTCTATATCGCTTCTTATGCTAGCTATCATCTACGAGGCACTAAACCACACCTTTAGTGCGATCTTTTGGTACGCTGGTGCGGCGATGCACTTCTATCTAACTATGTACACAGTTAGATTTTGGATCAACAAAAATCAGCTCATAGAGCACTCAAACCCCGCGTGGTTTATACCCATAGTGGGCAATGTTCTAGCCCCTGTTGGAGGCGTTGGACTTGTTGATAACGCCCTACTTCTATACTTTTTTAGCGTTGGTATGTTCTTTTGGTTCGTGCTTTTTGCCATACTACTAAACCGCATCATCTTTCACAACCAGCTAGCAGTAAAGTTTATGCCAACGCTCTTCATTCTCATAGCACCGCCTGCGGTTGGCTTTATAGCCTACTTCAAGATGTTTTCAGTTATTGACACCTTTGCTCTTGTGCTCTTTAACTTAGCTATATTTTTCACACTCTTAGTTGCATTTATGTATAAAAACTTCATAAAGATCAAGTTTTTCATATCGTGGTGGGCTTTTGTCTTCCCACTTGCGGCGATGGCGATTAGCTCAATGATCATGTATCATATGGAGGGTGGAGCATTTTTGCTACTCTTTGCATACCTAAATATAGTTGCACTTACCATCATCATAGCCATCGTAACATACCAAACACTGCTTCATATGAGTAAAAAAGAGATCTGTATAGAGGAGTAAATATGATCAAGACAAATTTTTTAGACAAATACCCAGTTTTTAGCTTTGAGATAGCAAAAAGTAGCACTTCGCTTAAGAGTGCTGATGAGGTGCTTTTAGCACTAAAAGCTAAGGTCGATGAGCATAAAGTGGCAACTTATATAGCTACTTTTGATCACTACTCACACACCAAAAAGCTTGGCGGTGCTATGCTAGAGGGTCTGCTTGATGCCAAAAATCTTATATTTTGCTTCGGGCAAGCGATCCCAACAACAAAGATCTTAGCAGTTCGCCCTAGAAGCATAGGTGTGAGTGAGTTTGAAGATCGCTTCTGTATAGACTTTATGGAAGCACCAAAAGATGATCTAACCATAGTTATGCAGAAGTGGATTGAAGAGCTAACTATATAATTTAACCATAAACTAAGCCATCTTTTAGGTAAAATGACGCAATTTTATCTAAAGAGGGCAAAATGGATTTTCAAACATTAGCTATACACGCAGGCTATACAAAAGATGCACAAGGAACTATGGCAGTTCCTATCTACCAATCAACCGCTTATGAGTTTAAAAGTGCGGCTCATGCTGCAGATCTATTTGCACTTCGCGAGCTTGGCAACATCTACACAAGACTAAACAACCCAACCACCGATGTACTAGAAAAACGCTTCGCTTCGCTTGAGGGTGGTGCTGCTGCACTTGCTACATCAAGTGGTATGAGTGCCTCATTTTACGCCATAGCAAATGTGGCAAAAGCAGGCGATAATGTAGTGTGTGCAAAACAGCTCTACGGCGGAAGCTTAACACAGCTTAGACACACTCTAAAACGCTTTGGTATCGAGGCTAGGTTTTTTGATGTTCACAACATAGAAGAGATGAGATCTCTGCTTGATGAGAAGACAAAAGCTATCTTTTTTGAGTCCCTTACAAACCCTAGCATAGATGTAGCAGATATCGCTACCATATGTGAGATCGCAAACGCAAAAGGGATACTAACCATCGTAGATAACACCGTTGCTACGCCTGTTATATGTAAGCCCTTTGAGCATGGAGCTGACATCACAGTTCATAGCACCTCCAAATACACCACAGGGCAAGGACTAGCTATCGGTGGGATCATAGTTGAGAGAGTTGATCTTGTAAACAAGCTCAAAAACAATCCTCGCTACGATGAGTTTAACACCCCAGATGAGTCCTACCACGGGCTAGTATATAGCGAAGTGCCACTTCCTCCATTTACCCTAAGAGCAAGACTCTCGCTACTTCGTGACCTTGGAGCTGCTCCATCGCCTTTTGACTCATGGCTCTTCATACAAGGGCTTGAGACTCTTCATCTTCGTATGCACGAACACTCCAAAAACGCCTTAGCATTGGCACAGTTTTTGGAGTCGCACCCAAAAGTAAAAAAGGTAAACTACCCATCTCTTCAGAGCAACTCAAACTACAAAAATGCTCAAAAATACTTTAAAGATACGCTAGGAAGTGGGCTACTTAGCTTTGAGTTAGCAAGCTATGATGATGCCATCAAGGTTGTAGATGCACTAAAGATCTACTCACTTGTTGTAAACATAGGTGACTCAAAGTCGATCGTAACTCACCCCGCTTCGACAACACATCAGCAGTTAAGTGGTGATGAGCTTATAGCTTGTGGTGTTCCTGCTGGACTTATCCGCATATCTTGTGGACTTGAGAGCAGTCGTGACCTCATAGAAGATATGAAAAATGCACTTGAACTAATCTAGTCTTGTGCATTGTTAATATATAATACTCACAATTTTCAAGCTAAAGGATCCTCTTGCATTTTGGTTTTGAGCTTTTTGCTAGATTTATCATAGATCTTATCTTTGTTCTTGCCCTACTTTTTGCCATCTACTACCCTCGCTATAAGCGAAAAGAGACGGTTATCTCGGCATCACTCTTTAACATCTTCACCTTTGCGGTACTCTCGATCCTCTCAAGTGTCGATTTTGGGATCACCACTGGTTTTGGGCTATTTGCCATACTAGCACTCTTTACCCTAAGAAGTGAGCAGATCAACAAATCAGACATCGCCTACTTTTTTGGCAGTATCTCCATAGCTGTCATCACCTCAGTTGATGGCACTTCGCTACTTATGGTTCTACTCATACTCTCTATCGTTCTTGTCGCTTCATACGCCATAGATCACCCAAAAGTACTAAAAACTGTTAGTCAGATGAGAGTTGAGCTTGATCACATACCAGATGATGTAGTAAGCAACCCTGATGCACTACTAAGAGAGTTTTCAAACCGTTTAGGCGTCAAAGTCATAGCCGTTAGAATCCTAAATATCAACTATATCACCGAAGTGGTGAGTGCAGAAGTGAACTACCGAGTAGAAGCTTAGTCTATGCAGAGTGTTATCAAAAAGTTTGAGCCTATAAGCCTTGCTGAACTAAATAGCAAAGCTGAACTGATGGATCGAAAAGATAACAAATATATCCTCTCAAGCGACGAGCTTAAGGAGTTTTTATACTCCATCATCGATGAGTTTTATATACTTGAGATAGATGGCAAAAGAGAGTTTGACTATGTGAGCAACTATCTCGATACAGATGGGTTTAAAACTCACCGCGATCACAACCAAAACCGTCGTCGCAGATACAAGATCAGATATAGAAGCTACGCCCAAACAGACAAACACTTCTTTGAAGTAAAGCTCAAAGGTTTTAGAAATAGCACACAAAAATATAGAGTAAACTTAACCAAAGATGAGATAACAACAAGCCCCAACGAGAGCCTAAAACGCTTCTTTTTATCTACGCTCAACTCACACTATACAGATCTAAGTCTGCCTGAGCTAAAGCAGAGTATAAGGGTTGATTATAGACGCTTCACACTTGTCTCAAAAGAGCAAGAAGAACGCATAACCATAGATAACAACATAACATACTATGATGATCAAAATATAATCGCACTAGATCCACATAGATGGATCATTGAGGTAAAATCACCAGATCTTAGCACCCCAAGCGATGCAAAACTAAGATCTATGGGGCTTAGAAGCGTAAGCCTATGCTCAAAGTACTGCATAGGTATAAACCTGCTCAAATACCCTAAAGTAAACAACCGCTTTAGCCCCATCATACGCAAATATTTTCAAAACTTCCATACTAAGGTAGCGTGATGAGACACTTTTTACTACTTCTTTTAGCCACCCTCTCGCTTCTAGCTAGTGGTGTTAGCTTTTCACATGAGAGTGGTTTTTATGCAGATGAGTTTGAGTTGGAGCTAAAAAGCAGTGGCAAGATCTACTACACACTTGATGGATCTACGCCAGATGTGCAAAATCTTAATGGCAAAACATATAGCTACAAAAACCGCTACGCTCAACCACCTGCCATAAAAGTTGAGGGCGAGCTGCTTCAAAATGAGTACAAAACACACCTCTACACTAGCCCCATAGCTATAAAAGATCGCACATCTCAGAGTGATCGTATATCGCAGATCCTAACTACTTATGACTACGACACGGATTACTTCCCCACACCTCTAAGCAAAGATAGCTGGCAAAATAGTCTATATAGATCCATAAATATCATCATAGAGAAGCTAAACCGCGGCATAAACAAGATGGTGCGAAATTATAGGCGTTATGTTAGCCATATAGACACCGCTCACACGGGCAATATCCTCTATATACCAACCATAACACTAGACTACAAAGAGCCTTTGGAGTATCTATACAAAGGCACACCCGTTAGAGCTATGAGCGTAGATCTAAATGGCTCACAAAGCGAAGTGGTGAGCAAAATCTACTTCATAGATAGAGCTACTCGCTCCAAACTACCCATAGTAAACTTTAGTGTCGATGAGAGGCTACTTTATGACTACTATGATGGCTTTTTTGTGGCGGGAGTGGATTATGATGAGTGGATTGCAAGCGGTGGAGCAAGAAAGAGCGATGCCAAAAGCAAGCTAGGAGCCAACTGGAAAAGAGAGACAAACAAGGCCGTTAATGCCTCCATAACGCTCATAGATGGCGAGGCTCTAACCACAAAAGATATCCGCCTAAAACCAAATGGCTCAACCACACTTGGTAAAAGATCTAAATCCATCAGAGTCTATCCGCCAAAAAGTGGACTGGACTTTGATGTCTTTGGCGATGGTAGCACCATAAAAAAAGAGCGACTTGTTTTTAGAAATGGTGGTCAAGAGTGTAGAAACTCATTTATACTAGATGCCGCACTGCACGCATCTCTAGCAGATCTAAGCTTTACTACTCAACGCTACCGCTCCTACGCATCATTTATAAATGGCGAGTACAACGGCATACTAAACGCACGAGATCGCATAGATAACACATTTATAGCATCAAAATATAACCTACCATCTAAAAAGATAGACTTTATCAAAGCTGATGAGATCAAAAATGGCGACAGAGTGGAGTGGGATAAGCTAGTAGAGTTTGTCAAAAATGCCAATAAGAGAAGTGATGAGTTCTACGATGAAGTAGCTTCAAAAGTAGATCTTGATAGTTTTATGGAGTATCAGATCGCTCAGATCTACATAGCAAACGATGACTGGCCACACAACAATGTCGCGTACTGGAGATACCGCGGAACTGCCCAGCACCCTATCACAGAAAGTGGCTACACAGATGGCAAGTGGCGATGGATCCTCTATGACACCGATCAAGCAGCACAAAATAGTGCTAGTTTTGATGGCATCAAACACGCAACAACCTACAAAAGCGGTGAAGAAAAGTATGAGTGGGCAACTATACTGCTAAGATCTATGCTAGAAAATCCTCGCTTCAAAGAGGAGTTTATAGTGCGTTTTAGCGATCTGCTAAATAGCTACTTTGAGCCATCAAGGCTAGAGAGTTTTTTCACAAAAGCGAGAGATCAAATAGCTTCAGAGATGAGTGAACATATCCGTAGATGGAGTGCCCCTTCCTCACTTAAGCATTGGCACAAAAGCATAGATGATCTAGTCAAGTTTTTCTATAAACGCCCATCAAAACAGATAGAGCAACTAAGAGCACACTTTGATCTAGGTGGCACTTATGATCTAAATATAGAGACAGATCTAAAGCTAGATCTAAACTCACTCAAACTAGAGCAAAACTTTAGTGGCAAATATTTTAAAAAACTACCCATAAAAGTAGTGTGCAATGATGAGAGGTTTGATCACTGGCTTGTTGATGGCAAAGAGATATATGAGCGTGAACTTAGGCTAAAACCAGATAGCACTACGCATATAAAAGCAGTAGCTAAACTTTTTTAGATAAAATTACGCAAAAAAGATTAAGATTTGTCACTAAAGCTTGAAACCAAAACAGAACACTTTACAAGTGCACTCTACCTTGAGAGTGGGCGAATCCTAGAGCCATACGACATAACCTATGAGACTTATGGCACTCTTAATGATGAGAAAAACAATGCTATCTTAGTTTGCCACGCACTTACAGGATCACACCACTGTGCGGGAGTCTATGAGGGTGAGAAAAAAGCTGGTTGGTGGGACGCCCTCATAGGAAGTGCTAAGGCGATCGATACAGATCGCTACTTCGTCATCTGCACAAATGTCATAGGTAGCTGTTTTGGATCCACAGGACCTCTTAGCCCAAAACTCCCCTCCATAGAGCCATATCGCTACAAGTTTCCCGTCATCACCATAAAAGATATGATCAAAGCCCAAAGAGTGCTTCTTGATCGCTTAGGTATCCACTCGCTAGAGATGATTATAGGCGGATCTATGGGCGGTATGCAGGCTTTAATGTTTGCTACAACCTACCCAAACTTCGCTAAAAAAGTGATCGCACTTGCTACTACGCACGCCACGCAACCATGGGCGATCGCATTTAACAAGATCTCGCAAGAGGCGATCCTTCGTGATCCACTCTTCAAAGATGGCTACTACGATCCAGATGAGATCCACTCAAGCGGGCTTGCAGGTATGGCGGTGGGGAGAATGGCGGGACATATAAGCTTCCTCTCACCTAGCTCGATGGGTCGCAAATTTGGCAGAGAGTATAGAAGTACAGATGGAATGTTTGAGCTTTTTGGCAAGTATCAAGTTGAGACCTACCTTGAGTATAACGGCTACAACTTCACAAAGTGGTTTGATCCGCTCTCATATATCTACATCATGAAAGCGATCAATATTTACGATCTCTCCTACGGCTACGACTCACTTGAAGATGCACTAAGCAGGATCAAAACGCAGTTGCACCTTATTAGCTTTAGAGATGATATACTATTTTTACCAAGTGAGATGGAGCATATAGCCTCTACGCTTGAGAGTATTGGCAACACTAACTTTAGCTATACCGAGATAGCAAGCGACTATGGGCACGATGCTTTTTTGGTGGAGGTAGAGAAGTTTGACTTTATGATAAAAAAGATTTTGGAGGGCTAGCCATGAGAGTTTTAGTTGTTTTACTAGCATTTATATTTACTCTAAATGCCGCACAGATCGATGAGTTTGCCACCACAGCTGGCTATGAGAGAAACTACCAAAAGGCACTAGCAAGTGCCAGAGATAGCAACTCACCACTTATGCTTTTGGTGGTTGCTGACTACTGCCCATGGTGTAAAAAACTAGAGCGAAAAGTCCTAGAAGATCCGCAAGTTATAGCCAAAGTAAAAGCAAGCTTCAAGGCGATAGTTGTCGATAAAGTACACGACAAAGAGAGCTTTCCAGCGGAGTTTAACGCCAAACTCATACCTGCTATCTACTTTATAGATCCAAAAACTGCCAAAAGCTTCTATGAGATCAGCACCTATATGAACAAACGCGAGTTTGAGCTTGAGCTAACAAAAGTTCTAGCGGAGTTTAAGAGATGAAAAAGCTACTTCTTTTTTTGGCACTTTTGCTTAGCTCGCTAAGAGCTGACTCTATGTTTACGCTAGATCACATAAACAACCTCTCTGTCTATATCGATAGTCGCACACCATTTATGGGTAGCGAGGAGAGAGATGAGGTAAAGAGCCTCATACTCTCTACGCTAGGTGCTAACGGCTTTGTCTTCAACCAAAGGGATCCAGTAGATCTTATAGTTGAGATCACCGCCAAAGAGGTTGAAGATGAGATGGCTATAAGCATAAACTTTATACTATCTCAAGAGGTGATGGCACGCCGAGGCGAGCAGAGAGTTATGACATTTGCAAATGTTTACCAGCAAAACCAACTCATCATAAGTGATGATCCTATGGGCGACACACTCTCCACAGTAGAGGTGATGATGCTTGAGTTTTTAAAATCACATGCGGCGGATAATGATGAGTGATAACGAACTAGATTTTGAGCAAAAACTAGAAAAAGCAAGAGAGTTTCTCTCGCATCTTCAAAACCCAGAATTAACGCTAGAAGCGAGTATAGCAGCTTATGAGAGCGGTATAAAAGAGCTTGATGAAGCTAGCAAGATGCTTGAAAATGCTGAACTAAAGATCTCACAGATAAAGAGCAATAGGTGAAAATAGCTGCTTTGCAACTTAGCTCGCAAGGTATGAGCTCTACGAAGTTTTATAACTACCTTCGCATAGCTAGCAAAAATGGTGTCAAGGTGCTACTCCTTGGTGAATATATACTAAACCCATTTTTCAAAGAGCTTGCAGGGCTAAGCGTAGATCTCATAAGTGAGCAGGCAAGCTTTCAAAGCAGAGTTTTGCAAGAGCTTAGTGAACTATATGGTATAACCATAGTCGCACCACTTCTAAGAGTAAAAAGGGGCAAGATCTACAAAAGCGTAGCAAAATTTAGCACAGACTCCACTCGCTACTATGATCAACAGATCCTCATAAACTACCCACACTGGAACGAAGAGAGCTACTTTGCCAACGAAGTAGCACCACTAAAAAGAGTGCCAACTTTTGTAGTTGATGGCGTTAAGTTTGCCATAGTTAGCGGGTTTGAGCTTCACTTTGATGAGATCTTTGCAAACCTTAAGGGCGTGCACTGCATTTTAGCACCGAGTGTTAGCACATTTGAGTCATACAAGAGATGGGAAGCACTTCTACTTACTAGAGCTTTTACCCATAACTGCTACATCTTGCGGGCAAATCGCATCGGCGAGTACAGAGACGCTGATGAAGTATGGAGCTTCTATGGTGACTCGATACTCGCTTCACCTCACGGCGAACTGCTAGAGCATCTAGGCAACAAAGAGGAGCTTCTCATCGGTGAGATTGACAGAGCTGAAGTGACCTACGCAAGGAGATCTTGGCGATTTGCACAAGCTATAAAGAGGCGTCAAGATGCTTGAGTACTTCACAAGGCAGATCCAGCTATGGGGTAAAGAGACTCAACTAAGCTTGCAAGATAAAAAGGTGCTTGTAGTTGGGGCAGGCGGGCTTGGTAGCTCTATGGGTTATGCACTAGGATCTAGTGGTGTGGGTGAGATCCATTTGGTGGATTTTGACACTATCACAAGACACAATATCCACCGCCAGATCGCATTTACTCTTGATGATGTGGGCAAAAACAAAGCGGAAATAAACGCCAAACGCAT
The DNA here is from genome assembly GCA_041669045.1 of Sulfuricurvum sp. Classification (GTDB taxonomy): domain Bacteria; phylum Campylobacterota; class Campylobacteria; order Campylobacterales; family Sulfurimonadaceae; genus JBAYBZ01. The sequence goes on along the minus strand of JBAYBZ010000005.1, from coordinate 48,321 downwards.
CAAAGCAAGATGCGAGTTTGTCAAAGTAGTAGCTCACAAATGCTACTTTAGCGAGTTTACCAAAGCAGATCTAAGCTTTGATCTCATCATAGATGCGACCGATAACCTTGAAGTGCGTCGCGAGATCGATGAGTACGCAAGAGCAAAAGGCACACCTTGGATCCACGGCACAGTTGAGGCGTTTCACGGTATGGTGGCGTTTTTTGAGCACTCAAGCTACAGAGATCTTTTTCGCCTAAGCTCACACGCACCAAATGGCGTAACCGCTCCGATGGTGATGCACATAGCCTCACTCGAAGCCACACTTGCACTTCGTTATCTTGCAGGCTTTGAGGTAAAAAAAGATCTGCTATACTATCTATACTTTAACGCCGAGGGCGAGCTTATATCGCAAAAGTTTAACCTCGCAAACAAAAAGGAGCAAAAATGAAAAAGTTACTTCTACTACTAGCACTTTTGGCTAGCTTTGCACTCGCCAAAGAGATCCCAGCTTCGCAGAAACCAAAGGCAGATCTTGATGCTCTAAAAGAGTATGCCATCACTCTTGGCAAGGGCAAAGATAGTGAGGTTTTTGTCTTTGTAGATCCGCTATGTAGCTTCTCAAAAGCACTTATGAAGCAACTGAGCAAAAACAAGATGGCTCAACTAAGCAACACCTACTACATCTTGCTTTATAGGCTTCCACGGCTTGACTCACAGGCAACTATGGAGTATATATTGCAGTCAAAAAACCCTCAAGAGAGCCTTCTTGAGATCATGGTCGATGATATACCAGCAGATCTAAGTAGTCACACCACAAAAGATGAGACTCTTAAGGTGCTAAAACGCATCGAAGAGGTGGCACTCACACTCGATATGCAGGAGCGTCCATATATGATAAGCTTTGATCACGGCTCAAAGTATTGTAGAGTTTCAGAGGGTGAAGTGGCGTGCCTTGAGGAGCTTGCCGATGATTAGGCATACTATTTGCTTGTACCATACTAAAAACTAGGGACACTATGAAAATACACTTTATTGGGATCGGCGGGATCGGCATTTCAGGGCTTGCAAAGTATATGCACTACCTAGGGCATGAGGTGAGTGGCTCTGATATAAAAAAGAGCATCATCACAGAGGGTGTCGCCTCTCTTGGCATCACCACAACTATCCCGCACGACGCAAGTGCCATAAAAGATCAAGATCTAGTGATCCACTCTGCTATCATCGCAGCAGATAACCCAGAGGTGCTAGAGGCTAAAAAGCGAGGCATAAAGGTGCTTGCTCGCAGAGAAGCTCTTTTGGATCTACTAGGCAAAAAGCAGGTTTACTCTGTCGCAGGAGCACATGGCAAAAGCACAACCACTGCCATACTAGCCTCCATTATGCACGGTTCAGCTATCATAGGAGCAGAGGCAAAGGAGTTTGGCTCAAATGTCCGCTATGAAAAAGATAGCTCTGTGATGATCTTTGAAGCTGATGAGAGCGATGGAAGTTTTCTAAACTCCAACCCGCACTGTGCCATCGTAGTAAACGCCGAACCAGAGCATATGGAGTACTACGACTACAACTATGAACGCTTCTATGAGAGCTACAAAAGCTTCATCAAAAGTGCAGTGTGTCGTGTGCTAAATGCTGAAGATCCATTTCTTAGCACCCTAGTTGGCGAAGTAGAAGCGTCGTGGCTCTACCCAAGCCGTGACATCAGTGAGATAGAGTACACTCTAAAAGATGGCGAACCACACACCCGCTTTCGCCTCAAAGATCTAGGTGTTTTTGAGGTGTGGGGCTTTGGCAGACATATAGCACTCGATGCCTCGCTAGCCATACTTGCAGCAAGCGAGTCTATGAACATAGAAGAGGTTAGATCTAAGATCTTAAACTTTAGGGGTATCAAAAAACGCTTCGATATCGTTGGATCTAAAGACAATAGCGTCATCATCGATGACTACGCCCACCACCCAACCGAGATCAGAGCGACTCTGGAGTCCATCAAAGAGTATGCTCGCCTAAGAGGGCTTGATCGCATCACCGCCATCTGGCAACCGCACAAGTTTTCACGAACCATCGACAACATCGATGAGTTTATCAGCTGTTTTGAGGGAGCTGATGAGCTTATCATTTTGCCTGTTTACTCCGCAGGCGAGTCTAGTCGTGAGATAGACTTCAAGGAACTTTTTGCTCGCTACAACCCAACGCTAGCTGATCGCATCAAGCGAGATGGCGAGAGTATCGATCTGCTTCATGGAAGCACCAAACTAAAGAGCCTAGATAGCGGGCTTATCGTCGGCTTTAGTGCAGGTGATCTAACATACCAGATCAGAGGGAGTGCATAATGGGCTACGCTATTGCACTCATCGCCCTACTGCTAGTTTTTTTGGTACTTCACTACTTTACAGAGCTAGACACCAAACAAAAGTCACTTGTTACCGCCCTACTTTTAGCCGTAGTGGCACTAGCGTTTGTCTATAACAACATATCTGATCAAAAACAGAGCAAGATCTTAGATGTCGCCAACCGCTTCAACCAAGGCGAAAAGCTCATCTGTGATGGTGTAGAGGTTAGCAGTGAGCATTTTGGACTAAGTGTAGGTACTTATACCTTCATAGGCAAGAAAGATTCCCCTCATAGCGGAGTGATGATTAGTGCAAGTAAGTGCGACTAGCAAGCTTATAGCACAGCTTGACCTTAGTGAGCATATAGCTTACTTTAGGTCGTTTTTTGCTAGGAGCGAGGCTCCTCTACACATAGAGGGTGATGCAAATATCCACTTTAGCTTCATAAATGAGCTAGATCGCCTTGAGTTTAATGCCCCACCAAAGGTAAAAAGCTTCGGCACTATCAAACTACACCTAAAAAAACTAGGCGTGCTATGGTTTGAAGATATCTATGAGATCATAAAAGTAGTCCGCTACTTTCGCTACTTCAAAAACCGCGAGCTTGATGGCAAACTCGGCGAGTGGTTTTTAAAAATCGAGATCCCGCAGGAGTTTGTAGAAGTAGAGAAGCACTTCTTAGAAGATGGTAGATTTAACGAGGATCTTGATGCTGATCTAGCTATATTATCAGCTAAAACCAAAGAGATCAGATCTAACATTGCAGAGACTCTTAGGCGTCAGATCCACTCTGCCAAACTCTCGCCCTACCTCATCGACACACAGATCCACTACATCAATGAGCAAGAGGCACTTTTGGTGCGAGGCGGGTTTAACCATGTGCTAGCAGGCTCAATCATTGGTCGTAGTAGCGGTGGCGGGTTTTATGTCACGCCTCAAAGCGTAGCAAAGCTTAGATCTACCCTTAGCGAGATCACTCAAGCAAGAGAGCAGATCTTCTACTCTTACGCCAAAACACTCTCGGCTAAACTCACCGCCCTGCTACCTTTTATAGCATTTATAGATAGGGAGTTTGACAAACTTGACGCCTACCAAGCTAGGGTTTTGTTTGCAAAAAGTAGAGATCTAAGTATCATAAGATCTGCTAAGCACTCAAACATCACGCTAAGCGAGTTTGTCCACCCTGCACTACAAAACGCCAAGAGCGTGAGCGTGGACTTTAGCAAAAACATACTGATGATCACAGGCGTAAATGCTGGCGGAAAGACGATGCTACTTAAGTCGCTGCTAAGTGCTGCGTTTATGGCAAAACATATAATCCCACAAAAACTTAACGCTCGCAACTCAAGCATCGGAAGCTTTAAAAAGCTTCTAGCCATCATCGACGATCCGCAAAGTGTCAAAAACGATATATCGACATTTGCTGGTCGTATGCAGGAGTTTAGCACAGCATTTAGCCTAAGAGATGCCCTTATAGGCGTCGATGAGATCGAGTTAGGAACTGACAGCGACGAGGCGGCGGCACTATTTAAAGCGATGCTTGATGAGCTAGTGAGGCGAGATCAAAAGATCATCATCACCACTCACCATAAACGCCTCGCTTCACTTATGGCAGACCGCGATGATGTAGAGCTTCTAGCTGCCATCTATGACGAAGAGAACCGCCGACCGACTTATGAGTTTCTAAGCGGGATCATCGGCAAAAGTTACGCATTTGAGACCGCTAGCAGATATGGGATCCCAAGCGGTATAGTGAGTGAGGCTAGGAAGATCTACGGCGAGCAGAGCGAGAGACTAAACGCCCTCATAGAGCGAGGAAGCTCGTTAGAGAGGGAGCTTAGGCAAAAGATCGCAAAAGTAGATGAGAGGCTTGAGTCGTTAGAAAAAAGAGAGCTAAGCCTAAAAGAGCAGAGAAGCAGAGATGAAGAGGAGCTAAAAGCTCTTAGATCTAGCTTGCTTGGTGAGTACAACAAGGCGATCGCGGAGGCAAAAACCGCTGCAAAACTAAACGACCCAAAAGAGATCCACAAAGCTCTAAACATCGCAAACGCCCTGCTTCCCAAAAAAGAGGCGATCAAGCCAAAAACTACGCAGAGCTTCGCGGTGGGCGATCCTATCAAGTACCGCAGTGGCAAGGGCGTCATAGTGGCTCTTAGTGGTAAAGATGAGGCGTTTGTCGAGGTGGGTGGTATGCGACTTCGCGTCAAGCTCAAAGATCTAGTCTCTCGCAAGCAAGAGAGCGTAAAACCCACTAGTGTTAGTCATAAAGTCGAAGTGGAGAAAAAGGCGGGGCTAAAGTGCGATCTGCATGGACTAAGAGCCGAGGAAGCAACCGAGGTGCTAGACAAGTTTCTCTCCGATGCTCTGCTAAATGGGTGGGACGAGGTGATAATCTATCACGGCATAGGTACGGGTAAGCTCGCGTATGCTGTGAAGGAGTTTTTGAAGCTTCACCCAAAAGTACGAGGCTTTAGCGATGCTCCACCGCAACTTGGCGGGTATGGTGCCAAAATCGTTTCACTATGAGAGTAGCGATCGTTGGGGGTGGTGCGAGTGGGCTTGCTTGTGCCATTATGTGTGCCAAAGCAGGCGCCAAGGCTAGCGTGTTTGAGGCTAGCTCACGCTGTGCTAGCAAGATCTTAGCTTCAGGTAATGGCAGATGCAACATCACAAATATAGATATAAAAGCCTCAAACTACCACTCAAGCGATCAAGATCTAGTAAAAAACATACTACAAGAGTTTGGCTACTCCAAACAGAGAGCGTTTTTTGAGTCTCTGGGGCTACTGCTTGATGTAGTCGCTGATGGCAGGGTGTTTCCCATCAGCTACGAGGCAAAAAGCGTAGCAAATACACTCATAGAGCATGCTCAGATCTTAGGTGTAGAGCTACTCACAAACCACCCCATAACCTCGCTAGATCCACTACTTGCTAGCTTTGATCTAGTAGTAGTTGCCACAGGAAGCAAAGCCGCGACGGGAAGCGATGAAGCCTATACACCATTAGCAGATCTTGGGTGCCAATTAGTCTCACCCTACCCAGCACTTGTGCAACTTCACACCACCTCAGATCTACCCAAAAAGATGAGTGGAGTAAGACTAAACACAACTGCTTTGCTAGTAGTAGATGGCAAAAAAGCAGGCTTTAAAAGCGGAGATCTGCTCTTTACCCACTACGGACTAAGTGGGCTTGTCACACTTGATCTCTCCCAAAAAGCAAGCCTTGCACTAGAGCAAAAGAGAAGTGTAGAGATGCATATAGATCTACTGCCATCACTTGAAACTCAAAAGCTAGCTTGGCATCTACAAAGAGCCGCTAAGGAGACTTCCTTGCCTCCTCTTAGCATACTTAGCTCAATCTTGCCACACAAGGTGGCTAGCGTGGTAGTTGGCGAGACTAAGCAAATAGATGCAAAAAGCTCCAAACGCATAGCACACCTCATCAAAGATCTAAGGTTTGAGATCTCACAAACTCACGGCTTCAAGCACGCCGAAGTGTGTGGCGGAGGAGTTATTCTTAGCGAAGTTGATCCCAAAACACTAAGAGCAAAGAGAAACAACCGCGTCTATATATGTGGCGAAGCTCTCGATGTCGTGGGAGATCGCGGAGGTTACAACTTCGCCTTTGCGTGGGCAAGTGCCCACGCAGTCGCAAGAGATGTGATAAAAAGAGCTAGATCAAGCTAGTAGCTTCTCAAATTCCTCTCTGAAACCACTTTCATTTTCAAAGTTATAAAAAGGTAAGCCCAAAATCTTATAAAATCTACTCTCATAAAGTTCCAAACCATCACGATTTACACTCTCTAGTAAAATCTTATTTTCATTTGTACACTTTGTAATATCTCTTAAAAACTCATCTTTCCACTTATCAAACTCTATTAAATGACTTCCCTTTGGTTCGCAAAATATTTGATGAATTGTTTTTTTACTATCCTCTAAAAGCAAGATAAAATCAGGCTCAAATCTTGCTCCATCTGTTTTTTTATCAAAACTATAAATCTCGAATGATTTTTCATTTCTTATTAATTTTATATCTTTATATTTTTCTTGTAAATTTGGAATTACACCTTTTATAAACTCTACAAAATGCTGTTCCTCAGTTGTGCATTCATGCGGTTCAAAAATATACCAATCTTCAACTCTTGATATTTTAGCACTACTATCTTTTTGTTTTAGTAGTTTTTTTGCTGGTATTTTTAAGTTTATTCTGTATGGATAAAATCTTAAACTTCCAATTTTGCTATTGCTATTTTTCAAAATCTCTTTTTCTAATTTTTCTAAAACTTTTAAAATATACTCTATTTTTATCTCGACATCAAGAAAAAACTCTCTTGAAGTATGAAACACAAACTCTACACCTCCCAAATAGTTGCTACTACCAATAAACTCATCTATACTTTTCAAATTTGGAAAATATTTTTTTAAGCTTGAAAAATAAAAAAATGGTTTTTTATTTATAGCAACTCTAGTTATATCTTTGTCAATTTCATTTATTTTAAATTTAGCTGTATGTTTAAAGTCACTATCTTGCACAACTTCATCATCTTCATAATAAACCTTTAACTCTCTGCTTTGATTATCTATTTTAAATTTTTGAGTTTTATATGAATTTATATAATCAGCAATTGTGTTTATTTTTGTTCTATCTTGACTTATTTGCTTATTTGTAAAAATATATCCATATTTGTACAAATCACTATTTAAAAACTGCTCTTTTACTTTTAATTCCACTGTTTTATAGCTATCTTCATTCTCATCTATAAGCCCAATTTTTACAAGTTCTTTTCGTATAGCACTTATATATTCACTTTGATTTATACTATGAAAATAGATCTCTTCAAGTATTTTTGCATCTTCGCTTGGATATTTATCAAATTTTCTTTTGTATTTGTCATAATCTTCATAATCAAATGGAAAATACCTTGCACCTCGCCCTATCAGCTGAGCTTCACTTATGGTACTCTTTGAACTCTTTTTTGCCTCATCAAGCTTTACGATATCAAAAAGATTTAAAACATCCCAACCCTCATTTAAAATATCAACTGCAAAGATTGCTCTTATTGGATTATTTACATCTTCTAAACTATTTAAATATTTTAGTTTCTCCTCTTTATCTTTTGTGTTTGAGTGAATTACCAAACAAGAATCTTTTTTAAATCCATATTTAATACCATTTATAAAACTATTTATATCTTTTATCTTCTCTTTTAGTTTTACTATAACTTCCAAGCTAGATTTTGCAAATATATTTTCTATATCTTTGCTAGATAGATTTTCTATAAGTTTTATAAATTCCTCATAAGCACTATCTATATTTTTAGTATTTTTAACAGTCTTAAACAAAATTACAGGCTTTATAACCTTTTTTAAAACTTCACTTGCAATAATTCTTCTATATTCACTAATCATCACTGCTTGAAGCATTCTTTCAATATCACTTAGATTATCGCTTATTAGTTTTATATCTTTACTATATCCATCATCTCTAAATTTTTTAAGTGCATAATCATAGATTATCTTATCTTTGTATTTTGAAGCTATATTTACATCGCTTAAATCTTGAGTTGCAGTAAATTCTAAAAGGATATTTTCTTTATTTGATTTTAAAAGATTTTTTGTAGTACTCTCCCAATCTTTTTCGCTATCTTTTTGTTTTGTATTTGCATTTAAGTGGTGAGCTTCATCTGCTATTAAAACTATTTTTTTATCTTTAAAATCAGCATAAGTTATAGAGTTCTCTTTTATAGTCGTTTCTAAATCGCCGTGAAGTTTGTTTATAGTTGTAAAAAGTATATTTATATCATCTTTTTTTGATACATCAAATGTATCTGTGATCTCATTTATATCTATCTGCTTATTGCCTATTTTTATGCTTTCTTTATATAGATATTTTTGTGAGTATCTATTCAAAAGGTTCTCTTTTGTCTTTGTGATAATATTTTGAGTATTTACAAAAAATATAAAATCTCTATAACCTTTTTCATATAGATACAAAATTGTTGAAGCTATAATATTTGTTTTTCCACTTCCAGTTGCCATATGAAAAAGTAGGTGTTTGTTCTCTATTGCTTGATATTTTTTATTTATATCCAAATAGTATATAAAATTTTCTAAGGCTTTTTTTTGATAATCTCTCAAAGATTGCTTTAGATTATCACTTATTGAAAGTGGAATATTTATAAAATTCCCCTCTTCTTCTCTACCTTTTATCTTTGCTTCAATATCTTTAAAAAGTATCTCACTCATTTGCTACTTCCATAAAAAGCTTTGTTAATTGCTATTTCTTCTTTTGAAATACTATAAGTTTCATCTTCTATCTCACCTATTGGAAGATACTCAAGATTTTTATTTAGCTTTCCTATTTCACTATTTTTAAAATTATCAATGGTCTTAAGTTCTGCATAAATAAAATCTCCACCACCACTCCAGTTTACTGCCCTACTAATTCCACCTTGTTCGCCATCTATTACTTTTTTAAGTCTTTGTACTGCAATATCTTCTATATAGTCCATTTGCTCTATACCTATATATCTTCTATTCATTTTATGAGCAACTGCACAAGTTGTACCACTTCCTAAATGAAAATCCATAACTAAATCATTTTCTTTTGTTGCCATGCTGATAATTCTGTAAAGTAATTGTTCGGGCTTTTTACCAGCAGGAAAACTTACTCCACCTTGATTTTGAGTATTTTGAAAATCTATATCTTCCCAAAAATCACAAAGCAAATTAGAGATATCATTTTCTATATTTTGACCAATAAAAACTGGCTTAATACTCTTGGATATTGGTTGCAACATATCATTATTTATATATCTATTGTCACCCTCTTCATATATTTCGTCTTTAAATTGACTATTACATAACTTCTTGATTCTTTGATTATCATGGGTGCTTTTTCTTACAATTTTTTCTGCATTACTTATATAAAACTTCTTATGATCTTTCTTTTTTATATCAAAATCTTTTATAGTTTCTTTTTTTTTCAAAATTTTATTTTTTCTCAAAACTTCTACTAAGCTAACGAGCTTATTATTTTCAATACAAAACATATAGTGAGTATCCCATTTTTCTTTTTTATAATATTGTGGGATTAACTCAAGATTATATTTTTTATATACAAGTATAAAATCTTGAGATTTTAAAATTTTCTTTGTAGCATGGGAGGTTTTTACACCACTTGGAGTAGATGATTTAACTGAAATAATATTTACAAAATTACCAAAAGTAAAAATCTCGTCCATTAGAACTTTCAAATAAGCTTGTTCATTATGGTCGCACTGTACAAATATAACTCCATCATCACTTAAAAACTCTTTTGCAACTTCAAGCCTATTTTTCATAAAAGTTAGCCAAGTTGAGTGGTTAAAATTGTCATTGTAGTTGAAACTATCGTTTCCTGTGTTGTATGGTGGGTCTATGTAGATGAGCTTCACTTTTCCCGCAAACTTCTTTTTTAGGCTATGAAGTGCTAAAAGATTATTTCCTTTGATTATCAGATTGTCATCTGCTTTCATCATAGGATTATCTTCTATTTTATCTTTGCTGTATCTTTTTATATTTGTTAAAACTTTTGGTTCAAAAAGTCTATCTATTTCACTGCTTTTTAATATTTCATTATAAAAAACTTCTTTTCTTTTATCTTCATCTTTTGTTTGCCCACCTTCTAAAACACAATCTTTATGAGGATATGCCAAAACTACATCATCGAACTTTTTGATAAAACTATCTTTTTTTATAAGCCCAATTTTGTTTGTATAGCTTGTGTATGAACCATTTTTCATATAGTCATTTAAAGAAAAAAACTCCATTAGCCTGTTTTGATTTAATACAAAAATATCCTCAATTTGAGTAAAAAATTGTTTTTTTGCTTTTTCATCACTTTTTAAAATCTTTATTAGTTCAATATCCACTTTTTGGGTAGCTTCCAAAATCTTTGGAATATTCAGATTTTTTTCACTATCGCTAAAAATATCTGAGCTTTTAAATAGATCTTCTATATGTGTTTTTAACTCTAAGGGCATAACTATTTTCTCTTTTTTGCATTTTTGAGCTAAATATTATCTAATTAAGACTTAATGAAAGCAAATAGTTTGCGTTATATATAAATAGATAGCAAATAATTATCGAATTTTCTTTATATATTTAATAGACTAACATTACTATATGAAACTTACTCAACAAGACATTGCACGCATACTAAATGTCACACCTATGACTATACGAAACTGGCGAAAAGACAAACCTAAACTTTATGAGATTGTGATGAAAGGTTTTGCATTTGAAGAGGTGGTCAAAAAGGCACAAGAAAACGCCGATGAGCTAAAGGCACTAGAGGAGAAGTTTAAAGCTAGAAAGAGTTAAAATAAGCAAAAAGACCAAAGATGAAAGATCATATTTTAAACCGCTACGATAGAGACAAAAACGGAGCTTTGCTCATCAAGATTTTTGCCTCAAAAGTAGAAGATCTATACGAGGACTATGACAAAAAGTCATCTTTTATCAAAAAAGATCTAAAGTACAAGCTAGAAGAGTACCTATTTGAGAGTGTAGATGAGATCGGCTCGACACCTTTTGTCTTGCAGTTTTACTTTGAAGAAGCCTTAAGCAAAGAGTCGCTAAAGAGGCTTCAAAGCAGTATCAGCGAGTACTTTTCATACCTCATCTTTTTAGAAAAAAAGAGCACAAAAGAGAGTCTAAAAAACTCTATCATCTTTTTTCTTATAGGGTTTTTGCTTATTTTTGTCTCGTTTTTGCTCTCTGAACATGACAATATGGCGTATAGGCTAATCTCCGAGGGCGTTATGATAGGCGGGTGGGTAGCCCTCTGGGAGGCACTAGCTACCATACTAGTCAAGTGGCTACCACTTAGAAAAAACCTAAGCATCTACCAAAAGATAGCGAGTGCAAAAGTAGAGATCTTCTAGATCCTCGCCTACTCTCCACCTACAAGCAGTGCATAGTGCTCATCTTTTTTGAGCATCGACGCCTCATAGAGAAACTGCGATGGCACAAAGTTGAGCTTTTTGAGCTTGTCATACTTAGCGTAGCTAAGATAGAGCAGATCTTTAGCCCTAGTAGTTGCTACATAAAATAGCCTTCGCTCCTCCTCTAGTGAGCCACTTTGTTGCATCAGTTTGCGGTTTGGAAAACGCCCATCTATCAGATCTATGACAAACACCTCCTCAAACTCAAGCCCCTTAGAGGCATGCACACTTAGCAGGTTTACTCCACTTCCTTGCGTCAAGTCGCTTGAGCCTAGTATCATCGCATTTAAAAACCGCTCACTTTGATCATAAGGCAAACTTAGCTCACTTAGTAGCGCCATCTTTCTGCTTATGCGATCAAGCGAGTCCGCTTTTATAGCCTCATCTACGCTCATATCTTTTCTAGTGGCTCGCTTGGTAGCTAGCTGATCACTTATGTTTTCAAAAAGTGGCGAGAGTGATATCTTTTTGATCACATCAAGTGGGCGTTTTAGGCTCTTTAGCGAAGCAAAAAGGTTATAAAACTGGTACAAAAATGTAACACTTTCACGATTTAGCTTTGGGTGTTTTAAGACCTGATTTTGCAAAAACTCATCTTTGAAGCCGAGCTTGGCATACTTTGCCACACTTGATAGCTCAAGCATATCATCAAAAAGCCCTAGTTGGTGGTTTTGCTTCTTCTTCTCAAAAGGGTTATGTATGCTTAGATCTGGTCTATAAAGCCCCGCATAAAAGCTCCCGCCACCTAGCTTTTTAAGGGCTAAGTATAGATCCGTCGCCACAGCACTCCCCACACCCTTTGCATAGTCAAATATATGCACAAACGCCATCATATCTAGCTCATTGACCGCCAAAGTATATAGATCTAGCACCGCTTTGATCTCTCTCGCATCAAAAAAACTACTCCCCCCTCGCCTCTTGCATGCGATGCCTAGCTCTTTTAGTGCCACCTCGATCCCATCTGCTGATGAGTTGTTTCTAAAGATGATGGCGATCTCCTCTCTTGTGGTAGATGAACGCTGTACGATTGAGGCGATCCCCCTATACTGCTCAAAAAGCTCCTCGTAGATGAGCAGTCTTGGATCCACGCTCTGCGAGAGCCTAGTTACTTCTAGTTTTTTTGGGTAGATGCGATCATTGTGCCCTATCACCCTCTCTGCAAGCGAGAGTATGCTTCTACTTGAGCGGTAGTTTTTGCTAAGCGTAAAAACCTTAGCATCTGGGTACTTCGTGACAAAAGATCCTATGATGGTTATATCCGCACCATTAAACGCATAGATACTCTGATCATAATCCCCCACACAAAAGATCGATGGCGGACTCATCGCATCTAGTAGAGTCCCTTGCAGTGCGTTAGTGTCTTGATATTCATCGACTAGCACCTCCTTATAGGGCAACTCCTCACTGAAGCAAAGCTCTCTAAACTTTAAGAGCAGATCATTAAAGTTCAAAAAGCCATACTCGCTCTTGAGTAGCTCAAACTCATCTACGATATCTGCATAGATCATCGCAAAACCCTCATGCTCTGGGTAGTTGAGATCTATCCACTCTTCAAAACCTAGCTCAAGCTCTGTGTTTTGGTAAAACATATATAGATCATAAAGATAGCTAGCTCCATAAGCAGATGCAGTTGCATCTATGTGTGAAAAAACTCGCTTCTCATGCACACTCCTAAAGAGTGTCTTTAGCTCTCGTTGCTGTTTTAGCACCACCTTTTTATCTCGCCTCTTTAGCCATCTATAACTGATCGCGTGAAATGTCCCCGCCTCGATGCGTGAGGCTATCTCTTTGCCAAAGTAGTGAGCTACTCGCTCCACCATCTCCGCTGCTGCTTTGTTGGTAAATGTAAGTAGCATAATCTCATCTGGCTTCACTCCCTGCCCTAGCAGATGAGCTATGCGTCCCACTATGGTAGATGTCTTGCCTGTGCCCGCAGAAGCGATTATGAGATTGTGCTGGTATGATGATGTGGCAGCTTCTAACTGCTCAGTGTTGAGTCTTGATAGTGGCAAAGTTGTACCCAGTACCCCAAAGGGGGCACTACTGTCTTGTGGAGATTTTTAGTGATTTGATCTTGTTGATAAGGGAGGTGATCATTGACATCTTCTCCTCCTCTTTTTTGATAGAGCTTTCCGCACCCATTTTGAACGCTTCCATCTTCTTATCTAGGTAGTTTGTGGTAAATTTACCATCTATAAAGTCTTGGTCTCGCACTATCTCTCTGTGAAGTCCTAAGTTTGTGCTAAAGCCCTCTATATGGTACTCATCTAGTGCTCTTCTAGCTTTTTTAACTGTACCCTCCCAGTCGATCGCCCAAACTATAAGTTTACCGATCATTGAGTCGTAGTTTGCAGGTACTGTATAACCTGCATAGACGCTTGTGTCAAGTCTTACACCTGGGCCACCTGGAGTGTGATACTCTTTTATAGTTCCAGTTGATGGCATAAAGTTCATCTGTGGATTTTCAGCATTTACTCTAAACTCAATAGAGTAACCTCTAAACTTGATCTCCTCTTGCAAGTAGATCATTTTGTCACCCTCTGCGATCTCGATCATTCGCTGTATGATATCTATACCTGTGATAGTCTCAGTAACAGGGTGCTCAACTTGAACACGAGTATTCATCTCTATGAAGAAGATATTGTCATTTTCATCGACTAGAAACTCAACAGTACCTACTGACTCATACCCTAGTTTAAACATCGCTTTTGTAGAGATGCGGTATAGCTCTTTTCGCACCTCTTGGCTTAGACGAGGCGATGGAGCGATCTCGATCACTTTTTGGTGACGGCGTTGGATTGAGCAGTCTCTCTCACCTAGGTGCATCACATTTCCATACTTATCGGCGATGATTTGAACCTCTATATGGCGTGGGTTTTCAACATACTTCTCTATAAAAACATCACCTTTGCCAAAGAAGCGAGCCGCCTCTTTTGTTGCAGCATCAAAAAGATCATTAAACTCACCCTCTTTTCTAACGATCCTCATACCTCTACCACCACCGCCAAATGCAGCTTTTATGATGATAGGAAAACCGATCTCTTTAGCGATGCTTAGACCCTCTTTTAGATCTATAATAGGCTCATCAGTACCCTCTAGCACAGGTACGCCAACAGCTTTCATAGCCACTTTTGATGCCATTTTGTCACCAAAAAGTGCGATATGCTCAGGTTTTGGTCCTATAAAAATGATGCCATTATCAGCACACGCTTGTGCAAACTCTGCACTCTCACTCAAAAACCCATATCCAGGGTGAATAGCATCACAGTTAGCCTTTTTTGCTAACGAGATGATCGGGTCGTAGTTTAGGTAAGCTTGAAGCGGATCTCCCATGATCGGGTAGCACTCATCTGCTTTTTTGATCCAAAGACCCTCTGTGTCCACCTCTGAAAATATCGCTACACTCGCGATATCTAGCTCTCTACAAGCCCTAACTATTCTTAGTGCTATCTCACCACGGTTGGCGATAAGTACCTTTTTGATCTTCTTCATCAAACTCTCCACTTCTAAAATTATGTCAATGTCGGCAATTTTATCTAAAGAGGTATTAATAAAGCATTAAAAGTTTAGCTATAATTTCAAAAAAATTTTAAGGTAAATAATGTCATACGATGCACAAAATATAGAAGAAACCTACTACAAACTTTGTGAGGAGAGAGGCTATTTTGAACCAGATGGCAACAAGTCCATACAGCAAGATGGCAAAAACTTCGCCATTATGATGCCACCACCAAATGTCACAGGACGCCTTCATATAGGGCATGCTCTCACATTTACTCTACAGGATATCATCACCCGCTACAAGCGAATGGACGGGTACAAAACACTTTGGCAAAGTGGAACTGATCATGCGGGGATCGCTACACAAAATGTAGTTGAGCAACAGATACTCGCAGAGGGCAAAACCAAAGAAGATCTAGGTCGCGAGGAGTTTTTGGCTCGTGCATGGAAGTGGAAGGAGCACTCTGCTGGCGAGATGACTATGCAACTTCGCAAGATGGGTGTTAGTCCATCTTGGAAAAGAGAGCGATTTACTATGGACGAGGGGCTTCAAAATGCCGTCAAAGAGGCGTTTGTGAGGCTATACGATGAGGGGCTAATAATTCGTGGCAACTATATGGTAAACTGGTGTACACACGATGGGGCACTAAGCGACATCGAAGTTGAACACCATGAGAGTGATGGTAAGTTTTACCACATAAACTACCCGCTAGGCGATGGAAGTGGTGTCCTAGAGATAGCTACAACCCGCCCCGAGACATACTTCGGTGACACTGCGGTGATGGTGCACCCTGATGATGAGCGATATAAAGATCTCATAGGCAAAAAGGTTCGCTTGCCACTTCTTGATAAAGAGATAGCCATCATCGCCGATAGCCATGTCGATATGGACTTTGGGACAGGTGCGGTCAAGGTAACCCCTGCACATGATCAAAATGACTACGAAGTTGGCAAGAGACACAACCTAGAGTTTGTCACTATCTTTGATGAGAAGGGGATCTTAAATGAGCATGCGGGCGAGTTTAAGGGCTTAGAGAGACTTGAAGCAAGAGAGGTGATCGTAAAAAGACTTGAAGATGAGGGCTTTTTGGTAAAAACCCAGCCTCACAAACATCAAGTAGGGCACTGTTATAGATGTAAAAATGTGGTTGAACCATATATATCTAAACAGTGGTTTGTCAAAAAAGAGCTGGCTTTAGGCTCGATTGAGAAGACAAATAAGGGGTTGGTTAAGTTCTTCCCACCGCACTGGATCAACTCCTACAACGCGTGGATGGGGGATCTGCGTGACTGGTGCATAAGCCGTCAGCTCTGGTGGGGACATCAG
This sequence comes from Sulfuricurvum sp., assembly GCA_041669045.1. Lineage (GTDB taxonomy): Bacteria > Campylobacterota > Campylobacteria > Campylobacterales > Sulfurimonadaceae > JBAYBZ01. Next base: position 32,195 of record JBAYBZ010000005.1, on the reverse strand, counting down.
ATCCCTGTGTTTTACTGCGATGGGTGCGATCATGAGTGGGCAAGCACAAGCGATGAGTCAGTGTGTCCGAAGTGTCAAAGTAAAGAGATCCATCAAGATCCAGATGTGCTAGATACTTGGTTTAGCTCCGCTTTGTGGCCATTTTCTACCCTTGGGTGGGGTAACGCTGATGTGCTAAAAGGCAAGCTCTATAACGATGAAGATCTAAGCGAGTTCTACCCAAATGCACTACTGATTACGGGCTTTGATATACTATTTTTCTGGGTAGCTCGCATGATGATGATGGGTGAGCACTTTATGCAAAAGCTCCCTTTTGAGCATATCTACCTACACGCTTTGGTACGAGATGAGCATGGACAAAAGATGAGCAAATCTCGTGGAAATGTGATAGATCCACTAGATATGGTAAATGAGTTTAGTGCCGATATACTGCGTTTTACTCTCGCCATAAGTGCAGTACAAGGGCGTGATATCCGTATGAGTAGAGCAAAGCTAGAGCAAAACCGCAACTTTACAAACAAGCTCTACAACGCCTCAAAATACCTCCAGATGCACGAGCAGACCTTCCCAGATCTAAAAGGGTTCTGTATAGAGAGTGACCTTGGACGCTATATGCTTTCACGATTAAATGTCGCCACAGCGGAGGTAAGAAGCCATCTTGATGAGTACCGCTTCAACGACGCTGCAACGGCGATATACCGCTTCATATGGAATGAGTTTTGCGACTGGGGCATTGAGCTTAGTAAAGCTGAAAAAAGCTCGATTAGTGACCTTGGAGCGATCTTTAAAGAGGCGATGAAGCTTCTTCACCCATTTATGCCTTTCATCACAGAGCATCTATACCATAGCCTTAGTGGCACGAGCTTAGAGGAAGCTGACTCCATCATGATAAGCTCATACCCTTACAAAACCAAAGTGCGTAAAAAAGATGAGGCGAGATTTGAGCTTATCATCGACGCCATAGTCTCGATTAGGCGAGCAAAAGTTCCGCTAGATCTTGCAAACCAACGCATCGCAAAGGCGTACCTAAAAGTTGATGGCATAAGTGATGCTGAAAAAGAGCTCATCAGCCCCTACATAACAAGACTTGCAAAGGTCGAAGATCTAGAGTTTTGCGATGCAAAAGTGGAGAATGCCATAAGCGACATAGCTAAGCAGTGTGAGAGTTTCATACCAACAGACGCAGTAGATCTAGCCCCGATCATAGCTAAACTTAGCAAGCAAGATGAGAAGCTCCAAAAAGAGATAGACAAGCTTGATGCTATGCTAAGCAATGAGCGATTTGTCGCAAACGCTCCAGCGGAACTAATAGAGAGCAACCGCGAAGCACTAGAAGATGCTAAGAGCAAACAACAAAAGGTAAAAGAGCAACTAGCTACACTTAGCTAGGCTCCCTTTACTCCTTTATCTTCGATCATAGGGGTGGGAGCACCAAAGTAGTAACCTTGCGAGTAGTCCACTCCCATTTCACAAAGCATATCGTAGATCTCTTTAGTCTCAACAAACTCTGCTACTGTTTTTATGCCTAGCTTCTTAGCAAAATCAACTATCGTCGAAACCACAAGGTAGCTCGCCTTATCAGTTGTTATGTTTTTGATAAGTGAGCCATCTATCTTTAAGTAGTCCACATCAAGCTTTATGAGATACTCAAAGTTGCTATACCCCGTACCAAAATCATCTATGGAGACCTTGCAACCAAAGCCCTTGACCTTTTGTATGAAGCTTCTAGCTCCCTCAAAGTTCTCTATATACTCGCTCTCAACTATCTCAAAAACTACTCGCTCGCCTATGCCGTAACTACGAAGCATATGCTCTATGTAAGTTACCATTTCAGGGTCAGTTATATCGACTATGGAGAGGTTTATGGAGCATGCTAGATCTCTACTTTTAAACAGCTCAAAGCTTTGACGGATCATCTGCTTTGTGATGTCAAAGTATTGTCTAGTCTGTTTGGCAATATCCAAAAAGGTGTATGGCGAAACGACGACGCCACCTTGATCCAGAAGCCTCACAAGCGACTCATACTTGATTATGTCGCCTGTTTTATTGTCGATGACTGGTTGGAAATATGGCACGATAGATGAGCTTTTGAGTGCATTTGAGACCTTTTTCGCCCAGATGATGTTATTCTCATACTCAGCATTGAAGCTGATCTTCTCGGAGTAAACCACCATATCTTTGCCCTTAAGTTTTGCATACTTTAGAGCCATATTGGAGCTAGTTAGTAGCTGATCTTTACTCACCGATGATAGCCCACAACTCCATGAAAGCAGTATCTCCTCGCCACTTAGCACAAACTTCTCGCTTAACTGAGCGATAGTCTTTGCTACGCTAGATCTAAACTTCTCAAAACCACACCCACTACAAAGAAGCACAAACTCATCACCTTGCAAGCGGTAGATGCTTATGTTGGCATGATCTTTAAAGATCTGCTGAAGTTTACTAGCTGCATGCTTGATCACGCCATCACCAAACTCATGCCCATAAAAGTCATTGATCTGTCTGAAGTTGTCGATGTTTAGCAGTGCAAGATGAGGCTCTTGTGCCATATAGATATCTAGTTGCAAGCCGTAGCGATTTTTACACCCCGTGAGTATATCAGTCTTTGCGATGTGAGCAAACTCATTTTTCTGCTCTATGATCTTATCTGTTAGTGAGAGTATCCTACTAGCTATATACTTGATAGCGAGTAAAAATGCGACTAGACTTATAAAAAGTAGCAAAGCGATAAAGATGATCTTGCCATTTAGTGCCTCTTGTTTTTGCAAAACAGTGTGTTGCATAAACGAAAATAGCTCTTTTTCCAACTCTCTTAGGCGTAGAGATAGTGCTGTTGCTTTATAAAACCACTCTCTAGCTTCAAGGCTCTTATCTATCTCAGAGCTGTCGATGATGCTTTGCACTATCGAGACAAAATCCAGATAGTCCCGCTTACCTAGATGCTGTTTGTAGTGCTTTACAAACTCCCTAGACTCCTGCAAAGATCCTTCATATATGGACTTGCTCATATTGTAGATCTTGTAGCTTTGTATGATCTCTTTTAGTGCATCTTTGCTTATAGATCCATGCAAAATAGCCTCTAAGATGGTAGATCTAAGCAGTCCGAGTGCCTCTTTGTTGGTAGCTAAGTATGCGTAAGCTTGCACTAAGTTACGATTGTCCTGATCTGCCATAGTTGATGGCATATTCATAGCAAACTCCAAAAGTCTGCCAATCATCTGCGAGTACTCATCTTTGCTTAGAGTAAAGTCATCTCTTATAAGCGTTTGGCAAACATCAGCAAACCGCTCTAGGTCTTCTTCCAAAAAGAGGCTTTGTGCGTGCTGGGCACTATCTTTTAGCTTGCTTCTTATCTCTTTTGGATCTAGATCTAGCTCACTTTGCTTGACACCCTCTTTGTACTCAACACTTAGAGATCTCTCTAGCTGAAGGTAGTGTACTATCTCAGAGATGTTGCTTGAGCGTTTGATCTGCATGTTGGTAAAGCTTAGATCTTCATACTCTTGATATATATGTTTTAGAACCATATATGAGAGTATGGTTATAAACGCTGCTGGGATCAGTAGCAGAAGTAGAACTTTACTTTTTATTTTATTGTAACCGAGTCTATCTTGCACTAAAAAAGTTTCCAAATTTTTTTGATAATTATATCACTTTGAAACTTTTTATTATATAAAATTATCTATTGTTTGTTTTGGTTCACCTATATAGTAACCCTGCGAGTACTTAATCCCAAGGGAGAGAACTCTATCTTGCACCTCTTTTGAGTGTACAAACTCTGCGACAACATCGATCCCGCTCTTTTTACATAGAAAAACGATCGACTCCACTATGGTTTGCGACTTTTTATCGCTTAGTATATTTTTTATAAAAGATCCATCTATCTTTATAAAGTCAGGCGAAAAGTCAAGTAGTCTTGAGAGGTTTGAGCTTCTACTTCCAAAGTCATCAATGGCTATCTTAAAGCCGTGTGATCTAAGACTATATAGCTGATCTAGCGTATCTTTGGAGTTTAGCGACTCTATATCTTCAAGCATCTCTAGTATTACATTTGATGGTTTTATGCCATATTTGGTAGCATACTTGAGTAGCAAAGACTCAAGATGTCCTAGATGCAGATCCATATTTGTAATGTTGATCGACACAGAGTAGTTAGTGCCACTAAATACTCTAAAACTATGCTCTATCATCACTCTAGTAACAAGCGAGAGTGTGCCTGTAAGCTTTGAAGCCTCTAAAAATCTGATGGGCGGAACGATAGATCCATCATCGATGATGCGAGCTAACGCCTCAAACTTCTCCACCTTTTTAGTCTCGTTGTTTAGTATGGGTTGAAAAAATGGCTCTATTTTCTCAAGCTCAAACGCCCGTTTTAGCTGGTTGATCCAGAAGTAGTTCTCATGCTGTTTTTTTATAAACTCTGAGTTTTCATCATAGATGTTGTATGAGCCTCTACTATACTCTCTTAGCTCCTCTAGTGCCTCTTTTGCGTTGGTTAGAAGCGACTTGCCCATGCCTGTTGCGATCCCCATACTTATGGAGACATTTACACTTAGTTCAGCATCTATATCTATGCTCATCTGATCAAAAAATGAGATCATAGAGCTAGCTATCTCATCTATGCGTTTTTGGCTAAGTCTTCCATCGCCAAGAAGAGCAAACTCATCAGAGCTTACTCTATAAAGTTGCATATTTTCTGGTTTTGAGATCTCGATGAGATCTGCTACTCTATGTAGCAGTATATCTCCCACTTCATAGCCATATGTGGAGTTATAGTTAGAGAAGTTGTCCACATTGATCAAAAAAAGATCTACTATATCACTATGTTCAAGCGACTTTAGGAGCGTATCTCTATTTAGTATATGCTTGACTAGCGTGTCACGCCTAGGATCCATAGATATCCTTCTCTAGTTACTATCAAAAATTATATAGTCTCTAGGCTTTAATTCTCTATAAGTAGTAGAGATCTCTCCCGCATTTAAGTTTTTGCTCACTAGATCTGCTTGAGCAAACTCCCTGTTATTTATAAGCACTTTGTATCTACTCTCAAGCGGTATATCAAGAGCTAGCGTTATGTAGTTTTCATACAAAACCCCAGCAGTGCGGATACCTAGAAGCTCTTTTATAAAGACGCTAGCAAAGAGTAGCCTATCTTTTGCATCACCTGCTTTATCTGCAACTAGCTCACTGATGCTTTTGATTTTAGGAGCTGTTTTGTACTCAAAAGAGCCTTGAGTAAAAGCTAGCAAAAAGTTTAGTACCCAGCTAGATCTCTTAGCATCAAGCTCGCTTTGCAAAAATGGCATTATGGAGTTATATATGAGCGGATCTAGTGGTATTTTTGCCAACACATCAAACCCTGCGTTTGGATAAGATCTAAAAAACTCCGCTAAGTTTTGGTTATGCTTCACCTCTAGCGTATAGCCTCTAGTCTCAAAGCTAAAACTTAGTGTGCTACTTCTCTCATCGATGGCTAGTTTTGGTAGAGCTAGAAGTGTTAGATCTAGATCTTTTGCATCAAGATCTGCTTTAGTGGCGTATGTTGTGATAGTAGGTGCAATCCCATCTTCGCTCAAGAGATAGTAATGCTCCCCCGCTATCTCATAGTAGGCTCTATCGTAGATCTTAGCACCACTTCTAGCTAGCAAAAGCACCCTAGATGCACCGATGGCGAGCCTAACATCATACCCCATGCCAGATAGCAGTCTCCATGCCAAAATCACCGCTCTATCATCGGTGTAAATAGCCCTGCTTGCCCTATCTACAAACATAAAAAGACCCCAATCATTTAGCTCAAAGCTCTGCATAGTAGCAACTATCTGTGCACTCATAGAGCTAAGATCTACTTCACTAAGAGAGCTAAAAAAGGTGTAGATATCCTCTTTATCGTTGGTGCTTAGCCTTAGAGTATATAGCTCTTTTGGTACATAAAGAGACACACCACTACCAAAAAAATCAAACAGTGGATCTTTCGCATCAACCACAGTAGCCCTAGCCTCTTTTGGGCTAAAGTTTACAAAAATCTTAGGCCCTACCTCCTCAAAACTACTAGCAACCCCACTAGCAACTGTTGGCATTGGAGCTTTTATGTAGAGTCTATCGATCTTTGCAGCAAAACTTTGCCACTGCGAGCCTAAAAGCTTTGAGATCTGCTCATCTTTTGGATCATTAAAGCTCTTTTGCTGGCTAAGCTTAACTTTGCGAAAGTCATAAAACTCTCTAAAGGTATCTTTTGCCTCAAGCAAAAGCAGAAGGCTAAGCAGTGCAAAAACTACTCTCATACTCTAAAATGGCCACACTGCATTTATAATCTTAGCTCCCCAACCCCTCTGCGACGCCTGATCTACATCGCCTTGCGTTCTATATAGTATCTTCGCATCGCTCACTTGCGATGAGAGTATTCTGTTGTTTTGGTCTATATCATAGGGACGGATCACACCGCCGATCTGCATGATCTGCTTTTGGTTATCGACTAAGATCTCTCGTTTGCCATGTATATAGTAGTTGCCATTTTCTAGCACTTTTATGATCCTAGCTGTCACTGTTGTGGTAAATGACGCATCTGTTGTAGAGCTTCCCTGCCCCTTAAATGCACTCTCTGAAGCGGTAGAGAAGCCAATATTGCCAAAATTGTTTAGCTGTTTTGTGGCTTGATTTATCAAGCTGTTGCTCCCGCCATAAGTAGCAAGCCCGCCACCTAGGTTTGTATTTTCACTTCCACTAAGCGACTTTGAGCCACTTTGAGAGCTTTTTGCCACCTCTTGGATCACAACCGTCACTACATCATCAACATGCATAGCCTTGTGATCACTAAAGAGTGGGTTTTCACCTTGACCAAATATACTACCCACTAAAGTATAATCATTTTGATCCTCTTTTGCAGGAGACTGCTCAACATATTTTGGTGGTGTAAAGTCAAGCTCAGGATCGCTTAACCCCGCAGTACAACCACTAAAGAGAACTATTACAAGTGGTAAAAAGATAGCAACTATGTTCATAAAAACTCTTTTTTAACTTCTATTTTATAGGCAAAAGCAAAAAGAGTTCCAACTCACTTAAAAACTACTCTATCACGACCGCCATTTTTAGCCTCATAGAGTGCGTCATCTGCTCTTTTAAAACTCTCTATTGGGTCATCACTTGAGCCAAAAAGCGTGAGTCCAAAAGAGCAAGTGAGTGTAAGTGATGAGGCAAAATTTGCCTCTTTTATCTTAGATCTTAACTTCTGGGCTATCTCTATCGCCTCATCTTTGCTTACATTTTTCAGTAGCATAACAAACTCTTCACCACCCCATCTAGCTACCATATCTTCAGATCTGATACTATGCTCTAGTATCGAAGCGACAACTATAAGAGCTTCATCACCTGTTTGATGCCCATAGGTGTCATTGATCTTTTTGAAGTGATCTATATCGATGATAACAAGAGCTGATGGCGTTGATGTTTTACGCTGATCGCCAAAGAGTGAGTTGAAGTGTTTATCAAAGTGAGCACGGTTGTAGATCTTAGTAAGAGGATCTCTTATATATAGCTCCTCAAGTAGTTTTTTGTTAGTGATATCAGAGTAAAAGGCACTAAACTCCTTTAGCTTACCATCACCATCAAACACTGGATCTATCTTTAAAAGCACCCACTTTAGCTCGTGCTTTTTAGTTAAGTTTGCTAGCTCACCACTCCACGACTCACCACCAAGCACCCTACTCCAAAGCTCACTAAAGATCCCCTCTGGTATCTTAGAGCTTCCAAGCAGAGAGATCTTCTCTCCCAAAAGCTCCTCTTTTTCATAACCAAAAAAGTTGCAAAGCTTTGAGCTTACATCTACCATCGTCCCATCAAGCGAGACTCTAGCCATTATGATGTTTTTATCGATGAGATCTTGTTGCGACTCCAAAAGCGTGTTGAGTGCTTTTACCTTTTTCATCTGTCTAGCTAGTAGTATCTTTGCTTCATGCACTTCAGAGATGTCATAGATGTTGATCATCACCGCTTTTTGCTCCATATTGCATGGTGAGATGGTGACTTGTTGTTGCATCATCTCTAGTGATCCGCTCGTTACTTTGTTGCGTTTTATAGGGATTAGTGGCTCTTTTCGATTTGAGTCATAAAAAGTTGGTGTACTTAGTAGAAATGATGTTGCGATCTTTCGCTTAAGTATCGCCGCATCGATACTAGGGAAGATCTCAAATAGATCTTTACCTAAAATATCCCTCTTATCTATCTGCGTATTTATACATAGCCATCTGTTCCAAAAAGTAACCTTGTAGTCGCCATCAAGTATGATATGCCCACTCTCAAGCGTATCTAGTAGTGTCTCTATATCTTTTGAGACTTCCATTATGCAAAAAGCTCTTCTAGTTTTTTATCAAGCAGATCTTTTAGTTTTTGGATCGCCTCATCTTTAGTTAGCACAAAGATATTGCCTACGATATTTTCATCTTGAAAATCAACTATCGTCTTTAGCACTATAACAGTTGAGTAGCTAAGAACCTCCTCATCTACTATCTCCACACACTTCATAATGGCAGAAGTTGGGGCAAAAAACTGCACCGTTACATCAAGCTCTGCTGCAAGCCTAGATACTATGGTAGATGTGACAATGTTAGTTAGCTCCATCACAGAATCATTGATCTCATCTTCGGTTGTAGTTGGTGCTTGAAACATATTTTTGGCAAGATTTAGCGATGACTCCTTAGAGATGATAAAGATCACCTCACCACCAAAATGCCCAGAAAAGAGCTGTTTAGTGACATGGTAATCCTCTTTTGGCGAGAGATCTCTACCTATAAATGCTTGAAGATCTTTTGAGCTTATAATATCAACTTCAGGTATGTGCATAGTTCCAAATGCACCCAAAAGTTGTGCGATATTTGCAGTTGTCTCACCTAGTGAGATGTTCATAACCTCACGCAGTATATCAAGCTGATCTTCATTAAAAGCAAAGCTCATACGATATCCTCTGCGAAGATTGTCCTCATCTTCTCATCGCTTATAGGTTTTGGGTACATATTTTTCGCACCATCTTTAAGCACTCTAAGCTTTGCTTCACTTTGAACATCTGCACTCACAACGATCACTTGTGCATCTTTATCGTATGCAATGATCTCTCTTAGTGCCTCATAACCGTCCATTATAGGCATAGTAAGATCCAAAAACACGACATCAGCTCGCTCCTCTTTGTAAGCACTAAGTGCCTCTTGTCCATTTTCAGCTTCTCTAAACTCCGCCTCTATCCCGATAGACGCAATGGATCTTAGTATATATTTTCTAGCGACTTTGGAGTCATCAACAACTAATATCTTCAACTTAAAACGCCTTAATATATATTTTATCACTGCGATACTATCATAAAAAAGTTTAAATTTAACAAACTTGTAACAAACTTCAAAGCATACTCAAAGACAATTTTATGTAAAATTCGCGAAAATCAAAAGGAATCTTTATGGCTGCTAAAAGAGTTTTGGTTAAGTTTTCTGGTGAGGCACTAGCAGGCGAAGCGGGTCATGGCATAGACACTCAGATACTTAAGTTTATCTCAGGCGAGATCAAGTGCCTTGTGGAAGCTGGCATCGAGGTTGGCATCGTCGTAGGTGGCGGTAACATCATCAGAGGTGTAAGTGCTGCAAAAGATGGGATCATCAAACGAACTTCAGCGGACTATATGGGTATGCTAGCAACCGTGATCAATGGCGTGGCTATACAAGAGGCGTGCGAACATGCGGGACTTCAAGTGCGTATGCAAACCGCCATCAAGATGGAGCAGATCGCAGAAGCCTACATAAACCGCAGAGCTATCCGCCACCTAGAAAAAGGGCGTGTAGTTATATTTGCAGCGGGAACTGGTAACCCGTTTTTCACCACCGATACCGCTGCAACACTAAGAGCCATCGAGATTGGTGCAGATATGATCATAAAAGCTACCAAAGTTGATGGCGTTTATGATAGAGATCCAAACAAGTTTAGCGACGCTAAAAAACTCCCAACTCTAAGCTATGAGCTAGCTATGAGTGATGATATAAAAGTGATGGACGACACCTCCATAGCACTTGCTAAAGATAACGCACTACCTATCATAGTATGCGATATGTTCAAAGAGGGCAACCTCCTAGATATCATAAGCGGAAACACGCAAAACTGCTCCATAGTAAAATAAATACAAAAAAAGGAAACAAGATGAAAGTAGAAGAATTAACAGGAAAGATTTTAGATGCTAACCCGCACCTAGATAGATACCAACTCTCACTAGCAGTTGCAAAACGAACAGATGAGCTTCTAAATGGAGCCTCAAGCCAGTTAAACACCCCAAAAGGGATCAAAGCAACAGAGATCGCCCTTAGAGAGATAGCAGAGGGGCTTATCATCATCAAAGGTTTTGAGATAAAAGAGTGAGACTCTCATCTTGCATATAGAGATAAAAGAGATCCAAGCCATCAAAGAGACGAGCGAGGCGATAGAGTATCTATTTACCCAGATAGCCCCTACGCCAAAACTCAAAATGGCATTGCACTACGCCACCGAGGCTCACGAAGGGCAGTTTAGAAAAAGTGGCGAAGCCTACATCAACCACCCCATACTAGTAGCCTCTATTGTCGCAAAGATCACAAACGATGAAGCGATGTGTATCTCTGCACTTTTGCATGATGTGGTGGAAGATACCGAGGTAAAGTCTGATCAAGTCTGTTCAGTCTTTGGCGATGATGTATCACAGCTAGTAGATGGGCTAACAAAGATAGATAGCATCAGAGATAGTGAGCTTGTCTCATCTAACTCAAATGAAAAACTCGTAGTCTCTGCACTATCATTTAGAAAGATGCTTCTAGCTAGCATAAAAGATGTGCGAGTTTTGGTCATAAAACTTTGCGATAGACTGCACAATATGCTAACTCTTGATGCTCTTAGACCTGATAAGCAGATCCGCATAGCCGAAGAGACACTTGTTGTTTACGCACCCATCGCTCATCGCCTTGGGATCTCATATATCAAAAACCTACTAGAAGATCTAAGCTTTAGCTACCTCTTTAAAGAGGAAAATGCAAAGCTAGATGAGTACTTTAAACAAAACTTCCACCAGATTGAGATGAGACTAGCAGAGTTTAAAGAGACTCTTCACAACCTACTAGTGCAAAATGGCTTCTGCGAAGATGACTTTGAGATCCTCTCAAGAGTAAAACATCGCTACTCCATCTACCTCAAGATGCAGAGAAAAGGGATCGGCATCGAGGAGGTACTAGATCTACTAGCTGTTAGGATAGTGTGTGATGATCCCGTCAAATGCTACAACATTTTGGGGCTTGTGCATCTAAACTTTAAACCTCTTAGTTCACGATTTAAAGACTACATAGCAGTCCCAAAAGAAAACGGCTACAAGACCATACATACAACTGTTTTTTACAACAAGGCGATCTTTGAAGTGCAGATCAGAACCTACGAGATGCACAAAACCGCAGAGCTTGGAGTCGCAGCTCACTGGAAGTACAAAAATGGTGGCAACAACGCCATCAAACTTGACTGGCTCAACAACCTAAGCTACCAAAATGAGTCGATCGAGGAGTTTTATGATCTAGTAAAAAATGATCTCTTTAGCGAGGATATAGTTGTTTTCTCACCAAAGGGTGAGCCATTTACTTTGCCTCGTGGAGCGGTGGTTCTTGACTACGCATACGCGGTGCACACCGACATTGGCAACCGTGCAAAGAGTGCACTCATAAACCGCCAAAAAACCTCACTCATAAGCGAGCTAAAAAACGGTAATATTGTCAAAATACTACTAGATGATGAGACTATCACTCGTTGTAGCTGGATAGATACGGTCAAAACCTCAAAAGCAAAGTCAAACATTCGCTACAACTGCAACGCTAGGATCAAAGATCTAGATGCAAAATCGAGCGTAAATATAGTCGCAACTGCCATGAGACTAAACCACTCGCGAGTTGATGAGTGGTTTGGTAGTGGCAACTGCGAAAAAAGGGCAAATGTTGCACGAGATATAGAGCAACTCAAAGAGGTGATATACCGCTACACAAGCGAGATCGGCAAAAATGGTCGCTTCTCTCGTTTTCTCTCAAGACACCGCTTCAAACTAAAGCAGTACAACTTCACAAACCTTGAGATCTTTAGCACAAGACATGTGAGTGATCTAGTCTATGACTACTGTTGTCACCCAAAGATCGGCGATGAGATTGTTGCATTTTTAGAAAAATCAAAAGCTCACATACACCACAAAATGTGTAAAAATGCGATCAAAAAGATAGAAAATAAAGAGGCGATGCTCTTTGTTAGATGGGAGAAGATGATCGTTTATCGCTACCATATGATCGTCTCGCTTCACAGTGGAGTGGGAACTTTGGCGGAGTTTTTAAACTACCTAGCCAAACTAAAGCTTGACATCACACAAGTAGAGCTTGGCAAAAATAAAAATGAGTCCTCTATATTTTGCGAGATAGGATTTGAGACTAAAGAAGCAGATATTAATGCACTTCGTGCTAAAATCGAGCAAAATATCAAGGTGATACAGCTAGTTCACGCTGGCGATGCTTACAAAAACTAGATAGGATTATAATGATACAAGAGGCTTTAGAAGAGATAAAGCGGGGGTGTGCCGAGATCATCGGTCTTGAAGAGATAGAGAAGCTAGTCGCAGGCTATCTTAGCGATGGCAAAAACTACACCATAAAAGCTGGATTTGACCCAACTGCACCAGATCTGCACCTTGGACACACTGTGCTACTCCACAAGATGGCAACTTTTCAAAAGTATGGTGCAAAAGTGCAGTTTCTCATCGGCGACTTTACCGCTCGCATAGGTGATCCAACGGGCAAAAATATCACTAGAAAACCACTTAGCGAAGATGATGTACTAGCAAATGCAAAGAGCTATACGGAGCAAGTTTTTAAAGTGCTAGATCCATCTAAAACAGAGGTAGTTTTTAACTCACACTGGCTAAATAGTCTCGGTTCTAGTGGACTTTTAGCCCTTACTACTACATTTAATGTCGCTAGAATGCTAGAGCGAGATGACTTTGAAAAACGCTACAAAAGCGGAAGCTCCATCGCCATCAGTGAGTTTATCTACCCCCTACTTCAAGGATATGATAGCGTGCATCTTAGAAACGATATAGAGCTAGGCGGGACTGATCAGAAGTTCAACCTTCTAATGGGCAGACACTTGCAAAGAGTCTATGAGTGTGGCAAAGAGCAAGCTATACTTATGATGCCGATCTTAGAGGGGCTTGATGGCGTGCAAAAGATGAGCAAGTCACTTGGAAACTACATCGGCGTAAACGAAGATCCAAACGATATGTACGCTAAGATACTAAGCATCAGCGATGAGCTTATGTGGCGATACTATGAGCTACTAAGCAGTAGATCTCTTAGTGAGATAGCTAAACTAAAACGCGGTGTAGAGTGTGGTGAGTTGCACCCTAAAAAGGTAAAGGAGGATCTCGCATTTGAGATAACTGCTAGGTTTTGTGGTGAGCAAAAAGCGGGTGAAGCAAAAATAGAGTTTGACAACATACATACTAAAAATGAGCTTCCTAGCGAGATGGAAGAGTTTAGTTTTGAGGGTGATGTCTGGATCGCTAAAGCGATGGTTGATGCTGGGCTATCTCCATCAACATCTCAAGCTAGACGCGACATAAGTGCTGGTGCACTAAAGGTAGATGCCAAAAAGCTAAGCGATCTGCAGTATCAGCTAACTAAGGGTAGCTATGTGCTACAAGTTGGTAAAAGAAAGTTTGCAAAGATAGAGGTTAGATAATGAGTGCTACACTAAAAATAGGCAAATATAGCATACAAAAGCCAATCGTTCAAGGCGGAATGGGTGTAGGGATCAGCTGGGATAAGCTCGCTGGCAATGTCTCTAAAGAGGGTGGACTTGGTGTTATAAGTGCCGTTGGGACGGGATACTACCAAAACAAAAAGTTTGTCCAAAGACTAGTGAGCGATCGCCCGCTAGAGACTATCAACTTCTACTCAAAAGAGGCTCTCTTTGAGATCATAAAAAATGCCAGAACCATAAGTGGCGAGAAACCTCTTGCGGTAAATATACTCTACGCTATCAACGACTACGCTAGAGTGGTTAGAGATGCGTGTGAAGCGGGTATTGATATCATCATAACAGGAGCTGGACTTCCTACAAATATGCCAGAGTTTACCGAAGGGTATCCCGATGTAGCACTTGTTCCTATCGTCTCATCTGCTAAGGCACTAAAGCTTATCTGCAAAAGATGGCAAAAACGCTACGATCGCCTACCTGACGCGGTTATAGTAGAAGGCCCAAAGAGTGGCGGACATCAAGGCTTCACCTATGAGCAGTGCTTTATGGAAGAGAATCAGCTAGAGAATATTCTCCCTAGCGTAGTAGCTGAAGCTAAAGAGTGGGGGGAGATCCCAGTCATCGCAGCTGGTGGGATCTGGGATAAAAACGACATAGATCTGATGTTATCTCTTGGTGCAAGTGGTGTGCAGATGGGAACTCGTTTCATCGCCACACATGAGTGTGATGCTCATCAAAACTTTAAGCAAGTTCTGCTTGATGCCAAAGAGGAGGATATTGTCCTTATGTCCTCACCTGTCGGCTACCCTGCAAGAGGTGTTAGAACAAGACTGCACAAGATGATCGAAGAAAAAACCGCACCTGCAATCAAGTGCATCTCAAACTGCGTAGCACCTTGTAACCGAGGAGAGGAGGCTAAGGTGGTTGGCTACTGCATAGCTGATCGGCTTAGCGATGCCTATGAGGGCAACACAGAGAGCGGGCTATTTTTCACAGGTAGCAACGGGTATAGATGTAGCGAGATCATCTCTGTAAAAGAGCTAATGAACAAACTAACTAATGGTGAATAGAGGGTAATGATAGGTCGTCTTGTAGTACTATTTTTTGTACTCTTTTTATCAACTATTTTAGCTAGCAACTTCCAGCAAGCAAAAAAAGATGCTGATCTATTACTACAAAGCAACAAACAAAGCGACATCTTTAGAGCCTACAACAGCTACAAAACACTATATCTAAACTCTGTTGTAGAAAATAGCAATGATCTAAAACGCCACGCCCTAGAGGGGATCATCAAAAGTGGCTCTAAGCTAAGCATCGATGTAAGTAGCTATGAAAAAGAGCTTAAACAACTCCCCATCATCGAAGCACCTATAACCAAATCAGTAGCCGCAAAAGAGCTAAAAGCAACCTCATCACTAAGGCTAAAAGATATAAGTTGGTCAGCAAATACACTAAGTCTAAACTTTGATCACCCTATCTCAAGCAAAGATATCAAATACTTTAAAATCCCAGAAAAAGGCAACTATCGCTATATTTGGGATATAAAAAATGGAGTACTTCTAAACTCAAAAGCGATCACTCACGATGGCATAGACTCCATCAAAGTAGCACAGTTCAACCCACAAACCCTAAGAGTTGTAGTGCAAAACTCTAAAGAGTTAAGCATCACTCACTCCGCATCAGCATCGACTCTACTCATAAGCTTCACCTCTCTACCCAAAAAAGCACCCACACTTGAGCACTCTCCTGCTCCAGCTCCAAAAGTAAGCAAGAAAAACAAAAGAGTAGTCATCGATGCAGGTCATGGTGGCAACGACCCAGGGGCGATCGGCTTTAAGAAGTTTGTAGAAAAAAAGATAGTCTTTGATGTGGCAAAAAAGCTCCAAAGCATACTCACCGCCAAAGGTTATGATGTATATATGACAAGAAACAGGGATATCTTCGTAAAGCTAAGCCAGAGAACCAAATTTGCCAACGATAAGAGTGCAGATATCTTTGTAAGTATCCATGCAAATGCTGTGGAGAACAAAAACATACAAGGCATAGAGACCTACTTTCTCTCACCATCAAGATCAGATAGAGCTAAAAATGTTGCTGCAAAAGAGAACTCCGCAGATCTAAGCGATATGAACAAGTATGGCAAAGATAGTTACCTAAACCTACTCAACCATCACAACATCTTAGCATCAAACAAACTCGCCATCGATATACAGAGATCTATACTTGCAAGTGCAAAAAAGATCTACCCAAAAGTAGTAGATAGTGGCGTGAAAGAGGGACCTTTTTGGGTGCTTGTAGGTGCGGCAATGCCATCAGTTTTAGTTGAGCTTGGCTTTGTAACGCACGCTATTGAGGGTGCAAAACTAGTAGATCCTACCTATCAAAATGCTCTTGCAAATGGTCTTGCAAATGGTATAGAGAGCTACTTTTTAAACAACTAAACATTAACTTTCTATCTTGAGATCGCAAACCCAAAACCCACATTTGTGAGCTTCTTATCAAAGTCTATAAGTGAGTGACCATAACCGTGGTAAAACTGCACGATACCATAGATCCCATGCGTAAAAAAGCTCTCTGGCAACTCAAAAGTCCAGTTTAGCTCAAGTGAGCTACGATTTGTTCTATGTTTGAGGTTGTTTCTAAAGAGTAGATCAAATGTCTGTTTTTTGTAGGTGTAGAGCATACTCAACTCACCATATCCATAGTAGTTATAAAGCTCTTTTGCGTCTCTATCCTGCGTGCCAAATGGCAGTTTGTACCATATTTTGGGGCTAATAAAGAGATCTTTATACTGAAAAAATAGCTCCGCATACGCCCTGTTAGTAGATCTGCTCTGCTTGCCATCTCTACCATTTGAGTAGTGAAGAGCTGAAAACTTTACGCCCTTTAGGTTTTTCACCCCGCTAATAGGAGCAACTAAGAAGATCTCTGGGGAGTAGTTAGTTTCGCGAAAAGGAGCTGATTTTTTAGTGGTTTGCCAAAAAGATCTCTGCGTATATCCTAGTGAGATGGTCTCATCAAGCCCCAAAAGATTTTCAAAAAGAGGCTTCTCTAAACTGATCTGAAAAGCAGTCTCTGTGCTTTTTCGATCATGCAGATCCTCAAAAGTATAAGTTAGCGGTAAAAAGTAGTTTTTCTTATAGGCAAATATGCCAAAATCTTTTGTCACGATCTGCTTTAGACTATCTTGTGTCTGCTCATCTTCAAGCCTATCAAGATGCTCATAGAAGCCACTTGTGGAGCTTTTTGGTAGTTGTATATCTTTGCTAGCGTGCTTTAGAGCGATCTCTTTATAGATCTGCATCGCCTCTTCATATCTCGCCTCATCTTCTAGTTTGCTCGCCTCTTTTAAAAGCTTAGCATCACTCGCAAAGAGAGTAGAAGCAAGAAGCAAAAGAGGCAAAACCCAAAACACTACTCTTTTCATCTCTAACTTACTACTCCCTAGATGCTAACTCGCCTGCTAGAGACTCTCTTTGAGCGATGAGCTTTTCGATCTGCTCTTTTACTTTGTCGTAGCGAAACTGCTCTTTAAAGCCCACTATCCGCCCACCCGCAGCGTTAGCATGCCCTCCGCCACCGCACCACTCTTTAGATATGAGTGCTACACTTACGCGGTTATCTGCCCGCAGGCTCATAGTACCTTTTGAGCTTACATCAACATAGAAGTCATACTCACTATACCGCTTCAAAAACGCGTTGCCAAGGATTGAGCTATTGCCCACCATATAGCCTAGATAGCCCTTATACCCTCTATAATAGATAGTTTTTTGGCTCATATCTCGCCCAAAAAGCTCCACTATATATGATGAGCTAAGGTTATCTAGCGTATTGTTTTCATCTCGCACAAAGAAGCTCTTTTTTAGTCTATGAATATTATCATCAAGTAGTATAGGGGCGTTTTTGACACCTAAATACTCAAGTGAACCCGCTAGCAAATGGAGTTTATAGAGGCTATCTTCACTAGCAAACATTATCTTATTTAGCTCTCTAGCTTCACTTACAAGCCTCATACAAACCTTACCATACTCAAAGTTTTCACTCTCTTCTATCTTCCATAGATCTACCGCATTTACCACATCTACGAAGGGTCTCATCCAGCTAGGCTCATCAAAACTAAAGTTCTCCCTTAGCCAATCATAAACAATCTTTGTAGCACATCTAGCCACATCAAGATAGTACCACTTGAACTTTTTAGCACACTCCTCACCGCTTATATGATGATCTAGTAGCACAAGCTCTATGGATCTAGCACCAGATCTTAGCTTGTTTACCTGCTCATCTAGCCACTTTGCCTCTTCCATATTTAGGTTTAGATCACTCACAAGTAGCAGTATCTCACCGCTACACTTTGTTATATCTTCTAGCATCGCTTCAAGCGTCTGCTTCACCTCAGCACCGTAGTTTGCGTTATAAAAAGAGGTCTCATTTGGTAGATGTTTGGTCAAAAACTGACAACTATATCCATCTAAATCGGTATGCGATAGATGGAAGATTTTAGAGTTTTTCATTACTGTCCTTGCTGTATAGATATGGCACCAAGTACCTCAAAAGTAGCACTAGAGTCGATCTCTGCGTGCGAAAGCACCACGATATCTAGCGAAAATCGCTCGTAAATCTCTGCCAAACTTCGTCTAAGTTGTGGATCTACTATGACTATGATAGGAGAGATCCCCTTTTGTAGTAGCTCTGCGGCTTTTGAGCTAGTGGCTTGTATGAGCGAGTTGATCTGTGAGACATCAAGTAGCAGATTTCGCCTACCATCTCGCTCCTGCACCCGCTCTAAGAGTATCTGCTCACTCGCGGTGTCAAATGTAAGAAGCTTGATAACTCCGTCCTCAGAGGTATAGAGCTGAGTGATCACCCTAGATAGACGCGATCTAACCTGTTCAGTGATGATCTCAACACTCTTAGTATACTCCGCCACATCAGCGATAGTCTCAAGTATACTTAGCATATCTTTTAGTGGAATCTTCTCGCTTAGTAGCTCTTTTAATATGCGTTGAACTAGCCCAAGTGACGCCACTTTAAGCACATCATCAACGATCGCTGGAAAGTCTGCTTTGATCTTATCCATAAGGTTTTGCACCTCTTGACGCGTGAGGAGATTGTGTGCGTTTTTCTTAACAATCTCGCTCATATGCGTTGAGATCACAGTTGATGGATCCACAACCGTGTAGCCATTTATGATAGCGTCCTCTTTTTGAGAAGGGTGGATCCACATAGCATCTAGTCCAAATGCTGGCTCTTTGGTCTTCTCTCCCACCATATCACCTGTTGCCATTCCACTATCCATCGCCAAAAACTTATCTGGTACTATCCTGCCCTCGCCCACAGAGACACCCTTTAGTAGGATCTGGTACTGTTGCGGAGCTAAGTGCAAGTTGTCACGAATACGCACTTGAGGCATCAAAAAGCCATAGTCAGATGCGATCTTTCGCCTCATAGATCTGATGCGATCTAGCAGATCTCCACCTTGAGAGACATCAGCTAGTCGTATGAGCTGATAGCCAAGGGTAAGCTCAAGCATCTCCACCTTTAGGATATCTTCAAGAGTTGCCTTCTCCTCTTCAGCTATCTCCTCTGGGGTTTTTTTCGCACTCTGCTTCTCATCTAGCAAGGAGGTTTGAGCTTTTTGCGTCGCCCTACCATCATAACTTAGTATGTCAAACTCGCCCCGCTCAAACTTCACCATCGAGTACCCAAGCAGTACAAAAATCAGCCCAATAATCCCCATCGAGATGGTAGGAAGCCCTGGAACTAGTGCAAAAAGAAGCATAATCCCACCAACAAGATAGAGCACTCTTGCACTGCTCATAAGCTGTTTGATAGTGCCCTCTGCAAAGTTACCATCTTCATCAGAAGATCTAGTGATGATAATACCAGTTGCTGTTGAGATCACAAGAGCTGGGATCTGCCCTACAAGCCCATCACCGATAGTTAGTATAGTAAATGTCCTCGCACTCTCTGCAAACCCTAAATCATACTGAAAAGCACCGATGAGAAATCCACCTATGATATTTACAAATGTGATAATAATCCCCGCAACCGCATCACCCTTTATAAACTTACTAGAACCGTCCATAGCTCCATAAAAGTTCGCCTCTTGAATGATCATATTTCGCCGTTTTGTAGCCTCTTTTTCATCGATCAGACCCGCATTTAGATCCGCATCTACCGCCATCTGCTTCCCTGGCATAGAGTCAAGCGTAAAACGAGCTGCAACCTCTGCAACCCTCGTAGAACCCTTAGTTATAACCATAAAGTTTATAAGCACAAGTATAGAAAAGACAATAATCCCAAGTACGAGATTGCCACCAACTACAAAGTTACCAAAACTGTTGATGATATCACTCACCGCATCAACGCCCATATAACCATCGCTTAGGATCATTCTAGTTGTAGCGATATTTAGTGCGAGGCGAAAGAGTGTTATGATAAGTATGAGTGTTGGAAATGTACTAAGCTCCACAGGGCGTGGCACATAGAGTGATATAAGAAGCACCAAAACCGCCACCGCAATAGAGATAGTCAGTAGTAGATCTAGCACCATTGATGGAAGTGGTACTATAATAACAACCAATATAATCATCACAAAAAGAACAACACTTAGATCTTTTTGATCTAGTAAAAAGTTGAGTGCCGTACCGACTCGCTCTTTGTTTTTTGATCTCTTTGCCAAAGTTCTACTCTAAAACATCTGCTAGGGTAAGTTCTGCTAAAAATAGATCTATTTTTCCTTGAAGTTTATGCAAAAATGGCCAGATAGTACAGCACATCGCCTTATCTAGCGGACATGAGTCTATTGATGGTGAGCACTCAAAAACGGTTGGGTTTTTCCCCTCAACCGCACTCATGATCTGCAACATAGAGATCTCGCTTGGTGAGTGATGAAGAGCAAAGCCACCATTTGCACCTTTGTAAGATGTCAATATATCATTCTTAGCTAAAGCTTGTAAAATCTTTGCCAAAAAACTCTTAGGGATTGATAGCTCTTGCGAGAGTCTCTCGCTATCTATTGGGGTTTTGGATCTTGCTAAAACTATTAGTGAGAGTATCGCATACTCGCTGGCTTTTGTTATCAACATTTACTATATCTTTTAATTTTTACTAAATTATAGCAAAACAAGTTGAATTAAAATTATATTTTTGGTATTATTTCACCTTAAATTACCTTTTGGAGGCTATTATGGCTTTAGATTCGGCGAAGAAACAAGAAATCGTTGCAAAGTTTGGAAAAAGTGCTAACGATACAGGCTCAAGCGAAGTGCAAATCGCACTGCTAACACAGAGGATCTCTGATCTTACAGAGCACTTAAAAGTGTTCAAAAAAGATCACTCATCAAGACTAGGACTACTCAAGCTAGTAGGTCAAAGACGCCGTCTGATGAAGTACCTAAAAAAGAGCAACAAAGACTCTTACGCTAAGCTTATAGCTGAGCTTGGCATCAGAGACAACATCTAACTCATAGTGCTTTTTGCACTATGAACATCTACAAACCCACAAACAACCATATTTTGCTATAATTGAGCATCTTAAACTAAGCGAGCATATGTGCAAAACTACCCTTTTGGCAGGGATCTTTTCTACCAAAGAGCCAAAGATGAACTAGAACTATTTAACTCCTCACTCAAAGAGTTTGCTAGTGGCGATACACTTGCGGGATTTGAGCTATTTTTAAACTCACTGCTAAACTATACTATCGACACTTCAAACGACAACATCACCATAAAAAAGAGCAGATCTAAGCTACACTTCGAGATCTTAGAGGGCTTAGCAAAAGTAGAAGCAGTTGCAACTAAAACCACCCTGCACGCAAGATGTGTTATCATCTCTGGAGATGATCTAAACATCAACATCAAACGCTACTTGCTTACTAGAAACTACCAGCTAACCTACTGCAAGTATGAGCTTAGAGATACAGAGGTTGAGCTGACACTTGATCTAAAGAGTAGATCTTTTACTACTCACAAGATCTTTTTTGCTCTTCGCGAGATAGCCCTAAACGCTGCGTATGACAAAGAGTATATAGCCAGCGAGTTTGGCATAAAACCAACCGCAAAACATATACTCATACCAGATGAGAGCGTGCTTATGCCAAGATACAACTTTATGCACTCAAAGATCAAAAAGCTAAAAGATGATCTCGCTAACATCGGATCTAGCGAAAACCTCGGCATAAACTCATTTTTGCTTCTGGAGTTTATCCTAAGCATCGACTACCTACTCTCACCAAAACTAAACCTAAAACATCTCATCACCAAAAGAGTCAATGAGTACTTTAGCGAGGGCTTTTTAGAGTCCAAAAATGAGGAGATTTATGAGTTTATACTCACTATGGAGAGGTTTAGTTTTGAGGAGTTTAGCACAAATTTTTACTGCTCAAAACAGACATTTAGCCCAACTGAAACTACGCCAAATGAGGAGATCATATCATTTATAGATGAGACTTTTGCCAAAATAGCGTGGTACAAAAACAACCGCTTTTTTAACATACTAGATATCATCTACTGCTATATGGCATCATATCTACTCTACAACTACGGGCTTCATAGCCAAACAAAAGCACTGCTTCACATATTTCTAAAAGTGCACTACTATGACTTTTTTGCCTCTCTTGGCGAGTCGAAGCTTTTTGAGAAAAATGCACCCAATGCTAAACTTATAGCAAGTGAGATATCTGCTATCAACACCCTTAAGGGCAAAAAACGCTTAGAGGAGTTTAGCAAAAAACTTGACTACTCATCGCTTGGCGGGTTTAACCGTAGCTTCTTTTTAGCACTTAAAAATTTCGATCCGCAGGAGTTTTAGATGAACACGCAAGAGATACTAGCAAAACATATAAACTCCATCGCTCAAGTAAGCACGCCTTATGGGAGTGGGAGTGGGTTTTTGATGCAAGATCTCATCATCACAAACTCGCATGTTGTCTCTGGGCTTAGGGAGTGTATCATCTCCACAAAAGAGCTTAAACGCGAGGTTGCAGATGTGATCTATGATGATAGCTACTTAGATCTAGCCTTCATAAAGCCACGCTCAAAAGCACCAAAAAGCACGCTTGAGTTTGCCACACAAGAGGCACAAGATGGTGATCTAGCCATCGCCATCGGACACCCTTATGGGCTAAATTATAGCACCACAGAGGGGATCGTCTCAAGATCTGCTAGGCGTTTTGGCGAGCTTGAGTATATCCAGATCGACACCGCCATCAACCCTGGTAATAGCGGTGGTCCACTGCTAGATAGCGACTCAAACATCATTGGCATAAACACCTTCATCATACAAAACTCAAACAACCTCGGCTTTGCACTCCCTAGCCACTATATCATCTCTGCACTTGAGGCATTTAGACGCAAAGGGTATAGGTATGCGATCCGCTGCTCATCTTGCAAAAACATCATAGACGAAGATCTTATAGTAGGCGAATACTGCCCAAAATGTGGCTCAAAACTTGAGATCGCAAAGAGTCGCAAAGAGGGGTATAAGCCTTTTGGAGCTACAAAAACCATCGAGCAAACGCTTGAAGAGTTGGGCGTTGATGTGAAGGTAGCAAGACGCTTTGAGCGAAACTGGCGAGTTGATCTTGAAGATCTTATAGTTGAGATCGCATACTTTGAAAATGGTGCTATCATCGCCGATGCTAAGCTTTGTGAGATCCCAAAAGATGGCATAGATGAGATCTACTCATTTTTGCTCACTCAAAACGCAACTCTAAAAGATCTCCGCTTTAGTATCAACCAGACGATCATCTATCTATCGTTTGTAGGCATCGATGCACTTTTTGAGAAAAATAGTGCCAAAAAAGCACTCCAAAGCCTCTTTGAAAATGCTATAAAGTATGCAGATATTTTAGTAAATGAGTTTAGAGCAACAAGATACAAAAAGGACGAAGATGAGTAGATTTATGAGCATAGAAGTTGAGCTAGGTAGCTTTTTGGAGGATCTAACAAGTAAGATAAAGAGGTGCGAGACACTAGTTGAAGATCTACTAAAGATAGAGACTAAAACCTACCAAAACTTTACTGGGGAGCTAGGATTTGCTACACAAGAGTTAGAGGATCACTTCACACCTCTTTCACACATAAATGCGGTCTGCAACACAGAGCGTACTCAAGAGATCTACGCAAAAGCTCTTAATGATATAACTCTGTTTTATACCAAACTAAGCCAAAACCTAGATCTATATGTGGCAAACAAAGAGATCAGATCTAACGATGCCACTCTTAGCGATCTACAAAAAAGATCTCTTGATCTAACTATCCAAAGCTATGAACTAAGTGGGGCTGATCTTGAGAGAAGCCTAAAAGATCGCTTGCAAGAGATAAATATCAAAGAGAGCGAACTTAGCAACGACTTTAGCCAAAACCTCATAGATGCCAACAATGAGTATGAGCTTATACTCACCGACCCAGCAGATCTTGAGGGGCTTTTGCCTAGCGACTTAGAGAGTGCAAAGTTTGAAGATGAGGGGGTTACGAAGTACCGCTTTACGCTCCAACTGCCATCATACTTAGCCTATATGACTCACGGTAAAAACGCCAGCATCAGAGAGGAGCTATATAGAGCCTACACCACAAGATCACCACAAAATGCCGAGATCATCGATGAACTGATGCGTCTAAGAGATGCCTCAAGCAAGATCTTAGGCTTTAAAAACTACGCCTCCTACTCACTTGAGACAAAGATGGCAAAAGATGAGAGCGAAGTTATAGGGTTTTTGCAAAACCTACTATCTCACTCGCAAAAACAGGCAAAAGCGGAGCTTAGCGAGCTTCAAACTATTGCAGGCAAGGAGCTTAAGAGCTTTGATGTCGCCTACTACTCGCAAAAACTAAAAGAGCAGAAGTTTGATATCGATGAGGAGCTTTATAAAAACTACTTCGAGCAGGAGCAAGTCATCGGCGGTATGTTTGAGTTTTTACACGAGCTATTTGGCGTGGAGTTTGTAAAAGTTGAGACTAAACTTTGGCATGAAGATGCAACAGCGTACGATCTCGTAGTTAATGGCGAGCTAAAAGCTAGGCTATATATGGATCTAAGTGCTAGAAAAGGTAAGCGAGGCGGAGCATGGATGAATGACTTTGACACGCACCACACGCTAAGAGATGGATCTACTCAGCTAGCCTCTGCGGTAGTGGTGTGCAACTTTGCTCCAGCTACTGCGACGCAAGCCTCACTTCTTCGACATGATGATGTTGTGACACTTTTTCATGAGATGGGGCACGCTTTGCACCACCTACTAAGTGAAGTGAGCTTAAGTGATCTAAGTGGCGTAAATGGCGTAGAGTGGGACGCGGTGGAGTTTCCATCACAGTTTTTGGAAAACTTTGCTTATGATCCAAGTGTGCTAAAAAAAGTCGCAAAACACTACAAGAGCAAAGAGGTCATCACAGATGAGATGATAGCAAAACTAATAGAGAGTAAAAACTTCCAAAGTGCCCTCTTAATGCTAAGACAGCTTGAGTTTGCACTTTTTGATATGAAACTACACTCTAAGCTCTACCAAGGCGAGCAGATCCAGACTCTACTAGATGAGATCAGATCCGAGACTAGCCTTATACCACCACCAAGTTACAACAAGTTTCAAAATGGCTTTTCTCATATATTTGCGGGTGGTTATGCAGCGGGATATTATAGCTACAAGTACGCAGAGGTGCTTAGTGCTGATCTCTACACCCACATATCTGATGGCAAAAGATTAGATCTAGGTCTTGCTAACAAGTACCGCGAGATTATCTTGCAAGGTGGCGGATCTAAGAGTATGCGAGATCTATTTTTTGATCTGATGCAAAGAGAGCCAGACGAGCTAGCACTACTAAGCTTTAGCGGGATCGCCTCTTGAGGTTAGTGCTACTTTTTTTACTGCTTTTTGTCTCGCTTGAGGCAGATCGCATCATAAAAGTGGCATCATACAATGTTGATAACCTCTTTGATCTAGTAAAAAATGGTAGCGAATATGAGGAGTATATACCATACACCGCCTCGCAGTGGAGTGAAAAAACCTACGCCACCAAGCTAAAAAACTTAGCAAAGGTGATCGCCGAGATAGATGCTGACATCATCGCTTTGCAAGAGGTTGAGTCGCTCAAAGCTCTTAAAGATCTAAGATCTGCCATCAAGCAAGCAGGAGTCTATTATGAGCACTACTTCATAGCAGATCGCAAAGATACCACTATAAAAGTGGCTCTTTTAAGCAAGCTAAAACCCACCTACACAAAAGAGCTGTTTGTGACACATACTCGCAAATATAGAAACATACTTGAAGTGAAGTTTAGCTTCAAAAATGACTCGCTCTACCTCTTTGTAAACCACTGGAACTCCAAGTACAATGCCGAGAGCAGTCGCATAATCTCTGCAAAAAGCCTAAAAGAACGCATAAAAGAGATAGGAGAGGATAAAAACATCATCATCTTAGGAGATCTAAACTCTCACTACGAAGAGCATATAAAGTTTACACGAGATCGCAAACTAAACGACACCTACGGCAAAACCGCCATCAACCACACGCTAAACACCACCGAGCAAACAACTAAGGCGAGCCAAACCAGCTACAAAAAAGGCTCACTCTACAACCTCTGGTACGACACAAAAGAAGATGAGCGTTATAGCTACATCTACCGAGGCAACAAAGAGGTGCTAGATAACATCATCATCTCGCAATCGCTCCTAGATAAGAAGTATATCTACTATATAGATGGCACGATGAGCAGTTTTAAAAAGCCCTATCTCTTTAAGGGCAAGGCGTTAAATAGGTGGCAGATAAGCTATGGCAAGGTGAGAGTACACAAAAATAGTGGCTACTCCGATCACCTTCCCATAGAAGCAAAGTTTATGATAAAAGAGTATTAAACCCCATACTTTAGGCTCTTTAGTGCCTCATACTCATCGCCACTTCTCATAAGTGACTCACCCACCAAAAAGGCATCTACGCCGATCTTAGAAAGCTCTACAAGTTGCTCATGATCGCTTATACCGCTCTCTGCGACTATGATCTTACCATTTGGGATCATCGGCACAAGCTCATATGAGAGGTTCATATCCATCTTAAAAGTTTGTAAGTTGCGGTGGTTAATGCCGATGATATCACTTCCTGCGAAGGTTGCCTTTATGAGATCCATCTTGTCATGCACCTCCACTAACGCCTCCATACCGAGGTGGCGAGTGTAGTTTAGCAGATCTTTTAGCTCACTTCGACTCAGTGCAGCAGCGATGAGCAGTATAAAGTCAGCTCCAAAAACCATCGCCTCTAAGATCTGGTACTTTGTAACTATAAAATCCTTCCTAAGTAGCGGTATGCCGACATAACGGCGGATCCCCGCTAAATACTCCAGATCTCCTTGAAAGTAGTGAGGCTCAGTAAGGACTGAGATAGCACTTGCCCCTGCTCTTTCATAGTTTTGAGCTATGACAAGCGGGTCAAAATCCTCTCTGATCACACCCTTAGATGGGGAGGCTTTTTTAACTTCGGCTATGATCCTATATGGATCCTCATCACTTCGCGAAAGATATGGAAACACATCTCGCGGTGCTCTTGCATTAAACGCCAAGCTTCGCCCAAGCCACTCTAGTGGGAAATCCTTCTCTCTTTTTGCTACATCTTCTCTAGTTTTTTTTATAATCTCATCAAGTATCACTTCTTAACCTTTAAACATTTATCTATCTCTTTTATGTGCATCTGCACCTCTTCATTATCATCTCCACCAATACTCACAACCCTATCCATCACCTCTTTTGCCTCCTTGCATCTGCCCTGCTTAAAATACCCCCATGCTAAGGAGTCGAGATAGTAGATGGAGTCGCCTCTCTGCTTCAAAGCCTCCTTGACAAGCTCTATGCCACGCCCCACATCTATATCATGATCTATGAGCAAGTAGCCAAGATAGTTTAGATACAAACTATCTCTACTAAGTTTTAAGACCTCTTCAAACTTCAAGACCGCCTCAGCTTGCATCTGCTTGTTGCTCTTATCTTCACTACCCTCATAAAAAAAGATCGCAGCTTGGGCTAAAAACTCTAGTTTATGGGTGCGATCATAGAGTTTTTGACTAAGCTCATACGCTTTTTTGTACTCCTTTAGCTCCACATAGAGTTGCAAAATAAACTCATTTTGATCCCCCTCTTTTTCTAAAAACTCTCTTAGTTTTTTATACTCTTTATTGTAGATGCACACCTGCACGATCTTATCTTTTAGATCCTCATTTGGTTCCACCTCATAAAGCTTAAAGTAGATATCTTGTAGAGCTTTAGTGTTGCCCATGTGTGCATAAAACGATATAAGCCTAGCACACACCATACGGCTACACCCCTGCACTCTCATATGTGACTCAAGCTTTGAGATAGCATCTTTTTGCCTATGCAGATCTGCATACAAGATGATCGCTATCTTATCGAGTATCTGCTCATCAAAGCCCTTTTTCTGGTAGGCACTTTGCAAAAACGCCAAAGACTCCTCAAGTCGTTGCATCTTTATATAAATATCTGCTACAAGCAGATCATCATCGCCACTCTTTGAGATCTTTGCCACATGCAAGGCACTCTGCAAGGCCTCCTCGCTCCTACCTAGCTCCAAAAGTGCCACGCATCTTATGCGAAGTGGCTCAAGCTCATCTCCACCCACCAACACCTGCGTCTTGCTAAGCACACTATCAAAGTGAGCTAGAGCCATATCACTTCGTAGAGACTCGTTTAGATACTCCTGCTTTTTGCTCTTTGTATATAGAGTCATATAGATCTTTGAAGCATCACCGTAACGCTCCTCTCTTTGGCTCTGTATGGCTCGCAAGATATCTAGATCTTCATCTTTGTAGATCTTTTTTGCTCCATCATCTTTGGGTGCTACAAGAGGATCTTTTATGCCACAACCTGCAAAAAAGAGTAGTATGACTACAAGGTAGAGCCTACTCATCAAACACCACCCCGATACACTCCTGCTTTAGCTCATCTTGATGCACTTTAAACCTCTCCCAAAATGGAAAACTGACACACTGCGAGGGTCTATGAGCGTAGATAACACAACCATTATTTGCCCTATCATAAAATGCACACTCATACTCATTGCCCACTCTTCGCTCTTTGATGGAGTAACGCCTGCCAACTCTATACAAAAACCTACTCCTAAACTCCGCCACATCAAGATCTAAAAACTTAGCGATCTGCTCAGCCTCAGCATCGCTTACATAGATGTAGCCACTCTCACCTGTACAACATTTTGCCTGACACATCGCACAAGCGGCGGGATCAAATGAGTAGTTAAAACCATCTTTTCGTATTAGATTTGACATTTTATGCTCTGTGTATCTGCTTTTTTATATATCTCTTTTGCCTCAAGCGATGATGCAAAAAGTGGCGGATCTATCTGCATCATCGACTTTGAGTTTGCTCTTGCATGCACCATCACAAGCGAGGCAGGACGATCCTCTTTTGGGTGTACAAACCTCACATCAACCGCACGCATCTTAGCTCCAGCTAGCTCCTTGCATATAAGCCCAAACTGCTTAGCATCATAGCAAAACAGAAAGTGCGAGCTTGGCTTTAGCACCCTTGCAACCTTAGCAAAAAAGCTAGCTAGATCTAGGTTTTGGCTATACCTAGCTTGAGATATCATCTCGTTTGTACTTTTTTGCACCCCATCGTGGTAAAATGGCGGGTTTGAGAGCACAAAGTCAAACTTTTTTGCCTCATCAAAACTCAAAAAATCTTGATGATAGATCGAAGCTTTTATACCATTTACCCTAGCATTTACTTCACAAAGCTTCGCAAAGCTCTCCTGCTTCTCCACCATACTTAGATCTGCTCTTTTCTCATCACGAGCCACTAAAAGCCCTAGTACCCCGCACCCTGATCCTACATCTAGCACACTACCCTTAGGAGTAAAACGCGATGCAAAATCATACAAAAAAAGCGTGTCGCTATTGTAACAGTAGCCATCTTGTGGCTGGTAAAGGAGCATCAGTAGCCTTTTTTAAGTATAATTATACCCAAAAAACGGATCCACAAATGATAATAATCCCCGCCAGACTAGACTCAAGCAGGTTTGCAAAAAAGGTGCTAGTAGATGTTGCAGGACTACCAATGGTTGTGCGAACTGCTAAGAGAGTTGAGCATCTCGACCAAGTAGTTGTAGCTTGTGATGATGAGCAGATCTTAGAGGTTTGCAAGACTTACGGCGTAGATGCACTTCTTACCTCAAAGAGCCACAACAGTGGTACAGATCGTATAAATGAGGCGGCAAACAAGCTGGATCTATCAGATGATGAGATCATCATAAATGTGCAAGCCGATGAGCCTTTTATAGAAGATAGTGTTGTTTTAGCACTTCAAAACAAGCTCAGATCCATCGATAGTGAGTTTGTAATGGCAAGCTGTTATAGCATCATAACCGCCAAACAAGCTAAAGATCCAAACCTTGTAAAAGTAGTACTTGATGATGCTAACAACGCCATCTACTTCTCAAGATCTGCTGTGCCATTTGATCGCGGAGGCAGTGCCATATACCGTGGACATATCGGGATCTATGGCTTTAACAAAAGGAGCTTGGAGCTGTTTTGTTCTCTTGGATCATCTATGCTAGAAGAGAGCGAAAAACTAGAGCAGTTAAGAGCCATCTATTACGGCAAAAAAATCGCCATGATCGAGACAAATACAAGAAGTTTTGGGATCGACACACCAGAAGATCTACAAAGGGCACTTGAAGTTTTTAAAGATTATTGATAATAGTTATCAATTTAAGAGTAATTAAAGAAACTTTACTATATATTTTCAATATTGATTATCATTACTTAGTAATAGTACTTGTCCAAAAAAAGTTTTCAACCTGAGCTCTCTCAAACTAGCTCCTATTACACAGCATACACAAAAAGCATCTCTTGGCTAAGTTTTGATAATCTTTACCTGCACAAACCACAACAGAGATATCTACAACAGATACAAGTTCTTAAGATAGGCTATGACAATGTTTACTAAACAGATTGGGTACAGATCCTCATGAGTAATATTTTAGAAGTTGATTTTTATGGTTGGCTAAAGCTAGAAAAAGAGATCTTAAACCCCTTTGGGCGACTGATCCACATAAGAAAGATCAATGAAAAACTGGGACGAGGCAGTTACCATTGGTACGATATGGGAAATGGTATAGGCGTACTGATCAAAGACTTTATCTCGAATCTAAGCAGTGTAAATCTAAAACAAAATGAGGCTTTAGACAAGGTAGATAATTTATTTTTAAAAGAAAACTTGATAAGATATTTTTTTATAGAGTTTTTCAGCGGAGTTTATGGTATTTTTAAACCAAATTTAGTTTTTAAGGCCAGTATGGATAGCGTAATATTTCAAAAACAACACGATACCTATAAAGAAATTTTAATGCTTTTTAAAATTTTATCTGCAGGCATAATAACGATATTTAATCCTATAGCATGGATAGTATATTTTGCCATTTATATCATTGGCAAGACTGCTGGAGAAGATAAAAATGTAATTTATTTAACATCTCAATGGACTGCATTTATTGTTGGTATAATCTCTTTAATACTTGCTTTTATTTATTTTATATATAGGATAACATAAATGAAACCAGCTTTATACTTAAATGATTATTTTAAAAGTTATACGCCAAAAGATTTCTACATTTATAATGCAATATTTTATATCCTACAAAAAACCAATATCACTTTAGAAGTGGATATAAAAGAAAATTTAAATTTAATCTGAAACAGATTGAATGAAAATGATATTAATTTAATTGCTAGCTATGTTATGGATTATGAAGAATTAAATTTTATAAGGAAAGCTAAGTTTATTTTATCAAAGTTGTTTTTTTAAGTGTATGAAGAAAGCTTATTATAGAAGAGATTGCATCTATGATGCATTTTGATTTTAAGGAAGACAATAAAATAGCAGATTTATTTCAATACTATTTACCTATTAAAAAGATGTTTGACTTCCAGCCTTATGGCAGAATGATTCCAAATATATATTATCTTATTAGGAATCAATTATTTATTTGTAAAGATAGTGAGGAAATAATAACTAAGCTTAAGTATGATGAACAATTTAAAGATTTTATAATTAATACATTCTATGAAGACAACAAAGAAATATCCAGTAAAATGGTCTTTTCATTTCGAGTTATGTCTGTATGTGGCGAAATTGAACGATATCTACAATTAACTTTAAAAGAAAAGAAGGAGTTATATCTAAAGAATTTAGATGAGCATGAAAGAAACTTAAATAAGTTTTTTTGGTAAAAGTATCGAAATATAACTTTATTAAAAGACACCGTTTAGCACAACACCTTTCCCATAACCTAATATTATATTAAGCACTGCTTTATTACTATTTTATTTGTATCACAAGATGCAAATAACCACAAAGGATTTTTATGAAAAAGATAGCTATTGCTATAACACTACTATCTACTATG
>JBAYBZ010000004.1:0-124852 GCA_041669045.1 Sulfuricurvum sp. | reverse complement strand
GTGAGTAGTGAGTAGTGAGTAGTGAGTAGTGAGTAGTGAGTAGTGAGTAGTGAGTAGTGAGTAGTGAGTAGTGAGTAGTGAGTAGTGAGTAGTGAGTAGTGAGTAGTGAGTAGTGAGTAGTGAAAGGTAAAATATGAAAAGTCATAAAGATTTAGATGTTTGGAAAAATTCTATTAGCTTTGTTGAAGATATTTATAGACTAACCTCTTTGTTTCCAAAAGAAGAAGTTTATGGATTGACTTCTCAGCTAAGAAGAGCTGCTGTATCAATTTCTAGTAATATATCCGAAGGGGCTGCAAGGCAATCAGATAAGGAATTTATACATTTTTTATATATCTCTCTTGGCTCGGCTTCTGAAGTAGATACACAAATAGAGATATCTCAAAGGTTGGGTTTTGTAGATAATGCTGATGAGATAAATCAAAAATTAACAGACATTAAAAAAATGATACTAGGTTTGATAAAATACTTAAAAAGAAAACAAAATGGATAACAATACGACTCACAACTCACAACTCACAACTCGCGAATCAAAGCGTACCGCTTTGATCACAGGTATTACAGGGCAAGATGGTAGCTATTTGGCTGAGTTTTTACTCAAAAAAGGGTACGAGGTGCATGGGATCATAAGAAGAAGCTCGCTTTTTAACACCGATCGCATCGACCATCTATATGAAGATCCGCATGTAGAAAATAGACGCCTCATACTTCACTATGGCGATATGACCGATAGTATGAACCTAACTAAGATCATCCAAGAGACACAGCCAGATGAGATCTACAACCTCGCTGCGATGAGTCATGTACATGTGAGCTTCCAGACGCCTGAATATGTGGCAAACGCTGATGGGACAGGTACTCTTAGGATCTTAGAGGCGGTGCGGTTTTTGGGGCTTAGCAAAAAGACTCGCATCTATCAAGCAAGCACCTCTGAGCTTTATGGAAAAGTCCAAGAAATCCCACAAAGCGAGACGACGCCATTTTACCCACGAAGCCCCTACGCAGTGGCTAAGATGTACGCCTACTGGATCACGGTAAACTACCGCGAGGCGTACGGTATGTTTGCGTGCAATGGCATACTTTTCAACCATGAAAGCCCTGTGCGAGGTGAGACATTTGTCACCAGAAAGATTACTCGTGCAGTCTCCAAGATAGCCATGGGTCTTCAAGATAAGCTCTATCTAGGTAACCTTGACGCCAAACGCGACTGGGGACATGCCAAAGACTATGTAAAGATGATGTGGCTTATCCTTCAAGCTGACAAGCCAGAAGATTGGGTCATAGCAACGGGCAAGACTACGCCTGTGAGGGAGTTTGTAAAAATGGCGTTTGCTTATGCTGGAGTAGATCTTAGGTTTGAGGGTGATGGGGTTGATGAGGTAGGCATAATCGATAGCGTTAAGTGGGAAGTGCTAAGTGCTAAGATGGGAAGGGAGTGCAATGAGCATAACACTGCTCACCTAGCACCTAATACCATAGTAGTAGCAGTAGATCCTCGCTACTTTCGCCCAACTGAGGTAGATCTACTCATCGGCGATCCTAGCAAAGCAGAGAGAGAGCTGGGGTGGAGCAGGGAGTATGAGCTAAAAGATCTAGTAGATGATATGATGAGAAGTGATCTAAAACTTATGAGTAAAGATCTCTACCTAAAAGAGGGTGGGTATAAGATCATGAGCTACTACGAATAAAAGTGTTAAGATGAAAAAAGACTCAAAAATCTTTGTCGCTGGTGGCACAGGGCTAGTTGGTAGTGCAATAGTTAAAAACCTAATAGAAAAGGGGTATAAAAATATCATATCTAGCTATCATAACCGTGTTCCTAGCACAAAAACAGATTTGGTAAGATATGAAAAGTTAGATCTACTTGATGGTATTGCAGTATCAGAGTTTTTCAAGACTCACAAGCCAGAGTATGTTTTTTTAGCTGCTGCAAAAGTGGGCGGGATAGTGGCAAACAACACTTATAGAGCTGAGTTTATATATGAAAACTTGCAGATCCAAAATAGCGTCATACACCAAAGCTACTTGCATGGCGTAAAAAAGCTACTCTTTTTAGGCTCTACTTGCATCTACCCAAAAGACGCCTCGCAACCTATGAGCGAAGATGCACTTCTTACAAGCCCACTAGAGTACACAAACGAGCCATATGCCATAGCAAAGATCGCGGGCATCAAGATGTGTGAGAGCTACAACCTGCAGTATGGCACCAACTTTATCTCCGTGATGCCTACAAATCTATATGGCGTAAATGATAACTTCGATCTTGTGACATCGCATGTGCTTCCTGCACTTCTTAGAAAGATGCACTTAGGGAAATTGTTAGAAAGTGGTGATATTAAAGCTATAAAAAAAGACTTATTGGGAGCAGAAGTTGTAATTCGTGAGTCGAAAGTAGTAATTAGTGAGAAGAGTAGTGATGATGAGCTGTTTGAAGTATTGGAGCATTATGGTATAAAAACAACTCACAACTCACAACTCACAACTCACGATAAGCAACCCACGGTTGCGATAGAAATCTGGGGAAGTGGTGAGCCTAGAAGAGAGTTTATGTATAGTAGCGACATGGCAGATGCTTGTGTCTATATTATGGAGAAGGTAGATTTTCAAGATATTATCAACTCACAACCAACAATTCACTACTCACAACTCACCACTCACGAAATAAAAAACACTCATCTTAATATAGGCATAGGCGAAGATATAAGCATAAAAGATCTAGCATATCTGATCAAGAGTATCGTTGGTTTTGGGGGTGAATTGTATTTTAATACCAACAAGCCAGATGGAACTATGCTAAAACTTACCGATCCAAGCAAGCTTCACTCTCTGGGGTGGAGACACAAGATAGATCTAAAAGAGGGAGTAGAAAAAATATATGAGTGGTATAGAGATGCAGAAAAAGATAGATGAGATACTAAGTAGCACTCCGCTACTCTCTGGTATGGTTACCAAGTCGCAAGTGTATATAGTTTTGCAAAATCTGCAAAAGACGCTAGATGATGGTGTATCTGGCGATGTGGTTGAGTTGGGGTGTAATGTAGGCACGACATCAGTTTTTATAAGAAAACTACTAGATGAGTACAAAAGTACAAAGGCATTTCATGTCTATGACTCTTTTGAGGGGTTGCCACAAAAGCTAAAAGAAGATGAGACAGATCTTGATAGACAGTACCAAGAGGGGAGTTGCAAAACTTCGCTAGAGGTCTTTTTGGGCAACTTTGAAAAACAGGGTTTAGAAGCTCCTGCAATAAATAAGGGTTGGTTCGCAGATATAGATGATACACGCTATCCAGATGAGATCTCATTTGCTTTTTTTGATGGTGACTTTTACTCATCTATAATGGATAGTTTTAGTAAGGTGTACCCAAAACTAACAAGCGGTGCTAGGGTGATTATACATGACTACGGGTGGGATCCACTTCCTGGGTGTAAAAAAGCGTGCGATGATTTTTTGCAAGATAAGCCAGAGAAGGTTGTGATGCTAGAAGTTGGTATAGGGCTTTTAGTAAAACAATGAGCTTTAAACCAAAAGTCACAGTCGTGACGGTCACATATAACGCAGAGCAGTTGCTAGAGCGAACTATAAAAAGTGTCATAGAACAAGACTACCCAAACATAGAGTATATCATCATCGATGGTGCGAGTAGTGATGAGACTGTCAAGATCATCAAAAAGTATGGGAAGCATATATCTTACTGGGTGAGTGAGCCTGATAGTGGCATATATGATGCGATGAACAAGGGTATAGATAGAGCTACGGGAGAGTGGATCAACTTTTTAAATGCAGGGGATAGTTTTGTCGAGAAAGACACCATATCTAAAGTAGTAAAGGAGATGCACGAAGATGTGGAGATCATCGCTGGCGATATCTTTTATGTAGAAAATGAAAAAAAGAGCTATAAGGCATCTGCTAAACTAGAAGATAAGCTTAAAGGAATGTTTTGTTTTCATCAAGCAATGTTTACCAAGATAGGCTTGATGAGGAGATATAAGTTTAATACCGCCTTTAAAATTGCTGGAGATTATGATTTTGCCCTAAAGTGTGCGATGAATCAACACAGGTTCAAGTTTATATCACTTCCTATTGCAAATTTTTTAGCTGATGGTCTCTCTGAGACAAATAGACTTTTTGCAAAAGTAGAAGATCTTTTTATCCAGTCAAAATATATAAAAAACAAAGATGAGATCTTCAATCTATTTTCATATAGCTTTATCAAAAGTCAAGATACTTCAAGCAACAACTATCTCTTTGCTCATCTTATGAACTCTTTTTACAAATGGCTTGATACGCTAGATCTATCAAAAACCTATCTGCTCTATGGATATGGGCATATCGGAAAGATAGTATATGAAAACCTCAAGCCCTCCATAAAAGCTATCGTAGATAGGAGCTACAAAGATCTATCAAGCCCAGATCTTACTATCTACAACCCCTCAGATATAGCTGATTTTGAGTTTGATCACATAATCATAAGCGTCTTAGGAAGAGAAGATGCTATAACCAAATATTTGGTAGAAGATCTAAAAGTGAGTAGAGATAAAATTATGAGGTTAGATCTTAAAAATGTCTAAAGAGAGACAAATAAAAGGCTAAGCTCCTATTTAGCGAGAGACATTTTTATAAAGATACATCTTGATCTCACCATCACTCTTATCTTCAATCGCAGTTACTATCTCCTTACCCTCTCTATCGTTTAGTCCATTGGGATAGGAGATTATCCATATATTGCTATCTGCTTTTATGTAGCAGTTAAACCCGTCATTTTCATCTCCTAGCGACTTAGTAAAGGAGATTTTTTGCTCTTTGCTTTGCGTGAGTGGAAATATATCGTTATAGTTGCTAATGGCGGTGTAGTCGTCAGTTAGTCCTTTAAGCTCTTTGTACGCTTCTAGCTTTGATGAGAGTGTATATAGTCGTATGATATGCCCAGTAAGCACTTTTTTGGGGTAAATATAGTTCTCGCGTTTAAGGGTTTCACCCTTTAATGCCTCAAAAAGCTTGTGCTCTAAAGGGTCTAGATCTTTTAGATCTTCTTGAAAGCTTTTGCACTCATCTAAGTTTGTGCTTAGATCTTCTAGTACACTTTTTGCAAATACAGATGTACTAAAGAGTAACACCATTAGAGCTATTTTGTAGATCTTGTCCATTTGTTCCCCTTGTATCACTTTATTAGCTACAATTATACTTACTAATTTTGAAAACTAAGCATAGTTGTGCTAGATTTGTCAAATAACTTATCTAAGGATCACCAAATGGAAGGCAACCCAAACAACAGCAATTCTCTAAGTGACATCATCGTCTCGATAGCAAAGTCCGTTGCCGAAGCTCAAAGCAGTGTTGAGGAGTCTCAGCTTTCGCACCTCTTTACATTTTTCACAAAAAAGCTCAAAAAAGATGCCCATGGAAACACAACAGATGAGACTCTGCCTGGAATCTTTCCTAAAAAAGTTACCATCGGTATCCCAAGTTCAGATGAGCAGAGCTATAAAACAAAATACTATGAGGTTCCATACATAAACCTTCTGCCCATAAGTCCCCTGCATATAGAGAAGATCACAACTGAGTTTGATGTGCAACTAGTGGGCTTTGACGAGGGCTTATCTAACAAAATTTCAGGGATCAAAAATTTTGATAGATTACCAGATCTAAAGGTTGATGTTGTTGGTGGCGGTATCGCTAAGCAAAAGGGTATTAGTGCACACATCAGTCTAACGATGGTTAGGCATGAGTTGCCAGAAGGGACTTCTAGAATGATCAATGAGCTAATCAGCAAAGCCCAAGGGTACACAAAAGAGCTAATCCAACACAAGGAGGGTGCAGATAATACAGAAGATACGATTTAGGGTGAATAAAATAGATCAATAAAAAGGAATTATCATGGCAACAGAGATCGCTAATCAGTTTACGGGCTTACCGATGGAGTCGCTCATTGGAGCACCACTTTTAGCAGCTTGCGATGCACAGTTAAAGCTTGCACACTCGACAGTAACATTTATAAACACAGTGGGTTTTGATGTTGAAGATAATAAAAAAGTGCGAAATATGGAGTTTAAATATATGAAAAAAACTCCAAAATACAATGACAATGGCGACCTTATAGGGCATGAAGATACAGAGATGGTGATACAAACTCCTCTGCTTTCTATCGTGAAGATACCCACTTTGTCTATAACGGATCTAAATATCACTTTTGATATGGAGGTCAAAACCTCAGAAGAGACAAAAACCGTAGATAAAAAAGAGGGGTCTCTTGAGGCGGAGGCGAGCTATGGTCTGTTTGTCTTTAAAACCAAAGCAAAGATCAAAGGCTCAATCAGCTCCCATAAAGAGAGCACGAGAAGTACTGATACCTCAGCTAAATACCATGTAGAGTTGCAGGCTAAAGATACTGGAATGCCAGAGGGACTTGCTAGAGTGATGGATATAATGCACAACGCAATTGTGCCAATCGAGCAGGCACAAGGCTCTAAACCAGTTAGTGAATAAAAATAGGCTAAGAGATGGCAAAGATATTTGATCTAAGCTCCATTCAGTTTGTCAAACGGATCGTAGTTGGGCATATAGATCCCAACACGCCGTACGATGAGGGTAAAATAGAAGAGGCTCAAGAGTATCTCAATCGTTGCTTAAGAGAGTCTCCAAAGGGGCATATCATAGGTATGGAGAAAAACTTTAACATCATAAACCTAGGAGAGCATCAAGTTGTTATGCAGTGGCTAGTTTATCATATTGGCTTTGAGAAAAAACCTTTTTGGATGGAGTAGTTGCGAAGTGTCATCTCTTTAGGTAGCTTATCTTTGGCTTTAGCTAGTGCGCAGACTAGATCACAAAAAAAGTTTGATGACTTGTTGTTATCTAGTTATGCGAAGACTTTAGCAAGGCTTTGTAGCAACTACCCATTGGCGTTAGATGAGGTTGCTACGATGCTCTTTTGCCCAAACTATGAGCTAAGCTTCAGTACCAAGCTAAAGGTTTATAGGGTAGGGAGTAGCTACTTTGCCTTTAAAAGACCAAACTTTTTTATACG
This sequence comes from Sulfuricurvum sp., assembly GCA_041669045.1. Taxonomy (GTDB): domain Bacteria; phylum Campylobacterota; class Campylobacteria; order Campylobacterales; family Sulfurimonadaceae; genus JBAYBZ01. The sequence continues at coordinate 117,824 of JBAYBZ010000004.1, read as the reverse complement.
ACTCTTTAGGAGAGTTACTACTCATAAGGTGGAGATATCACAAGAACATATACTATTTGATGATGCAGTACTCAGCGACAAAGAGATAGAACAACTAGAGATCAGGATCTAGATCTACCTAGTAGAGCAAATCAGCAGGCATAATCTTAGTAAATGATAAAATTTAGGAGTATTAATGAATGATCTAATAAGCGTAATAATCCCAATATACAATGCGGAAAAATATTTAAAAAAGTGTTTGGATAGTGTCTTAAACCAAACATACAGAGATCTAGAGATAATTCTCATAAATGATGGCTCAACTGATAATAGCTATAAAATATGCCAAGAGTATGAGAAAAAAGAGTCTAGGATCAGGCTTTTTACTCAAAAGAATAGAGGGCAGGGCTTTGCTAGAAACTTTGGGGTGCTACACTCAAGATCTGATCTTATATTTTTTATAGATGCAGATGACTATATCGAGGAAAATGCTATCTGGTTGCTACGAGAAAAGATGCTACAAGATAGGAGTGATATAGCCATAGGTGGGTGGGAAAAGATAGATGAGCCATCAGGCAAGATCCTAAAAATAAACCCCAAAATAGATGCAGATCTGCTAAATAGTGAAGATAGAGTCTCATATCTATTCTCCTTTCAGTTTACCTATGTTCCATGGGGAATGATAATAAGTAAAAAAATATTTATAGATAACTACCTGTTTTTTCCAAACTATTTTCATGAAGATCTATACCTAATGCCAAAAGTATTTTATTTTGCTAAAAAAATATCTTATGTAGATAGTAAGCTTTATAAGTGGCTAGAGAGGGGAGGCTCATCTTCTAATAGTTTCACTATCGATCATGCAATAAGTGTTGGCGGGATTTTAGTTGATTGGTCAAATTTTCTCATCAAAGAGAAGATGTATAAGAAAAACCAAACTAGTCTATTTCAAGGATTTATAAAGTGCTTAGCATTTGGGAAAAACCAAGCAAACAAGTTCTCTTCAAAAGATGATAGATGTGAGATACTAGCATATCTTGAAAATATCGAGAAAAATTTTGATATAAACTTTTATAATTATAGCCTAGAGCAAACAAGCAGTATGGATAACCTAGATCTATCTCATAAACTAAACAATATATACCAGCAAGTTAGTCAGCTAAAACGCTCTGATAGTAGATTTGCCATATATGGAAATGGTATCTTTGGAAAGCTTATGGCAAAAGAGCTAAGTGATCAAATAGTTGTAATATTTGATAAAAGCTTAGATAAAGCAAACGGTATAGTAGAAAATCCCATAAAGATAGATGATTATGACTTTGATAAGATACTAATTTGCGTCTTAGGCAGAGAAGAGGAGATAGTCTCTTACTTAAAAAATGATTTAAATGTATCAGAACATAAGATTGTAACTTTTAGATCATAGCTCAGTCTTTATATCAATTACTAAGCCACTAAACTCACTCAGGATAGCCCGCAAGCTATTTTGTGCTACGCTTGAGGTGCTAAGAAGGGTGCTACTATCCTCCTTGCCGAAGTTTCTCTTCCTCATAGGAGTTGCGGTTCTAGCTGGGTTTATCACATTTACTCTCACCCCATCATCTGCCCATTCGCTTGCAAGAGCTTGAGCTAAGTTTACGATGGCAGCTTTAGTAGCACTATACACACTATACCCCGCTCTGCCTCTTGTGTATGAACTAGAGGTAAACAAAACCAAAGAGCCACAAGTCTGTTTGAGATACCCATATGAAAGCTTAGCAATTTTTATAGAGCCTATGAGGTTTATATCTACCTCATCATCTATCTCATTAAAGCTCATTTGTGATAGTGGCTTTTTATTTAGTATAGCTGCACAATTTATCACACTATCTATCTTGCCATGTTTTGTAAGTATCTCCTCTAGTGCTTTTTTTATACTATCAGTTGAGCTTATATCTATGCCATTTTGTCTGCTTAGTGGCAGTGCTATTGCACCATGCCCACTTGCAATATCTACTATCTCCTTGCCTATGCCACTATTTCCGCCAAAAACAACTATAACCTTATCTTTTAGATTTTTTAGTGGCGAGTTTTCATCTAGTGTTATCGAGCTAAATTGTAGTAGTTTCTCAGCAAAGAGCAGATCTTCAGGGTAGGTGATCTTTATATTTTTCTCCTCGCCATCAACTATGAAGATCTGCTCATTTGGCAAGTACTGCTTCACTAGTCCACAGTCATCAGTAAAGAGTGGCTTATTACTGTCTATCTTTGCCAACTCGTGAGCCTCTTTTATGGTTTTGAGTCTAAAAGCTTGCGGGGTTTGACCTCTTTGTAGAGTACTTCTTTTTGGTATATTTCTGATCGTTTTTGAACTCTCATCGACCTCTATGATAGTATCTGCTGTTGGGATCGCCACATCAACTGCACTATATCTCTCTAGCGATTTGACGCACTCATTTATGATCTTTTGTGACACAAAAGGTCGCACCGCGTCATGAAAGATGAGGTTTACATCACTTCTATCTTCATAGGCTCTGATGGCGTTATAGCTTGAGTCTCTCCTCTCATCTCCGCTAGAGACAACTTTTTTTACCTTTTTAAAGCCATTTTGTTTAGCTAGCTCCCAGATGCTACTATGGTATGAGCCATCGGCTACTACGCAGATCTCATCGATGTTTTTGTTCTGCTCAAATACCGCTATGGTATACTCGATGATCTTTTTGCCAGCTAGATTTATGTACTGTTTTGGGGTATCGCTTCCAAATCTGCTACCACTTCCACCGCTTAGTATCACTGCTATGTTCACGCCTACCCCTTTAGCATCTTCTCTATTATGTTTTGTGATGAGACGCCCTGTGCTATCTTATCAAAAAAGAGATCTCTAATCTTTGCTCTACTCCTAGCAAAAGTATCATCTGCGACTAAAAGGCTCTCAAGCTCATCTTGATCTTTTGCTTTTTCTCCAGAGCTAAACTCATCATAGTCAAAGAGAAGTGGGACATTTTTGGTGTACTCTGCGATGTCGTAGTTATAAAAGATCACTCTTTTATCAAGCAGTAAAAAGTCATAAACCACCGATGAGTAGTCGCTGATGAGAGTATCGACATATTTTAGTATTGGGTAGATATCGCCATGGGCATCGTGCGAGTATATGTGGCTAAACTCCATTTTTTTGCTACTTTTGTAGTGTTCTAGCACAAAAGGGTGCAGTTTTAGTATAAGTATCGCATCAACTTGTTGTAGTTTTTGCTCTAGCCTAGCTAGATCTAGGTTGAGATCTGTGCGGTTTTCTCTATGAGTTGGCGTATATAGCATCACTTTTTTAGAGCTATTTTTAGCTAGATCGTAGATTTTTCTATCGCAAAATAGCAGATCTAGTTCATCTTCATCTCTATAAAAGATGTCGTTTCTAGGGTATCCAAGGTTTAGAAACTTTTTTGCACTAAAGATATGCTCAAAATTTGTCTCATTTGTCCATTTTGATGTGGAGATAAAGTAGTCATAGGTGATATGCTCAAGTCTGTTCATCTTTTTTAGCCCCACACCATGCCAGAGTTGAAGTGTTTTTTGATCACTATGAAGTGGCGGTAGATAGGTGTAGTTTCCCTGATCAAATATAATATATTTGGCAATAGCTATCTCGTAGTCTGCCTCTTTAGTGTCCAAGATCTCGCATGGTAGATCATGCTCTTTTAGCTCATCTATCTGCTTGTTATTGTCTGTCAAGATGGTTGTTTCAATCCCATTTTTTACACAGTATAGATACAACGCTTTGTTGTTTGCACCTACAAAACCCTTTGAGATAAAAACAACCTTTTTTCTATCAAACTCTATATTTTTGGGGATATACGCAAACTCTCTTTTGTTGATTGTAAAATCACTCTCGAACATATATCTGCCACCATCAATAGAGACTTTTATGATCTTATCTCGCGAGATATATTTGAGATACTCACTAGCGATCGCATCAAAATGGTTTGGACTCAGTATCAAAATATAGTCAAACTCTGCGTCTGATATGTTCTCAATCTGCTTGATATTTGTATCTTTTTTATTTTTATCTATAAAGCCTTTGATCTCTATATTTTTACTCTTCAAATAGCTCTTCAAAGCTAAAGTCATAGGCGAATGAGGAGCCAAATATATGCTCTTATGTTCAAAAGATTTTAAAGATGTCAATATCTTAATCCCTTCTTCTTATCTTTTTAAACCTATCGCTAAAGTTGGTTTTCTCAACTACATTTACTCTTGTTGGGATCTTGTAGGCTTCGATTTTGTCTCTGCAAAAAAGTCTGATCGTTTTTTTGATATTCTCCACACCTTTATTTAAAACAACATCGCACACCACACTCTGCCCCGTGATCGCATTTGCCTCGCCATAAACCATCACATCATCTACCGCGTCAAGAGTTAAGATCACACTCTCAACTTCACTAGGCAATACTTTTTGCCCACCTACATTGATCACCTCTTTACTTCGACCGATGATCTTAATATACTCGCCATCTACCTCGACTAGATCGCCAGTTTTAAACCAACCATCGTTTGTGAAGCTCTCCATTGAGGCGTTTAAGTAGCCCAAAACTTGCGTGGAGCTTCTAAGCCACAACTCATTTTCTACTATTTTATATTCACAGTTTATATCTTCTAGCTTCATAAAAAGTGAGCCTGAAGATTGACTACTTGTCGTACTTATACCCGTCTCGCTTGTGCCAAAAGTTTGTAAAAACTTCACTTTTACAAAGGCTTCTTTTAGCTTATCCAAAAGCGACTGTGGCATAGTTTCAGTTCCATAAGTGATCATTCTAAGGCTACTTAGATCATAATTTTTATGCTCGCCAGAGATCAAGATCAGATTTAAAAATGTGGGGCTAGATGGAAGCACTATTATCTTATATTTTTCTATCAAAGCACAAATATTTTTTGCGTCTTTTTCTTTTGGGATAATTAATGTCGCCCCCATAGATAGGGCGTTAAAAACTGTATTTAAACCACCGATGTGGTCAAACATCAAAAAAACCAACATATTCATCGATTTTGCTTTTTTATCTCTATAAGAGTCTATGAGATTATCCAGATTGTGTATCATCGCTTTTGGTTTGCCCGTGCTTCCACTAGAAAATAGGATTAGCCCCGATAGATTTTTGTTTTTTAGATCCTCTATCATATCATGAGAGCCTGTTTGATTTAAGCTAGAGATGAGCAGATTATCTTTAGAGGCTTGCATACAAATTTGACAAAATGCCTCCTCTAAATACTCATCTTGAGCTTTTTTTAGAGTTGTTGTGATTGGTATGATGATATTTTTACTCTCTTGTAGTGCAAAAAATAGAGCCAGATTATAAAAGGAGTAATCTCCTAGTATCGCTACTACTTTTGAGTCTATTTGGTTTTTATCTAAGGTTTTTTTATATATTTCTATCTGTTTTACAAAATCCCCATAGCTATATGAGATCTCATCAAATACTAGAGCAGTTTTGCCTCCAAAGCTCTCAAATTTATCTAGTAAAAAACTCATTTGCCACCTCAAGTAATAATTTCATCAAAAAGTATTTTGATACATTTAAACTCTTTATCACTTAAAATCGCCAATTTTTCTATAAACCTACTATTATCTACTGCTCTGATTTGAGTCAAAACGGCATCTGAATTCTCTTTGAGTTTCTCTCTTTTTGAGATCCTATATCTGATAGGTTCAGCATCATCAATCAAATCTGAACTTAATGGGATTATGATAGTGGTTGGATAGTGGTTGTGATTTAGTACATTATTTTGAAAAATTATAGCTGGTCTTATTTTGCCAATCTCATTATTCTTTTTGACTGGATTTAGATTTACCAACCAAATCTCACCATTAGATACCATCATTTAAAGTACTTTCAAAATCATCATAGATTTTAGCATCTGATTTTTTTGTTTTTTCTATGGCTTTTAAAATTTTTGATTTTTTATCATCTTCTATGCTTTTTGCATAAAATTTTAGAGCTTCTCTGATGACATCACTTCTCTTTTTATCTAAACTTTTTGAGATCGTATCGAGTATTTTTTCAAGATTTTTATCTAGTCTGACTGTTGCTACCATAAAATCTCCTTTGTATTTTTGTAATACAATATTGTATCTAATTTTTCTAACTAACTCCACCGAGATAGATGATCTGAGCCGTAATAAAATCACTCTTTTTACTTGCAAAAAACTCTACAACATTTATGATGTCACTAAACTCCGCTAGCCTTTTGATCACCTGTTTTTGTAGTAGATCGTCTATTTTTGGTTTTGGTATAGCTTTTATGAGATCAGTCTGCGTAGGTGTTGGAGCTATGGCGTTTACGGTGATGCCAAAGCTTGCTAACTCTTTTGCTGAGATTTTTGTAAGCGACTCAAGTGCGGCTTTACTAGATGCGTAGATCGCTTCTCCCTCTAAGTTTAGGGCTTTTGCGACGCTAGAGAAGTTTATGATGCGACCCTCACCTTGTCTCATCATCGCCTTTGAAACCTCTCTAGTAAATAAAAATGTACCCATAAAGTTTACATCAAATAGCTTTTTTACACTTGCACTAGAAGTGGTTAGTAGGTGGTTCATAGATGCTGTGCCAGCGTTGTTTATGAGCAGATCTACTCTCCCAAACTCCCTTTTTACATCTCGTACCATCGCAACAACCGCCATCTCATCATCTACGCTAAGACTAAAGTGCTTATAGTTTTGATGCTCTAGCAAGGAGTGAGATCTACTACACCCCACAACTATGTCACCTTGCGATAAAAAGTGCTCAGCTAATGCCCTGCCGATGCCCTTGCTTGATCCAGTGATGAGAACTACTCTCATCTAAGAAGCTCCTCTATGTAGCTAGATAGCGTCTCAACACTCCTAAATGGCGAGGTTTGAGCACTCATTGCTCTCTCATCGGCTAAGAGTATATCTTTGCCAAACTCAAGTGAGACTCGCTCCTCTACATCTGCTATGAGGCTCACAAGAGCAAGGCTATCAAGCATGCCAGACCCACCATAAAGCCTTGTATGCAGAGTTGGTTCTGCTAGAGTGCTATTTTGTAGCTCATCGCTTAGATCTTTTAGTGCCTCTAGGATTATATTTACTATCTTTTCTCTCATTTTTACTCCACTATCTCATACTTGAACTTCTTCGCATAACCCCTTATGGGACGCAGTAGCTTCGAAGCTTTACGCTCTTGCCACATACTTTTTGAGAGGTTTAAGTGCACAAACTCACCATCTCTATCAAACTCACAAAACCCAAAGTTTTCATTAAATCTTAGGGCGTTTTTGTTGCTTCGTTTTACACTTGAGCTTACAACATCGTCAAATTTGTTAAACAGATACTCCAAAAATAGATAACACGAGAGTGATTTTACAAGCACGCTAACGCTATCATTAAAGTATAATCCCCACTCCAAAGAGCCATCTCTTATGTAGTTAAGCGAGCCAACTAGCTCATTTTCTACAAATACAGCAAAATATTTGCTACTTTTTGCACCCTTTAGCGAAGCGATAAAATGCAGATGATCCTCTATGTTAATGATTTTGGTGTATCTCATCTGCTCTCTTATAAACTCCTTGTTTCTTAGATCCAAGATGCCCTTTGCCTCATCTTCGCTTAGAAGCGTGTAGTTTTTAAAAACTAGCTTCAAGTCTATCTCCAAACTTATAGTCTTTTTTTGCCACTTTTCCTAGTACATCTTGCAGATGTTTTGGGTGAAGTCCATAAAATGGTCGCACACTTTTGATGTTTTGCTCGCTAAAGAGTTCACCCTTTTTTATATCTTTGCTAACATACAAACTTCTAGCAAATCTTCTTTGATGCTCTCTTTTTTCGCTTAGCTCATACTCCACTTTGCCTAGCAGTTTTTCGGTGTATCTTACGGCTTGTATCATTTCGCCAAACTCTTTTTTATCAAGCGAAAAACCGCTATCTGCCCCGCCTATTGATTTGTCTAGTATGAAGTGTTTTTCGATCACTTTTGCACCCAAGCTCACTGCTACTACGGGTGCTGTGATCCCAAGTGTATGATCTGAAAAGCCTACCTCTACGCCAAAGCGATCTCGCATATCGGCGATGGTGAGTAGGTTTGCCTCACTTAGCGGGGCAGGGTACTCGCTTGTGCATTTCAAAAGTACGATTTCGCTATTTCCAACACTTTTGCAGATCTTGATTGTATCTTCTATCTCCTCAAGGGTTGCTATGCCTGTGCTTATGATGATGGGCTTTTGTTTGCTTGCAGTGTAGCGTACCAACTCGTAGTCGGTGATCTCAAATGAGGCTATCTTGTAAGCACTCGGGTCAAACTGCTCCAAAAAATCGACCGCACTCTTATCAAATGGTGAAGAAAATATGTCAATCCCAACGCTTCTAGCGTGCTCAAAAAGCTCCTCATGCCACTCCCATGGCGTCATCGCCTCTTTATATAGCTCATATAGGCTTTTACCGTCCCACAGAGTCCCGCCACCCACCATAAAGTCAGGGTTTTTACACTCAAGCGTGATAGTGTCTGGCGTATAAGTTTGAAGCTTCACCGCATTTGCACCTATCTCTTTTGCTACTTGTATACTCTGCTTTGCCACTTCCAAGCTACCGTTGTGGTTTGCACTAAGCTCTGCGATGATATAGACTCCATCAAGGGTTGTGTCGTGGTTGCCTATCTTCATTTTTTGATCTTCTTGATGCTTCTGCTAACTTTTGCAAACCCTAAGTTAAACTCAAATCTTGTTGTGGTTTCTACCACTTCGCTATCATCTGCTAAGATCTCATCTTCTATCTCGATGATCTCTTCTAGGATTTTGTTAGATTTTGTTGCAAGAGTGCTCTGCTTATTTTCGTCTGTGGTTTTTATGATGGCGTTGATGTTTCTTGATAGCTCTTTGACCTTGGCAAAAGTCTCAATAATCTTGAGTGTTGTTTGAGTGGCGGTCTTGCTTTTTATGATAGTTGCAAGCATATAAAGCCCCTTTTCGGTAAAGACTTTAGGTAAGTGTGGCGAGTATTTGATAGCTGAGAGGTGGTGAAAATTTTCCACCACCTTAGCTTTTTCCTCCTCACTTAGCTCTATGATATACCCCTCTGGGAACTTCTCAGGATTATTTGCTACCGCCTTGTTTACATCTCTAGTTTCCACGCCATAGAGCTGTGCCACATCTCTATCTACTAAAACATACTCATTTTTATATCTGATCAGTCTGCTCTCTAGCTCTTCAAATCGTACTATACCCATCTTTTAACCTCTTGCTTTATGAGTTTTTTCACGCCCTTTTTGAGCTTCTTTTTGCTAAACTTTTTTAGGCTTATGTGATCACTTTTTCTTAGCCATTTGTGCATTTCTCTCTGGTTGGAAGCTGTCTTTATGGCTATAAATGGTACTTCAAGATAGTAGGCTTCATTGGCCAGCGAGCTAGCGGAAATGATGGCAAAAGTACTATTTTTTAGTAGGTTTGCCACCTCGTTTGAGTCGATGTGTAGCTCTACGCGCTCACAAGATCTGCACCATTTTTTTAGCTTTTCTAGGTTTTTGTTAGCAGTTGTGGTTACTAGATCTACATCAAATGCCTTGCTCTGTTTTTTAAGTGCTTTTAGGATCTTGATGCTTAGGTTGGCACTATCAGATCCGCCCATCGCTACAACTATGCGTTTTTGCTCGCCTTTTGCCACGCTATTTTTAGCACTTCTAAACTCATCTCTAAGGAGTGTATGCTTAGATCCACAAAGTAGCTTACACCCCTTTGGTACAAGGCTTTTGTAGCGTTTTTTCTTAGCATATATGTTGTGGTTTAGCAGAGTATCGCAGTGGTGTTTTTGGTAGGTGTCATCAAGCACCATTATCTTTGTGTCTGGGTTTTGCCTTTTTAGCTCTTTTTCAAACTTATAGTCTATGTCGTAGTGATCAATGATGAGCAGATCTACGCTTAGCTTTTTTACAAGAGCATCTAGCTCACTAAGGCTAGAGCTTTTGAGTATCTCAAGAGCATACCCCGCTTCTAGCACTTCATGGTTTATGTTGCCTGCAAGATCACGCATGGCAAAAGTGATCTTGGCATCACCAAAACGCTTAGCTAGTATGAGATCTCTTTTAATGTGCCCTGTGCCGATGCTAGAGGAGGAGTCAGATCTAAATAGAATTTGCTTCATTTTGTTCTCTTTTTATAACCTCATACATCATCTCAGCTCTTATCCAGTCCTCTGGCGTGTCGATATCCTGCACAAGGTGGCGAGGAAGCACTATGGGAATGCTACAAGATGAGAACATTATGTCGCTTTTTGGCACCTTTAGGTTGCTCCAGTAAAACTGCCCCGCATCATGGTAAGCTTCCACGAGATCTTGACTGCGTTTTTCAAAGTTTTCTCGCCAGAACATCTCGCATCTGCCCTCATCTGTGATGCGAAATGTCCGCCATATGGGGTAGGGCATCGTGGTGCAAGAAAAAGCGTGTCTCGCATCGGAGTTTTTTAGTCTCTCTAAGCCCTCTTTTAGATATTTTTTATCTAAAAATGGAGCAGTCGCGTAGATGGTGCAGACAAACTCCACACTTTTGCCCTGAGATCTTAAAAACTCCAGAGCGTGATCGATCACCTCGCCCGTGCCACTTGTGTCTGTACTAAGCTCTGCAGGTCTTAAAAACGGCACGCTTGCTCCATAAGATCTAGCAACTCTAGCTATGGCTTCATCATCAGTAGAGACGATCACATCATCAAAAAGAGCTGATCTAAGAGCCTCTTCTATACTATAAGCGATGATGGGTTTGCCACAAAACTCTTTTATGTTCTTTTTGGGTATGCGTTTGCTCCCACCCCTTGCAGGTATGATGGCGATTTTCACACATCACCTCCTAGCTCATCTTTTTGCATAGAGCTAAACCTAAGCATGGTGATGTTCTCACCGCTTCTATACGCCTTTAAAAGCTTCTTTATAGATCTACTTTTTCTCAAGATTTAGCTCATAAAGTTTGATGTACTTGTAGAAGTTTGATGCCATATGTGAAAATGCGATCACAAGCCCTATATAGCCATCTCTAAAGCCTTGCTTGATGATATATGTGCGAAAAAATGAGTATAGAGCATTGAGAAACGCCTTTGATGGGCTAGATGCTCTTTTGTGCTTGTTATTTTGTGCAAAAAGGCTTGAGTAGCGATCAGACTTGATGATAAAATCACTGATGGAGTGGTAGCTATAATGCTCTACGCTACCATCAAGCACCTCTTCGCAAAACCCCTCGCTGATGATGTTTTCATGCACATCGTTGTCATTAAACCCTGTTTTGGTTTTGTTATATAGCCTCTTGATCTTTTGGTTGTTCCACCCGCAGTGCTTGATCTGCGTATCTTTGTAAAACGCCTTGAAGTTTAGCTTATAGACGCACGCCTCATCAAGAGTGGTTGTGCGAAGTGTCTCTATAAGCGTGCTATCTGGCACTTCGTCGCTATCTATAACTAAGATCCACTCATTTTTAGCGTAGCTTGCAGCACGGTTTTTGCTCCACCCAAACCCCCTAAACTCACCCTCAACTAGCACCACATTGCTAAAGCTTTTGGCGATATCTATGGTCTCATCGCTTGAGCCGTTGTCATAGACTATCACCTCGCTAAACTCACGCAGACTCTCAAGTGTTCTAGCGATGGTTAGTGCACTATTTTTAGCTAAAACAACGACGCTAATTGGTATCATCAAAAGATCCTTTTTATGGTTGATTTGAGGTGGTATTTGAGCATTTTGGAGGGTTTAAAGATCGCATCTTTACTACCAAGCGAGTCACCATTTATGCGATATATGAGTCCATCTATGCCACTAAAGTCACCTTGCAAGCCGTTGCCGATGCGAAATAGATATTTGTAGTGCTTTTTTGCTTCCAAAATGACGCTATTGTTATACTTGCCAAATGGAAAGATAAAAGAGTCACATCTATACTCAAGATTTTGCTCTAAAAGCTCTTTGGAGTGCTTTAGCTCTAACTCTAAATCTACCTCATCTTTTGTTAGATCTATGTGCGAGTGGGAGTGCGAAGCCACCTCTACAAGGGTGCTTTGACGCATCTCTTTTAGCTCTTCGTAGGTGCAAAATGCTCCATTTTTATAGTTGGCAAACGCCTCATCGTGCATAAAGCCCATTCGCTTATCTGCTTCGAGTGTGCACTCATCTAAGATATACTTTGTACAAACCCCCAAAAGTGCCTTCAGCTCGTACTTTTGCAGTAGTGGAAAGACTCTAAAGTAGAAGTCTGCATAGCCATCATCAAATGTTAGGCAGATGGAGTTTTTTGCTAGTTTTTCTTCACTTGGAAGCACGCTTACAAAGTGCTCTTTTATGTGGGCTAAATGCTTCTCAAACACCGCAAGATCGTTGCTATATTTGTCACTGCCAACATGGTGGTACATTATGCTAAGAAGCAATTTTTTTGCCTTTGAGAGCTTTTTTGAAGTTTTTTCTATCTTTGTGCTCTTGTGAAAACTCCAACGCCTTAGAGCAGTAGATCTTCTCATCTCCACCCAAAAGCCTTGCGTATTCGCCCACTATAAACATCAGATCATCATCATCTGCCCACAGTTTTGCGAAGTTTTTTAGCCTATCTTCAAGAGTTGGTGTATAAAAACTCATTCTGTTTATATCGACTATCTTAAAGACAAACTTACAGCAGTTCTCGCTTATGAGGATATTGCCAGGGCTTAGATCTTCATGCAAGATCCCCTCTGCGTGGAGGCGACTCATAAAGAGTGCGTAAGCTCTAAAGATCTCCTCTCTGTTAGCAAAACTCTTATCTAGTAGTGGCTCTCTGATGGTAAAAGAGTACAAAAACCGCTCACTAACATAGTAGCTATCTTGTAAAAGAGCGAAGCTTTTATACTCCACATAGCCGATTGCTCTGGGGGTAAAGTTAGCTATACGAATGGCGTTTTGGTACGATTTTTTGGCTTTGGAGTCTTTGAAAAATGAGTAGATAAAAGCGTTTAGCAGATTTGGTTTTTTAAAAGATTTGATCACTATCTCCATCTCTTTTGCATCAAATGTGCGAAGCTCGTTTCGAGCCTTGTGCAGGGAAGATCCACTTTGCAAAAATAGCTCTTTAGTGCGTTTAACTAGGCTCTCATAGCCCGCTTGTGCTTCATAATACATACTACTCAAATCTTACTCTTTTTAGCGTCATTATAGCCTAGTATTAGTATGGTTGAGCTTACTGAGAGTACTATGCCACCCACTACACCCGCACTTAGTGTTTCGCCCTCAAAAAAGTAGCCGATGATGGCAACAAGAGCGGGGTTTGTGTAGATAAATGCCATAATTTTCTTTGGTCCTGCTAGAAGTATGCTTTTTTGGTACAAAAATAGTGTAAAGATGGTCGTACCAACCACAAGATATAGCATCGCAAATAGCAGATCACTACTAAGCGTGTGCCACTCTAACGGGATATCAAACATATATAGAGCTAGTGCCATCCAGAGGCTACCACTTATAAGTGTAGCAAATACTTGAGAGATGATATCATCGCTACTTTTAAAAAGGAGCTTGAGTGTGATGGAGTAGAGTGCCATAGAGATGGTAGCTAGGAAAAATATGAGATCTCCAGCGTTTAGAACAAGGGCTAAAAATAGTGTCAGATCTGCTCTAAAAACCACTATGAGAGTAGATAGTATGCCTATAATATAAACTAATAGTTGAAAAGGCGGGATCCTCTCTTTGAAAACCGCTAGTGCAAGAAGGGCGGTTAGTAGCGGTGTGAGTGTGTAGATAGATCCTGTGTTTAGTGTGGTGGTACTCTCTAACGCCTTAAACATCGCCACAAAGTAGAGTGCGTAAAATAGGCTAATGATGCTACTTTTTGGCAGAAGATGAAGCACGGTTTTAAACCTTTGTGGCTTAAAAAGCACAAGGGGGAGCATAAAAAATAGTGCTACGACAAAGCGAAGAAGCGTAAGCGAGATGGGATCTATGGCACCGCTTAGTTTTGCAGAGGCTAGGAAGCTCCCAGCAACTAAGATCGTAGCGATGGTGGCGTAGGTGTAGGCTCTAAGAGTGTTTGACATACGAAATAGTAGCAAAATTTAATCTATAAAATGATAGAATAAAAACAAAAAGTGAGCCATTTTGCAAGCAAGTAGTGAAGTTTTAGCTAGAAAATATAGACCGAAAAATTTTGATGAGCTAGTGGGTCAAGAGGGCGTTGCTCAGACACTCTCTCTCTCACTAAATAGCAGTCGCTTAGCTCATGCCTACCTCTTTTCTGGGCTTAGAGGAAGTGGCAAAACCTCCACTGCTAGGATCTTTGCAAAGGCTCTTATATGCGAAGCGGGAGTTAGTGCTAAGCCGTGCGAGGAGTGCAGTAACTGCATCTCGCTAGCAGGCGGTTCGCACATAGATGTGATCGAGATGGACGCAGCGTCTAACCGCGGGATCGATGATGTGCGAGATCTCATAGAGCAGACCAAATACCGCCCCGCCACGGCTCACTTTAAGATCTTCATCATCGATGAGGTGCATATGCTCACCACTCAAGCATTTAACGCACTTCTAAAGACACTTGAAGAGCCACCAGAGTTTGTCAAGTTTATACTTGCAACCACCGATCCACTCAAGCTACCTGTGACCATACTAAGCAGAGTTCAGCACTTTCGCTTTAAGAGCATCTCGCAAGACAAAGTGATCAACCACCTCGCTTTCATACTAGATAAGGAGCAGATCGGCTTTGAGAGAGATGCTCTTAGTATCTTAGCAAGAAGCGGTGGCGGAAGTCTAAGAGACACGCTAACGATGCTAGATCAAGCCATCATCTACTCTAAGGGTTTTGTAGATGTTGCAAGCGTTACTGATATGCTAGCTTTAGTAGATCCTAGCTCTATTATGAGTATATTTGAGGCGATTTTTGCTAGAGATATAGATGCGTTGAAGCTGAAGCTTGTGGAGCTTAGGGAGTATGAGGCGAGTATGGTTATTGATGAGATGATCGTGTTTTTAAAAGAGCGACTCTTTGCAAATGATGCCTCATTTTCACTGCTTCTTATCGATAGATATTTGCGGATCTTAAACGACGCAAAGTCACTTCTAGGTATGAGTAGTGATGGTGAGTTTGTACTGCTACTTGCATTTTTGAAGATGATCGAAGCTCAAAAGATCAAAGATTTAGATGAGATGATCGCCTCTCTTAGCTCAGGCGAGCAAAAAGTTGCACCAAAGATGGTGGCTCAAAGCAGTAGAGATGAGACACCAAAGCAGGTAGTAGAGCAAGATAGATTTACCACACTCCAAGAACGCATAGCAGATCGTAACTACGCTTTAGGTGAGTGCTTTAGTAAAAACATAAGGTTTATATCGTTTGCTGATGGTGTTTTGCAGTGGGAGAGCTGTGCAGAGGGTGAGTGCAAAGAGGCTCTTCGTCATGGTTATGGGGCGATTAGACATCTGGTGTATGAGATCTATGGCGAGGGTGTGAGCATAGAGAACAAGCCTTGCTCTAAGCTAGCGAAGCAGAAGCCTCAAGAGCTACCAACGCAAGAACAAGCAAGTGAGATAGAGGCAAATGACACCTCAGGATCTATGGTAGAAGATGTTGAGACGCTAGCATCGAGTTGCGTGGAGAGTTGTAACGGTATGCCACCATCAAAAGAGGTTGATGGGGCGGCGATCTTAGATGAGGCGATGGTTCAAAAAACGATCGAACTTTTTGGTGCTAAAAAGGTAACCATACAGTCTAAAATATAGCTTTAGCTTATGTTAAGCTCTTAGAGTATAATATACAATATTTTAGGAGGTGCAAGATGTATGTTTCGGTATATAGCTCATATGTAGCACCTCAGCTACCTAAAGGCGAGACACCCGCTAAGGGTGAAAAACCACAAGAAAGCAGTGAGAAGTTTAGGCTTCCCACACCTCAAGAGCAGGCTAAAAACCACGCTATACAACCTCAGATCTTACAGTTAAGCACAGATGCAAGCAGTTACCGTTTTATGGTTGCAAGAGAGTTTTTAGACAGCTCTAGCCAGAAACAAGATCTGCTAAAAAAGCTTAAAAAAGAGCAAGACGCTACTAGATCATACGCCGAGTCACAAAAGCCATATAGACACTTTAGCGGAGTTTTTGCCACACTAGATGAGCTTAATGCTGCATCATTAAGCACTCCTGCAAACCTTCCTGCTGAGGCACTAAAAACGCAGGAGTTTTTTGCCAAAAAAACCGCCATCAACGCCTATGAGGCAAACGACACCTACTACAAAATCTATAAACTTCGTCAAGCCTCTTAGTCTAAAAAAGCATCACTTCTAAAGACCCTACCATCATCAAAGATCTTTAGTTTGTAGGCACTTTTGCACTCACCCTCTACAAACTCCATTATGGCGATTTGAAGCATCTTTTTGCACTTTTTTGGTATGTCAAAGCGTGCTTTTACGCCTGTTAGAAACTGCTTTAGTGGAGCTGTGCTATCCATGCCGATGATGTTATCTCTGCACCCACTTAAGCCAATGTCGCTTAGGTACGCCGTACCATTTGTGATACTAAAGTCATCTGTGCCGATGTGTGTGTGAGTGCCGATGATCCCGCTAACTTTGCCCTCAAGAAGCTTTAGGAGTGCTCGCTTTTCACTTGTAGCTTCAGCGTGAAAATCTATGAAGATGTTAAAAATAGCATCTTCTCTTAGTGCCTCAATCGTCTCCATAGCACATCTAAAAGCGTTGTCGGTATGTGGCATACAAAAGTGCCCAAGAAGGTTTAAAACCGCTAGTTTCTCCTCACCTACATTGTAGATCCCAAGCCCTGTTCCAAGTGCCTCTTTTGGGTAGTTGTGAGGGCGAAGTACTCTAGGATCAACTAACAGTTTTTCTATCTCCATCTTGTCCCAAGTGTGGTTTCCGCCACTTAGTGCGTTGATACCGTAGGCAAAAAGCTCATTTGCATTTTTTAGTGTTAGTCCAAAGCCGTGTGATGTGTTTTCATAGTTGGCAACTACAAAGTCGATGCCGTGCTCTTTTTTTAGTTTTGGCAGGTGCTCTTGCACCATCTCTCGCCCAGGTGAACCTACTATGTCACCTATAAAAGCTACTTTCAATTTTTGCTCCTTAGATATTTTAAGATCTCTTTTATGATGTCATCATCATCTTTTGAGGTGGATTTGAGAGTGATCTTCTCACCATTTTCATAAGATATAGTTATGTTTTGAGCATAGTTTGTGATGGTTTTGATCCCTAGCTTTATGCTCAAGATCTTTATCTCTACGATATTAAAAAACTGCTTTGTAGCACTATCTAGCTCACCAAAACGATCTAAAACCTCCTCTTGTATCTCGTAAACTTCGCTCACCTCTTTGCACGCCGAGAGGCGTCTATATAGATCTAGTCTTAGCCTATCTTCAGCTACTACTTCACTAGATATAAAGGCACTCACGCTTAGTTTGATATCCACTTTTGCCACTTCCTTCTCGCTTTTGTTGCTAAGCTCTTTGATCGCATCTTCTAGCATCTTGAGGTATAGTGAGTAGCCTATGTTTTTGATATGTCCGCTTTGTGCGTCACCTACGAGGTTCCCACCACCTCTGATCTCAAGATCATGGTAAGCAAGTGCAAGCCCACTTCCAAGGTAGGAGTTGGACTCCAACGCTAAGAGTCGCTTTTTTGCCTCATCTTTTAGTGCCTCTTTGTCCTCAACTATGAAGTATGCAAACCCCTCATGAGCACCTCTACCAACACGCCCGCGAAGCTGATGCAGATCTGCCATACCAAACCGTTCTGCTCCATCGACAATGATGCTATTTACGCGTGGCATATGTATACCTGACTCGATGATCGAAGTTGAGAGCATCACATCATACTCACCATTTTCAAACTTCAAAAGCTCCTTTTCGGTTTCGATGGCACTCACTTTTGAGTGAAGCATCACGATGCGTAACTCTGGTAGTAGTGCCTTTAGCTCGCCAAACTTTATGATCATATGATCTATGGAGTTGTGCACATAAAAGATCTGCCCACCTCTTCTAAGCTCTCGCTGGATCACCTCTTTGATGAGCTTCTCATCATAAGATCTGACAAATGTTCGCACATCTTGTTTGAAGTTTGGCGGGGTGAGTAGCTCGCTAAGAGTTTTGATCTCACTTAGTGCTTGGTTGAGTGATCTAGGGATTGGCGTAGCACTCATACTTAACATATGCGTCTTGCTATAAAGCTCTTTTATATGCTCTTTTTGTTTGACACCAAACTTATGCTCCTCATCGATTACTACAAGTGCAAGCTTCTTAAACTCTACATCAAAAAGAGCGTGCGTACCCACTACTATGCTAATAGATCCATCTTTAAGAGCTTCAAGAGTTAGTTTTTTCTCTTTACTGCTTACAAAACGATCGAGTTTTGCCACCTTGATCCCTAGCTCATCAAACCTCTGCTTTAGCGTTCTTGTGTGCTGTGTGCTTAGAAGAGTTGTAGGGACTATAAGTGCACCTTGATAGCCATTTAGCACGCTTTGGTAGAGAGCACACATAGCGACCTCAGTTTTACCAAAGCCCACATCGCCACTAAGCAGGCGATCCATGATCCGCCCAGATGCAAGCTCTGTGGCTATCTCGTCAGTAGCTTTTAGTTGATCTGGAGTGTAGCTAAACCCGCTAAGTGATCTAAATGCCTCAAGTTCACTCGGTTTTATCTCTAAGATAGGTGCTTCTATAAGTGCCCTCGCAGCAGCTGTGTTTACGATACTAGAGGCGATCTCAAAGAGTTTAGCTCTCACACTCTCTTTTAGTTTAGCAAAGCTACCTTTGCCAAGGCGATCAAGTGCTGGCAAAGCTCCACCCGCTGCGATGTAGCGATCTATGTAGTTGAGGTTCTCAACAGGGAGCAAGACCCGATCATCGCCCATATATCTGATGACTATGAAATCCTTTACACCGCCAAGTATCGCACTATTTTCTATGCCATCAAACACCCCAACACCATAATCCTCATGCACCACATAGTCACCAACCCTTAGTGCATCTAGCAAGATGGAGGTTTTTCTCTTTCGCTTAGTTTTTTGGGTGCTATTTAGAGAGATGATCAGCTCATCTGGTGTGAGTATGTTTAAGATATAGCCATCTTTTATGATTCTAAAGTCGCTACTCTCATAGATGCCAGCGGATTTGAGTATGGCATCGTTTGCTGCGATGATAGTGATGCGTCTATCTTTGTGCAAAGAGATGAGTGTTTTTACATCACTTAGTGTGATGGACTTGATCTGCTCACCCTCCTCAAGCACCTCAAGATCAAACGAGCTTTTTGGTACTTGTGGCGACATAAAGGCGTAAGATTCTTCTACTATATGCGATAGGTTGCTTATAAATAGTGCTTTTTTGCCCTCTAAAAAGTTCTCGCCCAAATCGCCCAAATGCCACAGTCCAAGCGAGGCAACATCTGCTTCAAACACCTCAAGATCGGAGTTTTCTACCCTTTTGCTAAGAGTCTCGTACTCATCTTTGCTAAGTGAAAAGAGCGTGCTTACTATCTCTATGCTCTCAAGTATCTCGTGGTGTGACTTTTGCGTACTTACATCAAAGCACTTGATCTCCTCTACTTCGCGATCAAAAAGTGAGATGCGGTAGGGGTTGGGCGTGGAGGGGACAAAGATGTCGATAATATCGCCTCGAAATGAGACTTCGCCCTCAACTTCGATGATATCTACAAAGCTATAACCCCAGTAAAATAGCCTCTCTTTAAGCTTCTCAAGATTTAGGGTATCTGCAAAGCCAAGCTCAAAGCTTTGCAAAGAGGAGTCTTTTGGTAGGTGAAAAAGTAGCGTCTTTAGCGGTGAGATAACAAGGCACTTCTCTTTGTGGTAACTCCTAAGTGCACTAAAAAGCTCCAAGATCTCATCTTTATAGGCTCTTAGATCTTCGCCATAGCTAGCACGCAGATCTGGAAAGAGTATATGTTTCTTGCCAAAGTACTTTGCGACTGAGCTAAGCTCATTTGCCTCTTTTGCGTCGCTTACAATCAGTAGATCTAGATCAAGGTTTTTTTGTAGGTGGTTGAAAAGTATATGTTGTGTCATTGCGTGATTTTAGCATAAAAGCAGTTGTGTAGCACCTTTTAGCTCCTATTTTGGATCTGTTTTAGATCCACTTCGATGAGCTTATCTGCACACACTATACTAACTATGCACCCACTTTTGGAGATGCTTCTAGCCTCTTTGATGCCACTAAGAAGTAGCATACTCTCGCCATTTGTAGGATCATAAGCAAAGAGCTTCTCATCTTCTATAAAAAACCATCTTCCACCACCGCACCCATCGCCGATGATCCCCTCACACGCAAGAGCGTGCGTGCTAAAATCTCTACTCACAAAGCCTCCTTATAGCCTCACTGCAAAGCATAAGCCCAAATGAACCCGTCACACCCATAAAGCTACCCATCTCCTTAACTCTTGCCTCTTCGCTAGAGAAAACTACACGGTACTTGCCCCTAAAGCCTCGCTTTTTTAGCTCATAACGGATCTTTGAGCCAAAGCGATCACCATAGCTTTTGCTTATATCTGCAACTTTGATCTTGCTAGGATCTAGCCTCTTTGCACTCCCAAATGAGCTTAAAAGCTTCTTATGCTCTCTTAAAGCAAGTGCTACTTTTGCTCTTATGTCATCGATGGCGTCGATGATGAGATCAAACTCACTAAACTCAAAGCTCTCTATCCACGCTTCATCGATTTTAGCATCGATAAACTTGACACCTTTATATATAGAGGCTAGCGAAGATGCCTTTTTTTGGTGCAAAAACCGCTCGGAGTGGAGCTGTCTGTTGAGATTTGTCTTATCAAATGAGTCGAAATCAACTATCGTTATGTCACTAATACCACTTCGATACAGGCAGTCTAAGCAGATCCCACCAACTCCGCCAACCCCTAGCAAAAGCACTTTAGCATTTTGAAGTTTGGCAAAATCATCGCCTAAAAGCAGGGCGATGCGATCAAACCTCATCAGATCCGATCCACTTTCGCAAGCTTTTTATACTTGCGTAACTGCTTAGATCTAGCATTATAGGTGTTATGCTGATGTTGCCCGCAACTATCGCCTCAAAGTCACTCACACCATCTACACCATCACGAGATCTAAAGTTTAGTGGGTGAAGCCCTAGCCAGTAGTGCTCCTCTCCACGGGGGTTTCTATGCAAGTGAGCATCATTTGCGTAGAGTCTATACCCCGCATAAGTTACCACCCACTGAGGGTTTTTGGCGGGGCGAGATGGTATATTTACATTTAAAAACTCTCGCTTTGGCAAGGGAAAAGCACCGCTTTTTATCCGTTTTACTAGATCTACTATCGTGTTTTGTGCAAGCTCAAAGTCGCCCTCAGGATCGCTTGAGTCCATCACCTGCGAGATAGCAATCGCTGGAATGCCTTGAAGCACCGCCTCCATCGCTCCTGCTGCAGTTCCTGAGTAGGTTATATCCTCGCCCATGTTAGATCCACGGTTGATCCCGCTGATGACTAGATCAGGTTTGTGCTCATCAAACATACTATTTAGTGCGAGATAGATGCAGTCACTCGGCGTGCCATCATCAAGCTTAAAAAAGTCGTCGCACACCCCTATAAAGCGAAGCGGACGAGTAAGCGTTAGTGAGTGTCCACACGCTGATTTTTCATTGGCGGGTGCTACTACGGTTAGACGCACACCATCTATACTCTTAAGTGCTTTTATAAGCTCTAAAAGCCCGTTTGCCTCGTAACCATCGTCATTTGTTACTAAAATATTCATACCTCTTTTTGCTCCTTAAATATTGCGTCATTTGTTACTAAAATATTCACTCAATTACTCCTGTTCCTTTATAGTTTGCACTGTGATAAATGATCACCCCATACTTTTTAGCATAAAACTGCATCAAAAGCCTCTGAAGCGTAGGCTCTATGGAGGGGCTAAACCACGCATTGTTACTCATTGCAAGTACAAAACGCGGGTGGTCGTGGTAGATCACATCAGTGGTTGCCTCATAGCATATGGCGGGTCTAAACTCCACGCCTTTTATGTTAAACTCACTCGGCTTGCTTGCTGGCATAAAGTCGCTTGCACCTGCGAAAAAATACTCATTTACCCACTTTTTTAGAAATGATGGAAGTGGGATATACTCCCCAAATGGTACCAAAACAACCTTTTTAGCCACCTCAAAGCTACCATTTTCAAACTTATAGCTGACATTGTAGTGCTTGCCATCTTCTCTTAAAAGCGAGCCTATAACGATGGCGATGGCGTGTGAGTAGCTCTTGAGTGCGGTGAGTATCTCTGGGTTTTCATTTAAAAATAGCGGGATCGCAGACTCTGGAAATACTACTAGATCATAATCGTTGCTTATACTTTGCTCTATCTTGTCATATATAAAACTTAGAGTAGATCTAAGGTTTTCTCTTTGCCACTTCTGCTCTTGAGGCACGCTCATGGGGACTAGCTCTATTTTTAGAGGAGCTGGAGTGATCTCTTTGGGGCTTAGATCTAGTGCAAAAAGTAGTGCCAAAAGTGGCAAAAACCGCCACTTTTTAAGCAGATATGGGGTCGATAGAGATGCCAAGATGATAGCGTAGTGCCACTTTTGTGCTCCAAAGTAGCTAGATGCAAACCCAAGCTCTAACACTAGCCAGTTAAACTCCATGGGTGCAAAAAAGCTTAGCAAAAAGAGCATAACAGCTCTAAAGTGTGGCTTATTTGTAAAGTAGAGTGGGGCAAAAAATAGCGTATAGACAAGTCCAAATCCAAGAGCGACAAATAGCTCCAGATGCCCTACACCATTATACTTGAAGCTATATCCGATCCAGTAAAACCAGAGTAGCCCAATACCAAAACCACTCATCAAAACAGCTCTTTTTGGCATATATAGTAGCATCGCAGTTGAGGCAAGTGCTAGGATAGCGTAGAGGATCTTTGAGTCAAATGCGTAGTGCTCAAGGTAGATAAAAGCACTAAAACTTAAGGCACAAATGGTTGCAAAAAGTAGATCTTTAGCCAGATTTTTACTCACAAATTTTCACTATTTTTTAGCAAATTATAGCAGGTTTACCCTATCTTTAACATTGTTTTTGTATAATCGCCCTCTTATAACCTCATCAACCAAGGAGTAGCCGTGGAACTACTGATCCAACTTGCACCATTTTTGTTTCTCATCGCCATTATGTATTTTATCATCATAAGACCGCAACAAAATGAGTCAAAAAAGAAAAAAGAGATGCTAGAAGCCCTAAAAAAAGGGGATAAGATCATCACTATCGGCGGGGTTTACGCCACTATCTACAAAGTAGAAGAAGATGGTTTTCTCATCAACATAAACGACAAAACGACTGTTAAGATCACAAAAGAGTCCATCTTCAAAAAGAGAGAAGATGAAGCTTAATTTTAAACTCATCATATTTTTAGTTGCTATCCTTTTTGGGGTAGTTTTCTCCGCTCCATCACTTCTAAACCTTGATAATGGCAAAAAGATTACGCTAGGGCTTGATCTGCAAGGCGGGCTATATATGCTTCTAGGTGTCAAGACCGAAGATGCCATCGAGTCACGCATAAAGTCCATCGCATCGGGAGTTAAGAGCTTTTGTGAGAAGAGAGATATCCTCATAGAAGATCTAAAGATCCGTGATGATGAGGTGATCGTAACACTTCTAGATCCAGATGAGATAAAAAACCTCAAGAGCTTTACAGATGAGCTAAAAGGGATCGATAGCAAGATCGAGCAAGCTTCTCTTAGCTTGAGTCTTACAAAAGAGGAGATCGAGAGAACTGCTGAGCAGGCTATAAGTCAAGCCATAGAGACGATAAGAAACCGTCTTGATCAGTTTGGGCTATCTGAACCAACTGTCGCAAGGCAAGGGTCTGACAAGATCTTAGTAGAGCTTGCAGGTATCAAGAGTGCTAAAGAGGAGCAACGAGCACGCGAGCTTATCTCAAGAGCAGCAAAGCTTGAGCTAATGGCGGTAGATGAGGATCGTAACTCTAGAGTCTATACTATGAGCGAAGCTGAGGCACAAAGCTATGGAGATCGCATACTTAGCGATGTGGCACATAGCGAGATCAAGTATCTTGTAAAAGATCTGCCAATTTTGGACGGCTCAATGCTAAGTGATGCTCATGTGGGCTTTAACCAAAATAACCGCCCCATCATAAACTTCTCGCTAAATGCAGAGGGTGCGGCGATCTTTGGTGACTTTACGGGCAAAAATGTAAACAAACGCCTAGCTGTTGTGCTTGATGGCAAAGTCTACTCCGCACCTGTTATAAATGAGCGCATCGGCGGTGGAAGCGGTCAGATCTCTGGAAGCTACACTATGGAAGAGGCAAAAGATCTAGCCATTGCTCTTAGATCTGGCTCACTGCTAGCTCCTATCTATGTTATGGAGAAACGCTCTGTTGGCCCAAGCTTAGGAGCTGATAGCATTCAAGCAAGCCTTGTTGCACTCATAAGTGGCTTCTTGCTTGTTAGTGGATTTATGCTTCTTTACTACCGCACAGCGGGCATCATAGCCAACATCGCACTACTAGCAAACTTGCTTATACTCGTAGCGGTGATGGCACTCTTTGGAGCAACTCTCACTCTCCCAGGAATGGCAGGGATCGTTCTAACCGTTGGTATCGCCATCGATGCCAATGTCATCATAAATGAGCGGATCCGTGAGCTACTTCGCGAGGGTGCTTCGATGAAGCAGGCGATCCACAAAGGTTATGATCGTGCTATGAGTGCCATACTAGATAGTAACATCACCTCTGTGCTTACATCGATTATCCTTTATGTATATGGTACAGGGCCGATCAAGGGTTTTGCACTAAGTACTGCCATAGGGATCACCATCTCGATGCTAACAGCGATCATAGGCACACACGGGGTGTATGAGTACCTTATGCCACGCCTTGAGAAGAGTAAAAACCGCACACTTTGGTTCGGTATGAAAGGGGGCAAATAATGGAGTTTTTCTCAAGTCACAAAACTTATGATTTTATGAAATATAGCAAGCTTCTCATAGCTATAACAGTCTCTCTTGCCATCGCTTCTATGGTGCTACTCTTTACCAAAGGGCTTAGTTATGGGATCGATTTTGCTGGTGGAACTGTTGTGCAAGTCAAGTATGACAAAAAAGCACCAATTGATCAGATCCGCACCGAACTAGGCAAAGATGAGACTTTTCATGGGCTTATCATCAGTGAGTTTGGCTCACCTGATGAGATTCAGATCCGCTTTATGACAACCACTGAGGGGGTTAGCGAAGATGTGGGAGATCTTGTTAGAAGCAGGCTAAAAGGCACTGGCAATTTTGAGATCAGAAAAGTGGATATCGTAGGGCCAAAAGTGGGTAGCGAGCTTAGAGAGAAGGGGCTTATGGCGATCTTTTTTAGTATGATAGGCATACTTGTTTATGTCGCTTTTCGCTTTGAGTGGAACTTTGCACTATCTGCTATTATCGCTCTTGTTCACGATGTTTTTATCACTTTAGGCATACTTATCATCTTTAAAGTTGAGATGAGCCTAGATGTCCTAGCAGCACTTTTGACACTTGTGGGCTACTCCATCAACGACACTATCATCATCTACGACCGTATGCGTGAAGAGCTAAGAGAGGGCAAGGAGACAAACCTTATGAAGCTCATAAACTCCTCTGTTTCAAGGACGCTCTCAAGAACGGTTTTGACGGTTCTAACGGTCTTTTTTGTGGTCTTTACGCTCTACGCTTTTGGTGGCGACATCATTCATGGCTTTAGCTTTACTATGCTTGTTGGGCTTATCATAGGAAGTTATAGCTCCATCTTCATCTCTGCACCTCTGCTAAGTGTTTTTGGCTTTAACATCGAAGCTTACAAAGCAAAACAGGCTCAAAAACTAAAGACTAAGCTAGAAAAAGAGAAGCTAAGAGCTCAATTTGAATCAGGCGTAATGTAACATGCAGTATAACTTTAAAACAATCGAGTCAAAATGGCAAAACTACTGGAGGGAGCATAGAAGTTTCGAGCCAAGTGAGGATTTTAGTAAAAACAAAAAGTACATACTTAGTATGTTCCCCTTCCCAAGCGGACGCCTTCATATGGGGCATGTTCGCAACTACACCATCAGTGATGCGTTTGCACGCTACTACCGTCAGATGGGGTACAATGTGCTTCACCCCATCGGGTTTGATAGCTTTGGAATGCCTGCTGAAAACGCAGCTATCAAAAATGGCTCACACCCTAAAAAGTGGACTTATGACAACATAGAGTATATGCGAGGTGAGTTTAAGACTCTAGGGTTATCGTTCTCAAGTGATCGTGACTTTGCGACAAGCGATGAGCTATATACTAAGTTTGAGCAGGGCTTTATTATAGATCTATATGAAAAAGGTCTGATGTACCGCAAAGAGGGGCTTTTAAACTGGTGTCCAAGCTGTCAAACAGTGTTAGCAAATGAGCAAGTCATCGAGGGTAACTGCTGGAGATGTGACTCTGAAGTAACCAAAAAAGAGATGAGCCAATACTACTTTAAAATCACCTCTTATGCCGATGAGCTTTTAGCAGATCTACAAAAACTTAAGTGGCCAAAACAGGTTCTAACTATGCAAGAAAACTGGATCGGTAAGTCGCATGGGCTTGAGTTTAGCTTTAAACTTGATGAGGCTAGTGTGACTAAGCTTGATGGGAAGTTTGATCTTTATAGCGTCTTTACAACAAGAGCCGATACCATCTATGGCGTAACATACACCGCACTAGCTCCTGAACACCCCATAGTTAGCTATATGCTTGAGCATTCGCTTCTAAGTGATGATGTGGCAAAAGAGATTAGATCTATGAAAAACGCCTCGGCGATCGAGAGACAAAAAGAGAAGCTCGGCGTAGATCTGGGTATTAGTGTGATCCACCCACTAACCAAAGAGAGTATCCCCATTTATGTTGCAAACTTTGTGCTTATAGAGTATGGAAGTGGTGCTTTGATGGCGGTTCCTGCTCACGATGAGAGAGACTTTGAGTTTGCCAAAAAGTACAACTTGCCTATAAAGTATGTGATAAAACCAGAGAGTGGCGAGCTTGTAGGTGGTGAGCCATTTTGCGATGATGGCGTGCTTTTTGATAGCGGGGAGTTTAGTAACCTTGCTTCTTGTGAAGCTAGAGAGGCGATCATAAACTACTTCGAGCAAAACTCACAAGGGGTGAAAAAAACCAACTATAAGCTTAAGGATTGGGGAGTCTCAAGACAACGCTATTGGGGTGCACCTCTACCTTTTGTGCACTGCGACTCTTGCGGGCTTGTGATGGAGAAAAAAAGCAATCTTCCAATCGCTTTGCCAGAAGACATAACCATCACAGGTGAGGGCAACCCGCTAGATAAGCACCCATCGTGGAAGTACTGCAAATGCCCACAATGTGGCGGTGACGCCCTGCGAGAGACCGACACGATGGATACTTTTGTAGAGTCTAGTTGGTACTTTTTGCGTTTTTGTGCAAGTACGACCAATTGGCAAGATGAGGCGTTTAGCAAGGAGCAACTAAGCTACTGGATGGGGGTTGATCACTACATCGGTGGGATCGAGCATGCCATACTTCACCTGCTTTATGCACGCTTTTTTACAAAGGCGTTTAGAGATCTAGGCTATTTGGAGTTTGATGAGCCATTTGATCATCTGCTTACACAAGGAATGGTGCTAAAAGATGGCTCTAAGATGAGCAAATCAAAAGGCAACACCGTAGATCCAGATGCGATTATAGAGAGCTACGGAGCTGATACTGCGAGGCTTTTTATACTATTTGCTGCCCCTCCGACTCAAGAGTTGGAGTGGAATGATAGTGCGTTAGAGGGGGCTAGTAGGTTTATACGCCGTTTTTATGAGAGAAGTGCTAACGCTAGTAAGCTGGGTGCGATCCCCGTCATAGATCACGCAAGCCTTAGTAAAGATGAGAAGTTTGCTAGAAAAAAGGTGTATGAGGCACTAAAGCGAGCTTATGAAGTGTATGAGGATCGCTACACTTTTAACACTCTCATAGCAGGGGTGATGGAGGCGATGAACGCACTAGCAAACCAGTCAAATGAGGCGATCTGGAGCGAGGCGTATTGGATCTTTACATCGATCTTAGAGCCTATTATTCCTCACACTTGTTATGAGATCTCAAGTGAGCTATTTGAGCTTAAAAACCTAACAAAACAGCAGATCTTAGATGAAGTTTTTGTTGAAGATAGTATCACGCTAGGCGTGAGCATCAACGGCAAAGCAAGATGCGAGATCGAAGTCTCAAGCGGTGCATCAAACGATGAGATCATCGCACTCGCAAAAGAGGTAGCTAGCAAGTATATAGAGGGCAAGGAGATCATAAAAGAGATCGTTGTGCCTAAAAAGCTTGTAAACCTCGTTATAAAGGGCTGATGTGAAACTTTTTTACGCTCTGGTTTTGGCTCTATCTTTGGTAGGTTGTGGCTACGCTCCAAGCTCTAAGTTTGCTAGAGTAGTAGTTGGCGAGAGTGTGAGTACAAGTGTTATCGTAAGCCAAGAAGATCCACAAAACAGTGTCCTTGTCAAAGATGCCATAGATAGTGCTATCATCGAGGTATTTCGCTCAACTCTCACCTCCAAAGATAGCTCCGATACACACCTAACTATAAGCTCATCAAACCCAAGATACACCGCAACTGCGTATGACTCAAATGGTTATATAGTTGGGTATAGAATGAGCATAAACCTAAACATCAAGCGAGATAGTAAGAGGGGCGAGGCAAAAACCTACCGTACCGCAGGACAGTATGACTTCTCCATAGAGGCGAGATCTATCATCACCGACCAGCAACGCTTTGAGTCCATCAAGATCGCCTCTCAAAGGGCGATCAACGCTTTTTTGGCTACTGTTGCGGCTGAGGGTGCAAGAGATAACAAAAACAAAGCAGAGCCATGACCATACAAACTATCATCAAAAAAACGATCGAGAGACTAAAAAATGAGGGCAAACACCTCACTCCCGACTACTACGCAGAGGCGTTTTGTACAGAAGCTAAGCTAAGTGGCTTCAAGATCGAGGATTGCTCGCACTTAGCAAAGCAGATCGACTCACTCAACAAAGAGTTTAAAGATGAGCTTTCTGCGTATCGCATCAAGAGCGTAAATGAGCTTGCACGGTTTTTGGTCTCAAGGCTAAATCGCACCAATCCAACGCACTGCTCGCAGGTAGTCGAGGCACAGCATGAGACGCTTAGGCGAGTGCTTCAAGCCACTGCTTTACTGCACAACAAGGAGGTGTCACAGCTTGCTAGAGCGACTCTGGAGATGGTAAATAGTGAACCATCGCTGATGGAGATGGAGCGAAACAGACAGCTTTGGAGTAACTTTACTTCTAGCTATGATGACACATTTTTACAACCCCTAGATCCAGATGCAAAGTTTAAAAAAGATGATCTAAAAGGTATGCTAGAGGCGTACTTTGTAGATCCAAAAGGTGCGAGCATACCGCTAGAAGAGGGCATAGTAGAGCTTGCTGAGCTTCTTATATCTTCGCTTGTGCCATCTATCTCCGCGACGCCAGATACTGCCATAGATGCACTAAGTAAAGAGATTCAAGCAGATCCAAGCAGGCTAAATAGAAGCGACACAAAACAGATGATCAAAGAGGCGATCGCCCTACGCATCGCACTTGATAAAGATAGCCTAAGGGAGATGATTAGATCTATTGATGGTGTAGTAAACAAGCTCTCAAACCGCCTCATCGAGATGATCGAAAGCTCAGACAGCTCAACTGTACAGATCCAGCGTATAAAGCAGGAGCTAGATGAGTACAAAAATAGCTCGCTAGATAACTTCAACACCGCCCATAAAAAGCTCTACACCATCGCCGTGGCGTTGGAGCAAAATACGCAGAGCTTAACCAAAGATCTAAAGAGTCAAAATAGCGAAGTCTCATACCTAAGCCGTCGCATCAGTGACCTAGAAAAAGAGCTAAAAAAGGCAAAAGAGGAGTCCAGAGAGGATTTTCTCACCAAGATCGCCAACAAAAGAGCACTAGATGAGTTTACAAGCTCAAAAGAGAGTGAGTTTGATAGGCACGCTCACGACTTCTCCATCATAATTTTTGATCTAGATCACTTCAAAAAGATCAATGACACCTATGGTCACGATGCAGGAGATGCGGTGCTTGTGGCGTTTGCTAAGATCTTAAAAAGTGAAGCCAGAGAGATAGATCTAGTGGGTAGATGGGGTGGCGAGGAGTTTATGGCGGTGCTTAACACCACCTCGCTAGAGGGTGCAAAGAGCTTCGCAGAGAAGATTAGAGCAAAGGTGAGCAAGTCTCGTTTTATGTACAAAAATGAACGCATCGCAGTGACTACGAGTGCGGGCGTAGCAAACAGGGGTGACTCCGCTTCGCTTGCACATACGATCAAAAAGGCAGATGACAATCTTTATAGAGCCAAAAATGAGGGGCGAAACAGAGTTATATCGTGACTCTAGCAAGCTTTTTAGACTCCAAACCGCTCTTTTATGATGAGATCGACTACGATCGATTTCCTCGCATCTACGCTAAGCTCAAAGAGTTTCTACCAACTCCAAAGATTGTGCATTTCATCGGCACCAACGGCAAGGGAACAACAGGGCGGTTTCTCTTCAACGCACTTTGGCGTGCGGGATATAGGGTGATGCACTACACTTCGCCCCACATCGCAAAGTTTAACGAACGCATACACATAGACGCAAAAGATGTTAGCGATGAAGCACTAGATCTCGCACACAGCGAGCTTTTAGGTCTTTTGGATCCGCAAGACCTAGACGCTCTTAGCTACTTCGAGTACACCACGCTTTTGGCAATGCTCTTAGCAAAAGAGTGCGACTTTGTAGTCCTAGAAGCGGGGCTTGGAGGCGAACATGATGCTACGGCGGTTTTTGCTAAAGTCTTAAGTATAGTCACACCCATCAGTTTTGATCATGAGAGTTTTTTAGGCTCAAGCATCAAGGAGATCGCACTCACTAAGCTTAGAAGTGTACAAAACAGTGCCATACTCGCAGAGCAAAAACATAGCGAAGTTTACAAAGTTGCAGAGGATCTGCAAGCTAGATCTAATGGCAAACTAGAGTTTATAAAACATAGAGATCTACTAGATTCAAGCGATGAAAAACTGATAGAAAAACT
This sequence comes from Sulfuricurvum sp., assembly GCA_041669045.1. Classification (GTDB taxonomy): domain Bacteria; phylum Campylobacterota; class Campylobacteria; order Campylobacterales; family Sulfurimonadaceae; genus JBAYBZ01. The sequence continues at coordinate 86,833 of JBAYBZ010000004.1, read as the reverse complement.
AAGTGCAGACCTCGCCCCATACCTAGCTCACAACCTAAGTGTCGCTATCTCAGCACTAAAACACCTCGGCGTGCCTTATGATGAGAACAGTTTTGATGCTCCGCTCTTTGGCAGACTCACACGCATCGCCTCCAATGTCATCATCGATGTAGGGCACAACCCGTTAGCAGCTTCAAGTATCGCCGAAGCACTAAAAGGCGAACGGTATAGCCTCATCTATAACACTTATGGTGATAAAAACTACCGCGAGATACTGAGCCTACTTTGCCCCATCATAGATGAGGTGCTCATCATCGACATCGAGGGCAACAAGCGAGTGGAGGAGGGTGCAAAACTAAGCCGTGCCATAGCCGAGCTTGGCATCACCTCAAGTAGACTCACCCACCTAGAAGATGAGAAAAACTACCTTGTCTTTGGATCATTTAGCGTTGTAGAGAGCTTTTTAAAAAACTACTATCCTACTAAAAGTATCTAATTTCACATACTTTTAGTATTGTATTTTTAAAATCTTTACGCTATACTAATAGTATCTATTTTTAAATACTAAAGGTTACTTAGTGTACTCACCATTTCCATACGACAAACTACCAGATCAAGATGAGTTTTTTGGCAGATCTAAAGAGCTAGAGAGCCTAAGTAGCATAGTGGAGTACTCAAACAACGCACTGCTTTTTTCAAAAAGACGAATGGGTAAAAGCTCCCTCGTTAAAGCACTGTTTCACAAGTATGAAAAGAGTCGCATTTGTCTATATATTGATATATTTGATATAGCCACAAAAGAGGATTTCGCCCTGCATCTACTTAGATCTTTAGCAAACTACAACAGCAAAAAGTTCACTCTTCAAACCGCTATCAAAAACCTTACTAACCTTTTTAAGAGAGTTAGATTTGAACCGACTATTGACACCAACACACTAGAGTACTCCATCAAACCTAGCATCGCCTCGCTAAGTTTTGAAGAGATGTGTGAAGAGTTTTTTGCCTCACTTGACACACTCTCAAAAGAGTCCAAAATCATACTTGCCATAGATGAGTTTCAGCAGATCGCTAGCATTACAGATGTTAAGCTTGATGCCTTGCTACGCAAACACATACAGAGTAGATCCAACATCTCCTATCTGTTTTTAGGCTCTAAAAGGCATCTGCTCACATCGCTCTTTGAGTACAAAGCCCCACTTTATGAGATGGCGAACCATATGGAGTTGGGGGCACTAGATCTAGCTGATATCTTTGAGTATGCAAAAAAACATATAGATCTAAGCTTTGAGATATGTGAGTATATCTTTGAGTTAAGCGATGGCGAAACCAAACTTATACAGCAGATCCTGCATCTGCTCTACATACAAAAAGTAGCAGTAGATGAAAAGAGCCAAGTAGATAGCGTCTTGAGTGAGATTATCGCCTCAAAAGACTCAAGTTATAGACTGCTTTTTGATACTCTTAGCAACAATCAAAAAATCGCTCTTAAGGTTTTAGGCAAATATAAAAGTGGGATCTTTACTCAAAGTGTACTAGATGAGTTTAACATCAAAAAACAGACTCTTCAATCAAGCGTCGATGCTCTTTTTAGAAGTGAGCTAATAGATAAAAATGCCGATCGCTACTTTATACCAGATCGTGTTTTAGAGCTTTGGGTGGAGCGAAGACTCACAAACTGAAACACCACTCACTATACCTAATTTTACACCATTGACAAGATAGATCTATTTATATATAATCTATCTTAGTTTATATATAAAGGAGGCTATCATGCAGAGTGTTGGCATAGCAGAGATTCAGAAAAACACCTCGATCTTTACAAACATAACTGAAGCGATCCAGATCATCGATAAGCGAAAAAAGCAGATCCTAGCCACTGTTTACCCAGTAAAAGAGCACTCTATCATCAAGAAACTCTCAGGCAAATACAAAGACAAAGCACCAAAAGAGGAGATCTCTCTAGTTGAGATCAAAGAGGCATCTATGCTAGAAGCGATGGGCGAAAAGTATGGTCTATCTACTTGATGCAAATATCATCATACGGTTTTTGGTAGGTGATAACGAGGAGCATCTAAAGATAAGTACTCGCTACTTTGAGCAGATCGAGCAAGGCTCTTTAGAGGTTGAGATCCTAAGTAGCGTGCTGATGGAAGTCTTTTTTGTACTCACAAAGTTCTACAAGATCTCAAAAGTTGAAGTGATCTCAGATCTAAAGACTATTTTGTCACTTGTTGGCGTAGTAAATAGGGACAAAGGCATACTTTTTGAAACACTCAATATTATAGAGCATCAAAATATCGACTTCGTAGATGCTCTCATCTGTGCCAAATGTAAGCTTCAAGACTATGACAAACTAAGCTTCGATGCAGATCTAAAAAAATGCTAGATCTAAACAACTTTTGCTAAAAACCCCTTTTGGAGAACACTATGATCAAACCACAACTCATTGATGGCATCAAACAAGATGAGAGCCTCATCGCCGCTAGATGGGTGGCATTTTTGGAGTATGCCAAAAAAGCAGATGCTATAAAAAGCTTCAAGGAGGAGGAGTATCAAGATGGCTTTTTGCGAGATCTCTTTGTCGCTGCTCTAGGCTACACACTCAAGACTGATAATCCCACAAACTTCAACCTTGAACGCGAGAAGAAAAACACCACCGATGCCAAAAAAGCCGACGCAGTCATCTACAATGAAGGCAAGATTATGGGCATCATCGAGCTAAAAGATCAAAAAACCCGCAACCTTGACACCGTCCAAGCACAAGCATTTTACTACCTCTCACAGCACGCCGATGCCCGCTACGCCATCATCTCCAACTTTGGTGAGCTTAGACTCTACATAGACAAATCGACCGAGTTTATCGTGTTTGATCTCTTTAACCTCGGCTATGATGAGTTTGTTCGCCTGCACACTCTGCTCTGCTATGAGTCGCTTAAAGCTCATCTGCCACTAGATCTAAAGGCTAAGACTAGCAGTTTTGAACAGCAGATCTCCAAAGATCTCTACCGTGACTTTAGCGAGTTTAGGCTAGATCTCTTTGAAAATATAGTCGTAAATAACCCACAAATAGATAAGCAAACTCTACTTCGTCTCACTCAAAAGCTCTGCGATCGCATCATATTTATACTATTTGCCGAGGATCGTGGGCTTCTGCGAGCCAACACCATCAAAGAGATCCGCGAAGAGTTTGCGAGCCAAAAGTTCACCAGCTACACGCTCTATGACATCTACAAGTTCTACTTCAATGCCATCAGCAGTGGCAACGACAAGCTAGGTATACCTCGCTACAACGGCGGACTTTTCGCCACCGATGCAGATCTAGATAGCATAACTATTGATGATCATTTGCTAGATGAAAAAGCCCAAAAGCTCTCAAACTACGACTTTTTAAGCGATGTGAGCGTAAATATACTAGGACACATTTTTGAGCAGTCACTCACCGACTTAGAGGAGCTTCAAGCAAGCATCACCCACGCCGAGTTTGACCGCACCAAAAGCAGACGCAAAAAAGATGGCGTCTTCTATACGCCAGAGTACATTACCCGCTACATAGTTGAAAATACTCTAGGATCTATGTGCAAACAAAAGCGAGCAGATCTGCTCATAGATGAGATAACTGCACCCAAAAACCCAAAAAAGCTCACCAAAATAGAGCAGATCACCAAAGATAACCTGCTAGCTTACAAAGAGTGGCTACTTAGTCTCAAGATCTTAGATCCAGCGTGTGGAAGCGGTGCATTTCTCAACCAAGCGTTGGAGTTTCTCATAACCGAGCACAAAAAACTCCAAAACGATCTTGCACTTATGGGAGATCTGTTTGCCTCATATATGGTGGAGGAGATGGTGCTAGAACACAACCTCTACGGCGTGGACATCAACGAAGAAGCAGTTGAGATCGCCAAGCTTTCGCTGTGGATCCGCACTGCCCAAAAAGGACGAGTGCTAACAAGGCTAAGTGAAAAGATAGTCTGTGCAAACTCCCTGCTAGATATGCCGTTTGAAATGGGTAGTTTCGATGTAGTGATTGGCAATCCGCCGTATGGTGCAAAAATGCAAAATGATGAACAAAATCACTATGAAATCAAGTCAAAAGAGAGTGCAATCCTATTTATGCAACTCTCACACCAGATGCTAAAACCAGATGGCTATCACGGTTTTATAATCCCAAAACCCTTTATATACTCCTCTACTTGGAAAGCGATTAAAGAGAAGCTATTTGATGAGATCTACGCTCTTGTGGATTGTGGCAAAGCTTGGCAAGAGGTCAAACTTGAACAAGTCATATACCTAACTCAAAAAAATAACCTTTTTACCAAATATGAAAACTACACCTTAAAAGATGGTAAGTATATTTTTATGGAAAATATAGACAAAAATTACTGCAAAGAGTTTGGATTTTTACTAAATAGCGTCACTCAAAAAGAGATAGATCTAGCACAAAAAATCAAAAGAGGTAGAGTGGATCTAAGTTCTATTAGTAAATCAAACTGGGGAGACACATTTTATAAAGAGATAAAAGATAGTGGAGACAGGCAAGTTCTTGCGGGAGCAAATATACAAAAATATGAGCTAAGAGGGATAAAAGGCTATATAGATAAAAATCTACAAATATCAAACAATGCTTACATAAGAGAAAATAGCCTACTTTTACAAAGAATAATTGCACACATACAAAACCCAACTGATCACATAAAAATAACAGGCACGGTTGCAGATAAATATGATGAGTTTTTAATTGTCAATACAATACAACAGATCACTTTAAGTGCAGAAATTTCAAATAAATACATTTTGTCTATTATGCACTCTAAACTAATTAATTGGTATGTATATAGGTTTATTTTTGCAAAAGCGATACGGACTTTTCAGTTTTCAAATGATGTACTAAGTAAGATCCCAATCCCAAAAATAGATCTACAAGCACAGCAACCATTTATAGATCTAGTTGATGAGATCTTGGAGAGTAAGCAAAAGATCAAGGATTACCAGATCTTACTTGATGAGGCGATTGCCACAAACAACTTTGATCGTGAGATACTCCTCAAAAAAGAGCTAGAAAAACTAGAGCAGATCTGCTTAGATAATGAAATAACTATTGATAATATAGTCTATAAACTCTACGATCTAACAGAAGATGAGATTAAAATTGTGGAGGGTATTTAAAGGTTATTTGTATTGCAATTTGCCATATTTAGCATTGAATATTATAAAAATATGCTACTCTTTAAGAGATAAAAACCATTAAGTCAAAAAGGATCTAAAATGACACAGAAAGAAAAATATGAATATGTACTAAAAACAGTCTCAACATCAGATAAAGACAACCCATTTTACGCCAAAGATTTTAATATGGATATATCAGATTTCAGATCAATAGTGATAGAGATGAAAAACAGAAAGCATATAAAATGCTATAGCAATCTTGATGGATCATTTCGTATATACGACATAACATATAATGGAAGAGTCTATCTCGAAGAGGCTTCTAAGATAGATCTCAACAAAGCAGATGGTCTTGCAAGCAAGATACTTGAAAATCCTATGGTTGCTGGTATTGTTGGTGCGGGGGCAAGTGTATTGTTTAGTAAATTCTTAAAGTAAATCGATAGCCATATTTGAAAATATGCATATGCATACAACATCTTTTAAAGAGATGGCAAAAAAAATTGATGTGGATCTGGACAAATAAAAATAAAAAAGCTTTTGAGAAACTCTAGGATTAATTAGTAAGAAATTATTCCGAAAAAATAAAAATCAAATATGATATAATCAAAAACTTAACTTTCAAAGGATTTGAGATGTTGGCACTACATCAAAAACAGTTGCTAAATGAAGTGGAGTTTTTACCACTAGATCTAAAGACAAAAATCGTAGATAAGATACTCTCTAGCCTGCACCCAACCGACGAGACCATAGCCGACTTATGGACTAAAGAGGTGATCAAAAGACGCGATCAAGTCGAGATAGGCAAAGCAGAACTTATCGATGGAGATGAGGTTTATAAAACAATCTAAAGAATTATAAGCTTTCCAAATGCTTGGCAGATTTTGGTTGATGATATAAGAAGATGCTTGACAAATAGATTTCCATTTAGTGTAATCTACTGCATAAAAGATGAGAAAATAGTTATTTTAGCTATTATGCACCTTAGAAAAAAGCCATACTACTGGATAGAACGACGATAAAATTTAAGTATCACATTGTCATAGTTGAGTATGCCATAAAATAAACAGTTTCAGAGAAGATTTGAAGCAAAAATATGGTTTATTTTCTTGGCAAATAAAAAACAAATTAATTAAAAAAATATAAAAAAGGTTATTCTAATCCTTATGTTTAAATTTAGCTTGCGGATATAAAAAAGTTTTTCTCAAAAAGTAGCCTGCAAAAACTATCAATTATTATTGCAATCTGCCATATTTTCACACCTTTAACACCTTTTTGTGCTAAGATTTTACAAATCTTTAGGAGTCTAAGCTATGAAAGATCTAGTAGAAAATAGTATAAAAACCAAGATCTATACCTTGCGAGGCGTGCAGGTGATGCTAGATAGAGATCTAGCGGAGCTTTATGGAGTGGAGACAAGAGTATTAAAGCAAGCAGTTAAGAGGAATATAGAGAGATTTCCCGATGACTTTATGTTTGAGCTAACAGATCTCGAGATAGATCTCTTGGTATCACAATCTGTGATACCTTCAAAAAAGCTACTAGGTGGTGCAAAACCTTTTGCCTTTAGTGAACAGGGGGTTGCTGGACTCTCTGGCATATTAACTAGCAAGATCGCCATTGAGGCAAATATTTCAATATTGCGAGCTTTTGTGAGTATGCGAAGATTTTTGCTAGATAATGCCTCTGTATTTCAAAGATTTGCATACTTAGAACAAAAAGTGATCGCTCACGATAAAAAACTAGAGTTTGTGCTTGAGGCTTTAGAAGGTAAAAGCCTGCCAACTCAAGGCATCTTTTATGATGGTCAGATCTATGATGCTTATAGCTTCATCAACGATCTACTAAAGAGTGCTAAAAGTGAAGTGGTTTTGATAGATAACTATATAGATGAGAGTGTATTTACACTCTTTTCAAAGTACCAAGATCTAAGATTTACCATACATACCAACAACATAACTAAACAACTAAAACTAGACTATGAGAAGTATAAAAAGCAGTACTCAAATGTAGATCTAAAGAGTTTCAAGAGTTCTCACGATCGATTTTTGATACTTGATAAACAAGAGATCTACCACATCGGAGCAAGTCTAAAAGATCTAGGTAAGAGGTGGTTTGCGTTTTCAAAGATAGATCTTGATGCGAGGGAGATGCTAGAGAGGTTGTGATCACCTGTCACTGCGAGATCCTCTATCGATTTGCTAGTACATCTTTTATGTACTTTGCCATCTGAAGCTCTTCGTTTGTTGGGATCACAAGCACTTTGACGCGACTTGCTAGCTTGCTGATGGTAGTGCTATTTTGCTCATTTGCTCTGCTGTCTAGCTCTATGCCGATATGCTCAAGATCTTCTAAGACCATAGCTCTTATACGACTTGAGTTTTCGCCTATGCCACCTGTGAAAACCACCGCATCTAGCGGGTTTAGTAGAGCCGTGTAGGCTCCGAGATACTTCCTTAGCCGATGCGAGTAGATCTCAAGTGCGAGGGTAGCTCTCTTCTCATCTGATGTGAGGATCTTACGCATATCGCTACTGCCAGCAAGTGCCAGCAGACCACTCTTTTTGTTAAGCAGTTGCTCTAGCTCATCTATGCTAAGATCTAAACTTCGCATCAAAAACCCAACTATCATAGGGTCAAGATCTCCGCTTCTGCTTCCCATCACAAGCCCCTCTAGTGGGGTAAACCCCATCGATGTATCGAAGCTTTTGCCACCCTTTATGGCACATACGCTCGCACCATTTCCTATGTGAAATGTTATGAGATTTGGCTCAATTTTGCCTAGTAGCTTACTTGCTTCACTGCTTACAAAGTGGTGTGAGATGCCATGAAAACCGTAGCGACGCACTCCAAGGTTGCGATAATAGGCAGGATCTATGGCGTAGAGGTAGCTTGAGGCGGGCATAGTGTGGTGAAAAGCGGTGTCAAACACGGCGTAGTTTTTCACACTACTAGCAAGTGCTAAAGCCACCTCGATCCCCTTGATGTTGGCGGGGTTATGCAGTGGAGCGAGGTGAGACACCACTCTAAGAGCTTCAAGCACCTCTGGCGTGATGAGTGTGGTGAAGCGAAACTTCTCGCCTCCATGCACCACTCTATGGGCGATGGCGTCAAGCTTTCTTAGATCTACGCCCATCTCCCAAAGCCTCCACTCAAGAGCAGTAAATGCCTCGCCAAAATCCTTGATCTCCTCGATCTTGCCTCTGGTGATGAGAGTAAGATCTTCAAAAAGAGCGTACTTTATAGATGAACTTCCCGCATTTATGACCAAAACTCTCACGACGATGCCCCCGCTTGAATGGCACTTATGAGAACTGTATTTACGATATCTCGCACATCACAACCGCGACTTAGGTCGTTTATGGGCTTTGCAAGTCCTTGAAGTATGGGGCCGATGGCGAGTGCTCCAGTGGAGCGTTGCACCGCTTTGTAGGTGTTGTTGCCAGTGTTTAGATCTGGAAATATAAACACGCTTGCTTTGCCTGCCACTGCGGAGTTTGGAAGCTTCAGCTTTGCCACTAGCGGATCTATGGCGGCGTCATACTGCAAAGGTCCCTCGATGAGCAGATCGCCTCTTAGCTCTTTGGCTAGTCTTGTCGCCTCCTTGACGCGATCCACATCGCCACCGCTCCCGCTACTACCCGTGGAGTAGGAGAGCATCGCCACTTTTGGCTCTATGCCAAAGCTTGCGGCACTCTCTGCTGATGATATGGCGATGTGAGCAAGCTCTAGCGGAGTGGGGTTTTGGTTGATGGCACAGTCGGCATATATGAGCACGCGATCGCTTAGACACATAAAAAATAGGCTTGAGACTAGCTCAACATCTGGAGCGGTTTTGATGATCTGCAAGGCGGGTAGTATGGTGTCTTGCGTAGTGTGTGCAGCTCCACTTACCATTGCATCGGCGTAACCGCACTGCACTAGCATGGTGGCGAAGTAGTTGGCGTGAGTCATAGCGTCTTTCGCCTTCTCATAAGAGAGGTTTTTGTGGCTTCTAAGATCTGCAAACTTGTGGGCAAACTCCTCTAAAAGCGGTGAAGATCTATGATCTATAAACTCCGCTTTGCTTAGATCTAGCCCCAGCGAAGTGGCACGAAAAAGCACCTCATCAGCACTACCAAGAAGCAGTAGATCTACCACATCACGGCGAAGAAGTATGTCAGCTGAGCGAAGTATGCGTTCATCTTCACTCTCTGGCAGAACCACCTTGCGTCGCACCTTTTTTGCCCGCTCAAAGAGGCTATACTCAAACATTAGCGGTGTAAGCGTCTTGCTCTGATGAGCATCTAGTGCATCAAGCAGGCATGAACCCTCGATGGAGCTCATAAACGAGCCTTGAGCAAGAGCTATCTTTCTGCCTTGATCGCTCTTAAATGATGGTAGTAGTGCATCTATAAACTTGATGGTGTCGTAGGTGTCTAGCGAGGTTGTGAGTATGGGCATATCAAGCTGTGAGAGTCCATCAAGAAGCCTCATAAAGTTTGGCGGAGGAGTGAGTCCGCCTGTTAGGATAATGCCTGCGATGGTTGGGTACTCTTTGGAGTAGTTGGCTAGTAGCACGCTAAGCACCACATCTAGGCGATCTCCTGAGACTATGATGAGGTCGTTTTGCTCTAGGCGATCAAGCAAGTTTGGGGTCGTCATGGCGGTGATCTTGCTTCTATGTACCACACGGCTTAGGCTTTTGCCGTAGATCACTTTAGCATCAAGACTCCTTGCTATCTCATCTACTCTTAGGTAGTTTAGCTCATCTAACTCTGGCAAAAAGTATGTACTAGAGGGCTTTTGGCTCATCTTTTTTAGAGCCTCTAGGGTTACAAGATCTAGCCTATTTACAAACCTTGCTATATGCTCTACGCCATCTTTTTTGTTTTTTTCTAGTTTTAGCTCATTTTGGATCTCTACTACGCTCTTGTTTTTGCCATTTAGCACGCTTATGAAGGGTGAGCGGAGGTTTTTGGCGATGAAATGGTTGATGCTTTGTGTTGTGCCTTGCGAGAAGTTATCCTCTGCTAAACCTTGAAGCAAAACAAAGTCATACTTTGAGCTAAGAGCGTTAAACTTAGCAAATATGGCACTTAGTAGCTCGCTCTCTTTGCCACTTGAGATGAGCTCTTTTGCCTCATTTAGCTCAAAGCCTACGCACTCCTCGCTTCGCTGATCTAGCTCAAAACGCTCTAGCAAAAAGTTGATATCGTGATCATCTTTGGCACTACCTTTGATGATGGGGCGAAACAGAGCTATATTTTTGAGCCTAGATCTAAGAAGCTCCATCACTCCCATCGTGACTATTAGCACCCCAGAGTGCGACTCTAGCGAGGCTATGTAGAGACTTTTTATCTTCATAATCTGCCTTGATAATTTAGCCAATTATAGTATAATTGTGCAAAAAATGGGTGAGTTAAGATGCAGCATATTGAACCGATGACACTATTTGGATACGAGAAACTTCAAGCGGAGCTAAAGCAGTTGCGAGAGGTGGTAAGACCACAGATCGTAAAGGATATAGATGAGGCGAGATCGCATGGAGATCTAAAGGAAAACGCCGAGTATCACGCTGCAAAGGAGAACCAACGCATCACTGATCAAAAGATCGCGGAGATCAGTGAGCTTTTGGCAAACAGCAAGATAGTAGATCCAAGTGAGCTAGAGCACTCCAAGATAAGCTTTGGATCTACTGTAAAACTGTGTGATCTTGATGATGATAGTGATCTAGTTTATACCATAGTGGGCGGGTGTGAGTCTGATCCTGATACGGGGCTTATATCGTTTAACTCACCGCTTGCAAAGGCTCTGCTAGGGCACAAAGAGGGCGATGAGGTGAAGCTTGTTTTGGGTGGCAAAAAACGCGAACTAGAGGTGCTTGAAGTGAGCTACAAGGAGATCGTTTTTGAGTGCAAGTATTAATGTTGGCATCATCGGAGTTAGTGGCTACACAGGGCTTGAGCTAGTTAAGCTTCTGCTATCTCACCCGCACTTTAAGCTTGCTTATGTGGCAAATAGTGAGGGTGGCACTTCGCTAGATAAGCTTCACCCAAGCTTAGCTAAAGTGTGTGATCTTGAGGTTAAAAAGGCAGACTTTGATGAGTGTGCATCAAGTTGTGAGCTAGTCTTTTTGGCACTTCCTCATCAGAGTGCTATGGCGTACGCTAAGCCTCTGCTAGAGCGAGGGCTAAAGGTGGTAGATCTCTCAGCTGACTATCGCCTGAGCTTAGATCTGTATGAAAAACACTACACAACTCACACCGACAAAGCAAACCTTGATCACGCCATCTATGGGCTAGGCGAGCTTTTTTATGATGAGATCAGATCTGCTAGGCTTGTGGCAAACCCAGGGTGTTTTCCAACCTCTGCCATACTCGCACTTTTGCCATTTATGAAGTATAAAAAGAGTGGCTCGCCTATCATCGTAGATGCCAAAACAGGCATAAGCGGGGCGGGTAAAAAGCTAAGCGAGAGTACGCACTTTGTAAATGTGCATGAAAACCTATTTGCTTATAACCCACTTTCACATCGTCACGCTCCAGAGATCGCCCACAAGGTGGGAGTTGAACCTAACGAAGTGGTTTTTGTACCGCACCTCTGTCCTATCACAAGGGGAATGTTAAGCTCTATCTACTTGCAAGTTGAGGGTGATTTTGATCCCACTAGCACGCTAAGAGAGTTTTATAAAAACTCAAAGTTTCTAAGAGTAAAAGATGCTCCTGTGGATATGAAAAGCGTTGCGGGGACGAACTTTTGTGATCTTTTTGCCAAAAGACAAGGTGACACTCTTTTCATCTCAAGTGCTATCGACAACCTCACTCGCGGGGCATCAAGTGCAGCGGTGGTAAATGCTAATATTATGATGGGCTTAGCTGAAGATGCTGGCATCAACAACATAGCTTATGTACCTTGAGTTAAAAGAGGGGGCTTTTCTAGTCGCCGATGTGCATTATAGTGTGCGAGATGAGGCTTTTTTGGAGTTTTTGCTTCTCGTAGAGCAAAAAAACCCCCCTCAACTCATACTGATGGGCGATATATTTGACGCTCTTTTTGGCGGAGTTGCTAAGAGTTATGAGCCAAATAAAAAAGCGATAGATCTCATAAACCATCTATGTACAAAAATGGAAGTGATCTACCTTGAGGGTAACCATGACTTTGGCTTAAGTGACATCTTTAGGGGTGCAAAACTCTTTGGCATAAAGGATCAACCTGTGATGTTTGGCTATGAGGGCAAGAAGATCTGCCTTGCTCATGGCGATATCTACAACAAAACCCTATACCATATATACACAAACCTAATAAGATCTAAGGCGGTTTTGTCACTGCTTGCCTACTTAGATCATCTACTAGATCACAAGATCTTAAAGCTTTTGGATCTCTATCTAAGCAAAAAAGATCTATGTCACCATATGTCAAATTTTGAAGAGATTTTGCACCTTAGATCATCTAAAATGCCAGAGTGCGACTACTTTGTAGAGGGGCATTTTCATCAAGGAAGGGAGCTGAGTTTTGGTAGTATGAGCTATACAAATCTCGCATCTTTTGCTTGCAATCAAAGTTACTATATAGTAAGATCACTCAAAAGCAATGCCAAGCTCCTAAAGCTTGAGACTATAAAGGCGGTGTGATGGCGAGCGATAAAGTGCTAAAAGTTGGCTCAAATGAGATGGAGCTTGTTGATTTTCGCATCTTCAAGCAAGAAGAAGATGGCGTGTATGAGGGGATTTATGGCATAAATGTCTCTAAAGTGCGAGAGATAATCCGTATGCCAGATCTAACAGAACTCCCTGGCACGCAGGAGTTTGTCGAGGGGATCTTTGATCTTCGAGGCTCTGTAATCCCTGTGGTAAACCTAGCAAAATGGATGAAGATAAACGAACCAGAGGGGTTAAACAAAGATGTGCGAGTCATCATCGCAGAGTTTAACAACCTGCTCATTGGCTTCATAGTGCATGAGGCAAAACGCATCAGACGCATCAGCTGGGCAGATATAGAGCCTGCGGGGTTTGTGCGAGATAGCACACTAGATAGTAGTAAGGTTACGGGTGTAACACAGATCGAGGGTGATAGTGTGCTACTTATACTAGATCTTGAGAGCGTAGTTCAAGAGCTAGGTCTTTATGAGCCAGAGATCAAAGATGAGCTTAAGATGGAGCGTTTTAGCGGGATCGCACTAGTTCTTGATGATAGCTCAACTGCTAGAAAGATAGTAAAAGATACACTTGAAAAGATGGGCTTTAGCGTAGTGGAGGCGATGGACGGTGAAGATGGCATAGCTAGGCTAAATGAGCTATATGGCATACATGGCGATGATCTAGCTAGAAAGCTAAAGATCATCGTTTCAGATGTGGAGATGCCAAAGATGGACGGTTTTCACTTTGCTACACGCATCAAAGAGGATCTGCGATTTAAGGAGATCCCTGTTATATTTAACTCCTCGATTAGCGGGCACTTTAGTGAGTCAAGAGGTATAGATGCGGGTGGAGAGGCTTATCTGGTTAAGTTTAAAGCAAGCAAATTTTTTGAAGAAGTTTCAAGAGTAGTACAAGAACACGCTTAGGAGGGTGATATGGAAGAGTTTGACGAGATTTTACAAGATTTTTTAGTTGAGGCGTTTGAGCTTATAGAGCAGCTTGATCAGGATCTAGTAGAGCTTGAGGGCAACCCAGAAGATCTGGATCTGCTCAATCGTATATTTAGAGTTGCACATACGATTAAGGGTGCTTCATCGTTTCTAAACTTTGATGTACTGACGCATCTGACGCACCATATGGAAGATGTGCTAAACAAAGCTAGACATGGTGATATCATCATCACGCCAGATATTATGGATGTGATCTTGGAGTCGATCGATCTTATGAAGGCTCTGCTTGGGCGTATCCGCGATACCTCAAAAGATAGTGGCATAGAGGTTGAGGGGTGTGTGGTAAGGCTTGAGGCGTGTCTTAGTGGCGGTGAGATCCCAGAGTCTAGTCAGAGCGTGGAAGCACCCAAAGATGAAGAGCCAGAGGAGGTTGATGAGCCTATCATGAGTGAAGATGAGATAGATTATGACAATATGAGTGATGAGGAGGTTGAAGCCGAGATCGAGAGGCTTCTAGCTCAGCGTCAAGCAGAAGATAAAGCTAAAAGAGATGCAAAATCCAAAAAATCGGGTGGAGAAAAACAGGAGTCAAACCCAGCTCCAACGCCACCTGCAACAACAGTGCCTATCGCAAAACCTAGACCAACTATAAGCAAAGATGATGACGATGATGATAATGGTGATCCAAAAGCAGCAGCTCCTGCAAAGAAAAACTCAACTGTGGAGCAGACGATCCGTGTTGATGTAAAAAGACTTGATCATCTGATGAACCTCATCGGTGAGCTAGTTCTAGCTAAAAACCGCCTCATTAAGATCAATGATGATGTGGAAGAACGCTATGAGGGCGAGGCGTTTTTAGAGGAGCTAAATCAAGTAGTCTCCATCGTCTCACTTGTCACAACAGACCTGCAGATCGCGGTTATGAAGACTAGAATGCTTCCTATTGGCAAGGTGTTTAACAAGTTTCCTAGAATGATCCGCGATCTTGGTCGTGAGCTAAACAAAAAGATAGATCTTGAGATCTACGGTGAAGAGACGGAGCTAGACAAATCGATCGTCGAAGAGGTTGGCGATCCGCTAGTGCATATTATCCGTAACTCGTGCGATCACGGGATCGAAAACCCAGCAGATCGCTTAGCACTTGGTAAAAAAGAGGGCGGAACGATCAAGCTAAAAGCTTACAATGAGGGTAACCAGATCGTCATACAGATAGATGATGATGGTAAGGGGCTTGATGCTGAGATGCTAAAGGCGAGATCGCTTGAGCGAGGTGTCATCACTGAGAAAGAAGCTGCCAATATGACTGAGAAAGAGGCATTTGGGCTTATCTTTAAACCTGGTTTTTCTACCGCAACAGTAGTGACTAATGTCTCTGGACGAGGTGTGGGCATGGATGTGGTGCGAACCAACATAGAAAAACTAAATGGAATCATCGACATAGACTCGCAGGTGGGCGTTGGTACATCTATGAAGCTCAAGATCCCGCTAACTCTAGCGATCATTCAAGCTCTGCTTGTTGGGGTTCAAGAGGAGTACTATGCTATACCGCTTGCATCAGTACTTGAAACTGTTAGGATCTCAAAAGATGAGGTTTACACAGTTGAGGGTAGATCTGTTATGAGGCTTCGCGAAGAGGTGCTTGCTCTTGTACATATCGGAGATATCTTTGAAGTAGAGAGAGTACTTGATAATAGCGAGTATGCCTATGTGGTCGTGCTGGGGCTTGGCACTAGCAAGATAGGTCTCATCGTCGATACTCTCGTGGGTCAAGAGGAGATTGTCATCAAGTCTCTTGGAGAGTTCCTAAAAGGGATCAATGGGATCGCAGGAGCAACCATCAGAGGTGATGGAAATGTCACGCTTATAGTTGATGTGCTAGCTCTTATGGAGATCGCAAAGAGTGTCAAAACAAGCATAAACTCCTCATCTGACGCTAAAGCACTAGAGCATAAGCAGGAGAAAAACAAAGCGAGTGACTATGTGGTGATGATCGTTGATGACTCCAAAACAGATAGAAGCATCATGAAAAAATCACTTGAGCCACTAGGTGTGACTACGGTTGAAGCAGCTGATGGGCAAGAGGCACTAGGCATACTAAAGCAGGGTGATTATAACTTTGATGCGATGCTCATCGACATCGAGATGCCTCGTATGGACGGTTACACTCTAGCAACAGAGATCAAAAAGTACAACCGTTACAAGTCGCTACCACTCATCGCCGTAACATCAAGAACGAGCAAGACTGATAGAATGAGAGGCGTTGAGTCTGGAATGGTTGAGTATATCACTAAGCCATACTCACCAGACTACCTAATGAGCGTAGTGCAGAGAAACATAAACTTTAAAGCGGAGTTTTTACAATGAGCGATAGACTAAAAAATGTAATAGCAAAACAGAACCAAAAGCAAGAGAGTGAGTTAATAGCAAGCGAAGAGGTTGTTCAGCTTGTAGGCTTCATCATAGGTGATGAGGAGTATGCAGTGCCGATCCTCTCTATTCAAGAGATCATCAAGCCATTTCCATGGACTAGAGTGCCTCAAGTACCAAAGTATGTGATCGGCGTGTTCAATATGCGTGGTGCGGTGATCCCGCTTATAGATCTGCGTCTTAAGTTTGGACTAAGCCCTAAAAACCACACTGATGAGACGCGTTTCATCGTTATGCGTCATGGTGATGGCATAGCAGGGTTTGTTATAGATAGGCTAACTATGGCACTTCGCATCAAAAAAAGTGACATCGGGCCAGCACCCGATACTGCAAATGATGATGAGACTATGATCGATGGTGTAGGTAAGCAAAAAGATCGCATCATCACTATACTAAAAGTGAACAAACTGCTAGAGAGAGACTTCTAGCTTCTACTATGTCGCACACTTTTGTAGAGTCTTTTAGAGATGGTAGTAGGCTTACTATCAAGCTAAGAGGCTCATTTGATCTGCACTCGTATGAGACTTTTGCGGGTGCGATCACACCACTACTAGCCTCAAGCTACGACGAGCTTGTCTTTGATCTAACAGATCTTACTTTCATCGATACCGCAACTACCATATATATGGACAATATCATAAAGCATAGCTCTAAAAAAGTGAGCATTTTAAACCCTCAAGGTGTTGTAAAAGGTATGTTAGATCTAGTTGCCACTAGACGCGAAGAGAGTAAGGCGAGATCTCACAAAGAGCCAAATCTTCTAGCCAAACTTGGGCAAAAAACTCTTGGTGCTATGAGTGAGCTACTACTTTTTGTGGCATTTTTAGGGGAGTTTTTTATCCATTTTCTGCTTCAGCTTAGATCTATAAAAACTCTTAGAGTAAAAGAGATCGCTTTTGAGATCAATGAGAGTGCCATAAAAGCTTTTGCTATTGTGGTGGTAACTAGCTTCCTCATCGGGCTAGTAGTGGCGTATCAAGGGGCTTATCAGCTTAGGACTTATGGGGCAAATATATTTATAGTCGATATGATGGGCTTAAGTGTGCTTCGTGAACTCTCGCCTGTCATCACCGCCATAGTTATAGCGGGTCGGAGTGCTTCAAGCTACACCGCACAGATCGGAGCTATGAAGATCACGCAAGAGATCGATGCTATGAGAACGATGGGCTTTGAGCCATTTAGGTTTTTGGTGATCCCGCGAGTGCTTGCTCTTATGATTATGATGAGTGTGCTTATATTTGTAAGCGACATAGTGGCTCTTGTGGCGGGTATGTTTGTAGCAAAGATCCATCTAGGCATCAGCACGACGCTCTATTGGGATCGCTTTAGTGAGGTCATAGAGCTAAAGCACTTTGTTATAGGTGTAGCAAAGGGGCCGTTTTTTGCGTTTCTCATCGCAAGTGTAGCGATCTGGCGAGGTTTTAGCGTCAAGGACGATACGCAAAGCATAGGTCTTAACACCACCAAAAGTGTAGTCGAGGCGATCTTTGCAGTGATCATCTGCGATGCTATATTTTCTATTATATTTACAAATCTGGGGATCTAATGGAGAGCATCATCACCGTGAGAGATACCAGAACTGTTTTTGGCACAAAAGTGGTGCATGATGGGCTAAGCTTAACCATACCAAAGGGTAGTATCTATGGTATACTAGGACCTAGCGGGTGTGGCAAGACTACACTTTTGCGTCAGATGGTTTTGCTTCAAGAGTTGCATGGTGGCAACATCGAGGTGTTGGGGCACAGTGTCGCAAACATCTCTGAGCTAGAAGCAAGTAAGCTCCGCCAAAAGTGGGGTGTGATGTTTCAGTACGGTGCACTCTTTTCTTCGCTAACACTGCGAGAAAACATCGCTTTGCCACTTGTGGAGTACACCACTTTGCCTAGTAGTCTCATAGATGATATAGTCGATTTTAAGATCTCGCTTGTTGGCTTAAAGAGTAGTGACGCGGATCTTTACGCTTCGCAGATCAGTGGTGGTATGAAGAAAAAGGCGTCTCTTGCAAGAGCGTTAGCACTAGATGCCAAACTGCTCTTTTTAGATGAGCCTACAAGTGGGCTAGATCCCATCTCTGCTAGGGAGTTTGATGCTCTTATAGTAAGACTTAGAGATCTGCTAGATCTTAGCGTGGTGATGGTCTCGCATGATCTGGAGTCGATCAAAAATACATTAGATCTAGTTGCTATTATTGATCAAAAGAGGATAATATATGAGGGAAGTTTAGATGAGATACGCAGTGTTCAAAACGATTTTATCGACACTTTTTTTGCTCAAAAAGGTTGAAGTGTGAATAATAAAACGAACTATACAGCAGTTGGAGCGGTGGTTGTGCTTATGTTTGCTCTGCTTTTTGCCTTTGGCTACTACCTGCTAAAACCAAGCGAGACAAGCACCACCAAACGCTACGCTATCTACTTTAGTGAGTCCGTTTTGGGGCTAAACTTAGATGCAAGTGTCAAGTACAAAGGGCTTGAGGTGGGCAGGGTTGCAAGCATTGGGATCAGTGCGTTTGATAGCGAAGAGATCGAGGTTTTAGTCGATATAGATAGCTCTACACCCATTGCTGAGTCTAGTGTGGCACAGCTCACATCACAAGGTATAACGGGGCTTAGCTACATAAACTTGATCCACTCTACTGCTAAGATGCCACCTGTTAAAAAGGGTGAGTACCCAACCATAGCCACCGTACCATCTATGCTAAATAAGCTTGAAAACCGCCTAGATGATGTGATGGTTAGTATAGATAGCTCACTAAAAGGGATCGAGGAGCTACTTAGCCAAAACAACCAGCAGAGCTTTAGCGAGCTACTACAAAGTAGCTCAAGGTTAGTCGCTAAACTAGATGCTACGCTTGATGAGAAGAGTATACAAAATGTGCAACTCACACTAGCAAATATGCAAAGTTTTAGCCAAAAGATGGACGCACTTTTGCCCCGTATCGAAGTTTTGGTAGAGAAGACGGGCAAGTGGGAAGATGAGTTTGTCGCTACATTTGGTACTATTATGCAGAGTTACCTAGGGATCAAGGAGTCTATGAGAGCGTTTCAAGACTCCATCGAGAGTGGCGAGTTTAACCTAAAAGAGATCACAAGCGAGCTTATGCCTACCATAAATACTACATTTATAGAGGTACAACAACTGCTTATGCGAGTCCAAGAGGTACTTGACTCAAGAGTCCAAAGCCCACTAGATCTAATAATCAACCAAGAAGCGATAAAAAAAGCACCAGGAGAGTAGATGAGAGTAGTTATATTTGTGCTAGTGGCGATGCTTTTTAGCGGGTGTGTCATAAAGCGAGAGCCTGTGGATCTGATGGTTTTAGACTTGCCAAAGCCCGTAGATATGGCACTTGAAGGCTCTTGTGGTAAAACTTCACTCAAGATCTCAAACGCTTTTGTAGCAGCACCTCTTGTGTCACTTAAGATGAGTTATAGAAAAGATGGAGCTGATGTGCGGACATT
Organism: Sulfuricurvum sp.; assembly: GCA_041669045.1. GTDB lineage: Bacteria > Campylobacterota > Campylobacteria > Campylobacterales > Sulfurimonadaceae > JBAYBZ01. The sequence goes on along the minus strand of JBAYBZ010000004.1, from coordinate 67,235 downwards.
TAACCGCCACCGTTGGCTAGATATGCCAAGCAATACCTTGACGCAAGAACTACTTTTGTATACAAGGCAGAGTGGGATTTTTGAGAGTGTTTTCTCAGCTAAGTCACGCTCAAAAAGCGAGTTTATCCTAGAGGTGAGCTTAGATGAGTTTATGCACTATTTTGAGGGTGGGGAGTCATTTGTTAGGGTGGAGTATGCACTTAGTCTCATAGACGCTAAGCAAAACAGAGTGCTCTCATCAAAAAGTTTTGGCTCCAAAGTTGTGGCAAAAACACCAGATGCCATAGGTGGTGTCGGAGCGTACAGTGAGGCGATTGGCAATCTACTACAAGAGAGTGTAGAGTGGCTTGCTAGGGAGTGCAGATGATCAAACAAAGTGAGTATAAAAAACGAAGGCAAAGGCTTCTAAAACGCCTAGATGATGGCTCTGTGGCACTGCTTTTTGCCTCAAAAACAAAGCAGAGATCGCACGACACAAACTATGCGTATAGGCAAGATAGCAACTTCTACTATCTAAGTGGGTTTGGCGAAGATAACTCAGCACTGCTTTTTATAAAGAGTGGAGGCAGCAAGGGCAAAGTAGTGCTTTTTGTAGAGCCAAAAGATGCCACAAAAGAGCTGTGGGAGGGCAAGAGAGTAGGGCTTGATAAGGCTAAGAGACTCTTTGATGTAGATGAGATCTGCTCCATAGATGAGCTTACTTCTAGGCTCAAAGAGGCAAGTAGCGATGCTATGACTTTGTACTATGAGTTTGCAAAAGAGGGGGTAGATCTCAAGATGTTTGAGAGTTTTTATGAGCATAAAAACCTTACAAAAGAGCTTGAGTCTATGAGGCTTATAAAGTCAAAAGCTGAGATCAAAACCATCAAAAAGGCGATAAACATAACCGCAAAAGCCTTTAAAAAAGCCTCAAAGATGAAAAAAGTGGGCAAAAAAGAGTATCGTATCCAAGCAAAGATGGAGATGATCTTTGCTAAAAATGGTGCAAAAAGTGTGGCGTATGAGAGTATAGTCGCAAGTGGCAACAACGCCAACACTCTGCACTACATCAAAAATGATCGCACCATAAAAAAGGGTGATCTGATCCTTATAGATGCGGGGTGTGAGCTAGAAAACTACGCAAGTGACATCACAAGAACTATAAGTGCTTCAAAGATGAGCAAGGCTCAAAAGCAGATCTATGATCTTGTGCTTAGTGTAAATGAGCAGTGCATCAAGCGAGTAAGAGAGGGTAGAAAACGAAGTAGTCTACAACGCTTTAGTGAAGCTAGGCTTGCTAAGGGGCTAAAGGAGCTTGGGATCTTAAAAGGAAGCCTAAAAAAGATCATAAAAAAGGGCAAACATAAACGCTACTTTCCTCACGGTATAGGGCATCATATGGGCTTAGATGTGCATGATGGTGTCGCGTACAGAAGTAGAGACGCTAAAGAGATCGCACTCAAAAAGGGTATGATCATCACCATAGAACCCGCCTTATATATAGATAAAAATGATAAAAAAGCACCTAAAAAGTACCGTGGGATCGGCATAAGAATCGAAGATGACATACTTGTGACTAAAAAGGGGTATAAAAACCTCTCTAAAAAAATCCCAAAGTAAAAGAGTTATGATGAGATATATTGCTATTTTTATGACACTATTTTTTGCTGTGCAGAGCGTGGCAAATGAGGTTGTGCTGATTAGGCCTGAGAGCTTTGTTGTAGTCGATGGTAAAGAGATGTGTAAAGAAGAGAGGTGCGACGCAAAAGATATAAGCTACAAGGCAGATCTAAGCGGTATAGAGTGGCTAGATAGCTTGGTGTTAGAGGATCTGCTAGATGATGAGGCGTATAATAGTTTAAGTGTTGAAGATAAACTAGAGGCGATCCGTCTAAGTGTACAAGGCTTTATAGATGATGCAAAGGCGTATAGGGACGAGGGGGAGTTTGCTCACTATGAGATAATTTCAAATATCTCATTTGTCTCTCAAAGGCATAAAATCGCAACATATAGGTATGATTTTTATGTGTATAGTGGCGGTGCTCACGGGTCGGTGTATCAGAGCTTTCGCATCATAGATCTAGAAAATGCTAAGGTGATAACTCTTGATGATATAATACTTCCAGATAAAAGTTTGGAGTTTTTGCAGGCTCTTTTAGATGTTTATGGCTACGAGGAGGGGGACTTCTTTTTGGGACAAACTAGAGGTGAGGCACTTGGTAGGATAATCCCAGATGCCTACTATGCTGATGGCGATGGGCTAGTTCTTGCCTATAATCCCTACCATATAGGGCCGTTTTCTGATGGCGTGATCAAGATAAGATTGCCCAGTCATAAGCTCAAAAGTCTTGTAAAAAGTGAGTATTTAGAGCTATTTGGGTTAGATAATAACCTAGATATAACAGATGAAGAAGAGGAGTAAAATATGTTTAAATATGTGTCTATTTTAGTTTTTGTAGTGCTTGTTTCTGGTTGTTCATCAACTTGGAGTGGTATAAAAGATGATACCTCGTATAACTGGAGAGCTACAAAAAGAGCTATCCATGATGTCACTTCGGATTAAGCAAAGAGCACTTTAAGTAAAGTATTGTAGATCTGTTAAGTCTTTTCTTAAATATAAAGCGATAAACTTATCTTATATAAAAACGAGACTTAACTCTATGAAACGAACTCATCTTGCTGTGTCTATCTTCGTGCTTCTTTTTAGTGCAGTGTTTATCTCTTATCTCTATTTTCAACATTTTCAAGAAAAACGCATCATCTCTATATCTACAAACCCATGGGTAGGATATACGCCATTTATGTATGCTCAAGAGATGGGGTGGCTAGAGGAGACCCCTTTTAGATTTTTGTGGCTAGTAGATCTAAGCGATAACTCAAAACTTTATAAAAGAGGTTTTACAAAAGGCTTTACGGCTACGCAGTATGAACTATTGCACTTTGAAAATTTTCAAAAAATCAAACCGATTTTTCTTATCGATAGGTCTGATGGTGCTGATGTAGTTGTCTCAAACCGCACTATTGATGAGCTGAGAGGCCTTGAAGAGGAGGTTGATCTATATATGGAGATGGGGAGTCTACATGATGACTTTTTTAAAGCTTTTGTAAAAGAGCACGAGCTTCAAAACACAAGGTTTAGGATAGTAGATGCCTCACAAAAACAGATCTCTATACTACAAAAAAGTGCTAAACCAACGGTAATTTTAACCTATCATCCATATTTTCACTCTCTTTTAAAGCTAGGATATAAAGAGATAGCATCTACTAAAACTATAAAAGATTTTTATGTGATTGATGGTTGCTATGTCGATGAGGAGGTTATAAAGACACACAAAGATGATTTTGTAGAGTTAAAGGCTATTTTTATAAGAGCATTATTAGCATTAAAGGCAGATCCTAAAGCATACTACTTGAAGATTAAGAGCTATTTGGAGGATCAAAGCTATGAGGATTTTTTAAGATCTATCGATGAGATAGAGTGGATATACAATAACCCCTCTAATGATGTGCTAGAGTATCTCAAGAGACAAAATATAAACATAGATGAGATTATTAGATGAATATTTCTCGTTTTAACTATATAAATCTAGCTATATTTTTTATACTTATTGCCGTGCTGGCGGGTCTGTTTTATAGTGTTGAGAGAGATACGACTCTGCACTATATCGCAGAGAGGACAAACCAAGATGTTTATCGACTAGAGATAGAGATCCAAAAATCTTTACAAAAAGAGAGATTTGCAGATCTGCAATCGATGCTAGATCAATATAGTGCAGTAGATCCTATCATTAAAAAACTCTCTATCTCCATAGATGGCAAGACTGTTTCTCTCTCTTCGCTTAGATCGAGTGTAGGTTATCATATAGAAGATGGTTATGCAAAGATCGATGACATCGTCTCTAGCATAAAAAATAGCAGCACAACTAAGTTTGTCTCTGAGGTAGAGTACTATGTTAGCAACCATAAAAAGATAGCTTATCTCTATGTAGATCTTGATAGCAACTATCTCTTTAGCAGGCTAAACAAGATAGCATTTTTGTATGGTGGACTTCTCTTCTTCACACTTTTTGTAGTGGCTATTGTGATGCTAAATGTGGTAAGGTTTACTATGGTAGATCCTATTTTAGAGGTTACTAAAAAGATATTTTTGCCAAATCCACAGCATAAAAAGTACTATATAGAGGAGATTGGACAGCTTGATGAGGTGCTTTGTAACTCCATAGGTACAGCTACTTCGCAAAAAAAAGAATTGCAAAGTGCCTATGATGAGGTGTTATACCTAGATGGTATACTTCAGATCGTTGCAGATATCAACCATCTACTTTTTGCATCAAATAGTGTAGCAGATCTGCTCAAAAGTTCTTGCGATCGGCTTGTTGAAAACACAAACTATAAGCTCTGTTTTATAGCTCTAGCTAAGGAAGATTATCTAGTAGTAGAGGCAGCTTCACAAGATATTGAATATTTTGTATGCAATAAAATGTCCATCAAGGATATAACTGGATCTTTTGTAGAGAGATCAGCTAGGGAAAATAAGGTATGTTATATAGATTTAGAAAATGAGAGCCTCTCGACAAAAGAGCGTCAAGCAATAGCCAAATCTTTGGGGTATAAACTCGGCATATCTATACCAATAATTAGCGATATATATAGTGATCCACTAGGTGTGATGGTACTATTTACAACTCTTGAAGAGTTTAAGCAAAAAGAGGTGGAGTTGCTTGTGGAGCTTGCAGGTGATATTGGTTTTGCTATACGATCTTTTAAACGCCAAGATGAGTTGCACCAAACACTATACTTTGATGCTATCACAAAACTACCAAACCGAGTCTTGCTTACAACAAGGCTGGCTGATGGAAAGTTCTATGCACTCTCCATTATAAATATAGATCGCTTTAGTGAGATAAACGAAGTGTATGGAGTGAGTGCAGGCGATGAGATACTAGCTAAATTTGCTAAGTATCTAAGCTCTAGCGTAAGTAGTTTTGCAGGCGTTGAGCTTTATAAGCTAAATAGTGATGAGTTTGTGCTGTTGCAAGAGGAGTGTAGCGACATCATAGCGTTTAAAGATATGGTCTCAAGTATAGTTGAGAGGAGTAAACATGAGGTGTTTGTTGTTGATGGGGTGGAGATTATCATCTCTGTTAGTGCGGGTATAGCGTATCTAAATAGTAGAGTGCTAGAGTACGCATCTCTTGCACTAAAGAGGGCAAAAGGCTCTCGTAAAAGCGTCGAGGTTTTTACATATGAGCTAAAAAAAGATCATTCGCAAAATATTATCTGGTACAAAAAGATAAAAAGAGCGATCGAGCAAGATAGAATTGTTCCATATTTTCAACCAATTGTTTCAAATAGGGACGGCACAATCTTAAAATATGAGGCACTAGTGAGGCTAATAGATGAAGATGACAAAGTTGTCTCTCCATTTTTCTTTTTAGATATTGCCAAAAAAACCAAACTCTACTCAGAGCTAACCAAAATAATGATAGATAAAACCATAGAGACTTTTATGGGCAAAAATACTTTAGTGAGTATAAATCTATCTAGTGAAGATCTTACAAACAAAGATCTTGCTAACTATTTGCAAAACTGCATCGTTGCAAGTGGTATGGGCAAGTTTATGGAGTTTGAGATCCTTGAGAGCGAGGGGATTGAGAACTATGAGAGTGTAAAAGAGTTTGTTGAGAGGTTTAAAAATCTAGGGTGCAGATTTGCCATAGATGACTTTGGGAGTGGTTACTCTAACTTTGATCACTTGCTAAAACTAAATATTGACACACTAAAAATTGATGCTTCACTTATAAAAAATTTGCCTCACGATGTAAATGCCCGCATATTTGTTCGACATATCTGCCAGTTTGCTCACGAGATCAATGTCTTTGTCATAGCTGAATTTGTCTCAAGTGAAGAGATTTTAGAACAGGTAAAATCCCTTGGCATCGATGCTTCGCAAGGGTTTTACTTCTATGAGCCATCACCAGATCTAGTAGAAGCTTGAAAGATTTATCTATTTTTATCATCACTCACACGGCTTAGACTGCTTCGTCGTTACACTTCTCACAGTGACTGCACCCCGTCATTGCGAGCGTAGCGAAGCAATCTAGCTCTTCTACTTTCTGAACTCTTTTTCGCTAACCCAACCATCGTTGGTCAAAACTAGCACAATCCTATCTTTTTTCATCAAATATATAGTAATATAAGTAAATACTCCTTTGTTGTTTTATCACTTTTAGATCTGTACATTTGCAATAAAAAGCGGTGTATTATGAATATGACTATCAGAGATATGGCAGGTTATTTGGGAGTGGATACAAAGACTATCTACAATTGGCGTAAAAATCGCCCAAATCTCTACAAAACCGTGATGCTTGGGCTAATGGTGGGGGAGTTGATAGATAAGAGTGAGCAAAATCTAGCTGAACTAAAAGAGTTTAGATCTAAGATAGAAAAAGGGTGATCTTAGCCCTACCACTTCACTTCAGTGGTGAACATATAGACATCTTTTGACTCGCCAGAGTCTTTGCTAGAGTGTAAAAACTCCTCATCTATAAACTTAGCAGAGGCTATGAACTTCACATATTGGCTATATTTGTACACTAGTGCGGCGATATACTTTTTGCCCCTTACGCTTGAGTCCATCGGTGAGCCATCATTTAGCTTATCTTTTAGTTTATACTCATCATAACGCCCCACAACACTATAATCTTGAAGCACTCTATACTCCGCATTTATAGAGAGTAGATCATACTCTCTCTCGCCCCAGTTGGTTGAGGTTTTGCGGTTGCGGGCTTTGTCTTTTGCCTTTAGGATCTGGATAGCAAGCAAGAAGCTGGGCTCATTGTAAACAGTGTGAAGCCCAAAAATAGTGCGATCATACTCGCTTTTTAGAGGTATAGGGCTAGTTTGATCTAGTGTCTTGCTATCGTCTTTGTGGTTTTTGGAGAGTAGCCCAAATGTGGAGAGGTGAGCGTAGCTACTCTTTAGTGGATCTTGCTTGCCAACATCTTTGCCACTACCTATGATATGCCCGCTTAGTCGCCACTCTAACGAGAGTTTCTCATCATTTTTCTGGTTTGCTCCGCCCTTGTCTGCATGGTAGCCCTCACCATTAAATAGACCAATCTCAGAGCTAAAGGCATCTCTTTTTATCTTAAAGTTTACCCCTAGATCCGCGGAGTTTAGTAGATCCACTCCACTTCCAGTTGTTGAAGCTTTACCCTCGATGGCGACTCTATTAAAAGATCTATAAAACCAGCTATTATGCTCCTCGTAGTCGATCCATGGGCGGTGAGCCACACCAAACTCTACGCTAGTATGTGGCAAGATCTCATCAAAGTAGAGGTAGGCATACTTGATGAAAACATCGGCGTAGCTTGTGTTTGAGCCTAGAGCTTTTGTGGCATCTAGCGTGACACGAAAGTAGTCCTTCTCACTTAAGTACCCCTTGACTTGCAGGTAGTTTCTGCGAGACTCAAACCCGCTGGAGTCATCTGCATAGTTGGTGCTGTTTTTTGCTCTAGCGGAGCTAAAGCCAAAGTAGTGTACTCCGCTAAACTCCAGCGTATTAGCTTTTGAGGCGACCTTTGGAGTGCTGTTTTGTAGATCTTGAGGCTTTGGATCTCTAAGATCTGCTATTGGGTCTATCTTTGGGATTACATTGGTGCTATCTACACTCATAAAATCACCCATCTTTACGCGTCCCTCAGCGGGTGTGCTAAAGATCTGCCCCGTTAGTGGGTCGCTATAAAGTGTAATGATATTTGCAGAGAGTACCTGACTTAGGAGTGTGAGGGTTAGGGTGGCTTTTTTCATATTGATGCCCAAAAAGCAAGATCTGTTCCTAGGCTATATAGTTTGGGTTAGACTGCTTCGTCGTTACACTCCTCGCAGTGACAAATCCCCGTCATTGCGAGGCTTTGAAAAAGCCGTGGCAATCTTTTGTTTTGGCTAAAAACTAATTTTTGCCTAGAGTAGTTCCTTAGTTGATTCTATGGCAGAATCGACTATATCTTTTATAGAAGAATTAAGTGAGTCGCCTTTGTCTTTTAAGTTGTTAATCTTGCCTGTAATATTTTTTTGTACCTCCTCAAAGGCTTGATTTTGCTCATCGTATCGTTTTTTAGCATACTCTTGAATTGTGTTTAGCATCGTTTCTGTTGAGACTTTGATACTCTCCTTTGTGTCTTCCCCCATTTCTACAAGTGTTGTAATGGTTGTATCTAGCATATCATTTAGTAGATTTAATGACATCTCTTTGTTAAACCGTAGTTCTTTTACGATTTTTGTCGTTGATTCTTGAACAATTTGCCCTATGTTGTTTAGCGTTAAAGAGTTTGTCTCTTTTGCAGTTTCTAGGTCTTTTCTGAGTGTTTCTAGTATAGCATTTGACATAGTTTTTCCTTTTGAATTTATGTTATACGCATTTTAATAGTTAAATACTTAAAGAATAATTAAATTACTAAAACTATATATAAGCTTGTATTTATATAGTGAGGATAAACTTTTCACAAACTTCATCTACATAGTCTAAAAGCTCAAAATCCTGTTTTTGATTCCATAGAGAGATATACCCATCGCTAAAGCTATTGAAGATATATGCAAGTTTTATAGACTGTTTTTTATCAATATTTGGGTTAATTTCTATAAAAATTTTTGCTAAAAAATAGTATATATCTTCAAATGGATTGGTTTTATCACTATAAAAAATATTAAAAAATAGAGGGTTATTTTCTATATTTGATTCGATAGCTTTACTTTTTTTTATATAGTATTTAAACTTTAGTGCTACAAAATTGTACAGTTTTTTATAACTTGTGCTTTTCTGGCTTAACTCTTCTAGCTCTACTAAAAAAGCCTTTATTTGGGACTTTATGTACTCTACATATAGCCCTTCTTTGTTTTTAAAGATACTGTAAATAGTAGTTTGAGAAACTCCTGCATTTTTTGCTAAGTCTAAAATTTTCATACTTTCATAGCCGTATTTTTCAAATATTAAAGTTGCTTCTTGTAAGATTAGACTCTTTTTTTTTAGTAAATTTTTATCATTGTTGCCGACTATAACTTTTTTGTCTATCTGTTCTAGCCATAGCTTAAAAGACTCTGTTTTTGATGATGGTATATATGATATCAATCTAAAAAGCTGTTCAGTATTTATAACATCTGTTTTATAGTACTTTCCATCACTTGATCTCATTTTGAGTTGTCCGATTTTTTCGGACAACTCATCTCTATTAAGCTCTAGCCTCTTTTTTAGATCACTCCAATATTTTCTAGGTCTTGGGCTATTTGTTAGGACATCTACAACATCAACAATGGAGATATACCATTTTTTGCTCTCTGCATTCCAAAATGTCCGTACTTTTTTATCTTCAAAAATTTCTGCATTACTATTTGAAGTCATATTGTAGCTCCTTTTTTAGGTAATAGCATAGTAGCAAATAAGATTAAAAATATGAGCATTTATTGCAAATCGCAATAATATTTAGATAGTTTAGTTTTGATGTGCTAGGGGAGGAGGTGGACTCCTCTTGAGCGTTTTATTTCTCCACCCTCCACTTGATCATCGCCCACACAGTTGGTTTTGGTTCAAACTTGCCGCACTCTACAAATGAGCAGTAGAACTCTCTAGCCTTTTGTTTCTGCTCCTCGCTTAGGCTATCTAAGCTCCACACAAGCGAGTTTACAAACGCCTCCTCACTGCTATAGCGAAGGCTCCCCGCCTCAGCTCCTAAGTAGCTAACTTCCGCAAGATAGCCCATCTTGTACAGCAGTAGTGGTATGTACCAGTAGTCAGGTTTAGTGACTATCTCCTTGCCTACAAACTCTAAGATCTGCTCATCGACAAAGCTTCCGCCCACCTTAAATGTCACATAGCAAGCCTTTTTGGCGTGGTGGTTTAGCTTCTGCAGTGTAGCGTGCAGATCGGCTACTTCCATACTCCTAGAAGCGACCACCACATCAACTTGTGGCAGGCTCTCCCAGCTATCGTCCCAGCTAAGCAGATGCGTCTCTATGTTACTCACCCCCTCGCGAGAGGCATACTCGCTAAGAAGATCTAGCATACTTTGTGAAAAGTCCACAGCGATCACCTTTTTGACCCGCTTAGCAAGCGGGATAGCAAGTGTCCCAGGGCCACACCCCACATCAAGCACCACCTCATCACCGCGTAGATCCATCTGGCTTAGAAACTCATCAACATAAGAAGAGCCTTGCATACGCGGAGCCATCTCGGCACTTCGCTTGTCCCAATGATCGCTCTTTTTGTTCTGATAGGTAGATCTGCTTTTGTGCTCTTTGTACATTTTGGCAAGATCTAATGGTTCTAAAAACATATACGCTCCTTTTTTTGACATTTTAGCAGACTAAGATCTACAAACTAAAACTTATAGGTACCCTTGATGTAGAACTCTCGCCCCGCATCAGGATAGTTTAGTAGCGTAGTCTCAAGTTTGTCAGTTAGGTTTTTCACGCCTATCTCTGCGATGATATTTTGTGTTGGCTCATAGTAGGCTCTTAGATCTATGATAGTATGAGTCGGCAGTTTTTGATATACCCCACCACCTATATCTTCATAGGTATCTCTTTTGTACTTCGCATCAGCATATAGCCCAAATCCGCCACCGATCTTAGCATCTGCATATAAAAATAGCTTATGTTTTGGCACCTTTGTGATCTTGACCGCGGGCGAAGTTTTGTTCTCATAGTCGATGTATGAGTAGTTGCCACCCACTTCGTATGAGCTAAAGCGGTAAGAGGCATCTAGCTCAAAGCCTTTGTACTCAGTTTTTCCGATGTTTACATTTTGGCTAATGTTATTTATATAGTCCACTACTTTGTCTTGTATAGCGTCACGGTTTTTAGTAAAAAAGCCCGCCACTTTGGCATTTAGCGACTCGCTAAAATAGTTGTAGCTTAGCTCATAGTGGTTTGCTACCTCTGCTTCTAGATCTGGGTTTGCGATGGCACTCCCCATACGGCGAGAGTATCTATCTTTGATCGATGGTAGGTAGCTTTTTTGTGAGAAGCTTGCTCGCACTTTTTGGCTCTCATCTAGTGAGTAAACTAACGCAGCTTGCGGGTTTATGGAGTCTTGTGAACCTTTCTCAAGTGCTGGGATAACTGCTTGTGGTAACCACCCAGTGCCCGCACTTGAGGTAGTGTCATACGCTCTTTTGGTCTTTTTGTAGTCATACCCCACACCAGCGATCAGCTCAAGATCATCTGTTATGCTAAGCGTATCTTCTGCACCCAGTGAGTAGGTCTCATCAGCAAACTTCTCTGCTATATACTCACGGTGTGATGCTTGGTTGATCTGGTAGCCCTCATGCGAGTCATACTTATAGTTGGCACTTAGCACAAGCAAGTTATCGCCTAGTGTGATGCCATACTCCGCTCTTGCACCATAGCTATAATCATCATAGCGACTAGAGCCTGAGAAGTTGTTAAACTTGTCGTTAAACTGCGTGTAGTCGTAGTCTAGCTCATTATCTAGCTTGTCGTAGTAGATAGAGCCCTTTAGGTATGAGGAGTCAAGGTTTTTTTGAGCTACAACATAGACGCTCTCCTTGTCCCAGTGTGGCCATGTCCACTTGTCGCGGTTGGTTGGTGATGTTGAAGCAGTTGATGGCGGAGCTTGTTTTGTCCCTTTTTGGTTTATGTAGCCGATTGCTACCTCGCTTCCATCATCTGCCACATAGCCCGCTTTTAGTGAGATCCTCTGATCTCTAGCTTCACTTCTTAGCCTCTTTGTAGAGTCTTGCAAAGCCCCTAGAGCAGGCGAATAGTCTCTACTTAGTCTAAAGTGATCTTGATCAAAGTATGAGCCACTAAGTTGTACATAGTAGTTATTCCACTTGCTTCCAACATTTAGGTTGTAGAGCTTTTTGGCTAGATCTCCGCTGTTGTCCCAGATCATTTGAGCCGATAAGTTACCCTCAAGCTCTTTTGTAGGCTTTTTGGTCACTATGTTGATGACCCCGCCTAGAGTGTTTGAGCCATACGCCACCGATGAGAAGCCCTTTGAGACATCTATGCTTGAGATGTCGCTACTTAGAAAACGGTTGTAGTCCACAAACCCATCATAGGGTACATAGACAGGCACACCATCGACAAAAAGCCCCACCCGTTTGGAGTCTTGACCCCTGATACTAATCGACGCTTCATTCCTCGCACCGTTACTATACTGCATATGAAGTCCGCTCATCTTATCTAGCGAGTCGGTGATCTTGATGCTGTTTTGTTGCTCAAGTGTTGTTGAGGTTACACTCTGCTCAAATGGATTCTCATTGATCGTAGCATCACTTACTCTCACCTGCCCAAGGGTGAAGCTATCTGCTACTGCAAGCGAAGCTACGAGCGATAAAACTATACTCTTTTTCATAACTACTCCTTTTTACTATTTTATATACGCGATCGGAACAAAGTCCCGCCTCGCTACGCTAACGCTGAGTTCCACTCGGCGTGGTGCCCTCGCGACCTTGTCGCTCTGACGCTAAGGCGTCGAAAGCTGATCTCTCATTGCAAGGCTTCGAAAAGCCGCGGCAATCACCTATGCTACTACGATAACACTAGAGGCTTTGAAGATCGCCCATACGCTCTGTTTTGGCTCAAGTCCTAGATCTGCGATCGCGTCGTTTGTCACCACCGCAAATAGCTTTTTGCCACCCACTTGAAGTCTCACTTCACTATTTACCGCACCTTTTGTGATCCCACTAATGCTTGCTTCTATGTTGTTCCTCGCACTTGCGTTTAACTTTTGCTTGCTTAGTACTATGTGAGATGCCTTGATAAGGGCACTTACTGCACTTCTTCTAGCGATACCTAGTGATGCAAGCGAGTCATTTGTGATAGTCGCACACACTGTTATGTTTTCGCCTACTTCTATGAGTACCTCACTCATAACCCCGCCACTTTTTATATCCACTACAATCCCGCTTAACTCATTTCTTGCTGTTGTTTTCATCTCTTATCCTTTTTATTATTACATATAAATACGCAGTCGGAACAAGTCCCGCCTTGCTACGATAACTCTGCGTTCCACTCGGCGTGGTGCCCTCGCGACCTTGTCGCTCTGATGCCTACGGCATCGTCACTGCGAGGCGACTTGTCGCCGTGGCAGTCTATGCTAAAACAGTTGTGGACTGCTTCGTCGTTACACTCCTCGCAGTGACTGCGACCCGTCATCTTCGGACTTGTTCCGAAGATCCACTATTTCTCATAGTCTAGATCCCCGCTTTCGCGAGGATGACTCTTCTCTTTACAATAACTCTGCATCACTTCATATCCACCTCCTTGATCAAGCTAGTAGCACCTTTTAGTACATGATCTAGCTGAGCTTGCGATAGATCTACACCCATAAATAGCTTGTAAAACTCCCTTGTGCGACTTTGTAGATCTAAACTATACTCATCGGGGTAGATGGTGTGCATAAGCCACTCTAGTCCCATGATCCTCATAAAAGATGGCGGTCTATCAAACCAGTTAAAGGGTGCTCGCGGTATGAGATATACGCGTCTGTTTTTCACCGCGTCTAGTTGCGACCAAAGAGCAGAGTTGTAGATGTCTCTAAAGAAGATCTCATCTTGGATCAGTATCACATCTGGGTTATACTCTAGCACCCTCTCCATAGAGATCTTCTCAAACCCCTTATGACTAGTTGTGCTACATCTGTGTATATTGACATCTCCTGCGATTTTTAGTAGGTGTACATGTATGGAGTCATCGCACTCTGTTGCTAAGCCATCTACACCCTCAGCGTAGTAAACTCTAGCTCTTTTCTCCACTGCTATGCTTGTCACAGTTTGCTGAACTCTACTAAAGAGATCCTCTGCGTAAGTAGCAAGCTCTTTGCCCCTATCTTCTCTACTAAGTGCCTTGCCCAAAAACCTAAAGATCTGCGGGTAGTCCGTTATCTCCTCTTCAAGAGCAAATATATATGGAGCATTTAGCACCCTTAGCATCTCCTCCTCTTTTTGAGTAAACTCATTTGAGTGCTTCCACATAAGTATCAGATCTGGGTTTTTGGAGAGTAGCACCTCTAGGTTTGCGTTTTGACCCGCACCAAGAAGCCTACCTATGGTTTGTAGGTTTTGCATAGTTGGGTGCAAAAACTGATAATCCTCTTTATCTATATCAAAGATCCAACCAACCAAAAGAGTAGGATCTAACGCATAGAGTGCATATGCACCATACGGCGATGGGGCGTATGTCTTTTTTGGCTTATCTGGCACTATTACGCTCCTGCCTATCATATCTGTGATCTCTTTTGCAAAACCAACCTTTGCAACCAGCAAAAGTAGCAGTAGTAGTTTAAGTATCTTCATAACCTATCCTAAAACGCCATACTTAGCTCTAGTCCGATAGTTCTGCCTCTATCGTAGTAGTAGCCTGTGGTGTATCTTGTGGCGTATTTGGTGTTGCCTATATTTCTGCCATAGAGTTTTGCACTATAAATGCTATTGCTATACTTAAAATCCCCAGCGATATTGGCATCTACGCTTGTATAGTCGCCTAGATGAACATCGTATGCAGTCCCCATCGCACTTGTTGAGGTGTCGTATGAGCCTATCTTTTTGACGCTTAGGTTGGCACGGTAGTTCTCCCAAGTGTAGCCGATCTTGCCAGTAAAGCTATTTTTAGCGGTGCTAGATCCTATGCTGTTACTCACGCCATTTTTGTTTTTGGTCTCATTTTTTGTCATATGCGTTAGAGCTAGCAGATAGTTAAAGCCACTATGGCTACCCTTTATGGCAAACTCTAGCCCGCGACGCAAAGAGTCAGACTCTGTATAGTAGTAGTACTCACTGCCTTTTGTGTCGGTGTAGGTGTCTGTTGTAGCCGATTTTTGGTTTGTAAAGTCCACATTGAACCAAGTGATGGTTGGTTGGAAGTATGGTTTTATCTTCGCTTCTAGTGCTATTTCCGATCTCTTTTGCTTCTCGGAGTGCAGTGATGAGCCATCTTTTGTAAGCAGATCGAAGTCACCACTACTCCCCTCATCGCCTTGAAAGTATCTTCCACTTAGTAAAAACATAGGAGTTATCTTATAGAGTGCTCCAAATGCCATAACCTTTGCAGGTGCCATATCTACGCTGTTGTTTGCACTATTTTTATTTGCGTTTGTGCTAGAGTAGTTTATATGTTTTTTATCATATCTATAACCAGCATCTAACACTAGATCACCATCAAATAGCGACTGCTCTATGGACGCAGATCCCCCTAAGATGTTTGTATCAAACCTATTATAAGCACTATTTAAGTTTGCTCCAAACCCATCACTGTGCGTGTATTGACCGCCTAGTTGTATAAGAGTGTTATCAAATGTCATATTGTGGCGTAGGCTATACCCGTTTGACTTCTCCTTATACCTCTTCTCTATGGGGGCTAGGCTCTGCCCAAACTTCTCATTGCTATACTCCGAGTGCTCATACTCCACTTGAAAGATAGAAGCTAGCGTAGTGTGGTTTTCATTCCACTGCATAGCTAGATCTGATGATAGAACGGTTGTCTCTATGGGGTCGTAGTACCATTTTGAGTCATCTAGCGTCTTTTGAACAGTAATACCTCTTTGAAGCTCAAAGTACCCCTTATCTTTATACCCCATCGCATTTATGCTAAACCTATCTACATTTAACCCAGCTGTGAGCATTACAGCTTTTGAGTCGCTTCCATCAAACCTTTTGTCACTGCTTGGTCTATCGGATCTAGAGACTAAAGCTCCTATATAGCCATCGACACTACCATCTCCTAGTTTAGTGCCTAGAAAGATATCTTGACCATTTGCGGTTGGGTTGTTGCTAGATTTTTCAACAAATGCACTAATAAGCCCCTCTGTATCTTTTGGTCGCTTTGTTCTTATGATGATAAAGCCCGTGTTTAGCCCAGATCCACTATTAGATGCCCCTATGCCAATAGATGGTGCTAGTGCTAGTGCGGTTGAGCCTCTAACTATTTGGATCTCTTCTATTGCACTCATAGGTAGTTTTAGGAGTATCCTATTTGCAGTTGATGGAAGTATGGCACCATCTATAATGTATGTCACACTTCCCCCACCTCGCATATTTATGAAAAATGGGCTTTTTCGACCTTGATAAGTAACATCTATACCTATGGCTTTATCTATGAGATCATAAAAATCCTTTGGTTGGTAGGCGTCTATATCCTCTTTTGTAAGAACTTGTGTCCCAAACTGAGCACTTTGCTCTACCCTGTAAAGGTTTGTCGGACTGCTTAGATCTAGATCCTCTCTAAAGCTGTGAGTGGAGGCACTAACACCCTCAAGTAGTATGGCATCGCTTGCATAGAGCTGTGATGCAAGAGCAAGCAAGATGGCTACTTTTTGTTCTTTTCTCATTTTTAATGTTCCTTTATTATTTAGTACGCCAACGAAGCAAAGCTCCGTTTGGCTACGATAACTCTGCGTTCCACTCGGCGTGGTGCCCTCGCGACCTTGTCGCTCTGACGCTAAGGCGTCAAAGACTGCTTCGTTGCTACACCCCTCGCAGTGACTGCAACCCGTCATTGCGAGCGAAGCGAAGCAATCTACTCCGTTTTCAGTTGTCCGTTACCTGTTTTCAGTTACCCACCTCCTGTGCTATGCTCTTTAACATCTGCAGGTTTTTGCTATGATCCATCGATGCGGGGTTAAATGCGATCTGCAGGTTTTTGATAGCCTCATCATACTTTTTTAGCTCCGCTAAACACTTTGCAGGCGTGCCATAGATCGCATTTTTCACAAACGCCTCACCATCAAAAAAGCCTTCCCTCTCTTTAAGAAGCCTCTCATACTCCACCTCATCAAAGAGTGGTTGCTTCTGATCCCTCATCACTGCTCTCATACACTTGATGAAGTAGTCTGTGCTAACTAGTAGCTCATCATTTAGCTCATCGCTACTATCTACATATAGAACTCTCATAATGACCATTTTGGGGTAAAACCCCGCTACGCTAAAGTAGATCTCTTGAGCATTTATGCAATCCTCAAGCGATGCACCTTGCGACATAAGAAGCCCATAACCACGATTTGCCGCAAACTCGATAGTCGCTTTTGTGGCAAAAGTAGCTATAAAAAACGGGATCTCCTCTTGCAAGCTCTTTGGCTCTATGCTCACACCATCTAGCTTGATAAACTCACCTTTATAGGTCGCTTCTTGATACAGTAGTAGCTCCAGTGCGTCTATGGTCTCAATCATCAAAGCCCTTAGATCTGCTTCGCTTTTTAGCAGATGTTTAGTATCGGGTGCGAAGCCACCTTTGGCAAACCCTGCATCGACTCTACCGCCACTTAGATGATCAAGCGTTGCTAAGCTCTCAGCAAGTCTTACACTATGGTAAAATGGTGCTAAGTACCCCGCTGCACCTAGTCGTATGCGAGTGGTTTTTGCAGCGATGTAGGCAAGCATCGATAGCGGATCTGGCACTACGCTAAAGGCGTTGAAGTGATGCTCACCAAACCATACATTCTCAAAACCAAGTTCATCTGCAAGAAGTACCAGATCTAACTGCTCCTTGATCGCCCTGCAAGTGTCGTTGTGGTAGTTTTCTACCAGAGCAAATAGTCCAAAAGTCATAGGTTCTCCTTGTTAAAAAAGCTAAGATACTCAGATCTGCTTAGGTTGTAGTTGTAAAACTCTTTGAAAAAGTACTCACTCTCTTTTTGGATATCTAGGCTTGCTAACTCGTTAGGATAGAGCTTTTTAGCAACCCACATGATCCCCAAGATCGCCTCTGGCGATGGTCTATCCCACCAGAAACTCCCCACAGGTGCCTCAAGTAGCAAAGAGTTTTGTACCGCTTTTAGGTGTGGGAATAGGGTGCTTTTTTTGAGGTTGCCATAACTCAGTGCAGAGGTGCCGTTTGTGGTGGTTAGTATCGCATCTGGGTTGTGTTGCAAGAGTGTCTCTAGTGTGATCTCGCCATCGATGCTGGCTACTTTTACCATATTTAACGCACCAATTGCTGATATAAACTCATCATTCCAGTTGTATATATCATTGGTAGATCTGCTAGAGGTGTAAAAAAGCACCTTTTTATCTTTGATATGTGAGAGTTTTTGCTCTATATCTGCTAGATGTTTTTGCCAATATTTTACTAATTGTAATGCCTTTTTTTGACTACCAAGTAGCTCACCCACCTTTATAAACTCATCAAGTAGAGTCGGTATCGTATGCTTGCCTATACCTAGAGTAAAGGTTGGTATGCCACTATCTGCGATCTTTTTATTTGTAGGATAAGATGTCGCCCCTACAAAGACGATAGATGGCTTATGTTTGAGTAGAGTCTCTAGGTTTACATCATCAAAAGTGCCTACACTAGGGGTGTTTTGAAGTAATGGATAGACTTTTATAAAGTGTGCAAAACTGCTAGAGTCTGGCAGAGCGACTATCTTTTTGTCTGCATCAAAGAGTGCTACCTCTTGAGATGCTCCACCATAGCAGGTGATGATAATGGAGTCGATCTGTTGCGGTATGCACACCTTTGTGCCACTAAAATCCTCTATCCTCTTAGCACACTGAGCATCTAGTATGGACAAAAGAGCTAAAAGTGTGAGTAGTATCTTTTTCATACTCAAAACTTATACGCCAGTGAGCCAAAAAATGCTCTAGGAGATCCGATGGTGTAGCCGATCTCTGGAGTTAGATTTGTATCGCTCGATGAGAAGGTAGATATATACTTTTTATCAAAGATGTTTGTAGCAGAGAGCGAAAGCTCTAGTTTTTGCCCATTGTCTAGTCTAAACTCCTTGTTTATGGCAAGATCTGCGATGATAAAACCATCTACGCTATAACGATTTAGTGCATCAGAGTACCTTTTGCCTACATACCTTACAAGTGGGGAGATCTTATATCCGCTAAGATCATAAGTAGCACCAATATTTGCAAAGTATCTCGGCACATCTGGGTGCTGTTTGCCTTTTGACTCTATGAGTGTATTGCCTGCTGAGAGGAAGTTTTTGGTAAATGCGTAGCGGTTGTATGTAGCTGATGCGTCTATGCTTAGGTTATCTAGCAGGTTGTATGATAGCCCCACTTCTAGCCCATAAGATCTACCTTTTGTGCTATTTTGTGCGTAAGTTCGATCTAGTGCGGGATCATAAAAAGAGCCACCTACATTTTTGATCAAAGAGTAAAAAGCTGTGGCACTAAGTGATAGATCGCCATCTTGATACCCTACGCCTAGATCTAAGTTGTCCGACTCCTCTGGTTTTAGTTTTGACCAAAGTGTGCTTACAAGCTCTTGAGTAAATGCTGGTGAGTAGTTGCCGTATGAGGCGGTATTGACATTTCTGCCATAGCTTGCTTTTAGGGTGGTTGTCTCATTTAGATAGTGACTCGCCCCAATAGTTGGCAAAAAGATGCCAAAAGTTTTAGCTTCACGCACAAACGCCACTTCGCTTGCCTGACTAAGTGCCTTTTTGTAGCCTACATCGCCTATGCCTGCTGTTTTGTAGGTGGTTAGCTCTGGTTTGCTTACCCATAGATACTTTAGCCCCGCTTCTAAGATAGTGTTACCAAAAACCTGCTCATATGTAAGAAATGGTGAGCTAAACTTATGCTTTTTGTTTACCTTCACTAGGGTTTGCCAGTTGCTAAACGCCATAGTTCCCGCATCTCTTAGCTTATGTGCTGTTGGTGGACCTGGTGGCTCATCTTCTTGATACCAGTAGCCAAGTTTTAGCTTTATATCATCATCTAGTTTATGCTCAAGCTCCGCTACTGCCCCGTAAGTATCGTGATCTACTAGCCAGTCTTGCACCTTTGCACCATTTGTAGAGTAGCTATACCCTTTATCATTTAAAAAATATGGTCTAAATATAAATGCAGTAGATTCACCTAGTGGAATACGCAGTTTTCCAAATAGTGTTTTTGTTACAAAATCTTGTCTGTTGTAGTCGTAGTAGTCAGAAGCGTTGCGATTTGTGGTTTGGTAGTCTAGCTTTTTGTTTTTTGAGAGATCTCTACTTTGATCATAGGTTAGTGTTTTGTAGTTGTGCTGAAACTGATCATTGTAGATCCCAAAGATCTCCCACTCTATGGGTGAGCCTGCTGCACTTGCTAGTCCAAACTCAACATTTTTACGATCCATCGCTTTGCCATCGCCTTTAAACTTATCAGCTTTTGAGATTGACGCAGAGACAAAGGCTTTGAAGCTACCCGCTATCTCGCCACTATCAACTCTTGCATAGGTTTTAGAGAAGTCATAGCTTCCCAGCGACTGACGCAACTCTACGCCCTCTTTGTTTGAGGGTTGTCGCATGTGCAGATTGACCATGCCGTTATCTCCACCATACCCAAACCCGCTATCGGCTTTGATAGCACCCTTTTCTACACTGATGGAGCTAAGGTTTTCTATGTCCACCATCGTGGAGAGTCCGCCGCCTGGCCCGATGCCCTTTAGTGGTAAGCCATCTACTGTTTCACCGATGTTGCGGTTGCTTTTGCCCCTGATCCTGTGAGATATGCTCATACCAAATGGATCATTAAAGCGTATATCCACCCCTGGTAGGGTTGAGATCGCCTTGTATGGGTTTATCATTTCAGCACTATTTATAAGCTTGATATGATCTATGGACATGCTCTGCTTTGAGCCTATGGTTGAGTCATCAAAGCCACTACCTTGAGCTATGTCACTCTCAACTCCCACCTGCTCTAAAGAGTGATCCGCATAGATGCTACTGCTAAGTAGTGCTACTGTTAAAAGACTAAGCTTAACTCTGTTCATAACCTCTCCTTATTTTTGCATATAGACCCACCAGCCACTATCATCATCTATGATGGTGTAGCTTGAGGGGTTTAGACTTTGTAGTATCTGCGGTAGCTCTTGTCGCTCACTGACAATGCGATCTTTAAAGGAGTCTCTCCACTGCGGGTTGTTTTGGCTCATCTGTGCTGTGATGCTCTCTTTTAGCTCTTTAGTGCCAAAACCTCCGCCTATATAAGCAGATCCGCCCCTTTTTAGCACCCTAAGTATCTCGCCATAAGCCTTGTGCCAATCCTCCCAAAATGGTGAAGATCCACGGCTAATGACTAGATCTATGGAGTCATCTTTTAGCTTGGTGTCGTGTATATCGCCCTCCATAAAGGAGCTTTTGTGAGCTATACCCTCACTCTTTGCATACCCCTTTGCAAGATCTAGCATCTCGCTTGATTTGTCAAAAAAGATCATCTCCATATCGCAGATCTGTGCCATGGCTCTTCCTAGTGCCCCCGTGCCACACCCCGCATCTAGGCATCTGCCTTTGGTGGTGGAGCATTTTGCTAAGATCTGCTCTGCGATGACTGGGTAGATGGGTGCAAACACCTCTCTTACTATGCGATCAAAGCTTTTTGGATCGCCTTTTTTCTCCTCTTTTACTTCCTCACTCACTTCCTCTCCTTTATATTGTATATGATATAACGACATATAAAAATCTATTGCCACTCTAGTAGTCGTCTCTCACCGCTTAGTTTTTGTATATCTGTTATATCTTGTGTGATCTCCATCACCCCTTTGTAGTTTCTCTTAGCATCTCTTAGTGCAAAGTAGCGGATATGAGTCAGTCTGCCTTTAAAGTTGATCCAAAACTCAGCGTCATCTCTGCTCCCATCTTTAAATGCTTCTAAGATCTCAAGTACGGTATGTACGCTCTTTGGTGGGTGACAAAACCGCACCTCTCTGCCGATTACGCCCGCACTACGCAAAAATGTCCTTTTGTCTCCCTTGTTGAAAAAGGCGACTCGATCATTCTCATCGACGATGGTGACATCAAATGGCATATAAGTAAAGATCATCTCAAGCTGTTCCTGCGTAAGTGAGCCATCATGAAGTGCGATAGATCCAAACGGGTTGTGTACACCTACGCTACTTGTAGCACCATAATGTGGTGGTTCTTCTATAAACGCATAGCCGATCTCTCGCTCCTCTTTTGCTATCTTTAGCCACTCCGCTTTGGAGAGTAGATATACAGCAGTTGGTAGTAGCATTCTCTCCTCACGAATGCTCATTTCATAGATATCTTGCAGTACATCTAGCAACTCTTGCTTTTGAGCTTCACCTCTTGCAAGATACATAGTTGCATTTTTGAGTCTATCTCTTAGCTCATCGTGAAACTTCCACATACCCACACTTGGGTAGGTAAAGTTGTGCTTCTCAAGGTATGGAAATAGCTGATCCTCTTTTCTAAGGTAGTGGATATGTACCCCTTTTAGCTCCTGCACAAGCTTGAGAGTGGCCTTCTCATCGCCTCTTTGCAGAGCCTCGCTTGCTTGTGTGCAGATGTGGCGAATGATGATGTTCTCCTCAAGGTAGTTTGACACAGGGTGACCTCGCTCAAACTCAAGCGGAGGCGAAACCACCTGTTTTTGAAGAAGCTCAAGAAAAAACGATCTCTTTTCTAGGTTTCTCTCCGCTGGACCATCTTCATCAAAGACGCTCTGGTTAGCTCTAAAAAAGTCCTCAACTCTTATCTCTCCCATATCCAAAGCCCATTTGCTTCTCTCATCTTTGCTCATTTGGTTAAATGATCTATGAAACGCCATCACCTTTTTTACTGTCTCATTTCTTGCTACTTCACTCATTTTTTGCTCCTAACTTTTTAGTTTAAATAGTATAGGTATGTCGATTTTCATACCCTCTTTTGGTGGTGCATCAAAAGGCACACATCTTTGCAGTGTCTTTAATGCCTCCTCATCTAGCACTTTACGAGAGGTTGAGCCGATGATTTTGGCATTTTTGATCTCGCCATTTAAACAGATCTCAAAGCTAACTCTGCACTCGCCCTCAAGGTTTAGCTTCCTTGCTATGTTTGGGTAGCGGAGATTTGATTGGATCGTCTCTCTTAGTTTTGCTAAGTAGAGATTCACCTCATCTGCTAGCATCTGCTCTCTTGCCTTGTTGATCGCTTCATCTAGTGCATTTTGATCCACTGCTTGCTTACTGGTTACCTCTTGATCTTCTCTCTCTTCTATCTGCTCGCTAGCTTCACTCTCTTTTGTCTCCTCTGTTATATTTAGTACCTCTTTATCTGGTGCCAGCTTTGCTATCTCTTTTATCTTTTTGGGTTCTGGTTGCTTTTTAGGCTCTACTATTTTTTTAGGTTCTACTTGCTTTTTGACATCTTCTTTTTTTATCTCCTTTTGTTGAGGTTTGTTCTCCTGTTTTGGCTCCTCAACTATCTCTTTAGCTGGTGAGACAAACTCACTAAGCGAGATGGTTATGCTCACTTTTTTTGGCTCTTTATGCTCTATGGTACTACCGATATAGACAGCTAAAAGCAGGGTTGTATGAAGCAAAAAGCTCGCAACAAACCCCACTCTTAGATGCTTCTGGTACATCTCTACTGCCCCGTTTGAGTAAAAAATAGCTTCTCAAAGCTTCCCGCATCAAAGCTATACACTTCAGGGTAAAAAGAGGCTATGAGCCACCTTATCCCAAGCAGACGCATAAACGATGGCGGACGCGATATATAGTTAAAAGGCTCTGATGGCACCAAAAAGACTCTGCCCTCCTTTACAGCTCGAAGGCTCTTGAAGTGGGAGTTGTTGGCTATGTTTTTTACAAAAGATCGCTCCATCGCTACGATCACATCAGGATCACTTAGTAGTAGGATCTCGGGTGAGATCTTCTCCATACCGTAGTTTGAGCTAAGCTTACAATCAAGGGCATTTTTAGCACCACTAAGGTTAAATGGCTCGAGATGAAATGAGCCATCGCACTCGCTTGATAACCCATCAACACCCTGTGCAAAGTAGTAGCGGATCGCCTTTTTGTCCTCAAGCTTTTTGCCTAGCGTCTTTACTAGATCTAGACTCTCTTTAGTGTAGGCTATAAGCTCATCTGCTCTTGTTTTATCCCCGCTAAGCTCACCGATAAGACGAAACTGGTTAGAGAGATCATCTATCTTGTCGTTTCGCACCATGAGCACACTTAGTCCCAAAGACTCGATCATCTCTTTTTGCTCTTTTGCTCTGCTAGACCCGCCCCAAAGTAGCACCACATCGGGCTTAAGAGTCGCCAAAACTTCAAGGTTTATGATGTTGCCCTCGCCCATAAACCCACCTACGACAGGCTTGTCATAAGCACTGCCTACAAAGCTCTTTTGATCTTCAAAAAAGGGCGAGTTTATGCCCGCGATGAGATCTGGATCAAAGGCTAGCAGGCTCATAGTTAGTTGTGGTGAAGCAGCAACTATGCGTTTTACACTTTCGCCAACCTCTACACTGTTGCCATAGTCATCGACTACCACTCTTGCACTTAGTAGCTCAAAAAGCAGAGCAAACAGTAGTAAAACTCTCATACGACTCTCCTCATACGCACTTTGACATCAAGCGGTTTTGCGTGGTAGGGTGATGATGTCACGATCCCATCAACGCCCGTGAGTGCATACTCTTTGATGTTTGTGTGGTTGATCCCACCAGTGGCGACCACCACCAAAGAGGGGTATTTTTGCTTAAGAAGCACGCACTTTTGTAGCTCATCAATGCTCATCTTTTCACACTGAAGTATGTCAGCTTGCAGATCTGCGAAGTAGGAAGCATCAGCAAAGCTCTCCACCTCCACGGCGATCTTTTTCTCTATAAGGCGTTTTTTGAGACTTCTAAAACTGCTCTCAAGAGTAGAGCTACTATGCAAAAACTCCAGATGTTGCGAAAAGATAAGCACGGAGTCGTAAGTGCCAAGACGATGAGGTGCCCCACCTCCACAAAAGACAGAGCGTTGCATAAACTCCTTTGCATTTGGGAGGTTTTTGCGAGTGGTGAGAACGGAGATCTTGTGCTCAACAAGACCCAAGAGATCGCTCGTATAAGTCGCTATGCCACTTGAGTACTCAAATATATTTTGAGCCACTTTCCAAAGAGCGTGCAGATCACCCGCCCTGCCGTGGCACCTTAAAAAAACTTCACCCTTTTTTACTCTCTCGCCATCTCGCTTTAAAAAGCTAGACTCAAGATCTAGCTCTTTTAGAGTCTCTTTTACAAACCTTGAACCACATAGGATCATCTCCTGCTTTGGCTCAAATGTGATCTCGCCTCTTAGATCTGCGATACCCAAAGCCTCAGTGGTGAGGTCAAAAAACCCTATATCTTCTCTTAGTAGATCTTTGGTAGACATCTTGCGTACCCTCCATGTGAAATAATCTCTGCTTCTATGCCATATAGCTCCTCGATGCTTTTGGCGGTGATCGCCTCGCTACTAGCTCCATCACTAACGATCACGCCATTATCTAAGATCACTACACGACTATCTAGTAAAAAAGCATGATCTGGGTAGTGAGTGGTTTGAATGATGGTGTAGCCATCTTTGGCAAGCGAGCTGATGAGTCTTAGAAGCTTGAGTTGGTTGCCATAGTCTAGTCCACTTACTGGTTCGTCCATTAGGATCGTTTGTGAGCCTTGAGCGATCGCTCTAGCTAGAAGGACTAGCTGTTTTTGTCCGCCACTTAGTGTGATGTAAATGCGATCTGAGAGATCCTCTATACCCACTCGCTTAAGGGCGTTTTGTGCTATAAGCTCATCTTTTTTGCTAAGCTGTGCAAAGGGCGAGAGTAGGCTAAAGCGTGCCATCATCACCATCTCTAAAGCGGTGTAGCCAAATGGCGTGTTGTTACTTTGTGGTATGTAGGCAAGGCGTGAAGCGATGGCGGATCTTTTAAACTCTCTGATGTTTTTGCCCTCAAGAAAGATCTCCCCTTTTGATGGACTCAAAAGATCTAGCATAAGTCGTAGAAGTGTGCTTTTGCCACTGCCATTTATGCCTAAAAGTGAGATCACCTCGCCTTGCATAACTCTTAGATCTACCCCGCGAAGCACGCTTTTTTGCTCATAACCAAAGTGAGCATTTTTAACCTCTAAGACCATCTTGAACCTGCCTTTTTGAGAACTAGCACAAAGATGGGGATCCCCACAAGTGAGGTGAGTATGCCAATGGGGATCTCAACGCTTAGCAGTAGCCTAGAGATGTTATCTGCGGTGAGCAAAAAGAGTGCTCCGATGATAGCAGAGAGTGGCAAAAGTACTCTGTGTGAAGCTCCAGCATAGAAGCGAACTATGTGAGGCACTATGAGTCCAACCCAGCCGATCACTCCTGCCATAACGACGCTTAGTGAGCTAGCTAGTGTGGCTAGGAGTATAGCCACTATGCGAACTCGCCTCACATCTACGCCCATCGCTTTTGCCTCCTCATCGCCAAGACTTAGCAGATCTAAGTGCTTGCCCATGGTGATCATGGCTACTATGCTTAGCACCATTGGGATCGAGATGAGAAGCACCTCATCAAGCTTAGCCATGCTGAGTGAGCCCATAAGCCAGTAGACTATGGCAGGTAGTGTACTGTATGGATCGGCGGTGTATTTGAGGATCGAGAGTAGGGCGGTAAAGAGTGAGCCACTGATGACCCCGCCAAGCACTAGCATAACCTTTGAGCTATCTTTAGCGACGGCAAATGAGATAAAAAGTGCCGCTCCAACTGCTAAGAACCCAAAGGCAAATGAGAGTAGTTGCACCGCTAGCCAGCTATCTGATACCACCATACCAAGTGCTGCTCCAAAGCTAGCCCCTGCTAAGACTCCAAGGATACCAGGCGAGACGAGGGGGTTTGTAAACATCGCTTGAAACACCACGCCACTGACGCTAAGTGAGGCACCTATGAGCATAGCTAAAAGCACGCGAGGCAGGCGGATCTGGGTGATGATGCTATCTATGATGAGCAGATCTTCACTCATCTCGCCACTTAGTTTTGCTTGCAAAAACTTAGCGAGTGTGCTTAGATCTATCTCATACTGCCCCCACGCGAGCGAGAGGGTAGCAAAGATCACAAGAGCGGTGAGGAAGAAGTAGATCTTTGCCATCAAAACCTCAGATCTAGCGTCGCATAAAGCCCAAATGGTGCACCGCTTTGGTAGGTACTAGAAGTGGTGCTTGCTGCAAGGGCGTTGTCTGCTGTGATGATGCTTGAGATGTACTTTTCGTTAGTTAGGTTGGTCGCACTTACTCTAAATGAGGCGTCGTTTGCAAAGAAGATCTTGCCTATGTTGTATGATGCGTCAAGATCTACTATGGTATAAGATGAGATCTTTTGCGTGTTGGCAACATCGCCGTATCTGCTAGAGGTGTAACGCACACTCGGCGTGATGGTAAGCTTGCCCATGGTGTATGAGAGTGCAGTTTTTGCTAGGACTTTTGGGGCGTCTGGTAGCTGGTTGCCTTTGATGTCGCTTACTCCTCCGCCTGCTTGAGCAAAGTCCTCTTTAAACGAGTAGCGGTTATAGGAGAGTGAGAGCAAAAAGTCAAGATCTTCTATGATCTCGCCGTTTGCACTAAACTCTGCACCATAACCTAGAGCTTTGCCCACATTTGCAGGGTAGCTAACGCCAAAGTTTTGACTATATATGCCCGCTTGTTTGTTCTGCACAAAGCTCACATATACCGCAGGGTTTAGCACTATGCCACCCACTACGGTTTTGTACCCTAGATCTATGTTATCAGATGTCTCAAGCTTTGTAGTGTTCCACAACTCTTGCAGACTCACGCCTTTTGCGACGAAGTTTGCTCGCTGAGCGGTGTAGGTGGGGTAGAGGTTCACATCAAAGCCGTAGCTTCTGGTGTAGTCTGTATAAATCGTGCCACTATCAAGCTCATACGAGGCGTAGAGTGATGGCAAAAAGTGGTGAAAACTTCTAGCATCTACGCTTGCCATAGGATCTAGTGTGCCATTTTTTATGGCGGTGTCGTAGTCTCTGCTAGTAGTGGCATTTGTACCAAGCGTGTAGCTATCGATGCTTCCTAGTTTAAATGTCTGGTACTGCACGCCTGCACTATAACTAAAGCGATCAAGTGTGCCACTAAGCTCTACAAATGGCGAGTAGATGGTGTGGAGATCATTTTTTGACAAAACTGCGTAGCCATCAAACTCCAACGCTCCATTTACACTTTTGTACTTTCGTTGCTGACTCGGTGGCCCTGGGGGTTGCTGTTTGTGGTATGAGTAGCCCGCCTTTGCCACAAAAGCATCACTAAATGTGTGCTCATATGATGCTACCACGCCAAAGAGATCGTGATCCATTCGCCAGTTTATGATACGGTTCATTGCAGAGTTTGCAGGGTTTTCTTTGTTAAAAAAGTACTCCCCACGGTCGCGTTTATAGTAAGGTTTGAAACTTATAATATCCTCTGAAGTTGGAGCATAGATCACATCTGCAAAGATGGCGTAGGTGGAGAAGTCTTGCTTGTTCCAGTCGTAGTAGTTTATGTCGTTGTTTGCACTCGGCCTAGTGGAGGCGAACTCTTTTTTGTACTTGCCACTTTTGACATCTGCGTAGCTTAGCGAGTAGTAGTTGTGATGCTCATCGCTATTGTGCACAAAGTATAGATCTGCTCTTAGATCGCTTGATGGCGTATATGAAGCACCTAGAGTGAAGTTTGTTCGCGTCAGATCCCCGCTACCTTTTGTCTTGTCACTTCCCACATATGAGAGTGAGCCAAATAGTTTAAGATCTCCCATCTCACCCGTGTCAAAACGCAAAAATGTCTTTTTGAAGTTATCGCTTCCAAATGATTGCGAAAGTGTGGTTTGCATCTCTTTGCGCGGTGCTAAGATCTGCATATCGATCTTACCTATCAGTGAAGAAAACCCTAGGTTTTTATCTGTTGGCAAGTAGCCTTTTAGTAGATCTATGGAGCTGATGTTTTCCATATCTACTAGCAGTTTCCCACCCCCTGGGTTGCTTGAGATGGGTATGGAGTTTAGCATATAAACACCCCCTGGGCCACTTTGAGCCTTGCTTCTGATGCGGATAGGATCATGAAACGATGGCTCATTTGAGCCACTTAGATCTGTTGGGCTAAAGTGCACTGATGGTGAGAACTGCACCACATTGTAGGGGTTTATGTTGGCATGAGTGCCAAGGGTTGTGATGCTTTTTTTGCTAAAGCTATCTGCTTCGCCCTCTATAAAGGTGGTGCTATCACCGCCTTGAATGACGATCTTCTCTATGCTGATGGGATCAGCTAGTAGACTAACACAAAGCAGGCTTAAGACTATGGTGGTTTTTTTCACTGTTTTTCTCCTAATATTTGTTTGGCTTCACTCTTACTAAGATCTACTCGCAAAAATAGCTTGTAAAACTCTACGGTTTTTGCCACTAGATCGTAGCTGTATAGCTCAGGGTAGAACTCTTTTGCTATAAAGTGCATACCAAGTAGCCTCATAAAAGATGGCGGGCGATCTAGCCAGTTAAATGGATCGTTTGGTGCGACAAAAACTCTGTTTTGTTTGAGTGCATCAAGATGTAAAAAGAGCGGATCTTCTTTGATGGCTTTTAGCGTTTGAGCATTTTGTGCGATGATCACCTCTGGGTTGTAGCCTAGAAGCGTCTCGAAAGTGATCTTCTCAAGCCCTAGTACATTGCTTTGGGTGCATTTGTGGACATTTTCACCCCCAGCTATTTGCATCGCTTCTGTGTGAAATGAGTCACTACACTCAGTTTGTAAGCCATCAGCCCCTTCAGCGTAGTAGTAACGCACCTTCGGGGCATCTTTGGTTATGAGTGTAAGCTCATCTATGAGTTTTTGTGCGTGAGTGCTTAGCTCTTTGGCTCTGCTAACTTCACCCATCGCCTCGCCAGCTTTTAGTATGGAGGCGGGCATATCTGCGATGCGTCTAAACTTTAGATCTACCCTTTTTATGCCTGTTTTTGCTAGCTCAGTGCTAACTTTTGATGCCAAAAAGTCATCTTCCCAAAAGAGGATCAGATCTACCTTATGACTTAGTAGTGTCTCTATGTTGATGCTAGATCCACCACCATGAAACGAGCCGATGATAGGCAGATCTAAAAATGAAGCATCTAGCAGAGTAGGGCTTGCGAGGTTGTTTATGTTTGATGGCGCAAAGTTAAGACCTGCTAGTTTTTGCGGTGCAAGGGTGTAGATGAGGTATGTCATAGGTGGTGATGAGCCAAACACCCTTTGAGCTACATCAGCATTTAGGGTGTTAAATAGCAGTGCGATGACGAACAGTTTTTTAAACATTTTTAAACTTCTTTGTGTGATCTTCTAGTAAGTTTTGTCTTTTATATAGGAGAATGTATGCTCATCAGGTGGGAGGTAGATGAGTGGATTTCCAAAACTTACTAGAGCTAGATTTGCATTGTATCTTTAAAGATATAATGATACCTAAAAAAATATAGCGGTGAGAATGAAGCCCATCGCTATATCTCTAAAGATACAACGAAAGTATAGGCTATTGAAGCTTAGAGTAAAATAAAATAGCTTTGTGATAAGCGGTAGGTGAAGCGACAAAAGCCGTTATTATAGGGTGATTTGTCGCCGTGGCAGTCTACTATTTTATACGCGGTCGGAACAAGTCCCGCCTCGCTACGATAACTCTGCGTTTTCCTCGGCGGAAAGCTCCCGCGACCTTGTCGCTCTGACGCCTTTGGCGTCTAAGACTGCTTCGTCGTTACACTCCTCGCAGTGACTGCCACCCGTCATTGCGAACGAAGTGAAGCAATCTATATCGCGATAGCCAACTATTTTAAAATATAGTATAATACAAAAAGTAATATTTTTTATAATACTAAAAAGGAGCAGATTATGCATACTATTACGCTTAAAGCTGATGATGATTTTTTTGCAATGTTAAACAGTATAGTCAAAAAACTTGGCACTTCAAGAAGCAAACTCATAAGAGATGCTGTGCTTAGTTACAATGAGACTTTAGAAAAAGAAAAGCTAAAAGAGCAGATCAAAAAAGCCTCTATGCTCACTAGAGCTGACTCCTTGAATGTTGCAGATAAGTTTGAGACTGCTTTGGCAGATGGACTCGAGAGTGTTTAAAAGAGGCGAGATCTACTTGGCAAATCTTAACCCAAAAAGAGGCAACGAAGTGGGTAAGCTACGACCTGTGCTTATCTACCAGACAGATATGCTAAATGAGGCTTTGCACCCCACAACCACCGTGCTACCGCTTACTACGCATCTTGTTGATGGCGGTTATCCGCTAAGATTTAGGGTGACTCAAAGAGGTAAACTTGAGTTTACTAGTGAACTGCTTTGTGATCAGATAAGAACACTTGACAATTGCAGGATCATTGGCGAGCGAGTGGCTATGCTTGATAGCGATGAGATGAGTCAGGTTGATAAGCAGGTAACTATACTACTTGGTATGGAGCCATAATAGACTGCCACCCGTCATTGCGAACGAAGTGAAGCAATCTACTATTTTATACGCGGTCGGAACAAGTCCCGCCTCGCTACGATAACTCCGCATTTTCCTCAGCGGAAAGCTCCCGCGACTTTGTCGCTCTGACGCCTTTGGCGTCTAAGACTGCGTCGTCGTTACACTCCTCGCAGTGACTGTCACTCGTCATTGCGAGCATAGTGAAGCAATCTAATCTAATTTCTCACATAAACCCAACCACTAAAGCCTTTTTTGGCATTTTCAAAGTTGGGTGAGTCGCCTACAAAGTCGATGACAAACATTGTGATGTGTGGTATGGAAGATAGTTCGTCGCTTTTGGTGATGAGTAGTGGCATATGTGTCTCTTGAGTGCCAACTGAAAAGCCCACGCTCATAGGCTCGGCGATCACCTTTTGGACATTTGAGATCTCATAATCTTTAACAAATTTGTCTAAAACCGCCGTAACTATATGTGGTGGTAGAGCTTCGCTAGTGTGCAAAAAGAGGCTAAAATGGAGTGGAGTACCTACAAAACTGCTAGGAGAAGGCTCGGTCATAATGATAAACTGAACCCCATCAAGATACTCCACTATCTCGCTATGTTCAAGATAGCGGATCGTTTTTATAGCCTCTATGCTCATGCTTACCTCTTTTTTTGATCAAAACTCCTAGCAAAGCTTGCAAGGTCATCTTGCTTTTTAAGATCGCCATTATACACTATGTCGCTAGCTTTTATACTCTCATCATTTAGCACCTTTGGTACTGCGTCGCCATTTGCGATCACCTCTATGTGGCGATCTAGCTCATCTTCGCTATAACTTTGTTGCATCTCTGCGGTTATGACATTTGGTATAGCTTCGATCACTTTTAGCTTCTCTAGCTCCTCAGCGACACTATCTGACTCTATGGTGATGATGATGCGACCCTTCTCATCGTGAAGATGGTAGTCACAAACTGGTGAATTTTTTATATCCTTTAGTACTTGATCTAGATTTGTTGGTAAAGTTTTTACTACTATACTTGATATGTTCATTATGTTGTCCTCTTACTATTATTTTAACATTTTAGTTTATATTGCCACGGCTTTTTTAGAGCCTCGCAATAACGCCTCGCAGTCACTGCGAGGAGCGAAGTGACGAAGCAGTCCACAACTGTTTCAGCATAGACTGCCACGGCGACAAGTCGCCTCGCAGTGACGATGCCCTAGGCATCAGAGCGACAAGGTCGCGGGGGCTTTCTGCCCAAGAAAACTCAGCGTTAGCGTAGCGAGGCGGGACTTTGTTCTAATCGCGTATCTATATGGTACACCAACAACTCTTTTGAGTCGCTTCCAACAGCAACTTTTGTCTCATCTAGGTAGAGTATCTTGCTAACTAACGCCTTGCTACCACTAAGTGAAGCGATCTCTTTTTTGCTTGCAAGATCCAGCACCTTAACAGTACCACTCTCATCACTTGAGTACGCTACACTTGAGGCATTTGACGAGAGAGCCACCGCATAGATGAGAAAGTTTGACTCCATCACACTTTTAGTCGCAAGACCCTCGCTATATATCACAAGCTTCCTATCTTGCCCCGCTGCGGCTATGGTGTTAGATCTAAAGTCTAGCATAAAGATATTATCAAGGTTTACATTGCCACTAAAGGAGAGCATCTTTTTGCTTTTTAGATCTAGCATTCGCACCACGCCACTCTCATCGCTACACACCGCAAGGCTTTTTGACTCATTTAACGCAAAGTCGCTAAAACGCCCCATGGAGGCTTGAAGCAGGTGCTTTACTTCACCACTTTGCAGATTCAAAAGCATATATTCATTGCCTAGATCTGCTAAGAGAACTAGATCTTTGCTTACAAACTTCGCCTTAGCGATGCTCAGCTCACTTGAGCGATCAAATATAGATCTAAGCTTGCCACCCTCATATATATGAAGGCGTCTATAACCCTCATCATCTTGCGATAATATAAGAAGCTTTTCATCTACTAGATCTACTGAGTAGATCTTAGAGTCCATCATCTCGCCTGCAAAGTCGTAGATCTTCTCTACTTTGATCTGCTTGATCACCTCAAAAGTGCTTAGATCTACCACATCTACACTGCTAGCATCAGTTGCACAGTAGAGCTTGTCATCACTTGCCACCATATCTACAAGTGAGCCACTTAGCGTGATGCTTGCGATAGGTTCTTTTGCTAAAAGTGCTACGCAGAAGAGTAAAAGTGTGACAAAATTTCTCATACTACCTCGATCGCACCGCTTGGGCATCTTGAGATGCAAAATCCACACGCGGTGCAGTTGTTGTTTATGGTTGGTTTAAATAGCCCTATAAAGTCGATCGCATTTTCTAAGCATGGATCTTTGCAGGCGAAACACATAACACCATTATGGCTTAAACAAGCTGAGATCTTGATGTGTATGCGTGCATCTATGAGCTTTTTGCTCTCTATGCTCAAAACTCCAAACTCACATGCTTTTGCACACTCATCGCAGTATGTGCAACCACTGTTTACGAAGCTCAAAAATGGCGAGGCGTCATCTAATAAGTAGATAATCCCCTCTTCGCACGCTCTTTGGCACGCCGCGTCACACTTTATGCACTCGCTACCAAAGAGTAGCTCATCACTAAAGTATGGTGGTCGCACAAGCACATCTTTGCGTTTAGCCAAAGATGCGATCTTGCCAAAAAGCTCGCGTTTGCTCACCCTAGTAACCCGCTTTTGAGTCTTTGTTTAGTATGTCATCTTCTGTTATAAAACTAGCTCCACCTATGACGGTATCTAAGCTTTTTGTGTATTTGTCTTCGTCCCAGTGCGATTTGCTTGAGCCATCTTTTGAGACAAACACAGGCTCAAAAGTGTTCTCAACTGCTAAGTTTCCTTGTGACTGCGGAGCGTGGCACTGTGAACAGTTATAGCGAGCATGTTGAAGCTCATCAGTTTTTACTATGAGTGTTTCGTTTTTGTAGTCATCAGCAGTTTTTACCGCTACTCCATTTACGATCTTTGCTCGCGGTCTAAAGTCTGTGAAGTGTGACACAGGGATCGGTGTGGCACCCATACTCGGTGCAACCTCTGGCATATGACACCCTACACATCTGTTGTCATCTGTTTTTATAGGTAGTAGCCCTGTTGTGTCGTGTGGGATCATCGGCGGTGCGTCTTGAAACGCTCGTCTAAACCTATGGCTAGTCATTGGTTGATCGCTCACATACTCTGTTTTGCTTGCAACTGTGCTGTTTTCAGTGTACAAGTCGGTCTTTCTAAGTCCTAAAGACTCCTCGCTAAAGCTTTGATCTACGCTATCTTTTGCAGATGCTTTTGGTTTTTCGTTTGCACAACCACTAAAGATAGTAGCAACAACAGCTAGAGCAAATAGTACTTTTGTTGTAGTTTTCATCTTAAATCCTTCCGTTTTATCAACTTTTTTATCTCAAATCCAAGTGCGTCATCATCGCAAACCTCTATACATCTAGCACAGTTTGTGCATGCTCCACCCACGACGAAGCTCTCCTTTGCTATAAGAGCAAGAACGGGCATCTCGGGACAGATGGCTTTGCACTTCATGCACTCTGTACAGTTGTCTACATTGTGATGAACTCTAATGAGGCTAGATCTACCCAAAAGCGAGTAGAAGCCACCAAGTGGGCAGATATGCCCACACCAGCCATTTTTCAAAACTAAAAGATCAAACAAAAATATAACAAGTAGAGCAGCCCAGCCAAACCCAAAGCCAAAGATGACACCACGGTGAGCGATCCCTATGGGTGAGACAAGCTCAAAAGCAGCAACCCCCATAATGGCGGAGACTACAAGGCTAAGAAAAAGTACCCAGTAGCGGATATCTCTAGTGGCTCTTTGTTTTTTAGCAAAGCTATCGATGCCAAGTTTTCGCCTAAGCAGTGCCGCTGCGTCGGTGACTAAGTTTATGGGACAAACCCAGCTACAAAAGGCTCTTCCACCTACTACAAGATAGAAGATGGTGATAATGAGTGCTCCAATAAGCACATCAACAGCAAGCACAGCACCAGCAACAAACATCTGGATCACGGCGTATGGATCGCTTAGTGGCACTACGCCAAAAAGCACAGAGCTACTAAGGTTGCCCATTAGCACACTCCACCCCCACGCATTTGCTCCAAAGTAGAGTAGCAAGATACCAAGCTGTGTTGAGCGTCTTAAAAATAGATATCTGTACTTTTTCCAAAGCCTTCTCATCTTAAAACCCCTCATTTAGCGAGTCTATGGCACTCTTTTTGCTGATCTCTGTGACTGATCTGATCTCACTTGCCTCTTCAAGGCGTTTTTCGTCCGCCTCGTCCCACCCTTTTATGTAGTAGCTACCAACCTTGCCCATCGAGACCTCGCGAGGTAGCACAAAGATAGCAGGCTTTTCGGTTACACATGCTTTTTCGCATAGCCCGCACCCTGTACAAGCGTCTGCATGCACCACAGGGGTTAAAAATGCGTGCTTACCTGTGCGATCATTTTTGGTGTATTCAACACTGATCGCCTCACCCAAAATCGGGCAAGCTCTATAACAAGCATCGCACTGTATCCCCCAAAATGCTATACAGCTCTCTTTGTTTACCACCGCAAGCCCCATGCGAGCGATGTTTATGTCAAGCTCACCGTTTGTGGTGACGCTTGGCTCATCTAGTGCACCGCTTGGGCAGACTGGCACGCATGGTATATCTGGACACATATAGCATGGTATATCTCTGGGTATAAAGTATGGCGTACCAAGAGGCACATTGTCGCCTGCTTTGGCAAGCATAAGTGTGTCATAAGGACACGCCTCAACGCAGAGACCACACTTTATACAAGTACTTAGAAAATCGCTCTCCTGCAAAGCTCCTGGAGGGCGAAGTGCAAGCGGAGCAGCTTTTGCCTCGCTCACATACGCACTCCATACAAACCCGCTAAGTGCAGCGATCCCTGCACCTCTAGCCATGTTTAGGATAAACTCTCTTCTTGCTACTTCTGTTTTCATAACTTACGCTTTGTAGATCTTTACAGCACACTTTTTAAAGTCGGTCTGTTTTGACATCGGACAGGTGGCATCTAGGCACACTTTGTTGATAAAGACCTTCTCATCAAACCACGGCACAAAGACAAGTCCACGAGGTGGGCGGTTTCTACCTCTTGTCTCAACCCTTGCTTTAACCTTGCCACGACGAGACTCAACCCAGCATAGCTCACCCTGTTTAAGCCCTTTTGTATCGGCATCTTTTGGGTGCATATAGCATAGTGCCTCTGGAACTGCACGGTAGAGCTCAGGCACACGCATGGTCATAGTCCCTGAGTGCCAGTGCTCTAGTACCCTACCAGTACATAGCCATGTATCGTAGTTGCTATCTGGCATCTCTGGTGGATCCATATATGGGCGAGCAAAGATTTTGGCTTTGTTTGTAAGCGGTTTTGGCTTGCCATCTTTGTCAGTGATACCTTTTAGATCGCCTTGTTTAAGAGCTTTTGCCAGTGTTCCATAAAATGCGTGAGTCGCGTCAGTTCCCTTAGCTGCTTTTGCTGCGTATGGGTCATACTTGACATTAAATCTCCACTGCGTCTCTTTACCATCAACAACAGGCCATCTTAGACCTCTTACCTTGTGGTACATATTAAATGGTGCAAGGTCATGCCCATGCCCACGGGTAAATGACGCGTACTCTTCAAATAGATATTTTTGAATAAAGAAGCCATACCCTTTAAAGATCTTACCATCACTTCCTACTACATTTCGGCTATCACCCGTTGCTTCGGTGTTGTCATAGCCTCTTTGAACAGGATCGTTTTGGTCATATTTGTAAGATCTAGCTATATCATTTGCAAAAAGGATCTCAAACATCGTTGTGTTTTCGTTATACCCCATCGCTTTTGCTTGCTCGATCATACTAGGAAGCTCTTCCCCCCTTGGACCTGATGGTTTGTATGAACCCCACACATCTTTTACGGTAAATCGCTTTGAAAGCTCTACCCACTGCCATGTATCACTCATAGCATCACCCACAGGAAGTACTTGCTGACGCCATAGCTGTGTTCGTCTCTCTGCGTTTCCGTATCCGCCCCATTTCTCATAGATCATCGCTGATGGTAAGATGAGATCTGAAACTTTTGCAGAGATTCCTGGGTAACCATCTGATGTGACTATGAAGTTATCCATCTCACGAGCAGACTTGATCCAGTGCTCTGCTGAAGCGGTGTCTTGGTAAGGGTTACAGACATTTACCCATGCAAACTTAACTAGCCCATCTTCGATATCACGGTGGATTTTCATGATGTGTTGAACGCCCACAGGGTTTATAGTGCCCTCTGGCACACGCCATTTGTTCTCTGTGATCTTTCTATGTTCAGGGTTTTCGATCATCATATCTGCTGGCAAGCGGTGAGTAAATGTCCCAACCTCTCTAGCAGTTCCACAAGCTGATGGCTGACCTGTTAGTGAGAAAGCCCCACTTCCTGGGATCGCTTGTTTGTTTAGCATAAAGTGGACATTGTAAGATAGTGTATTTACCCATGTTCCACGAGTATGTTGGTTCATACCCATAGTCCAGAAGCTCACCACTCCACGACCCTTTTCGATGTATAGATCTGCTAATGCTTGAAGCTTATCTTTAAACGCCTCTAGTGGCTCATCTGGATCGCCTTTTGCGATGCTTGCAACATAGTCAAGTGTATATGGCTCAAGTGATCTTTTGTACTCCTCAAAGCTGATCTCCCAGTGAGCTAGAGTACCCGCTTGATGCTTCATCTCATCACCTGCTTTGTAGCCGTATGGCTCAAGTGATGGACCCTCTTTTTTAGAGACTTTTGTGATCATCTCTTTATTTATGATCTCCATCTCCTCGGCGGTGTATTTGCCGTTCTTTAGGCTCTTTTCACCCTCGCGTCTAAGACCATAGCCGATATTGACAGGACCTGTTGCAAAAACCATATGTTTTTTGACAAAATCCCAGTCGATGATCTTCTCTGCGTCATCACGGTAAACTATCTCTCTAGCGATGTAGTTCCAGATCGCTAAGTCTGTGTTTGGTGAGAAGATGATCTCAATATCAGCTATATCAGATGTTCTATGGGTATATGTCTGGATCGAGACTATCTTGACACGATCTGGATCACTTAGCTTTCTATCTGTCACCCTTGACCATAGGATCGGGTGCATCTCTGCCATGTTTGATCCCCACGATACAACAGTATCGGTTAGCTCAATATCATCATAACAACCAGATGGTTCATCGACGCCAAATGTTTGGTAAAAGCCCACAACTGCGGACGCCATACAGTGTCTTGCGTTTGGATCAAATGCGTTAGATCTAAACCCACCTCTCATCATTTTGCTAGCTGCGTAGCCCTCCATGATGGTGTATTGACCAGATGCGAAGATCCCAACACCCTCAGGTCCACTCTCTTTTAGAGCTTTTTTGATGTGAAACTCCATCTCATCAAATGCTCTCTCCCACGATACAGGGGCAAACTTACCTTTTTTGTTAAAGTTGCCCTTCTCATCGACGCGAAGTAGAGGCTGTGTTAGCCTATCTGCTCCATACATTATCTTGGCATTAAAGTAGCCTTTGATGCAGTTTAGACCGCGGTTTACTGGAGCTGCAGGATCTCCTTTGACAGCTACTATTTTCCCGTTTTTCGTAGCCATCATTATCCCACAACCTGTACCGCAGAACCTACAAGCCGCCTTGTCCCATCGCCAGCCCTCTTCAGCTTTTGCTGCATCTGCTGCTAGATCTGAGGGTACACTCATACCAACAGCTGCTGCCGCACTCGCTGCCGCAGAGCTTTTTAGAAACTCTCTTCTTGAAAGTGACATAATCTCTCCTATATCTTTTTATGGCGTCAATGTAACCACTAACGCCCAAATATTATCAGTATATGGAGGGTAAAATCTATGACTTAAGTCAAATGATTAGTTGAAGTAATTAAGATAAAATTAATCTTATTTGATATTTTGGCATGACTTATATAGCTCTTCTAGCTCTTTGCGGAGGTTTAGAAGCTTCTTAGATGAGTTTATGAGATCTTCGGTTGAGGCGATTACTATATCTTCACTGCTATTTAGCACTTTTGCAGCACTTTTTTGGTCTTTGATAGCATCTATGATCTCATCTAGCTCAAGTGTCAGTTCAGCTAGTTTGCCAGAGGCACTTTGTGAGTGTTCTATGGCCTCATTTGAGTCCTCTAAAGCCCTACTCAACTTGGTTATAAACTTGTTGATCGCTCTACTTGCTTCGTGGATCTCATTTGCCTCACCATCAAGATCTAGCGGTTTGATCTCGCCTAGATCTTCCTCTTTTGCAAGCATTTTTGAGTATGCCACAAACGCATCAGCGTGAGCTTCGATGGAGCGAAGTCTAAGCAGAGAGTAGATGAAAATGATAAGAAGCAGGGTGGCAGATGCGTACTGAAACCGCTCTATAAAGTGGATCTTATCTTGCGAATGACGCGTATACTCAAACACCATTGCGTCTATATCGCTTAGTAGATCTAGGTTTTTGCTATATATGGAGGCGATGAGTAGCTCAAGCTCTTCGCCACTTTGTAGAGTCTTTTTAAACTCTACGATGTCAGCGTAGTAGCTTTGCCACTTTTGATCTATGAGATCAAGTAGTTTTAGAGTCTCCTCTCTAGTGATCCGCTCAACTCCTAGTCCACCATCTCTAAGCGAGGACAAAGCTCTTTTAAACTCCGCAGTAGAGGCGTCAAGCTCATCTAGTGACGAGCCTTGATTGTGGTAGAGGTAGAAGATGTTTTTTGCCATTTTTTGTGTTAGCATTCGCTCTTTGCCAGCTATGTTTATGATCATAGCGTCTTTGTAGTTTTGCTCATTTAGATAGATCGTGATGGCGATGGTGCTTAGCATCATAAACATCAGTAGTGCGACAAGCTTTTTGATGGTTGTGCTGATCTTGCTATCAAACATTGTACTCACCCTTGTATATAAGTTGAAGTTTTTGCTCATCTAAGATACTCGCCTTGACACCATCGATCTCTATGATGTAGCTTCTACGGAGCTTGTTTAGCACTCGCGAGAGAGTCTCAGGCTGAATATGGAGCATAAATGAGATCTCGTGGCGTTTAAGAGAGTTGAAGATCTCAAGGTTGTTGTGAAGCAGATGAGCCACTTTTGCAGTGGCGTCAAAGACAAGCTCTCTTATGATGAGGTTGTTTAGGCTTTTGTTGCGTTTGATAAGCTCTGTGGTGAACTCTCTAAGCAGTCTATTTGTCTGCAAAAAGTGCTCCTTAAAGAGCTTAAAGTCTACATCTAAGATGATGCACTCCTCCATACACTCGGTGTTTGAGAGTGTTATAAGCGACTCATCACTAAGGCATGAGATCTCAGAGATAAGAGAGTTGGCTTCTATATAGTAGAGAAAAACATCGTTGTTGTATTTATCGATCTTGTAGAGTTTTATGAGACCTTTTATGAGAAAATAGAGCCTATTTTGTGTCTCGTTTTCATAGTAAAGTATGGAGTTTTTGGCATGCGTGGTGATCTTACTAAAGGAGATAAGTAGATCTAGCTCACTATCACTAAGCTCATCAAAAAATGTTAGATCTTGTATGTTTTCTAGCGTTTCATTCATCGGCGTTATGTTAGCATAAGTAGGTTTAAGTTTGGCACTCTTTTTGCTTTAAAAGCGTTATGAACAGTAACGAACTTTCACTCTCAAAGAAGCTTTATGCTCTCTTTTTTATCATAACTGTTGCGATGTTTCTCTCTTTGATGATTGGTGGTTTGCATATAAAAGAGATGAAACAAAACATCGATAGGCTCTATTTTGGCTCATTTACTCCAACACTTCAGCTAAATAGTATAGTGCATGACTACAACTCTGGCGTGCTAAAAAGCTTGCAAAAACTGCGACTAGGTGAGATCTCCACCGATATGATGCTAGCTTCAAGCCTGCAAGCACTTGAACGCATCGAGCACAATTGGCAACTCTATGTTTCACACTATAAAAAACCGAGTGAGCTTGACTTTAGCTCATATGCATCAAGTGAGATACTAAGGCTAAATAGTGCCATTGAGGAGCTTTGTCAAAGCCTTGAAGATGGCGGAGTTTTGAGCGTTGATACGGCGTTTTTGGAGGGTCGCATCGAGGCGGTTGTCTCTATTGTGGAGTCGCTTGTGCGTTATGAGGGTGATGTGGCGAAGTTTGAGCGAAGTGAGTTTTTGAAAAACTATGATGAGATAGTTTATAAGATAGGCTCTATCGCATTTGCAACGCTTCTTTTTGTGCTACTTATCGCCTACTATATCTTTAAAAGTATCCAAAAAGATCAGAGCACTTTGCTAAAGATGACAAACTCACTAAAAGCTGCTAACAAACGCCTAGAGAGTGCCTCTTATGTGGACTCTTTGACCTCGCTTTATAATAGACGCTACTTCAACATCGTTTATGAAAGAGAGCTAAGTCGTGCTAGAAGGGCAGGGGATTTTGTCACATTTATGATGATAGATATCGACTACTTTAAGCAGTACAACGACACTTATGGGCATCTGCAAGGTGATGAGGCACTTCGTCAAGTCTCTATTGCTCTGCATGAGAGTCTGCAACGAGCGGGGGATTTTCTCTTTAGGCTAGGTGGCGAGGAGTTTGGCGTGCTTCTTATTGGGCTAAATGAGTCACAAAGCGAAGCTGTGGCACAAAAACTACTAAATGCCATCAGATCTAAAAAGCTAAAGCATAAAAGCTCTGAAGTAGGGGAGTTTTTAAGCATCTCCATAGGTGTTGCTAACACAAAAGCAAGCGATACAATAGATAATGAGGAGCTTATGAGGCGTGCTGATAGTATGCTCTATGAGGCAAAAAGCAGTGGGCGAGATAGGTTTGAGCTAACCACCAAGGTAGTGGGTGCTAGCTCCGCAAGGATCGCTTAACGAAGTATGTAACCTGCTATCTCTTTAAGCTCCTCTTTGTTCACCTTGCCACTTAGTGATGGCATTACGCCAAAACGCTCTTTTGTCTGGATTGGAAAAAGCATCTTTGCTTCATTCGGATCTAGCGAGTAGTCTATGATGTACGCCACCTGCTCATCATAAGTAGCGTAGCTCTCTCTTGCTTTTTTGGCTAGTGCCCAATAGGGTGGGGCTTTCATATTGTCGATCTTCTCTTTTGATGTGACTCCCATAAGATGACACTCGCCACAAAGGCGTTCAGCAAGGGCTTCCCCATCGTTTGCAACTAGGTGAGAGAGTAGTAATGTTGATAGTAGAGCTTTTTTTATCATAACTTTTCCTTTTGCAAATCATAACATAGTTTTATTGAGATATTGACAAAATTTGATAATTAGTCAGAAAATAGTTAAAAAACAGACTAATTTTATAAGATCTAAAGTTTATATAGATAAAAAAGTTGTGATTTTTTGATGAGCCAAAAAACCTGATAAAAAATGGGGTTTTTATACTTAAATGATGGCTCCGAATACTGGATTCGAACCAGTGACCAAGCGATTAACAGTCGCCTACTCTACCGCTGAGCTAATTCGGAATGTTTAAATGGTGTCAAGAGAGAGACTTGAACTCTCGACCTCCGGCTTATGAGACCAGCGCTCTAACCAGCTGAGCTACCTTGACACGAATTAGAGGCAGAATTATAATAACTCAAAGCTTTAAGTTAGCTTTTGAAAATGCTATTTTATATGCTCTACTAGTGTGAACAGATATGACGCTGATATATACTCAACTAGATTGAGTATTTGTACTAAATAAACTTTAGTCTTAGAGGCTAAGAGTATTGACTTTGTTACCTTTGAAAGCTAAAATTTCATCGAAATAATTTTTTAGGAGTAAGAATGAATTTTCAACCATTAGGTAAACGGGTTTTGGTTAAGAGAGTGGAGGAGCAGACCACCACAGCTAGCGGGATCATAATCCCAGACAACGCACAAGAGAAACCAAGTGCAGGTGAAGTGGTAGCAGTTAGTAGCGAGGTAAATGAGCTAAAAGTTAGCGATAAGGTCATTTTTGGCAAGTATGCAGGTAGTGAAATCACGCTTGATGGCACAAAATATATAGTAATAAACACAGAAGATATTTTTGGAATCATAAAATAAGGAGTATAGAGTGGCAAAAGATATAGTTTTCTCAGATGAAGCAAGAAACACCATCGCAAGAGGTGTAGCAAAACTAAGTGACGCGGTAAAGGTTACAATGGGGCCAAGAGGTCGCAATGTGCTTATACAAAAGAGCTACGGCAACCCAGTGATCACCAAAGATGGTGTGAGTGTGGCAAAAGAGATCGAGCTAGCCGATAAGCTAGAAAATATGGGAGCGACACTTGTAAAAGATGTAGCTTCAAAAACTGCTGATGAGGCGGGTGATGGTACTACAACAGCTACTGTGCTTGCCAATGCGATCTTTAGCGAGGGGCTTAGAAACATAACAGCAGGTGCAAACCCTGTTGAGGTTAAACGCGGAATGGACAAGGCGTGCGAGGCGATTTTAGCAAACCTAAAGGCATCTAGCAAGCTAGTAAATGGTAAAAAAGATATAGCTCAAGTAGCTACCATCTCTGCAAACTCTGATGAGCAGATCGGCAATATGATCGCCGAAGCGATGGAAAAAGTTGGTCAAGATGGTGTCATCACAGTTGAAGAGGCAAAAGGGATCGCCGATGAGCTTGATGTGGTCGAGGGTATGCAGTTTGATCGTGGATATCTTAGCCCATACTTCATCACAAACACAGAGAAGATGACAGTTGAGATCGACAACCCATACATACTTCTAACAGATGGCAAGATCGCATCTCTAAAAGATCTACTTCCTGTGCTAGAGCAGATCCAAAAGACATCAAGACCGCTTCTTATCATCGCTGAAGATGTTGAGGGCGAGGCACTCTCTACGCTTGTGGTAAACAAACTTCGCGGTGTGCTTAACATCTCTGCGGTAAAAGCTCCAGGATTTGGTGATCGCAGAAAAGCGATGCTTCAAGATATCGCAGTATTAACGGCAGGGACTGTGATAGCTGAAGAGACAGGACACACGCTAAGCGGAGCGGGTATAGAGCATCTAGGTCAAGCTGGCAGAGTTGTGATCGACAAAGATAACACCGTCATAGTTGGTGGCAAAGGTAGTGCTGATGCAGTAAAAGCAAGAGTAAGCGAGATCAAAACTCAGATAGGCACAACTACAAGCGAGTATGACAAAGAGAAGCTTGAAGAGAGGCTTGCAAAACTTAGTGGCGGTGTAGCAGTTATCAAGGTTGGTGCAGCGAGTGAAACTGAGATGAAAGAGAAAAAAGACCGCGTAGATGATGCACTAAGTGCAACAAAAGCTGCGGTAGAAGAGGGGATCGTCATCGGTGGTGGAGCAGCACTTATCCGTGCGGCATCTAAGGTGAGTATAGATCTAAGTGGTGATCAAAAGATCGGTGCGGAGATAATTCTTCGTGCCATCAAAGCTCCACTAAAGCAGATCGCTACAAACGCGGGCTATGATGCTGGCGTGGTTGTAAACGCAGTCGAGGGTGCAAAAGATGCAAACATCGGCTTTAATGCTGCGACTGGTGAGTATGTAGATATGTTTGAAGCTGGTATCATAGATCCACTAAAAGTTGGTCGTGTGGCTCTTACAAATGCAACTTCCATAGCGAGTTTGCTACTAACAACTGAAGCTGCGATCTTTGAGATCCCAGAGGAAAAAACAGCACCTGCGATGCCAGATATGGGTGGAATGGGTGGCATGGGCGGAATGTATTAAT
This sequence comes from Sulfuricurvum sp., assembly GCA_041669045.1. Taxonomy (GTDB): domain Bacteria; phylum Campylobacterota; class Campylobacteria; order Campylobacterales; family Sulfurimonadaceae; genus JBAYBZ01. The sequence goes on along the minus strand of JBAYBZ010000004.1, from coordinate 22,402 downwards.
ATTTAATACGCCAATGGAAAGCCTTCGCGACTTTGGGACTATTTATAGACACGCAGTTCGGAACAAAGTCCCGTTTCGCTACGCTAACGCTGTGTTTTGAAAGCCCCCGCACCTTTGGTGCTTTGACGCCTTTGGCGTCTAAGACTGCTTCGTCGCTGACTATAACCAAGCTTAGTTTTAGTGGCATCTTGAGAGAGTTCTAGCTCCATTTAGCTTACAATAATCTACTTTTTTATATAATCACATAAAAATTTAAGGCAAGTTTAATTGCAAAACTTCTTCTCACAAAATCATCTTAGAAATTACATCTTTTTTTATGTTGGTGTTGTTGTTTTTGTAGTAGCGTTTTTTATCGTTACAAAGAGCTTTTATGAACCACGCTCACATGATGTCAAAGAGTTTACAAAAGACGCAGATCTAAACAAACAAGTGAGTAAAGATGAGCCATCAAAGGGTGGTTTTGGAAGTGGGGTTAAACTTTTAGATGGGGGCTACAAATGAAGATAGCAGTGGTTGGAACTGGCTATGTGGGGCTTAGCAATGCACTACTTTTAGCACAAAACAGTGAAGTGGTAGCACTTGATATTGTAAAAGAGAAGATAGATCTGCTTCAGCGTCGAATCTCACCTATCGAAGATGAGCAGATCGAGGAGTATCTCAAAAAAGATGATATAAACTTCACCGCTACGCTAGATAAGGCTAGGGCTTATGATGGAGCGGAGTTTATCATCATAGCTACACCAACGGACTATGATCCAAAAACAAACTACTTCAACACCTCAAGTGTTGAGGCGGTGCTAAGAGATGTAGCAGATCTTGCTAAAAATGCCACTGTGATCATCAAAAGCACCGTGCCTGTGGGCTATACTGCAAGCATAAGAGAGGAGTTTGAGAGCATAAAGATCATCTTCTCTCCAGAGTTTTTGCGTGAGGGCAAAGCACTCTATGATAATCTCTACCCAAGTCGTATCATAGTTGGAGATCATAGCAATGAGGCGAGAGTTTTTGCTTCACTTTTAGCTGATGGAGCGATCAAAAAAGATATAAACATACTCTTTACATCTTCAACTGAAGCGGAGGCTATCAAGCTATTTTCCAACACCTATCTTGCTATGAGAGTAGCGTACTTCAATGAGCTAGATAGCTACGCACAGCTTCACGGTCTAAATACCAAAGAGATCATCGAGGGTGTTGGGCTAGATCCTCGTATAGGTTCGCACTACAACAACCCAAGCTTTGGCTATGGTGGCTACTGCTTGCCAAAAGATACAAAACAGCTTCTTGCAAACTATGCAAATGTGCCATCAAACCTCATAGAGGCGATCGTGAAGTCAAATAGCACCAGAAAGGACTTCATAGCAGATAGCATCATCGCAAAAAGCCCAAAAGTTGTGGGAGTTTATAGGCTTGTGATGAAGAGTGGATCTGATAACTTTAGATCTAGTGCCATTCAAGGCATCATGAAACGCATAAAAGCCAAAGGGATTGAGGTTGTGATCTATGAGCCTGTGCTTGAAGATGAGAGCTTTTTTAACTCACGAGTCATCAAAGATCTTGAGGAGTTTAAAGCTCTAAGCGATGTGATAGTCGCAAACAGAGTAGATGAGGAGCTAGCTGATGTGGCAAGTAAGATCTACTCAAGAGATATTTTTCATAGTGATAGTTAGGGAGAGCGTATGAATGTTGCAATAGTTGGTTTGGGGCTAATTGGTGGCTCACTTGCACTGAGCTTAAAAAAACTTGACTTTATAGATAGTATAGTGGGCTATGATCACAATCCAGAGCACCAAAAGGAGGCACTCTCCCTTGGGCTTGTAGAAAGAATTGTGAGTTTTGATGAGCTTTGTGAGTACGATGTTATATTTTTAGCCATACCAGTTGATGGGATTATAGCTACGCTTCACACTCTTGTGGGTGTAAAAGAGCACACCACTATCATAGATCTAGGCTCTACAAAAGCGAAGATCTTGAGTCAAACGCCAGAGCAGATCCGCAGAAACTTTGTAGCAGCTCACCCGATGAGTGGAACTGAAAATTTTGGTCCAAAAGCCGCAGTAGAAGATCTCTACAAAGATAAAGTAGTAGTTCTTTGTGAGCTTGAGCATAGCGGTGAGCATCAAGTTGCAGTTGCAAAGCAGATCTTTGCAGGTTTAGAGATGAAAAAGTACTATATGAGTGCAGATGATCACGATAGAAGAGCTGCATTTATATCACATATGCCTCACATTTTATCATATTCACTGGCAAATACTGTGATGAATCAGGCAAATACTGATGATATTTTGGCTCTTGCAGCTGGTGGTTTTCGAGATATGAGTCGTTTGGCAAAAAGCTCGCCAAATATGTGGGAAGATATATTTAGACAAAATAAAACCAATCTCCTAGAGGCGGTTGAGCTTTTTGAGACAGAGCTAAATATTTTAAAAACTAATATAAAAAATGATAATTGGGGCGAGGTTAGAAAGAGTATCGAGATAGGAAATAGGTTACATAAGATATTAAAATAGTAATTTGATGACAAAATTGTAAAAAATCACATAAAAATTAAAAAAAATGTAATATAATAAAATAATTATATTTTTTAGGGTTGTGATGCAACAGTATAGTATTTTGATAGTTGAAGACGATGAGATAACTGCACTAAATTTGAAGTTATCGCTAACTAAGCATGGGTATCGAGTTGTAGATATCTGTTCTAGCGTTGAAGAAGCGATAAATAGCGTAAATAGCTTTAAGCCTGATCTAGTGATCATAGATATTTCGCTTCAAGAGGGTAGAGACGGGATTGAGCTAGCTAGTATGATAAGAAACTCTTATGCGTTACCATTTATTTTTCTAACATCTCATAGCGATGATGATATCATAAATGATGCCATAGAGACAGAGCCTTATGGCTATATACTAAAGCCTTTTGATCCATCATCTCTGCATGCTACCATACAGATGGCGGTTTTTAAGCATGGAGTTGAGAACAAGCGGTTTAAAGAGCTTGAGAAGACAAAAATGAGTGAAGAGAGCCTAAACAAGGTGCTTTATGAGAAGCGAGACAAAGATAGAGCAGTTGTCTGTTTTTGCGATGATTACTACCTAGATCTAGAAGATAGCTCATTTTACTTTCTAAACAAAAAGCTAACTTTAACCAAAAAAGAGAGCATCATACTCAAGCTTTTGGTGGCAAAAGGTAGTGAGATGGTCTCGTTTAAAGAGGCGATAGAGTATGTTTGGCGAGATAAAGAGGCGAGTGAAAACAGCATAAGAACGCTGATATGGCGTCTAAGAACAAAACTTCCCACAGACATTATCAAAAATGCCTCTGGGATTGGTTACTATTTAGCTTAGATCTAAAAAGAGCATATATAGCTCTTCATAGGCTTGTTTGTAGTTAAACTTCTGTTTTAGTTTAGCTTTTTTCTCGATCGCTTCAGCTCTGTTTACGATGTTTTCTAGTCTAAAGTTAGCACTTGAGCCTTTTATGCTATGAGCTAGTTTTGCTATTTTGCTAAAGTTGTTATCCTCTATGGCGATCTTTAGATCATTTAGCAGGGATTTTGTCTTTTTGAGGTAGATCTCACTTAGCATAACAATCTCGCTCTCATCAAGCTCAAGCTCTCGCTTTAGCATTTCTATATCTTGAGAGAGTATAGAGACTCTTTTGGCTTGAGTCTGCTCATCTTCTTGTTCGATGATGCTAAATCTTAGATACTTCTTAAAGAGTGCTTCAAGCTCTCTAGTGGAGATGGGTTTGCCTAAAAATGCGTCATAACCATTCATCATAGAGCTCTCTTTTGTGCCCTTTAGGACATTTGCAGTGAGTGCAGAGATAGGCGTATGAGGTAGGGAGTTTTTCTTCTCATACTTGAGCATCAACTTTGTCGCTTCAGTTCCACTCATCACAGGCATCTGCTCGTCCATAAGTATAAGATCATATCTGTTTTGCTTATATAGCTCAAAGGCTTCTTTGCCGTTACTTGCTATGTCGTAGGTGATGCTATATTTGTTTAGAAGCACTTTTATCAGCTCTTGATTTGCTTCGTTATCCTCTGCGACTAATATATGCCCGCTATATATGATCTTTTGGCTATGATGTTTGATATGCTCTTTTGACTCAGGCTCTAGCAGATCTGATATAGCATTTTTGAGCTTTTGGCAGTAGATAGGAAAGCCGATGGTTACTATGTTTTTATGTTTTTCAAACTTATCATCAGGTGAACTGGTAAGCACTAGGAAGTTTTTGCCAGAGGTGATCATCTCCTCTTGCATTTTTGGACTGATCTCCTCTTCGAGTATAAGCGTGATATCATAGTCGCCATTAAGGGTGTTATCTATCGTTACATCGATCCCAAAAACGGCAGCGTACTTTAGAAATGACTCACTTCGATAGTCAAGCACCTTATCTTGTATATAAAATAGTATCTTTAGATCTATAAGCTCTTTCATATTGTTGTAGACTTGACACTCTCTATTTTCGACCTCCACAGGTAGCTCAACACTAAAGGTACTCCCTATGCCAAGTGTGGATTCAAGGCGGATCTCGCCACCCATTAGCTTAGCAAGCTGGAAGCAGATGCTAAGACCAAGCCCTGTTCCTTGTATGTTTTGAAGTCCCTCGTGTGAGCCTTGCGTAAAGGCGTGAAATATCATATCACGATCTTGAGGTGAGATCCCAATCCCGTTGTCAGTTACTGAGATGAGTAGGCGTTTGTTGTTGCAAGACGCCTCCACATGTATGTGTCCATGGTTGTTTGTAAACTTGATGGCGTTACTTAGAAAGTTTGAGACTATCTGCTTGATGCGAAGTACATCGGCGTATAGCTCCTTTGGGATAACAGGATCTATAAAAGATGTGATGGTGATGCTTTTGGAGTTTGCACTCGCGACAAATAGCTCAAGAGTGTTTGCGATCTCTTCATGGATAGAGAAGTATTTTGGCTCAATGACAAACTCACCACTTCTAAGTTTTGAGAAGTCAAGTATGTCGTTTATGATGCTTAGCAGGTTCTCACCACTATTTTGTATGATGCTTAGATATTTTTGTTGCTGTTTTGTAAGCTCTTGCTCGCTTAGTAGGTTTACAAAGCCAAGTATCGCATTTAGTGGTGTGCGGATCTCATGAGACATATTTGACAAAAATACCTCTTTGGCAAACGCATCTCTTTGAGCTTGCAGTTGAGTATCCATGATCTGCGTTACATCGTTTGCGATCGCCATATACTCCACTAGGTTATCATAAGGATCGCTTATCTTTGTGATGGTTACATCTTCATAGTACTCCTCATCGTTTTTAGATCTCTTCTTAAGTGTGCGACGAAGCACGCTATTATCACTTAGCTCGTTGCAGATGTTGTCGATCGGCTCATCTTGAATATCCACAAATGTGTCATCAAAGTACCATTTGCCTATCAGCTCTTCAGCTTTGTAGCCACTTAGTGCGATGTAGGCTTTGTTTACATAGGTGATGATCCCATTTGCGTCAAGTTTGCAGATGATAGAGCTTTCATCGAGTGCTTTTTGGTAGTCGCTTAGGATCTTAACATGGCGATCGATCTCTTGCTCTTTTTGGTACAAGGAGTCGGAGTAGTGTTTTAGTACACCATAGAAGTTGTTATCAAAAAGGTAGGAGAGATCTTCTAAAAGCTCTTTGGTTAGCTCCCCTTTTTCTATAATGTGATAAAGCACACTTTTTCTAAAGCGGTTGCAGATCTCAAAAAGCTCCTCAGCTTTTACATCTTTGTTCTTTAGATATATGAGCAAACTTTGCATAATCGGACAGTCGCCAATGGCAAGCCTACCATCAGCTACACTTATAAAATAGTCAAAGATCCCATCAGCAAACATCAGCTTGAAGTTTTCAACCTCTATATCGTGAGAAGTGAGGATAACTATGATGGTTTGTGAGTCTAGCCACTCCTCAATAATCTTTGGCTTGTTTAAGCGAAGTGTAGGCAGGTAGTTGTGAAGTACTTTTGTGTTGGTTTTCGTATTAGTCATGGTGATATTATAAAATAACTAACAATATAAAGCAATGAAATTTTAACAAAAGTGATAAATGTAACGCCTATAATGTTACCAATCTGACAACTCGTACAGCTCGTGTAGTTCTTGCCCTCATAATATGCGAAAAAGAAGTATATTATGTTAGATAATGTTGCAAAAAGTAGCAAACTATTTATACCAAACATCACATTTTTACCCGATAAAAAACCATAAATCATAGTAGCAATAGTAACTAAAAGGGTGATATTGATCGCTTTTAGTATGTAGTCTCGCCTAAAGGTTGTTGGACAAACCTCCGAGATCGCTACTTTACTACCAAACTTTAGCTTTTTCTCAAAGAGCTTCTTTTCATCTTTTGCAAGTCTGTGTAAAAATGTTGAGCCATAACAGTAGTCGATCTTGCGTTGCAAAAGGATAGCGAGATCATCGCTTGCTCTTAGAGTGCGAGTGTTTAAATCTAGATCTTCATAGAGTATGGTTATCTCTTTGTGACGCTCTATCTTGGCACTTATATCTGGGAAGTATGCTGTTTTTTCATCTGAGACTATCTTGCCACTATGGGCGATGATGCGGGAGTTTAGAAGCTCTATGAGATCGCCACTGCTATCTTTATAGACTATAATATTTAGGCGTGAGCCTATCTGAAAAGCAGATAGTGCCTCAAGATTGTTTGCTTGCAGAGTCTCTTTTAGATCTCCAATTACGCTTAAGACCTCATCATCTACCACCCTTACATCTACCCCATACTCCAAAGGAGGAGGGGTAGGGTAGGTTAGTATTTGAGTCATTAGTGACTCTTTTTGACCACTGCTATCATCTTGATATTTAGTATGATGAAGCGTATAAATTGGTAGATCTTGCAAGTTCTTAGCCACTGTGCAAACTTCCCTGGCACCATAGATGTGTAGTTTTGCGAGTACGCTTTAAAGTTGTGTTCTGGGTTGTTGTTCATTATCTTCTCCTTATTCTGGTATGAGTGTCCAGCCAGCTTTTAGCTTAGCCTTCCATAAAAATAGATAGTGCAAAATATGCTTGATCCAGTGACCCGCAAGCCCTATCTCACCAAATGTGTACTCTGTGTCTCTGCCTGTTCCTGGGAACTTTTCAAAGTCTGGCACAACAGGGTAGATGGTCATCGCTGCTGCCATACCATCAAAGACCCCTTTACCAGCAGATGCCACACACGCTGCTCCCATCTCTGCCATTGAGGCTTCGTGAAGCGGTGCATTTTTGCCTTGGATCAGATCGCATACACTTCTAGCAACTGTTTTGCCGATGATGCCTGATGGCATACCAGTTCTAGGCGGAGTTGGTACTATGGTAGTGCCATTTGGCGTAACCATAGGCTTTGAGATTGCGTGTGGTGGTGCAAACGCAATCCCACAAGCAAAAAGATTTGTGTATGTTGGGTTTTGGTAGGTGCGAGGCCAGTCGCTAGCCTTCCAGTTATCGTAAGATCCAGCGTTGTAGTTGGCATCTACTTTCATAAAGCCATTTGGAGCAAATACTACATCAGTAATATCCTCACCTGTTTTGCTATAAGCCTTTAGCCCAACACCAGCAAATGGCGGTATAAGCATAGCAAAGTCAAACTCTTTCTCGCCAAATGTACCATCTAGTAGCTCATAGCTCACCTTGCCTTTTTCTACTTTGTTTGTGTGAGCACCGATGATCCAATCCACCCCTTTTTCGGTGTATAGCGACTCTGCAAAGATGCGTGAACTCACCGCATAGCCCATACTTTTCATATGTAAGCCACCCACTCCAAAGTCACCTAAAAATGACTCATTTGAGATCCAAGTAAGCTCCGCTTTATCTCGCACGCCAGCTTTTCTAAGCTCATGATCTATGTTAAATATATACTCAAAAGCGGCTCCTTGACAGGTACACATACCATGACCTGTTCCTACTAAAAACCTCTGCTTTTCGCCCTTTTTCATCTTTGCGATAGCCTTTTGAAGCTCTTCGTTTGCATGTACTGCGTGATCAGCTGTACATACCGAAACGGTGTGCTCTCCAAGCTCTGCCCCTTCTCCTAGCCCCTCAGTCGCACCAAAGTTTAGCTTTGGACCAGTTGCATTGATAAGGTAGTCATAAGCGAGATCCTCACGACTTCCAACTCTATCTGCTTGTGTGTACTCGATAGTAACAAAAGGCTTGTCGCTACTTTCGCTCCCCTCTGGGTTTAGCGAGATAGCTTTTGCTTGTTTGTAGGTAATCCCCGCTTTTTTATAGACTGGTGCTAGATCAAATGTGACATCTTTTTTGCTCATTTGACCCACACCAACCCATATGTTTGATGGGATCCAGTTCCACTTTGAGTTTGGTGTAACAACCACTACCTCATGCGTCCGCCCAAGCCACTGAGCCGCAAAAGTAGCGGCTGTATGCCCCGAGACTCCACCTCCTAAAATGACAACTCTAGCCATAATTTTTCCTCCAATTTTTGGGTTGGAGAAAATTATAACTCTAAAATTATTTTCTTTTTTAACGCTTTTTAACTTGTGATTATTTTTTCTAATATCTCTTTAAGGTTTTCAGAGAGATCTCTATGCTCGAAAACTCCCTTGATCGCACTGTATAAGAGATTTTTATTTTGAGACTCTAGTCGTGGATAGATGCGAAAATTTTGTGCTAATGAAGCTGACATTTGAGCGTTAAATATATCGATTTTTAATATCTCATCTGCTAAAAATTGGTATCCACTGCCATCATAAGAGTGAAAATGTTTATGATTGCGAGCAAAACTACCTACAACAGATCTAAGAAGATTTGGCACTTTTTCATCATAAGCGGGATCGTTTTGTAGCTCTTTTACTCTTGCTAGTGTCCCACTGTGTGAGCTTGAAGCGATGATACTAAAGTACTTCTGCACCACTAGAGTATTTTGCGAGTTTGTCTCATAGAAGTGGGCAAAGATCTCCTCTTTTTGCGGGGTGTTGAGTTGCTCTAGTGCCACAAGTGCAAAGATGCGATCATTTAGTGTTGAGCTCTTTTTATATTGCCTAATTGCCAGATCACAAATATCATCGCCATCACCAAAGCTTAGCAGTTTTAGTGCTTGGTTTTTAAGAGATCTCTTAGTAGATCCACTAAGATCTGACACATCTGGCTCATGGTTGGCGTGGTAGATGCTTAGTAGATCATCTCTGTAAGTGGAGGCGATACTAGCAAAAAGCTCCTCTCTAGCCTCGCAGAGTGCTACGAAATCGATACCATTTAAGCCACTTGAGATCTGTGTTATAGAGGGTAGATCTAGCATATACGCCTTTAGATCAGCTTCTAGATCTGCACCTAAGATGTAGCCAAACGATGCCAAAAACTCCTCTTTGTATGATGGATCTAGCACGGTTTTTGTACCAAACGCCATAGCTGCTTCGTAGCGTGCGAGATTGTCACTCTCATGACGCATCAAAAACACTTCATTATAGCCATCAAAATTGACGATTATGGGAGCACTAAAGCCACGGTTTAGCGAAAGTATGGGCTTTTGTGAGAGCGGGAAACTAAACTCCTCATACTCATTTTTGACCTCAAGAGTCTCACTATGAAGCAGGCTACCATCTTTGCTAAACATCGCCACACTTAGCGGGTAGTGGTAGGGTTTTTGCTCTATGCCATCGTGCGTAGGCGGTATGACTTGTTTTAGTGCAATGGTGTAGCGGTTTTTTGCAAACATCTCGCTAACTTGCAGGGTTGGGGTTTTGTACTGTGTGTACCAGCGTCTAAACTGCGAGAGATCTACCCCGCTTATCTCTTCAAATGTGCTAACAAACTCCTCTGTGCCGATCGCTTTGCCATCGTAGCGACTAAAGTACAGATCCATGCTTTTATAAAACTGCTCTTTGCCTAGAAGCGAGTAGATCATACGAATAACCTCCGCACCCTTTTCATAGACAGTGGCGGTGTAGAAGTTGTTTATGGACTTGTATGAAGCGGGTTTTAGCGGGTGTGCTGTGGGTGAAGCATCTTCGCTAAACTGCCTCTCTTTTAGAGTTTTCACCATCTTTATGCGTTCAAGCTCAGCAGAGTTTAGGTAGCTACTAAAGCATTGATCTCGAAATACCGTAAGCCCCTCTTTTAGGGTTAGCTCAAACCAGTTGCGACATGTGACGCGGTTGCCACTCCAGTTGTGAAAATATTCATGAGCGATCACTGACTCTATGGCTAAAAAGTCAGCATCTGTTGCAGAAGCAGGATCTGCTAAGACATAAGCGGAGTTGAAGATATTTAGCGACTTGTTCTCCATAGCTCCCATGTTGAAACTATCGACCGCGACGATGTTGTAGATGCTTAGATCATACTCTCTACCATAAACTTCCTCGTCCCACTTCATGGAGTTTTTAAGACTCACCATAGCGTGGTGTGCTCTGTGCTCGCTCCCTTTGTCGGTGTAGATACACAGATCTACTCTCTTGTTGCTCTTGGTGATGAAGCGATCTTTGATAACGCCTAGATCACCCGCTACAATGGCAAAAAGGTAGCTTGGTTTTGGGTGTGGATCGCTCCATATGGTGCCTCGTCTGCCATCATTTAGATCAAAACTCGCTTCATAGTTGCCATTGCCTAGTAGCACGGGGTATTGCGTCTTGTCCGCAACGATGGTGGTTTTAAAGATGCACATATTGTCACTTCGATCTATAAATGGCGTGATGCGTCTAAAACCCTCTGGCTCGTTTTGGGTGCAGATGATAGAGCCTGATCTATAAAGTCCCTCAAGCTCGAAGTTCTTATCTGGATAGACGCGGTTTATGATGATGAGTTGGAAGCTATCTTTCACGCCTTTTAAGATCAGCTTTTCGCCTGCTACTTCGTAGTTTGTAAACTCCTCATCATCTACAAAGATCTGCTCAAGTTCAAGATCTAGTGCATCAAGCTCCAGATCGCTAACGCTTTTGTCATCTCGTGTGAGCTCTAGTAGGCTTGTAACTCTTGTGTGTTCCTCGTAAATCTCAAAGACTAGATCGCACTTTTTTATGCTAAATGGGTGAGGCTTGTAGTTGTTATAAAATATCTCCACTTTCTACTCGTTGTCTAGGATATCTTCGGTCTCAACTTGTGAGTAGCCCGCTTTTTTGGTTGCTTGTACGATGCTATCTAGCCTCTTTAGTACATTTAGTGGGGTGATGTTTATGTTTAGTTTTTCGATGGCTACAAAGGAGCTTTTTGGTTGGTTGAAAAATTTATCGAGGCTAAAAACAAGCTCTTGAGATGTTCTAAATGCTGCATCTGGCGAAGTAAACTGGAAGATGATAAAGTAGTGGTTCTCATCTATGGGTATGAGCACATCAGAAGATCTGACATACTGAGATAGATCTGTCACACTAATGGGTTTTGCAAGGCTTAAAAGTGCAAAACTAAAATCTAGCCCAAACTTTTCATAGACATAATAGACCTTTTTGACCATTACTTCAAATCTGCTAGGAATGTTATCGTAGTTCATTAAGTACCCTTAATATATTTTTGGTAGAATTATTCTAGCTATTTAACTATAAAACTAGACTAAAAACTTTTTATTAACGGAGCAGGGTTGAGCATATATAGAGAGTATGACATAAGAGGGATCTTTGGAAGTGAGCTAAATGAGCGAAGTGTCAAGCGGATAGGGTTTGCTCTCTCAGAGCATATCAAGGGTGAGTGGGTAGCTGTGGGGTATGATGCTAGAAGTCACTCACCGCGTCTGTTTAGCTACCTTGTAGCGGGGCTAAATGCGGGTGGCAAAAAGGTAGCAGATCTTGGACTTGTGCCAACACCTGTTAGCTACTTTGCTAGTTTTGTACAGATTGATGGACTTAGAGCTAGTGCATCGGTGATGATCACAGGTTCGCACAACCCGCCAGAGTACAACGGCTTTAAGATCACCATCGATGAGATGCCGTTTTTTGCAGAGCAGATTTACGCTCTAGGGCGTGAGTGTGAGGCGATGGCAGATGTGCCAGAGGCTAGTTTAGAAGTGCGAAAAGTTGATGCTCTTGGGGCTTATGTGAAGCACTTAACTAAGGAGTTTGAGCATCTGCGTGGGCTAAAAAAACGCATAGTTTATGACTGTGGCAATGGCGTGGCAGGAGTTGCGATTAGGCAGATATTTGAGAACTTAGATCTTGATGCTACTGGGATCTATGTTGAGCCAGATGGAGCATTTCCCAACCACCACCCAGATCCAACAGATGAAGCGAACCTAAAAGATATAAAAGAGCTACTTTTCAAGCATGGAGATATAGCTTTTGCTTATGATGGAGATGCTGATCGCATCGCAGTTTTGACGCACCAAAACAACATAAAAGGCGATATGCTAGCTCTGCTTTTTGCTACTAAGATGAAGCAAAATGCCACAATAGTAGGCGAGGTGAAGTGCTCACAGGTGATGTATGATGAGCTAAAACGCCGTGGTCACAAGGCTATTATGTACAAAACAGGGCACTCAAACCTAAAGGTGAAGATGAGAGAGGTTGGGGCGGATCTTGCTTGCGAGGTGAGTGGACATCTCTTTTTTGCTGATCGCTACTTTGGGTATGATGATGCGATCTATGCTACTTTTAGGGTACTTGAGCTACTGCAAGAGGGGTTAGATCTGGATAGTTTTCTTGCAAAACTACCTAAACTCTACTCAAGCGAAGAGCTAAAAGTGAGTGCGAGTGAGGAGAGTAAGTTTAGGGTCGTTGAGCAGATTAGATCTATGCTAAAAACTCCGCCAGAGTATCTACCAACCATAAGAGAGATTATAGAGGTTGATGGTGTGAGGATCATCTTTGAAGATGGGTGGGCACTTGTGCGAGCTTCAAATACCACGCCGATCTTAGTGACTCGCTTCGAGGCTAGCTCAAAAAGTGTAGCTGATGGGTATAGAGATGCGGTAGATAGGCTTATAAATGAAGCTAAAGATATAGTAAAAAAGAGGTAGAGACAATGAGTAAAGATATAAAAAGAGTAAAACTAACAATGCCACTAGATATGCACCTGCATCTGCGAGATGGCAAGATGCTTGAGGGTGTTGCACCGCTTAGTGCTTATACATTTAGCGGGGCTTTGGTGATGCCAAACTTAGTGCCACCCATCGACTCGCTTGAGGCTCTAGCGGAGTATAAAAAACGCATAGTTGCATCTGTGCCAAATGACTACTTTGAGCCATATATGAGCCTCTTTTACAAAAACTACGATAGAGCATTTTTGCAGAGTGTAGCTAGTCATATAGTTGCTATCAAGCTCTATCCTGCGGGGATTACGACAAACTCAGAGGGTGGTGTAAGCTCGTTTGATCTAGAGAGTATGCGACCAACTCTGCAAGCGATGAGTGAGCTTGGCATACCGCTTTGTGTGCATGGTGAGAGTGATGGTTTTGTGATGGATAGAGAGGCGGAGTTTATGAGTGTCTATGAGATGCTAGCCTCAAACTTTAAAGATCTCAAAATTATCATGGAGCATATAACCACCAAAGAGGCGGTAGATATGCTTGATAGGTTTGATAATATCTACGCCACCATTACAGTGCATCACCTCGTGCTTACGCTTGATGATGTGGTGGGTGGAATGATGATGCCTCACAACTTCTGCAAGCCCATAGCAAAACGCCCAGAAGATCGTGAGGCACTACTGCGGGTGGCACTTGATGCTCACCCAAAGGTGATGTTTGGATCTGACTCTGCACCGCACTCAAAGGATAAAAAAGAGACAAGTCACTGTGCGGCGGGGGTTTTTAGCTCACCCATAGCGTTGCAACTGCTCTGTGAGATCTTTGATGATCATGGCAAGCTAGAAAATCTGCAAGCATTTGTGAGTGACAATGCTCAGAGTATCTATGGGATCTGCCCAGAGTTTAAAGAAGTAGAGCTTGCAAAAGCGAGCTTTAGCGTGCCAGAAGTGTATGGAAGCGTAGTGCCAATGTATGCGAAAAAAAGCATAAAATGGTCGATCGTAGGCGTGGAGTAGGGTATGGAAGATAGCTTTTTACGCTACGCTGAACTTAGCGTGGACTATGGGATTATGGGGCTTTTGGTGCTTATGAGCATCATCACTTTTTGGCTCTTTATAGAGAGACTGATGTTTTACAAAAGTGTGCGAGTGGGTGAGTACAAAGATCGTGATGAGCTTGAGATGGATCTAACTGATAACATAAGCGTCATAAGCACTATCGGCTCAAATGCCCCTTATGTAGGGCTTTTGGGTACGGTTGTGGGGATTATGATCACATTTTATAGTATGGGTGATGTAGGAAGCATAGATCCCAAAAAGATCATGGTGGGGCTTGCGATGGCACTAAAAGCGACCGCTATGGGGCTACTTGTGGCGATGCCAGCTATTGTTTTTTACTCACTTCTGCTTAGAAGAGTAGAGAGACTACTCACTGCTTATGATGTGATGAAGCGATAAAACAAGATGACAAAGTTTAAAAAAAAGCGGTTTGATGAGATAAATGTTATACCTTTTATAGATATTATGCTTGTGCTTTTGGTGATGGTACTAACTACTGCAACATTTGTAAACCAAGGGCTTATACCCATAGATCTGCCAACTGCTTCATCAAAAGAGAGTGTACAAAAGAGTGAAGATGAGGTAGATCTATATATAGATGCGAGTGGCAAGATCTTCTTAAGCAAAGAAGAGCTTAGTTTGAGTGAGCTAAAGCGTAGGCTAAGTGGTGTAAAAAAAGAGCAAAACATCATTCTTAGAAGTGATAAAGAGTCGAGATTTCAAGATTTTGTCTCGGTTATGGATCTGCTAAAGGATTTGGGGCTTGATCAGCTCTACATAGTGACTCAAGATGAGTGAGCATTTATCTTTTTTAACTAAAATATGAGAAATAAACTAAACGGAAACAAATGAAAAAACTCCTACCTATACTTACTGCATTTATGATCTTTGATCTGCAGGCAAAAGTGATCAAAGATGTAAATTTTGAGGGGCTTATAAGTATGACTCCTCAAGTAGCTCTTAGAATGCTAGGGTTTGATCTAGGTAGGGAGGTTAGCCAAAAAGAGATCGATAACTCGCTTAAAAACCTCTTTGCTCAAGGGTACTTTGAAGATATATCGATCACACAAAGTAGCGACGGCGTGCTTACTTACCACCTAAAAGAGAAGCTTCGTATCTCAAAGATCGAGATGAAGGGGTGGAAAGAGAATGACAAAGATATCAAAGATAGCCTCATTGGTATCAAGATAGGCTCGCTTTATGATGCGAAGCGTATAGAGCAGGCAAAAGGGCGTATCATCGAGGCGATCAACCAAGATGGCAAGATCGATAGTGTCGTTGAGGTTGAAAAAGAGCTTCTTGAAAATGGTAGTATAAAGCTTGTTTTTAGGGTCAATGAGGGTGAGAAGATAGTCATCAAAGAGATAGATTATAGTGGCAATGATGCACTAGATTCAGACGATTTTGATAAAGTTATAGCTAACAAAGAGCATCAGTTTATGGGGTGGTTTTGGGGTAGAAATGATGGCAAGATGCGTCTAAGTGAGCTTGAGTATGACTACCTTCGCATAAAAGATCTATATATGCAACATGGCTACCTAGATGCAGAGATAAAAGAGCCTTTTACTAGAGTAAACTTCGATAACTACACCGCCAAAATGAGCTACCAGATCGCTGAGGGCAAGGTTTATAGTGTGGCAGATATTATCATCTCACAAGATAAAGAGGTGCTAAGCGAAGAGGCGATCAGAGAGGCTATCCAGCTAGAGAGTGGCAAAACCTTCAACATAGAGACCTTTAGAAAAGATGCTGATCGCATCAAAACTCTCATAGCTGATGAGGGATATGCGTTTGTGCAAGTGCTTCCAGATCTGCGTCAAGATAGTGCTACTCAAAAGGTTGATGTGGTTTATAAGATTATTGCAGGCGAGAAGGTTCGCATACGAAATGTGATCATCTCAGGTAACACTAGAACGCTAGATCGTATAGTTAGGCGGGAGCTATTTTTAGGGCCAGGGGATCTCTACTCACTAACAGATCTAAGCGACTCCAGAAGTGCACTGGGGCGTCTAGGCTACTTTGATAGCAACACCATCGAAGAGAAACGCATCGACTCCAAGACGATGGATCTAGTGGTAAAAGTCAAAGAAGCACCAACGGGCAATATCCAAGTAGGTGGTGGGTATGGAAGCTATGGCGGGATACTTCTAAGTGTCTCAGTTGAGGATCGCAATGTCTTTGGTTCAGGGATCGATATGGGTGTGCGAGCAGAGAGATCAAGTCTCTCATCAAACTACTCATTTTCTCTCTCAAACCCTCGCCTAAACGATAGCGACTTTAGTGGCAATATGATGGTCTATACCTCGGAGTTTGAGTACAACGACTACACTGTTAAGTCAAATGGGTTTGATCTAGGAACGGGGTATCGTTTCACTCGTTACATCAGTGGCTACTTAGGGTATGGCTACTCTGGCAACAGCTATAAGTTTGAAGAGGATACAAACTATTTACATAAAGACTACTACCAAAGCTACAAAAAAAGCTCCGTTTTTGTAAGTGCAAGGTTTGATAACACTGATGACTACTATGTTCCAAGGGAGGGTTTTGTGGTGACGCAAAGCATCGAGTATGCGGGCGTGGGAGCTGATGCGGACTTTGTGAAGTCCAGAACGGGCTTTGCGGCATATAAGGGGCTAGATGAGTATGTGGGCTTTGATCTCATCGCAAGATATAAGGCAAAAATAAACTATGTCAAAGATACAGGCTTTTTGCCAATTGCTGAGAAGTTCTATATGGGTGGGATCGGAAGTGTGCGAGGCTATGAGTCCTACTCGCTCTCGCCTGCAACTAGAAAAGATGATGATGCAAGTGATGGCGTTAGGCGTTATGGCGGGGAGTATAGTGCTACTAATAGCTTTGAGCTTAGCTTCCCATTTGTAGAGAGTGCAAAGATGCGACTTGTTACCTACTTAGACTGGGGTTATATAGGCTCAAGCGAGAAGAGCGTGGGTGACTATGAGGTCAAAAATCTATCACGAGGTGGTTTTGGTGGCGGGCTTGAGTGGTTCTCGCCTGTGGGACCTGTACAGCTGATGTTCTCAAGACCACTTGCTAAAAAGAGTGGTGATAAGACCGCATTTTTCGAGTTTACTATGGGGCAGAGGTTTTAAACTCTACCTCTACAAACTTGATGTTTGCTCGCAAAACTTGCTCTTTTGCTAGGTACATGGAGTTTTTGGACTCTACTATTAGAGTAGATCTGCTAGATTTAAGCTCAAAGTCAATACTTCGTGGTCTGTGAGCTAGTAGAGCTTGTGAGAGTAGCAGAAGTGTTGCGAGCTTTTTTAAGATCTCCTCTTTTGGGAGCAGTTTGCTCTCTGCTTCTGTGTAGCTAAGCTCACCCTTTTTATCTATTGAGGCTAGGGTGGCGATGAGAAGTCGCTCTTTGTGAGTAAAGCCATACTCCAAAAGATCAAGCAAGATGTTTCGCGAGTGAGTATTTTGCGTATAATAATCAACAGAGCTACCGCTAGCTAGGAGCTTTGCTGCAGTAGATAGGGGAGATCTTAGAGTATCATTAAGCTTGAGATTTTTGGCAAATAGATCAAAAAGATCTTTTGCTACACGGCTTTGCATATTTGCGTAGGCGTTTTCACTTACAAATCGATCCATAATGTTTTTGATCGATGGGTTGAAGTTGTGTGGAAAGCGGTGTTTTGAGTTGCGAAGCAGATCTTTTAAAAACAGACCCTCTCTAACTCCAGCTCTACTTGAGATGATCTGTTTTGCTTTGAACTTTTTAAGTATGCGAAGCAGTATGAGTGAGCCAGCTTGTATGACATCGAGCCTTGAAGATGCGATGCCCATGGACTTTAGCTCGCTAGCTGAGCTTGCTTGTAAGATAAACTTAGCACACTCTTTAAACTCGTTTGAGTTCATCTCAAAGGCGTGGATCTTGCGAAGTGGGTAGGAGCTATTTTGCTGGATCAGTTTTGTGATGGCTCTAAAAGTTCCACCAACTCCAACTATGCTTTTAACACCCATAAACTCTACTTTTTCTAGCTCTTTATCTATAAAAGCAGTAGCACCTTTGAGATCGTTTTTGTCTAAAAATAGCTCTTTGATCCTAACTGAACCTAGTTGAAGTGAGATGTTTTGTGAGATCTCTTTGCCACTTAGCATAGCAAACTCACAGCTCCCGCCACCTAGATCTACCATAAGGGCACTCTCTTGCGTAGGTAGTAGGTTTATGCAGGCAAGTGATGCTAGATAGGACTCCATCTCGCCATCTATGATCTTGATGTTGATGCCAAGTTTTGCTTTTATGAGTGATCTAAACGCAGATCTGTTTGGTGCGTCTCTAAGTGCGGAGGTGGCTATGCAGAGTGTTTTAGTGGCTTTAAATGATCTAGCGATGGATCTAAACTCACTAAGTGCCTCAAGGGTTCGCCTCATAGGCTCATTTTGTAAGTAGTGATCGTTTAGATATGCTCTCTCACTGATCCTAGCTCTACTTTTTGCCTCATGGAGTATATGAAAGCCAAACCTTGAGCTTCGCTCATAGACCACCATTCTAAGAGAGTTTGAGCCAATATCTATGATGGCGACCCTCTTTGCCAAAACTTAACTCTCTTCTTCTAGTATATTTTGGTATTTAAATTGCAACTCGGCGATTGATTCGACATTGTCCTTATCTGGGATAATGCAGTCCACTGGACAGACTGAAACGCAAGCAGGCTCATCATAGACATCTACACACTCGGTACATCTATCTGGGTCGATATAGTAGATCGGATCTCCCTCTTCGATAGCAACTGTTGGGCACTCTTCTCTACAAGCATCACAAGCGATACACTCATCTAGTATTATTAAAGCCATAGTTTCAAACCTTGATCATTGATTTGAGCGATTTATATCAAAATATAGCTTTATATAGTTTTAAACGCTAGGCAATATACAAGATAGTTTGGAGCTAAGGCTTAGTGTGGCGATAGCTCCACTCACTCCATCGGTGCGGTTTTTGATCTCTATGGTAGCCCCTAGTGCATCAGCAGCACTTTTGGCTAGAAAAAGCCCAAGCCCAGCTCCACCTTTGTCACCCTCTCTTGTAAATGGGGCAAAAAGATCGATCTCCTCGCCAATACCGCACCCCTCGTCGATCACTTCGATCATCAAGCCACTACCATTTTCATAGCTTCTAAGAAGTACGCTTTTGCCCTCTGGTGTGAACTTTAGAGCGTTTTGTAAGAAGTTTTGAAGCACTTGATTTAGCAGTGTGACTTGCAGTTGAGCCATATAACCATCGGGCTTTAGATCTACTCGTAGATGTTTGCCCTCACTCTGGGCAAGTAGCGTAAAGTCTGAAGCTTTTTTGTGCAAAATGCTTATGAGATCTACCTCTACGGGCTTTTCAAGTAAGGCTCCCTCTTGACGACCTATGTTTAGTATGCTTGAGATAATGTTGTTCATCTCATCGATAGTTTTGTTGGTAGTTTTTATAGCATCTATATACTCTTCATCAGATCGTTTTTTTATAAGTGTGACTTGATTTTTGAGCTTGATAACAGCTAGTGGGGTTTTTAGCTCGTGAGCGGTGCCGATAAATAGCTCTTTTTGATATTTAACAAAGTTTTGGATCCTAGTTAGAAGGTGGTTTATGGTGTTGCCTAGTGGCTCAAACTCCTCTGGAAGCTCCTCTACAACAAGTGGTTTCATAAGATGCTCGTTCATATTTGAGAGCTTTTTACTAAGCGTAATAACAGGGTGGATCAGCATCTTTGAAAGCCCTATGGCATAAACTATGATGAGTAAAAAACCAACTATGTTGATGATGAGTATGTAGTTTAGGATCTTTTTTGAGAGAGCCTTTGCCGCGGTTATATCTTTGGAGATCTTGAGGTAGCTTAGCTCATCGATGTTGTAGGGGTAGATCACATTTAGTATGGTTTTTTCACCTATGGTGCTCTCATATAGATCTACTTCTAGCTTTTTGGTTCTAAGCTTGATGATCTCAACATCTACGCCTATGTAGATCTCTGGTGTTGGAGTCGTTGCACCATACAAAGAGTCGTTGTGTACGATGTTTTTAGCGTAGTCTATGAGTTCTATGTATTTATCGTTTATGATCGATTTTTCTATAAAAATGTAGAGAAATGATGAAAATATAAAGACAAGCGAAGCAGAAGCAAAAATGAGCTGAACTAAAAAGCTCTGTCTAATGCTTCGCTTGGAAAATAACATAAGATATTGATTATTGTTGTGAGTCGTTTGGTTCTTTTGGATAGCAGAAACGATACCCTCTACGACGAACCGTCTCGATAGTGATAATATTTAGTGGTTTGTCCATCTTTTGACGAATCTGGTTGATGGCAACTTCGATCACATTTGGCGTAACAAGCTCTGGTTCTTCCCAGATAGCATCTAGTAGCTGCTCTTTTGAGACGATCTGATCTCTATGTCTTGCGAGGTGAGTTAGAACCTCAAAAGGCTTACCTTTTAGCTCTATGTCATCGTTTTTGTAGGTGATCTTCTCCTCTTCTGGGTTGATGGTAAGATCATCAATCGCTATGATCTTGCTACCACCAAAGCGAAGTTTTGCCTCTATACGAGCTAGAAGAACATCAAAGTCAAATGGTTTGCGGATATAGTCATCTGCACCCTGTCTTAGAGCCTCGATCTCGCTCTCGTTGTCATCTCTTGCAGAGAGTACGATCACCGCTGTTTTTGGCGAGTTTTTCTTGATCTCGTGAATGATCTCTATGCTGTTCCCATCTGGTAGCATCCAGTCCATGAGTACAAGATCGTAGTTTCTGATGCTAAGGTAGTACTCCCCATCTTTGAGGGTTTCTACATAGTCACTCTGGTAACCAAACTCTTTTAGTCCCTCAACTAGCATCTTGTTTAGTGTGACTTCATCTTCTATGATAAGAATACGCATTTACTGTCCTATATGTTTTAATTATGGTCGCAATCATAGCATAACTTTAGGTAACTTTAATCTATTTTTAACAAAAGTTTAAGCAAGTGAGTTAAAAACTCTACTTACGCCCACTGTACAGTCGCTTAATATGTCTGGTTTTTGGAGTTTTAAGCTTAATGTTTTGATGCATGGGTATTTGCAAAAAAGTATCTCAGCTACGCTCTTGATGGCGTCTTCAAGCAGGGCAAATTCACCCTCTATGATAGTAGTTTTTATAATAGTTGCAACCTCCGCATAGTCCACAAACTCACAATCTTTGTCGTAGCTAATAGTAGCGTTTGCGATGACGCTCTGCGGGGTGTGCCTCTCACCTTCTAGTATGCCGATGATCGCCTTAAAGCGAAGATCTTCTATATGTATGGCGTTCAAGCAACTCTGCCCTCTTTTGCGGTGAGTAGCCTCGCGATGTTTGGCAGATGCTTGTAGATGATGATGATAGAGAGCAGAACTAGCGGTGCGTGAGGGATCTCTGGGTGCAATAGAAAGCTTGAAACAAGCATTGCACCAAGTCCGATGAGTGATGAGAGTGATGAGATTTTGAGTAGTTTAGCACTTGCTGCCCAAAAAACTAGAGCGATGATCGCCTCTAGCGGGAGCATAAACGCTACTACACCGATACCCGTAGCGACACCTTTGCCACCCTCAAATCCTAAAAATGGGCTAAAGCAGTGACCAACCACTGCAAGAACTGCGATCCCCCATAGTGTTGCTTCACTCACTCCTGCTAGATGAGCAACCAGAAGCACCGCGACACCCTTTAGTGCATCGAGTGCGATTGTAGCTATGGCTAGCTTTTTAGCAAGGGAGGGGTCTTGCTCCTTTACCACTCGCAGTACATTTGTAGCACCGATGCTTTTTGAGCCACTACTTTTTATATCTACCCCCGCAAACTGCTTTGCTAGAAGTAGCCCAAAGGGGATCCCACCCGCTAGATATGCGAGGATAAAAAACTGAACATTTGTGTTAAATAGTAGTTCCATAGATCTCTTCTTTTTAGCGAAATAATACACCACATTTGGTTAAATGGCTATAAGTAAAAAATTGATTTATATCAGAGCTATCATTATAAGTTATAATGACCTAGACTAAAAAATATGGAGTAAAAATGAACTATTTTGAACTTACATGCACGGCATATATCAAAAAAGATCTGAGTTTTGAGGGTAGTTTCGAGAAGATCTCAAAGTATGTTAGCTTCTGCCTAAATAGCTCTGGATATGAGGAGCTTCATAGCAAAAGTGGCTTCAAACACTATGTGATTAGTGGTTTTTATAGCAAGGAAAAATTGCTTGATGGCGTATATAAAGCTGGAGCAACTTTGCAATTAAGTATAAGATCACTAGATGAAAAGATGATAGATTCATTAGCCATTTCGCTTAGGGAAAATATAAACAGTCCAGACTTTTTGATCATAAGTGCTACCAAACGAAACATCAAGCAGTTTTTTGTAACAGAGCTATATAGTGCGACTCCTGTTGTGATTAGTAAAGATAGTAGATTTTGGACGATGCAAGAAAATGG